>NZ_NPEV01000003.1 GCF_003258835.1 Rhodobium orientis | reverse complement strand
TCTCGGCTACCGAAACCAGGGCCGCAGACCCATCGAGACAATCAACTTATTCGTAAGCCAAGAAGCTTAAGTGGACAGCTTGTCGAACAGGCCCCAGGGAACATGCTTCAGGACGCCGTGAAAGACGCTATTGTGGTGCCGCATGGCATTGGTCTCCGCTTGGTGTCTCAAACGCCGCGAAACGTCTGAAACCAAGTAGAATCAATGTCATGCACCATGTCTACAAAATTAAACCGGACAGCAGTGGATGGAACCCTCTTCGGCCTTTTTACAGACCGCGCGTTCAACGGCGTCAAGAATTATTTTGCGGAAAGTCGAAATATAGGTTGTTCGCCGCTGATGCAGGCGGGATTAATTGGTTCCCAGCAATTGATCTTTCCCTTGATCAGCACCGGTTTGGACCGGACTTTTCCGGTTTGCGTCGCATCTTCGGCGACCTTCGTGACGCCGGAGAGAGCTGCGGGCTCCACCGTGTCGAGCGCATCATGCGGGAAAACGGCATCAAGCCCGTGCGCGGCTATAAAAAGCTCGGACTATTGTTGGCCGGCCCTCGATCATCGCTCCGAACCGGCTACAGCGCGCGTTTACCGTCGATGCGGCCAACAAGGTCTGGGTGACCGACATCACCTATATCCGGACCTGGCAGGGCTGGCTTTATCTGGCAGTCGTCGTCGATCTCTTTGCACGCAAGGTCGTCGGCTGGTCGATGAAACCCAGTCTCTCAAAAGAGCTGGCTCTGGATGCGCTGCTCATGGCTGTCTGGCGCAGAAAACCCGCCGGTCGTGTTGTCGTTCACTCTGATCAGGGCAGCCAATACGGCAGCGACGACTTCAAACGGTTTTGCCAAGCCCACGATCTGGAGCCGAGCATGAGCAGGCGCGCCAACTGCTGGGACAACGCCGTCGCAGAATCCTTCTTCAGCAGCCTGACGAAGGAGCGCATCCGAAAACGCATCTACAAAACGCGAGACCTCCCCCGAGCCGACATCTTCGATTATATCGAGGTCTTCTACAACCGAACCCGCCGCCACTCTCATCTTGGCGGCGTCAGTCCCGAGGCGTTCGAAAGCGCCGCAGCGTGAGGATGGGGATTGTCTGCCAATCCGGGGGCAGTCCATAACGCTATTGGCACCAAGCTGCGGATTTCTCTCATGAAAGGCTCATCGGCAGCTTACACCGCCTGAGCAGGCATCCCTGATATGCCGAGTCACATCGGTCCAAAGACGGTAGCACTTCATCACGTCTAATCGATGCTCGATGATCTTCCTATAGAGCCGATGTGGTTTCGTCGCATAAGAGGCGATATGGCGGCTTTAGGCAGTATCTTCTGCGGTGTAGTTGTTGACGCCGAGAGCGCGGGTGATATCTTCTGAGATTATGCTCTGCAATGCGACAATCATTTCATAGGCCTGTTTCGGGCCGGCGACGCGCTTTAAAATCGACTTTTGGAAAAGATTCATAAACATGAAGTAACCAGAGATATAGTGTCCATGGTGTAGGCCGACCTTGACGTGATAAGCATGCATATTTTTTAGCCGAAGATCGTAATTCTCATCCATTCGATAGAGAATCAGCCGGCGCCAATGCGACTTCTGCTTTTCTTTTAGCCGCTCTAAGTCCACACCGTTTAGTAAGTAACTTAGGTTTGATTTGTTGATCCGTGCATAGAATTTATCCATGATCATATCGACATCACGGGAGATGAAAAACCACAATCGATCGCGTACATCAGTCGTGATGTCGTCCGGATTGGCCCAAATATCGATATGTTCTCTACGCACTTTGTTCACTCCGGAAGCCATAGACAACTTCTGAATTGTCTGCCTCGATTCCTTCGCCTAGCACCCTCAGGCGCAACGGCGTCAACTGTCATTTCCCATATGAATGGCTGATCTGCCCAATTGAAGGTAGGGAATTCTGTTTTCAGGTCAATCGGGAGGCGGCATGTCGTAGCTACAGCGTCAAGCACAGCAGGAGGCATGCCATACCATGAGTGATCTTGGTTTTCCGTAAAATTTAACGGCTTGGTTAAGGTATATTGAGTTTGTTTGTAATGACGTCAGTTTCTCGTTACTCGCCAGCCCGTTTGTGTGTCTGGGTGTCCAGCGCTCCAGCGCGGAATGGGGACGCTCGTTAGTGTACAAGACGGCGCATCCGCACTCCTCACTCGGCTACAGACCACCCGCGCCGCAACTCGTTCAACGGCCGATGCCATTCAACGAACCGGTGTCGCCGGCCAAGCCGACCATGGCGCCAAGGCCGACCTTGCACTAAGATTGACCCCGGACCACCCGATGGGGGCAGGCCACGGCACTGTCGAGATCCACAACAACAGGCTGTGGAGCGCGCCATCCGGCTGATCACTCTCGGCCGCAAAAAGCCGCAAGAACTGGCTGTACACCGGTCCAGGCGATGGCGTTTGGCAAGCCGCCAGCATCCTGTGGTTGATCAAAGCTGCAATGCTAAGCAGACACGATCCAAATGCTTAGCTGTGCGGCGACCTTGCTTGCATACTCGACGATCCGGTCAACCGTTTCGATGAATTGTTCCCATGGAAGATGGCGGAACGCATCGTCAAATGACCTTCGCAGGTCGGTTGGCGAATTTCAGAGCAGGGTCTTTTTTGGTGACTTCTGTGAGCCAGTTCCACCGCTCATACTTGTCCCCGGTCTGGCGCAGATGCGTATAACGCTTGAGGGACGTCCAGGACCGGTGGCCGGAATTGGACGCGACCTGCGGAATGTTCAAGCCCAATTCAAACAGTCGAGAAACCCCGTCATGCCGCAGGTCGTGAAAATGAAGGTCTTCGATCGCCAGAAGCTTGCAGGCGCGCGTAAAGGACGCGCCAATCGCATCCGTTGTATAAGGGAATATCTGATCGGCAACTTTGGGCGTCGCCTCAATGATCGACAGTGCTTCCTCCTGCAAGTCGCACCAAAAATCGTTGCCAATCTTCTGCCCTGGACTCTTCATGTCACGCACAAGGACGCGCTTGCCTTCCTTGTCGAGGTCTTTCCAGGTGATCCGGATAATCTCCTCCTGCCGGCGGGTTGAGAAGATAGCGAAGGCGATAATCCGATGCATAGGAATTGAAGAGGGTCTGATGGTCGACCGATCCTTGAAATGCTTCATGAGTTGATCGAGTTCGTCGAGGGTTGGGCGACGGTTTCGTTCCCGGCTTTTTGTTGTCAGTCCGAGCTTGCTGGCGACGATCCAAGCGTCTTGCATGGCCTGTCGGTCAAGAGGATAGTTCCAGGCAGGGCGCGCTATGGCGAACACGGCAGCAAGATGGGAAAGATAATTGGAGACGGTCTGCGGCTGAACCCCTGTCTCGAGCTTCTCGCGTGCAAACGCGATTATGTCGGCGCTGGTGATGGAGGCGCATGCTTTGTCGGCGATGTCGAAGTCCTTGATGCTTTTTAGCACCTGCGTTTTCGTGCGGCCGATCTTCTTGTTGCTTTCGCGAATGTACCGATCTATCGCGTCCGAGAGTTTGGGTGCCCGATTGTCGTTCGCCTTGGTTTGCAGTTCGGATTCTAAGGCTCCGGGTTGCCCAAGGTGCTTTTCCCGTTGGCTGAGCCAGGCAGAAGCTGTTGATCGGCGCTCGAACGTTTTGTTCTCGCGCAGGACGATGGTGCCTTTGCGCTTAACAACGATCTGTGCGAGCCATGCCACAGATCCGTCCTTGCGTGAGCGTTTAATGATTGTGCCCATATCGGTACAACACTCTCCCAAATGGTACAACATTTGTTGTACCCTTCGGCAAAACGGTACGAAAAGAGACGAAATGTGGCAAGCGATAAAGTGCTCGAAAAGGCATAAGTAGTGGAAAAAGAAAGCATATCGCAGCTTAGCGCAGCTCGGCGTTTCGCCGTCGCGCCGATGATGGATTGGACGGATCGGCACTGCCGGTTTTTCCATCGGCTGCTGACGCGCCGGGCGTTGCTTTATACCGAGATGGTGACGACAGGGGCAGTCATCCATGGCGACCGTGAGCGGCTGCTTGGTTTTGACGCCGCCGAGCACCCCGTCGCCCTGCAGCTCGGTGGCTCGGAGCCGGCCGAGCTTGCCGCGGCCGCGCGCATTGCCGAGGACTTTGGCTATGACGAGGTCAACCTCAATGTCGGCTGCCCGTCCGACCGGGTGCAGTCCGGCCGCTTCGGCGCCTGCCTGATGGCCGAGCCGGCACTCGTCGGCGAGGGCGTCGCGGCGATGAAGGCGGCGGTCAAAATCCCCGTCACCGTCAAATGCCGCATCGGCATCGACGACCAGGACACCGAAATGGCCCTCGATGCGCTCGCCGATGCGGTCGTCGGTGCCGGCACCCACGCGCTCTGGGTCCATGCCCGAAAGGCCTGGTTGGAAGGGCTGAGCCCGAAGGAAAACCGCGATGTGCCGCCCCTCGACTACGACCGGGTGTACCGCCTGAAGGCGCGGCTGCCGGGCACTTTCGTCGGCATCAATGGCGGCATCGCCACGCTGGACGAGGCGAGCGCGCACCTTTCCCACGTCGACGGCGCCATGCTCGGCCGCGCCGCCTACAAATCCCCGGGCCTGCTCGCCGCCGTCGACCGGGTGATCTACGGCGAGACCGGACCGGATGCGGACCCGCTCGCTGTTGTCGACGCCCTCATCCCCTATATCGAGGCGGAGCTGTCCCGCGGCGCGCACCTGTCGCACATCACCCGCCACATCCTCGGCCTTTTCCAGGGCGTTCCGGGCGCCCGCGCCTGGCGCCGTATTCTGACGGTGGAGTCGGTGAAACCCGGTGCGACGGCTGAGGTCCTGCGCGAAGCGCTCGCCGCGGTTGCGGCCCGGCCGCTGGACTCGGCCGACGATTTGCGCGAGACAGGGCCAGCCGCCGCGCGCCTTTCTGTCGCAACGCAGGGCTGACCACGCGTTTTCCCGGGATACAGGAACCGACCATGGAACTGACCGCACCGATCGGCGAAATCGTCATGCTCGCCGCCGCGCTGGCGACCGCCGGCGCCGTTGCCGGAGTGCTTGCCGGCCTTTTCGGCATCGGCGGCGGCGCCATCCTGGTGCCGGTGCTCTACCAGTTCCTGGCCTTCCTCGGTGTCGACGAGGCGGTGCGCATGCACCTGTCGGTCGGCACCTCCCTCGGCATCATCATCCCGACCTCGATCCGCTCGTTCATGGCCCACAAGGCGCGCGGTGCCGTCGATATGGAGCTGTTGAAGACCTGGGCGATCCCGGTGCCGGCCGGCGTCGTCATTGGCTCGCTGATTGCCGCCTATGTCTCGGCCGACGGGCTGAAGCTGATCTTTGCCGTCATCGCCACCGTCGTCGCCGCCAAGATGCTGTTCGACCGCGGCGGCCTGCGCCTCGGCGACGACATTCCCGGCAATCCGGTCCGCGCCATCATCGGCGGCTTCATCGGCCTTGTCTCAACGCTGATGGGGATCGGCGGCGGCGTCATGAACAACACCTTCATGACGCTCTACGGCCGGCCGATCCACCAGGCCGTCGCCACCTCCGCCGGCACCGGCACGCTGATCTCCGTTCCCGGCATGATCGGCTTCATGTGGGCCGGCTGGGGCGCTCCCGGCCTGCCGCCCTTTTCGATCGGCTACGTCAATCTGCTGGCGATGCTGCTGGTGGTGCCGATCACGGTACTGGTGGCCCCGTTCGGCGTCAGCCTCGCGCACCGGCTGTCGCGCCGCGGCCTGCAGCTCTTTTTCGGCATCTTCTTGCTGATTGTCGCCGTCCGCTTCGTCCTCAGCCTGTTCCTCTGAGGGGCGAAGCCCCCTTTTTACGGGCATTGACGACCTTCGTTGCAGGAACATTCGGAGGATATGGCGGGCAGGGCCGTTCCAGACGTTAAGGCCGCGTTCAATGCCCGCTGCAAACCACTAAGGCCTGAGGATCAGCCGGTCGCCGCGGATCTCCGACGACGAGGCGGCGTTGAGGAAGTCCATGCCGAGAAGGCTGGTCTGCAGCGCGCCCGGCGCGGCGACGAAGGCCTCGGCGTTGCTGAGCCCGATGCGCGAGCCGACCGAGATCCTGTCGAGGCGGACCGGCGCCACCAGCGCCCGCCCGTTGGCGGTGGAAACCGGGATCGAATAGTGCAGGTTGTCGACGTCGATGCCGGCGCGCTCGGCATCGCGCTGGGTCAGCACGATGGAACTGGCGCCGGTGTCGACGAGGAAGGAAAGGCTCGCTCCGTCGACATCGGCATCGACATGGAAATGGCCGTCGTTGGCCCGCATGACGGAGACGGCGCCGGAGCCGTCCGACGTCTCCACCACCATGCCGGGGATGAGCGCGGCCATCGTGCGCCGGCCGATCATCTCCAGGTCGTAGCGGAACGCGTAGAGCCCGACGAGGACCAGCGCCAGCCCACCCCAGACGACGATGGCCTTCAACACCTCGCCCATCTTCGGCCGAGAGGCGAGCATGGAGCCGCCGAGGACGACGAGAAGGGCGACGAGCGCGGCAATCCGAGGACCCTCGAAATCGAGGATATCTTCCGGCTGCGGCGGCCAGATCAGTTGCGCGCCAACGATCAGCGTGATGCCGAGGGCGGCAAGCAGCGCCCAGACGAGCGGCCGCTTCATTGCGTCCCTCCGCGCGTGTCGGCCGCGGACGTGGGGATCTCGCGGTTTTCCAGCGCTTCCAGGACGGTGCGCTTTTCCTTGTCGGAATAGGACGACCAGCGGGCGATCTCCTCGATCGTCCGGCCGCAGCCTTCGCAAAAGCCGCTGGCCGCGTCGATCCGGCAGATGTTCATGCAAGGGGAGGGGACGGCCATGGCTGCGGTCGCGTGCTCGTGATTGTGGGGCAGGGCTCTTTTCAGATAAGGGGACGGGGAGAAAAGGCAACCGTTACCGCCGGCATCGGGGGTGCGGCGGCCGTGCGTCAATACGCCGGCGCTGCCTGCAGCTTTCTTGGACGTGCCGCCGGTGCGCCTGTTGCCGACAAAACTTGGCCGGTTATAGAGTGCCGCTCACGACTCGCCATACTGAAATCTCCAGCACCTCAAAGGAGCCAAACCGATGACATCGAGTGCAACGCAGGCGCCCTTCGACGACATCCGGGCGCTGTTGCAGTCCGTTCCGGGACCCGATGCCGATGCCGTCGCCGCGGTCCGCGCCCGTGAGGCGGTTCTGACCAAGCCGATGGGATCGCTCGGACGCCTGGAGGAGATCGTCGAATGGCTGGCCGCCTGGCAGCGGCGCGAGGTGCCGAAGGTGGACATCGTCCGCGTCGCCGTCTTTGCCGGCAACCACGGCGTTGCCGCGCGCGGGGTCTCCGCCTATCCGCCCGAGGTGACCAAGCAGATGGTCGCCAACTTCACCAATGGCGGCGCTGCCATCAACCAGATGTGCGCCTCCCAGGATTTCTCGCTGAGGGTCTATGAGCTGGCGCTGGACCATCCGACAGGCGACATCACCGAGACCGATGCGCTCGGCGAGCGCGACTGCGCGGCCACTATCGCCTACGGCATGGAAGCGATCGACGGCGACATCGACCTCCTGTGCATCGGCGAGATGGGGATCGCCAACACGGCGGTCGCCGCGGCCATCGCCCATTCGCTCTATGGCGGCGCGCCGGAAGATTGGGTCGGTCCCGGCACCGGCGTCGTCGGCCCCGGCCTTCAGGCCAAGATCGCCGCCGTCGATGCCGCGGCAAAGCGGATGAAGGCGGAGGGCGTCACCGACGGGTTGGAAATCCTGCGCCGCGTCGGCGGCCGCGAGATCGCCGGCATGGCCGGTGCCATCCTTGCCGGCCGGCATCACCGGGTGCCGGTGGTCGTCGACGGCTTCGTGGCGACGTCGGCCGCCTGCGCGCTGCACGCGGTCAATCCGGACGCCATCGCCCATTGCATCTTTTCCCACCGCTCGGCCGAACCGGCCCATACCCGCATGCTGGAATGCCTCGGCCAGACGGCGCTGCTCGACCTGGGCCTCAGGCTTGGCGAGGGCACCGGCGCGGCGCTCGCCGCCGGCATCATCCGGGTGGCCGCCGCCACCCATTCCGGCATGGCGACCTTCGAGGAAGCCGGCGTCGCGGCGAAATCGAGCGACTGAGAGGGGTAGGGCGCTTGCTCGGCTAGCGCATGTTGGCGCGTTTGCGCTGGGCGGCCTTGCGCTCTGCGATCGCCGGCATGACCTCCAGCACACGGCTCTGCGGGAAGGTGACGATCACCTCGGTGCCCTCGCGCAGCTTCGACCTGAGGTCGAAGGTGCCGCCATGCATCTTCATCAGCGCCTGGCAGATCGGCAGCCCGAGGCCCGTGCCCTGTTCTGCCGACTTGATGGCGATCGAGCCCTGGCCGAAGGACGACAGCACGATCGGGATCTCCTCTTCCGGGATGCCCGGACCGGTGTCGCGCACCGAGACATACTGACCGCCGCCGGCGGTCCAGCCGGCCTTGATGGTGATCTCGCCGCCCGGCGGCGTGAACTTCACGGCGTTCGAGAGGATGTTGAGGATGACCTGGCGCACTGCCCGCTCGTCCGCCCACAGCTTCGGCATATTCTGCTCGAACTGGTTGAAGATGCGGATGTCCTTGTTTTTGGCCTTGAGCGCGACGAGGTGCTGGCAGTCCTCCACGATGTAGAGGAGCGTCGCCGCCTCCTCCTGCAGCTCCTGGCGCCCCGCCTCGATCCGCGACAGGTCGAGGATCTCGTTGATGAGGTTCAAAAGGTGCTCGCCGGAGGAGTGGATGTCGTTGGCGTAGTCCTTGTAGGTGGCATTTTCCAGCGGGCCGAGCAGTTCGTTCTTGATCACTTCCGAAAAGCCGAGGATCGCGTTGAGCGGCGTGCGCAGCTCGTGGCTCATGGTGGCCAGAAACCGCGACTTGGCAAGGTTCGCCTCTTCGGCCCGGCGGCGCGACTCGTCGGAGATGCCCTTGGCCTGCTCCAGTTCGGCGATCAGCGCGTCCTTCTCCGCCTGGAACGAGAGCGCGGCGAGCGCCGTGGAATAGAGCCGGTAGCCGAGCATCAGGAAGAAGATCTGTGCGCCGGCCGAGGTCACCGCCATGACGTAGTGGACCGGCACGTTGGAGGCCATGTGGGCGAGCATGGCGCAGATCGTTATCGGCACCGTGCCTGTCCAGATCGCCGTCGGCATGTTCGAGGCCAGCATGGTGACGACCGCGACGACGATGAGCAGGGCCGCGAACTGGAAGGTGACGAAGGCGTTGCCGTCGCTCGACGGCAGGAAGAAGAACGCACCCCAGCAAAGGCCCTGGATGAACGCCGCGGCGACGAAGCGCTGGCGCCAGGTTTTCAGCCGGACGTCCTTCTGGGGCTTGCCGACGAAGCTGCGGAACAGCGACAGCTTGAAGGCGCTGGTGGCAAGCACCAGGCTGAGCCAACTGACGACGAAACCCTTTTCCACCCACAGCGAGGCAATCAACGCGGCAAGCACCGCCAGCGCCGGCAACAGCAGGATGGAATTGAGGCCGCTGCGGGCGTGCGCCAGCGTCAGCTCGTAGTCGAACGAGGCGCGCGTGCCGGTCTGCGACGTCATGCGCTCGCGCACGTCGCGCACCGCCCGCGTGACGTCGCGTCGCTTTTGCGCCCGCATCCGACTGATGAGGGTCTTGTCGTCGCTGGCTGTGACCGTCGTCTCGGCCATCGGCCGCCATACCTCAGGGTTTGCAAGGGGTTGAAAAAACCGCTTTCAATCGGCGCAATTCTTCGCCTTAAACGTTAACAACCACCTCAATTTTATGGTTAACGGCAAATGATGAGGCCGAACCGGTACAACAGGGCGACGCCCCGCAGGCCGTTGCTTGTCCTCGTGGTCCTCGGCATCGTCCTCGCCGGCCTCCACCTGGACGACCTGATGGAGCTTGCTGGCATCGAAAACGACAAGGAAACCGTTGCCGGAACGCCCTATGTGGTTGACGGCGACAGCCTCACTTTCGACGACCGCCGCGTGCGCCTTGTCGGCATCGATGCGCCGGAGCTGCGCCAGGACTGTTCGAACGGCAAAAAGCCCTATCCGTGCGGGCGGCGCGCGCGCGATTCCCTCGCCGAATTGGTAAACGGGGATAAGGTTTCCTGCCGCATTTCAGGGCGGGACCGGTACGACCGCGCGCTCGGCTGGTGCCGGCGCCGCGGCGTGTTGTTGAACCGGGAAATGGTCCGGGCCGGCTGGGCGACGGCCGATTGGCGCTTCCTCATCGCGGAAACCGGCGCGCGGCTTGCCGGGCGCGGTATCTGGCAGGGCCCGTTCCAGAGTCCGCGCGACTGGCGGCGCCTCCACCCGAACCGATGAGCTGCAATCGCAGCGATTGAACAGGCCAGCGCCGCCGTGCGACGCTTGATCGGAGAACGGAAAAAACCCGCGGGAAGGGGAGGTCGCAATGAAGCTCTATGTGGACAGGTCCGGGGCGCCCAACCCGCGCCGGGCGCTCATGTTCCTCGCCGAAAAGGGTATCGAGGTGCCGCTGGAACGGGTCGACCTCGGCAAGGCCGAGCACCTCTCGGAGGAATTTGCCGGCATCAACCCGTTGAAACGCCTGCCGGTGCTGGTGCTCGACGACGGCACGGCGATTTCCGAATCCGTCGCCATCTCCCGCTATTTCGAGGAGACGCATCCCGAGCCGCCGCTGTTCGGCACCGGGGCGAAGGAGAGGGCGCTGGTCGAGATGTGGAACCGCCGCGTCGACTTCAATCTCGGCGCCGCGGTGATGGCCGTGTTTCGGCACACCCATCCGGCGATGGCCGCCTTCGAGGTGCCCCAGGTGCCGGACTGGGCCGAGGCCAACCGGCCGCGGCTGCTCGATTTCCTGCGGCTGCTGGACGGCGAACTGGCAAGCCGGCCTTTCGTTGCCGGCGACGGCTTTTCCATCGCCGACATCAGCGCCTATTGCTATGTGGAATATCTGCGCCCGGCGCGCATGGTGGTGCCGGATGACTGCACCTATCTGCTCGACTGGAAGGCGCGGATCGGCGCCCGGCCGAGTGCGCTGGCGACCGGCAGGGCGACGGGAGCGAAAAACTGACGGCAGGCACCAAAGCGCGGACAAGGGCGAGCGGGGCGGAGAGCATCGAAGCACTCGCCCGGGGCGTCACGAACTGCCGGATCTGCCGCGATGCGCCGGACGGCCCCCCGCTGCCGCACGAGCCGCGCCCGGTGGTGCGCCTGTCGCGCACCGCACGGCTCGCCATCTGCGGCCAGGCGCCGGGCACGCGCGTCCATGCCACCGGGCTTCCCTTCAACGACCCCTCGGGCGACCGGCTGCGCGATTGGATGGGGATCGACCGCGAGATTTTTTACGACGTCTCGCGCCTTGCCATCGTGCCGATGGGCTTCTGCTTTCCCGGCCAGGACGCAAAGGGCGGCGACCTGCCGCCGCGCCGCGAATGCGTCAGCGCCTGGCACGACCGGCTGTTTGCGGCGATGCCCCAGCTCGAACTGGTCCTCGCCATCGGCCAGTATGCGCAGGCCTATCACCTCGGCCCGCTGCGCCGGCGCTCCATGACCGAGACGGTTGCCGCCTGGCGCGAGATCATGGCCGGGTCGTCCAAGCCGGCGATCCTGCCGCTGCCGCATCCGTCGTGGCGCAACACCGGCTGGCTGAAGAAAAATCAATGGTTCGAGGCGGAAATCCTGCCTATCCTGAGGGCCGAGGTGGCCCGGCTGACCGGGCGTTGAAGACGGGAGGCAATGAGATGACAAAACCGTTTTCCGCGGTCCTGACGGCGGCCTGCGCCGGCGCGGCGATGGCGATCAGTGTTGGCGCCGCCAATGCCCAGGCCTTTACGGTCTTTCCCGACAGCTCGGAGCGGGCGCTCGCCGACTGGGAGCTGGAGACCCTGAGCTGCCAGGACCTCTGGGTGGCGCGCAACGAGATCTATTACCGCAACGGCTACTGCTTCAAGACGCGCCGCGGCCGCAATTTCTTCGACAATTCCGGCTGCTCGACCAGCAATCCGCCGTTCTCGCGCGTCGAGAGCAGCAACGTCGCCCGCATCAAGCGCATGGAAGGCAATCTCGGCTGCCGTTGACCGGCAAACCGCGTCTTCCAACGAAAAACGCCGCCCGGCCCCAGAGTGTAGGACCGGACGGCGTTGCGGGGCATCGCAACTTTTGAAGAGGGTGTTCAGACGGCTGCGGCGTAGGCGGCCGCATCGGCCATTGCAGGCGCCATCGCGGCGCGCTCGATGAGCTCGTCTTCGACGATCGAGGCGTCGATGCCGGCCCGATCCATGATCTGAAGCGTCTCGGCCAGGCCGAGCTCGCCGACCGTTCCGAGTGCCCACAGATACGCGGAGCGCATTCCCGACTTGCAGTACATCAGCACCGGCCCGGTCGCCCCGGAGAGCACGTCGGCAACGGCGTCGATGGCATCCGGCTCGGTGATCTCGTAGCCGGCGACCGGCACGTGGTGGAACGCCATGCCGAAGACGCCGGCGGTGTGCCGCGCGGCCTCGGAGGAAAACGCAACGCCCGGCTCGTCGTCCGGCCGGTTGCTGAGGATGGTGCGAAAGCCCATGGCCGCCGCCCGGGCGATATCGGTCTCCGACAGCGCCGGGGAGATGGAAATCTGCGGCGTCAGCTGGGTGAATGTGGTCATCGTTCGGTCTCCTTGGCGGCGGGCGCGAAAAGCGCTCTCGGCCGACCTTCGTCGTTGGGTTCAAAGGTAGCCGTTCGAGCGTGCAACTCAAGGCCGGCGCGCGCCGAAATTAGAAGAAAAATCTAATTTTCCGCTTGCGATAGCCTGTTTGAGCAAATATTGAGAGAAATAGGGGGTGATAGAGGAAAATGGTTTTCCAGGAGTGAGCCGATGATCGACCGTGTCGACCGCAAGATCCTGTCCATCCTGCAAAAGGACTGCACCGTGCCCGTCGCCGAGATCGGCCGAAGGGTGGGCCTGTCGACGACGCCCTGCTGGCGCCGCATCCAGCGGATGGAGGAGGAGGGCGTGATCCAGGGCCGCGTCGCCGTGCTGGATCCCAAGAAGGTCAACGCCAAGGTGACGGTGTTCGTCGCCATCACCACCGACAAGCACACGGAAGACTGGCTGTCGCGCTTTGCCGAACTGATCAGCGAGTTTCCGGAAGTTGTCGAGTTCTACCGCATGAGCGGCCAGGTCGACTACATGCTGCGCGTCGTCGTCCCCGACATCGAAGCCTACGACGCCTTCTACAAACGCCTGATCGCCAAAATCGACATCGCCGACGTCTCCTCATCGTTTGCCATGGAGCAGATCAAATATACGACCGCGCTGCCGCTGAGCTATATTGAGGATAAGAAGGAGTAGGGGTATATTTGTCGGTAGCTTCGGCGTAATTCACACGTGTGAGCATGCCACACCTTGGCCATAACAGGCGGCAGTTTTTGAGTCCATTGCCGCTGTTTTATGCGGGGCGGCCAATATCAGCATCCGAAATCTATCAGGAATATCGACCACTACGATTGTTGCATGTCAAAGCCTCAACAATGCCAGGCGCTGAGCGCTTCGGGTCAGGCGTATCGGATAGGAATTAATTCATACCAATATTGACCAGCGTCACGGTTGGCGCTACCTTTGCGAGTAACTTCCCCCTCCCCCCCCAAGAATCTAATTTTTGTTGTGCTTGCATGCCGCCGGCGCACCGACATTCGCATGTCGGCGCGAATGAACATGCCCCGGACGGCAGGCCCCGTCAGCGCGACTGCGATTCTTCTAACAGACAAGGAGTTTCCGCATGGATACCGGCAGCATTTCCTATCGACGGGCCTTCGAAACTTATATTCGCAAAGGCATCCCGATCAATTTATCCCAAAAACAGACCCACCCGACCTCGCATTACGTCTGGCGGACCAGAGGAGATGGAAAAGTCCGGCCAAGCCATGCTGCCAATGACGGCAAGATATTCGCCTGGGATAATCCGCCGCCGACCGGCCATCCGGGCGAGGACTATGGTTGTCGTTGTATCGCAGAACCTTACGTTGCGAACATAAATGAGCACATTGAAATCGCACTGTCTGGCATATCGGATATCGGTTCGCCTTGGAGCAGTCGAGATTTTGTCCATCATTATTTCAATGGCAACGGTCGCGGTGTCGCTGTGCGGGAGACGGGGCACCTGCGGTCCATTGTGGCTGAATATCGCAAGATTGTTATCGACGATCCAACAAGATTGCCAAAACAGATCGCCCGAAAAGCACGAGAGACAAAAAACGGGTCGTTCTCGAATAACTTTTACAATACGTATGACATGACAGATGTTGTTTTCAGCCTTGGAGATACCACGATTGGCGGAAAATACACTGGAAATAGCTCAGAGGAAAATGGAATTTTGTCCGTTTCCGGGGAAATGGATTTCTACCTTGAGGACTTTTTCCGAGACCCATTAGATATATTCGACATAATACCTGGCGACAACCTGGAATTGGCTCGTTCAAAATCATATCGAATATATGATAATTGGCAGGGACGGTTCGAAGGGAAAATCTATGCGGATGCTTCCTCTAGTAGGTTTGGATAACTTCCACAAAGGTGTTTGCTTGTGGCGAATGTTGTAAAAGAAGTAGTAAGATACGGCTGTGGTTCGGTGGTGCTCACGATAATTCTACTTCTTTTAGCATATCTGTCATTTCCAGTATTTGGCTACAGCGAGAAAAACCGCTGCGTTCATCTCAAGAACGGGATCAGTATCGGATACAACGCAGTTTTTGATCTGAGCCGGCCATATTGGAGACCCTATGTTGTTCCCAAATTGCCGGATGGAACCCCCCTTGTGAAAGCTGATGTGTGGCCGATTTATATAACCGACACAACCCTTTATGGGACGGCTATCGGTGAGACGGGCGATAAGGACTACAGGTTCGCATGGCGCACCGACCTCGGATTGGTGCATGAAAAGGGAGATAGGCAAACTTATGAATTGCTTGTTTCTGAAGCTGGTCCGGCCAATGTCGGCCTCGGAACCGGCGCTTACGGGACCACAATTGTTATGCGGTGGCTAATGGAACTCCCCGAGTATTCCGATCAATGGTGTTCAACGAAACTTTTTGCCTGGTAGCCGGACAATGGACACTCCAGGCAGGAAACGGACAGTTGGATGCAACGGTCCCCTTTCCATTCTCATCCTTTCAGCTCTCGGGTCGGACGACAATCAATCCCCCCTCACCAACAACCACCCAAACGCCACAGCAAGCACACCCCCGGCGACAAAAAACGCCACATCCGGGCTCAGCACCGGCGCGTCCGCCGACATGAAACAACTAAAAATCTGCGTGAAGAGCACGGTGCCGAAAAGGCCGGAGCGGCTCTAGATCGCGGCGATGCCGCCCTGCAGGGTGCCTTGGGTGTCCTCCGGCAGGCCCTTCGACATCAGGGCGGCGATGCTCGGGTGTACGAAGCCTTCGATCGCGTGAAAGATCAGGAGGAGGAAGACGAGGGCGGTGGAGGTGGTGAGGCCGAAGGCGACGCATGAGAGGGCGGCTGCGGTAAGGCCGACGAGCGCCAGCCGGTGCTCGCCCCAGCGGGCGACGGTCGGCCCGGTGCCGAGTCCATGCAGCAGCGCCATGGCGAGCCTGGCCGTCGACAGCGTCAGCCCGACGAGGGTGCCCGACCAGCCGGCAAAGCCCCAGAACCACCAGACCCCGATAAAGACCGCGTCACAGCCTGTCTTCGCCGGCAGCGAGGCGGCAATGGCCGAACGCGTCTCCGGCGCCGGCAAGCGCCGCTAGACGCTTGAGGCCGCCTGCCTGCTGAACAGCACCCGCATGGCCAGCCCCGCGAAAACGCCGGCGACGATACGGCGCTGCCAGCGTAGGACGCTCGGGTTTTGCGCCAGCCAGGCGGAGGTCTTGCCGGCGAACAGGCACAGGATGGAGATCACGGTGAAGTTCATCGCGTTGATGATGGCGATCAGGACGAGGCTCTGGACGAAGACGCTGCCCCTGGCCGGGTCCAGGAACTGCGGAAACAGCACAATATAGAAGAACACCGCTTTCGGGCTCAAAAGGGCGTTGAGGGCCCCTTCCACGACGAAGCGAAGGCCGCTCTTGTACTTGCGGTCGGCGGCCTCGGCCTCGCGGCATTCTGCCGGCAGTCCCCCGTTTTCATGAAGCGATTTCCACGCCAGCCAGAGCAGGTAGGCGGCCCCGAACACCCGCAGCACGTCATAGGCAATCGGGAAATACTGGAACAGCTTGGAAAGGCCCAGCCCGGCAGCGCCGGCATGGACGACGAGGCCGAGGCAGACGCCGACGGCGCTCATCACCCCGGCGGACGGGCCGCCGACGATCGCCTTTGAGACGCAGAAGATCATGTTCGGTCCGGGCGTGACGACGAATACCGCCACCGTGGCGACGAACAGGGTGAGGGTGACCGGATCGATCATCGGCTTTTTTGCCTGTTGGACGACGGGCGTCGGCGCGACCTCTTCGGCGTCGCGGCGGGCCGCTAATTCACCTCCGGCTTCTAGCAAACGGAGCGGAGCCTGGTAAGGGGGAGGGCGCGCCTTGATCGCCTGCGAACCGACGTCGGCGCGAGGCTAGCCCCTCACTGATGCCGCACCCCCTGCCGGTCGAGCTCCTTCTGCACTGCCCCGATATCCACCGCGTCGAGCTCGCAGCCGGCTTTGACCGACAGCGCCGCGGCGACGCCTGCGCCCTGGCCGGTGACGGCGCAGGCCGACATGTTGCGGGTCGCGGCGTGGGCGATCCGGTCGCCGCCGATGGCGCGCCCGGCGACGAGGAGGCCGCGCACCTTTTTAGGCAACAGGGCGCGATAGGGGATGTGCAGGTAGCGGCCGGTGGTCGGCAGGACGAGAAGGCCGTAGCCGTCGATGAATTCCGGATAGATGCCGATGGAGTCCTCGAAGCGGCCCTCGTTGCGCGTGTCGTCCTCGGTGAGGTTGTAGACCGCGTCGATCTTGCGGGTGTCCCGGATCCCGAGCGTCATGCCGAAATTGCGCAGCCGCGCGCCGGCGCAGCCCGGCGTGAAGCGCCTGAGCGCCGCAATCGCCAGCATCGCCTGGCGCCGTCCCTCGATCTCAAAGCGCGTCAGGTCGTCCGGGTCGGTGCCGTCGCAGTCGTCCATGTGGATGAGGTTCATGTAGGTGAGTTCGCCGCTGTCGTGGATCGCGCCCCAGGTGCCGGCGATGGTCGTCAGCTCCGGCGGGATCAGCCCGGCCTCGATCGCCTGGCGAAACGGCTTTTTCAGGAACGGCGAGAACATCTCGTCCTCCTTGCCGGAGGTTTTTATGTCCCACTCGCCGCCGCCGCGCCAGTCGGCATAGCGCTGCGGGTCGCTGGCGACGCCGGCCAGGAAGGCGGTCTTGTCGACGCCGGCGAGGTGGAACATCACCGAGGTCGCCATCATCTGCTCCTTCGGCGTCAGGTAGGTCGGCGCGCCGGCCCGCGCGGCGATGTCGGCATCGCCCGTCGCATCGATCACCCGCCGCGCGCGGATCGCCTCCCGCCCGGCCTTCGATTCCACGATAATGCCGGCGATACGATCGCCCTCCAGGATCGGCGCGACGAACATCCGGTGCAGCATCGGGTGGATGCCGGCCTCCTCGACCAGCACGTCCGCCACCCGCTTGAACCCCTCCGCGTCGATCTCATAGGATTCTGATTGGGACTCCGGCACGGCGGCGCCCATCGCGAACGCCCGAGTCTCGAACTCCCGCCCGATCCCGTTCGCCTCCACGGTCTCCTCGTGCCGATACCAGCCGATGCCCTCCACCCCGACGACGGTCAGATTCCCCCCGAAACACCCGAACCGCTCCACCAGCGTCACCCCAACCCCCGCCCGCGCGGCCGCGAGCGCGGCGGCAAGCCCGCCGGGCCCGGAGCCGACGACGAGGACGTCGGTGTGGTGGATGACGTCGATGTGGCGTTCGGGTTCTAGGATGGTGGTGAGGGGGGTGTTGGGTTGTGGTGTCAAAGGAGGCTCCAGACCGTAAAGGCCGAGCTGTGGCGTGTTCGGGAAGTTGGGTCAAGGATGGCGTATCGACAGCTACAAGCGCAATGAAATCGATCCGCACATGTTTCAAGAAGTCATTAGTAGTATGACCACCGAAACTTTTGGCAGTCATTTCTTTCCGGCGTCAATTCCGGCGCTTCGGCGACGGCGTTCAATTTCTGCATCAAGCCTAGCCATCTGCATCTTGAGCAACATGCTCGGCAAAGCGAATGTTAACAAGAAAGAAAAAATACCTAGGAAAAGGTAAATTCGTTCAAACCACAGCTTAAAACACGCTGAAACGGAGGATTTCTCAATTAGAATACCAGAGAAAAGACAGCCAATAGCGAGAAGGTAGACTATAAAAAGCCAGCCGTGTCTAATCAGGCTCGCTTCGATGTTCTCCCGCCTGACTTCTGCGGTTCTCCAGGTGCCGTCGGGGATCATGGTCGGATCGCCCAAAATCGTAACAATTGCCACGAGAAAGCCAGCAAAAACAGATAGCACCGTGACAATAATCATTACTGCATTTGGATTATCTTTCAGCAACGGCTGTCCATAAAAAGCTCCTGTTCCAGCTCCTACGGCGCAAAATATGATGAACATAATTCGCATATTACTGGACCGTAGCACCAATAGATTCGAGTGTATTAAAAAACGTTGACAATTCTTTCCATGCAGAATCTCGGTCAACAGATTTTCCGTTAGCCTTTACCCCTACTTTTGTTCTAATGTAGATTTCCTCAGGTCCGATTCGTTGACCTTCTTTCGTAATAATAACAAAATCATCGTTGTATTCCGTATTTCTTAAAAGGTCCTCCGCGAGCGCTTCGATTCGCTCTTCTCCGAGTTTTAATCCTTTGCGTCTTGCATCTGTTTTGATCTCGAGCAAAACATGTAATGAGTCCTGATTCACATCATTCTCATTACCCCAAAAAGCTTTTAAATTCTTTGATAACGAACCAAGGATTCCGGCCGCTTGTGATTTTCTGCGCGCATATTGCGCTGTGGCTTCATATATTGTGGACTTAATAACAACCTCTTTGACACCCTGTGCATGTAGCAGCATTACTTTATCAATGTCAGCCACCTTTACTAAATCAAACTTATTGGAGTCTTTTCTAATTTTTGCCTTTTTAAACAATTCATAAAGAAAATATTTGATGGCACCATCTCGGACAAGAGTAGAGCATAGACATACATCGTCATCTCGAACGTAGAGAAAGGCGTCGCCATCCATGAATTCGGTTTCCTCGGGAGGCATTGTTGTGGCAACATCAGCATTATCGACGTCTTTTAGGCTCGGAACAATAGATGCAGCCTCACCTGGTGTTTCGATTGTCAAATGCAGCAGAAGTGCGCCATTTTTGTCATTGCTCAATTTCAAAAGTTTCACGAGCTTGTCGTCACCACGCTTGATGGTACGGTCGTCGATACTTTTTAGTTTGGTCGTCGCTTCCTTAATGCACGATTGCAGGTCAATGCTTTTCGAATTTTCATTGAACCAAGTTGCCCGCCGATAGCTAAGAGTTTTGTCTTTCTTGTCCGCCATATCGCATTTCTCCCAGAAAGTTCAGGAAGATTGCCACAACTAAAAAGATAGTCGAATTAGGAATCATGCCGTGCGGCGAATTTTCCCGCGAAATCGCACGTCCGTGCCCGTTTGAAACCGGACAATGTACGGAAATCGTCCTCTTATTGGTGCCAACGTTGATGCCACGTAGGCGTCGAACGTTCGTCATCTTTTTCAGTATTTCGAGTGATGGGAATTCTTCCTCTGTGGCGTCCAACCGCAGCGAGATGTTTCGTTCTCGACCTCTTTGGCTGCGGGGTAGGGCCTTGGAAACCAGCTTGGATCGAGTTCATTTTTCGTCGTTTCGATCGTGTTTCTACGACGCCATCCAAAACCCGCTCCCTCTACCCCCACATCCCCCGCATCCTCCCCTTCAAATCCACCCGCACCGTCCCGTGCGGCCCTCTCTCCCCCGCCGTCTCCGCCTTCGGCCAGGCCCCCTGCTCGAACCGTCCCAGAATCCCCTCCGGGATGAACCGCGTGCGGGACGCATAGACGTGGCGGTCGGCGCGTTGGCCCTGGACGTAGAAGCGTTGGGGGGTGATGAGGGCCAAAGAATCCTTGGCGCGGGTCATGGCGACATAGAGGAGGCGGCGTTCTTCTTCGATGTCGTCGCGCTCGCCGACGGCGAGGTCCGAGGGGATGCAGCCGTCGACGGCGTTGAGGACGAAGACGTTCGACCATTCCTGGCCCTTGGCCGAATGGATCGTGGAGAGGATGAGATAGTCCTCGTCGAGGAGCGGCGGGCCGGCCTCGTCGCTGGTGGCCGACGGCGGGTCGAGGGTGAGGTCGGTGAGGAAGCGCTCGCGCGAGGGGTAGTTGCCGGCGATCTGTTCGAGCTGGGAAAGGTCCGTCCGGCGCATCCGCGCGTCCTCATGGAGGCGCTCCAGATGCGGCTCGTACCACAGGCGCACGGCTTCCAGGTCCGCCGGCCAGCCGGGTTTTGCGCGCAGGCGGGAAAAGAGCTCGGCGAAGGCCGGCCAGTCACTTTGGGCCCGTTTCGGCGGCCGGAACAGTTGCAGGCCGAGGGCGGGGTCCTCGAGCTGGGTCATGGCCTCCAGCGCCGCGCCGGCGCTCGTCGGGCCGATGCCGGGAAGGAGCTGGAAGGCGCGGAACGCGGCGACCCGGTCGCGCGGGTTCTCCGCAAGGCGCAGGACCGCGAGCACGTCCTTGACATGGGCGGCATCGAGGAATTTGAGGCCGCCGAACTTCACGAACGGGATGTTGCGCCTTGTCAGCTCGATCTCCAGCGCGCCGGAATGGTGCGAGGCGCGAAACAGCACGGCCTGGTGCTTCAGGGCCGTGCCTTCCTCGTGCGCCGCGAGCACGCTGTCGCAGACGAAATCGGCCTGGCCCGCGTCGTCCTTCACTGTAACGATCTGCGGCTTCGCCGCTGAGGCCCGGCTCGACCAGAGGGTTTTTGTGAAGCGCTCCGGGGCTTCCGCAATAACGGCGTTGGCGGCCTCCAGGATCGCGTCCGTCGAGCGATAGTTGCGGTCCAGCGTGACGATGTCGGCGCGGGGCGAAAAGAGGTTTGGAAAATCGAGGATGTTGCGCACTTCCGCCGCCCGGAACCCGTAGATCGACTGGGCGTCGTCGCCGACGACGGTGACGCCCCGCCCGTCCGGCTTCAGGCGGGTCAGGATCCGCGCCTGCAAGCGGTTGGTGTCCTGGTATTCGTCGACCAGCACATGGTCGAAGCGGCCGCCGATCTCCTCGGCCAGCGACGGCTCGGCGCACATCTCGCCCCACCAGAGCAGCAGGTCGTCATAGTCGAGGACGTTCTCTGCCTGCTTGGCCGCCACATAGGCGCCGAAGAGGGATTTCAGTTCCTCGGCAAAGCCCGCGCACCAGGGAAAGTGCTTGTCGAGGACGGATTGCAGCTCGGCCTCCGCGTTCACCGTGCGCGAATAGATCTGCAGGCAGGTGGTCTTCTTCGGAAACCGGGTGGCGGACTGGGAAAGGCCGAGCTCATGGCGGACGAGGTTCATCAGGTCCGCCGAATCCTCCCGGTCGTGGATCGAAAAGTTGGGGTCGAGGCCGATGGCGGGCGCGTATTCGCGCAGGAGCCGCGCGCCGATCGAATGGAAGGTGCCGGCGAAGGTGAGGCCCTCGGTCAAGACGGTCGCCTTCGGGCCCATGACCTCGCCGGCGATGCGTTCCACTCGCCGCGTCATTTCCGCCGCCGCCCGGCGCGAGAAGGTCATCAAGAGGATGCGGCGCGGATCGGCGCCGGCAACGATCAGATGCGCGACCCGGTGGGCGAGGGTGTTGGTCTTGCCGGTGCCGGCCCCGGCGATGATGAGCAGCGGGCCGGCGATTTTTCCCCCACCATGCTCCACGGCCTGGCGCTGTTCGGCGTTGAGGCCGACGAGGGGATCTTGGGTGTCGGGCGAATCGGTCAGGGCATCCATGGCCTCACGAAACGTCGTTTTGGTTTTGTTCGCAAGCGTTGACCGATTTCAGTGAAAGCGGCGGGGCAGGGGACTAGCGTTCCGGCCGTCCCCAAGACCGTGTCCAATTCGCGAAGGAATTCGCCATGCCGTCCCCTATTGCCCGTCGCCTCTGGCCGGCGCTCGTCCTTGCCCTCCTCCTCGGCGCCTGCGATCGGGAGCCGCCGAAGCACTGGATGACGGATACCAAGGTGCCGTTCGTCGACTACGGCCTCTTCTGGATGGACAACGACCGGCTGCTGTTCCAGCGCATGGAGTACGACGCCAAGCGGGAGGAAAAGGATAACCCCTGGGCCGCCTTCACCTTCCCGCTGACCGTCTGGTCGGCGGGCGGCGGCGAGGAGACGCTGGCGACGAGCGACCTCACCAAGCCCTGCTATGCGGGCGGCACGCTCTCCTACCGGGTCGAGGCGGACGGGGCGGATGGAACGTTCTTTTTCGGCAAGCCGGGTGAGATGGCCGAGACGCCGCTTTCGGCCGAAGAGGAGGGGCAGGTCTTCAACCCCTTCACCTGCGGCTTTGAGAAACGGTCCGACGGCCTCGACGAGCACATCCTGGTGCCGTTGCGACCCGGCGACGGCCTCATTGACCTGGGAAGACGGCGCACGGCCGATCCGGGCCGCCTGATGACGCCGGACGGGCAGGCGATCACGCTGCCGTTCAGCCAGGGTAATGTGAAGCCGGAGGGGATTTCCGTTGACGGGACCGGCTATCTGGTATTCGCCCGCACCAAGAAAGGCGCCGACTGCCGCCATGTCTGGCGCCTGGTGCCGGGCGAGGGCGCGAGCGAGGAGGCCTGCCTGCCGGAGATGAAGTCCTCGCGTGTGGTGAAGACCGCGCTCGGCTGGGCCCTCGACAAGCGCGAATACGACCGCGACGGCGGCATCGGCGATTCCGGCATTTTTCTGGTCCCGCCCGATAGCGACCCGATCAAGCTAGCCGCCGGCTTCACCGAAAACCTCGCCGTCTCCCCCAACGGCTGCCGCCTCGCCTTCGGCCAAGCCAAGGACCTCAACACCTCCTGCATGGACGGGACTTACAAACAGAAGACGGTGAAGGTCATCGATCTGTGCGGGTTGAAGGGCGAGATCTTGAAGGGGGAGTGAGGAGGCGTCGTGCCGGCGACAATCGACCGGACCACAATTCTGACATGTGGGCGACGTTGTTCTGGGCGCGAAAGTTTTGGTTCGGAGGGGCGCAAATGATTTTGAGGGCGATGTTCCTGATCTTGGCAATCGTCGTTCCGGACGCCAGTCTGGCGTGTCTGGCTCCCATCCGCATGGACCTGCGCGATATTCTGAAAGCGGATGCCGTCGTCGTGGGCGAGTTGACGGCGCGTCGGGTCGTGGAACGAAACACCGGTGGCACGAAGTACTACGTCGTGAAGCTCACCTTCCGGATCGACGAGGTTCTGGCGGGCGACGCGCCAAGCAATCAAACCATCGAGATCATTGAATACAACAAACGTTATCTCGAGCGGTCGTATGTCGTGACTTCGTCGTATGTCGTGGCTTTGGAGAGATCGGCGACTGGGGCATCGAAAACATCAGATCAAGACCCGCTTCACATAATGCAACGGCATTGTGTTGGCGGGCCTTTCCTCTTCGAAAAGGACGGAGAGATCGGCCGTGCCGTCCGGGACATTTTCGATGGCAAAGGCGATGCGACCGCAGAAGCCGAGGCGTATGCGAAAGGTCTGGACTTGATGGGAGGACAGAGCATTTTCTGAGGTTATCTCGGCACGCCGGCAATAGCCGTCCCCCCCCCCTCCAACGGCTGCCGCCTCGCCTTCGGCCAGGCCAAGGACCTCAACACCTCCTGTATGGACGGCACCTACAAGCAGAAGACGATCAAGGTGATCGATTTGTGCGGGTTGAAGGGGGAGATATTGGAAGGGGAGTGAAGCGAAGGATCTTTGTTGGCTAATAACCCGACAGTTGATCGTAGGCATGCGATTGGTTGAACGCCAGTCGATCGACGTTGCCTGGCTGCCGACAAAAGAGATTGCATAAAACAGAGATATACAATTATAAGTAATAGACGGCTTTGGTTGTTTGTGCCGGACTGCAGATCCAGTGGACAGGGGACGACTGCCATGAACCGCTTGCAGGCCATTCAGGAAAAACGCGTCGAAATCGGCAAGAAGGCCGCGGAGCGCTGGAGGGCGCGCGAAGGCGAGCGGTTGGAGGTCTCAAGGCCAACCGACACAAGCACCATCCGCAACGCCAACAACCGCAGGGCTATTGAAGACTTTATCGAGCGCGCCGGCGTCCGCAATGTGCGGGAGCGAGCCCTTGGCAATATCCGATCGTCCTTCATTGAGCGTATTCTCGGTACCAACGACCTGGTGGAGGAACCGGTCTCGCCGGAAGAACGGCTGGCCGGACAAGCGGTCGGACGGATCGTCGAGATCGGAAACGGACCGAACGATCTGTTCGGTTTCGGGACCGGCTTTTTGATCACGCCGTGCTTGATGATCACCAATCATCATGTCTTTGAGACCGCCCGCAATACGCTGGGCTGTGGGATCCAGTTCGGATATGAAAAGGTCGGCACCGGCCTGTCTGCCGGTGAGCTTTTTGAACTCGATGCGGACACGTTTTTCTTTGCCGACGAAGGTCTGGACTATGCCGTCGTTGCAGTCAGGCCGAAGAGCCTCACGAACACCAATCTGGCGAAATGGGGGCACCACAAGCTGGTCGGCCAGACGGGCAAAATCCTGAAGGGCCATACGGTCACGATTATCCAACATCCGAGCGGCGGCCCAAAGAAATATGCAAACACAAACAACATGGTCGTCGATATCCTTGACGAACATCTCCATTACCTGACGGACACGGAGCCGGGCTCGTCCGGTTCGCCCGCATTCAATATCGAGTTCGAGGTTGTTGGTCTGCACCATTGCGGCGTCGCGGATATGGACGGCGACGTCATCCTTAACCGCCAGCACCAGCCTTGGCGCAGGGAGCAGGGCGACGCCGAGATCAATTGGATTGCGAATGAGGGCGTCCGCATTTCGAAGATCCTGGCGCATCTCAACGCGGTCGCTTTTGCCTCCGACGAGCAGCGCGCCCTGCGGGATTCCATAACGGGAATTCGCACCGATATCTTGGATGCCGAGTTGCTGAACCCGGCCGACGGAGAGCCTTTCGCGCCCGTTGACGTTCGCCCGTCATCATACGGTGCCGGTGTTTCCACCCGCAAACTGCCAAGCATCGAGGCGCAAGAAACCGACGTTGCCGGCCGTGCCGTGATCAACGTGGCGGGCGACGCCCAAATCTACTTCGGAACCGTGAACCAGTATTCGCGGGCGGCGCCGGCAGATGACCGGCGAGCCGGCGCTGCCGAAACCAGAGCGCACCTTCTCGAGCGGCAATTGAAACGCGATCCGCACTACGCGCACCGTCGCGGATACGACGAGAATTTTCTGCCCGGCTTTTCGTTACCCCTGCCGGAAATCGACGGCGATCGGCTGAACGAGATCTATCTGGACAGACACGGCAATCCCCACATTCTGGACTACCATCATTTCTCGCTTGTCATGAACAAGGAGTGGATGCTGCTAATGTGGTCGGCGGCCAATTCCGACTACAGTCCACAGGTTCGTTTCAATTATTCCAGAGACGATTTCGGCAGCGACAAGTGGATCGAAGATCCGAGAATTCCCGGATCGCTTCAAATAGACGACCCCGAACTCTACGCACCTGCCAAGAAATTCGACCGCGGGCATGTCGTTCGACGCGACGACAATGCCTGGGGCGCGACCGTGGAGGAGATGGAATACGCCAATTCAGATACCTTCCACTGGACCAATTGCACCCCTCAGCACGAACATTTCAACCGCGCCATTTTTCAATACAAAGGCATATGGGGAAAACTCGAGCAACACATCGCAAAACAGGCGAGGGCGGTCGGCAATCGTGTGACGATCTTCTCCGGTCCCGTGCTCGACATCGATCGGGCGATCCCCCACGATTTCGGCGGCGGTACCTTCAACGTACCCCTGGATTTCTGGAAGGTCGTCTTGGTCGGCGAACGGCGCGACAACCGTCGCACTCCAAAGCTGAAGGCCTACGGGTTTTTGCTGGAGCAGGAAACGACCATCAACCGGAACGGCTTGGAGGCGATGCGAGACCAGGAGCGTTTCGAAATCGGCGAGTTCGTTGAACAGCAACGCTCGCTTGCGGAACTGACCCGCATCACCGGGGTCAAATTTGACGACGTCATCTTGCGGGCCGACGTGATGGCGAACGATGCCGGGCCGCGTGTCCTGGAACGGCTGGACGGCATCAAGAATTGATATGCGAGAACTAAGAGTTCGCCGCAGTTCTCCGCCTTTAAAGCGTGTTGGGTTTTTTCTAAAACACTCAACATGCTTTGGGATTTTGTCTTAACGCGATTTCTTCTCCAAAAAGTCCGTCACTTTTTTGGGAAAGCGTCTCAGGTGCCTTGTTCTGTCCCATCAAGGGCGTGCCGGGCGCGTCGGCGATGGCCCATCGCCCGGTTCACCTTTTCGGCCAGCCCCTCACCCCTTCTCCGCATTCTCCAGCCGCGCAATCAGGCTCGACGTGTCCCAGCGCTTGCCGCCCATGGTCTGCACCTCGGCGTAGAACTGGTCGACGAGCGCCGCGACGGGCAGCCTTGCGCCGTTGTTGCGGGCTTCCGAGAGACAGATCGCAAGGTCCTTGCGCATCCAGTCGACGGCAAAGCCGTGGTCGAACTTGCCGTCCAGCATGGTCTGCCAGCGGTTTTCCATCTGCCAGGACTGGGCTGCGCCCTTGGAGATGACGTCGATGACGGCGGCAACGTCGAGCCCGGCCGTCTTGGCGAAGTGGATGCCCTCCGAGAGCCCCTGGACGAGGCCGGCAATGCAGATCTGGTTGACCATCTTGGTGAGCTGGCCGCTGCCGGCCGGCCCCATCAGGCCGACCATCTTGGCGTAGCAGTCGATCACCGGCTTGGCCTTGTCGAAGACCTCTTGGTCGCCACCGACCATGACCGTGAGCGCGCCGTTCTCCGCGCCGGCCTGGCCGCCGGAGACGGGCGCGTCGAGCGATGCAAAGCCGCGCTCGCGGGCGGTGGCGTCGAGCTCGCGGGCGATCTCCGCGCTCGCCGTGGTGTTGTCGATGAAGATCGCGCCTTCCTTCATGGCGGAAAAGGCGCCGTCCTCACCCAGCGTCACCTGGCGGATGTCGTCGTCATTGCCGACGCAGGCAAAGACGAAGTCGCAGCCGTCTGCGGCGGCGGCCGGCGTCGGCGCATGGGAGCCGCCATGCTCGGCCACCCACTTTTCGGCCTTTTCGCTCGTGCGGTTGTAGACCGTGACGTCGTGTCCGCCACGCGACTTGATGTGGCCCGCCATCGGGTATCCCATGACGCCAAGGCCGATGAATGCAACTTTCGCCATTTTGCCGCTCCGCGCTTCCTGTCGTGGCTGATAGGCGGGCCGGCGGTCGCCGCCCGCAAAGGTTTATCCAGTTCTAGCCCATCGCGTCGACGCTGTCAGGGGGCGCTCAGATTGCGGCGAAGGCGTTGTTGAGATCGGCGATCAGATCGTCCACATGCTCGATGCCGACGGAAAGCCGTAAGAGGTTCTCCGGCATGCCGGTCTCCGGCGGCTCGACGCTTTGGCGGTGCTCGATCAGGCTTTCAACGCCGCCGAGCGAGGTCGCCCGTGTGATCAGCTCAAGGCGGCCGGCAACGGCAAGGGTCGCCGCCGCGTCGCCCCGGATCTGGAACGACAGCAGGCCGCCGAAGCCGCCGGTCATCTGGCTGATGGCAAGCGCGTGGTCCGGATGGGTCTTGAGGCCCGGATAGTGGACCGCCTCGATCTTGCTGTGGCCGGCCAGGAATTCCGCGATCGCTTGCGCATTCGCCGCCATGCGCTCGGCGCGGAGGGCAAGGGTACGTAGCCCGCGGATGAGGAGCCAGGCCTCGAACGGCCCGAGCATGGCGCCAGCCTGGCGCCGCTCTCCCCGGATCGCATGCCACCAGTCGGCCTCGACATGGTCGCTGGCGACGACGCCGGCCAGCACGTCCGAATGGCCGTTGAGCGCCTTGGTGGCGGAATGGACGACGATGTCGGCGCCAAGGCTGGCGGCTTTCATGTGCACCGGCGTCGCCACCGTGGCATCGACCGCAAGGAGTGCGCCGGCAGCACGGGCGGCTTGTGCCGCCGCTTCGATATCGGCGACCCGCAGCCACGGATTGGACGGCACTTCCAGGAAGACGAGGTGGGGCTTTTCCCGCGCGATGGCGGCGGCGAGCATTGCGGCATCGGTGGCATCGACCTCGACCATGCCGAGGCCGTTCTTGGGGCAGAATTGGCGTAGAAAACCCGTCGTTCCCCAATAGATGCCGGACTGAATGAGGACGGTGGCGCCGCGCGGCACGGCGCGAAAGACGGCGGCAATGGCGGCCATGCCGGAGGGAAGGGCGATGGCGTCGGCAACGCCTTCCAGCCGGGCAAGGAGGGCATCGAGGTCGGCAGGGATCGGCAGGTCGTCGCGGCCGTAGAGATGGCCGTCGGCGGCCAGCGCGTAGTCCTCGTTCCGGAAATAGGTGGTGGAGGGCTGGATCGGCGGCACCACGCCGCCGCTCGCGGCATCCCTGCCGGGCCCGTGGGCAAGCAGCGTCTCGATGCGCGGATCTGAGGCTTGGGTCATGGCGGGCTCGCTGGCAAAGGGGCGGGGAAGAGATGCGGCGGCCCGCCGCGTGCGGGCGGACCGCCGGTCAGTCGATCGAAAACGGAAAATACTTGGCGTTGATGGTCCTGTAGATCCCGTCGGCGCGCATGGCGTCGATCGCCTCGTCGATCTTCTGCTTCAGGTCTTCGTCCTCCTGGCGCAGGCCGACGCCGATGCCCTGGCTGATCGTCAGCTCCGCGCCGGCGATCTTGCAGCAGCGGCCGTCGTCATGCTTGGCGAGCCAGTAGGTCGCCGCCAGCTTGTCGACGAAAATCGCGTCGATCCTGCCGGCGGCAAGGTCGAGAAAAGCCTCTTCCTCCGTCGGATAGGGGCGGATGATCGTGCTCCAGTAGGTTTCTTCCAGATAGCTCTGGTGGATCGTCCCTTCCTGCGCGCCGACGATGCGGTGATCGAGGGCGGAGCGGGAAAACAGGGTGACCGGAGAGGCCTTGGCAAGGACGAAGACGGATGTCGTGCGGTAGTAGCGCTTGGAAAAGGCGATCCTCTTGCGGCGCTCCTCGGTGATCGCCAGCGAGGAGACGATGGCGTCATAGGCGCCGGTGGTCAGCCCGTCGATGATTTCCGGCCAGTCGCGGACGATGAAGGTGCACTCGGCCTTGAGCTTGGCGCAGATGACCCGGGCGATGTCGACATCGAAGCCCCGGAGTTCGCCCAGCGCATCGAAATAGTTGAACGGCGGATGGGCGCCCTCGATGCCGATCCGCAACGTCTTCCAGTCCTTTGCCGCCGCCGGCAGCAATGCTGCCAGGACAACGACGACCGCCGTCAGGGCGGCGCTCAGCAGGCGCATCGTCTGTCTTTCGGCTTCGGTACCACTTGCGGGCAGGCGGGGACGCCCGCGATTTGCGTGCCCGTCCCAGTATTGCAATTCAAGGTTTCAAGTTGCTGAACGTCGGATGTCATGGCTAAAGGGTGCGTTCGGCGATGCCGTAGGCGGAAAAGGGGATGAACTCGACGGTCTCGCCCGCCGCCACCGAGGTTGTCTCCTCGGCCAGCAGGATCAGCCCGTCGGCCTCGCGCAGCGACGAGATCAGCGCCGAGCCGTCGCGGGCGAATTTCTTCACCACCATATGGCCGTCGGCGTCGCGCTCGAGGATGCCGCGCAGGAACTCGCGGCGTCCCGGCTTCTTGGCGAAATCGAAGGCGGCGGGAATGCGGTAGGGGATCGGCGTCTGGAACCCGGCGCCGCCCATCGCCGACAGCACCGGCATGGCGTAGTTGAGGAAGCAGACGAAGGCGGCGACCGGATTGCCCGGCAGGCCGACGGCGACGCAGTCGCCGATCTGGCCGAAGCTGACCGGCCGCCCCGGCTTGATGGCGAGTTGCCACAGATGCCGTGAGCCGAGGGCGGCGACCGCATCGGCAAGGTGGTCCTCGCCGCCATGGCTGACGCCGCCGGAGGTGATCAGGATGTCATGGGAGGCGGCCGCCTCGGCAAGGCGTTCCCGGATGAGGATAGGGTCGTCGGCAAGGACGCCGAGATCGCTGACGGCAACATTGGCGGCGGCCAGGAGTTCGGAAAGCAGGTAGTGGTTGGCGTCGAACACCTGGCCCGGCGCGATCGGATTGCCCGGCCGCACGATCTCGTCGCCGGTGGAGACGAGCGCGGCCCGGAGCCGGCGATAGACGGTGACCTCCGCCTTGCCGGTGGACGCGATGGCGCCGACGTCCTGGGGCCGCAACCGCAGCCCGGGCACCAAAAGGGCCGACCCGGCGGCGACATCCTCGCCGGCCCGGCGCCGGTTGGCGCCCTGTTTCAGGCCGGGCGGGACGTTCACGATCGGCGGCTCGCCGTCGTCGATCCGGCAGTCCTCCTGCATGGCGACGGTATCGGCCCCCGGCGGCATCACCGCGCCGGTGAAGATCTGCGCTGCGGTGCCCTGTGCAAGCGCCGTCCCGGCCGGATGGCCGGCTGCGATCCGCATGGCGACGGGAAGGCGTCCTTCCGAGGCGATATAGTCGGCATGGCTGAAGGCGTAGCCGTCGACGGCGGTGTTGTCGGCCAGCGGCACGTCGCGCGGCGCGACGATCTCCTCGGCGAGAACCCGGCCGCCGGCGGCGATGAGCGGCACCGTCTCGCTGTCGACGACCGGTGCGACCTGCGCCTTCAGCAGGGCCAGCGCCTCGGCGTGGGTCAGGCACTCCCGGTCCGTGGCGAAGCAGTCGTCCTTGAGCCTGCTATCGGGCAACCTGTTATTGGGCGGCATCTTTTTCCTCGGGCGCGATGGTGCGCAGCGCGAAGGTCTGGACGATGAAATCGGTGATCTCGGCGATGGCGTCGAGCTCGAACACCGGCTTGTCGGTTTCGTCGACGGGGTGGTCGGAGGCGATGGCGATGACGGTGGGGTCGGTCAGCGCCAGCGGATCGTGCTTGCGCGCGGCGCTGCGCCGGACCTCGATCTTGGGGAAGTCCTCGCGCTTGTAGCCTTCCACGACGATGATGTCGCGCGGCGCCATCCGCGGCAGGAAGTCGGCAAGGCCCGGCTCGTCCTCGTCGTCCCGGTTCTCGTGCATCAAGACCCAGCGATAGCCGGAGACGAGGGCCACCTCGACCGCGCCGGCCTCCCGGTGCTTGTAGGAGTCTGTGCCTTCATGGTCGACGTCGAAGGCGTGGTGGGCGTGCTTGACGGTGGAGACCGTGTAGCCGCGCCGTGTCAGTTCGGCGACGACGCGCGCCACCAGGGTGGTCTTGCCGGAGTTCTTCCAGCCGGTCACGCCGACCACCGGGGTCTCGTTCGCCCCAAAGAGTTTCGTCATGCTGTCAGTCCTTCCAGGACGGCTTCAGCCGTCTCTTTGTCTTCCGGTGCGTTTATGTTGAAAAACGGATCGATTTCGATGCCGTCGATGAGAGGACCGGAAAAGCGTACCTCGACTTTCGTATGATGCGCTACCCAATCCTGCACCTTTCGGCTCTTTCCGCCCTCCAGCCAGGCCTGAAGGTCGCCGGCGAGGCCGAGTGGCCAGAGCCCGAACACCGGCTGCAGCCGCTCGCCGGAAACGGCAAGCCCGATGAGGTCCTCCGCGTAGCCGGCGGCGCCGACGAGGCGGGCAACGAGGTCTTTGGGAAAGAACGGCGTGTCGCCCGCCGCCGTCACCAGAAAGGACGCCTTCGGGGCGGCCTCGCGGGCCCACAGCATGCCGGCAAGGATGCCGGCGAGCGGCCCGACGAAGCCCTCGACGGGGTCGGCGATGACGGGAAGCCCGAAGGCGTCGAACCGTGCCGGGTCGCCATTGGCGTTGAGCGCCAGCGCGCCGACCTGGGGAGAAAGCCGCTCCACCACATGGGCGAGGATCGGCCGGCCGCCGAGGTCGAGGAGCCCCTTGTCGCCGCCGCCCATGCGCCGGGATTGCCCGCCGGCCAGGACGCAGCCGGCGACGATCGGCGCATAACGGGCCGGATCGTTGACGAGGGTCTCGTCAAGGCCGGTGATCGGGCCGCGCGAAAGGCCGGGGACGGGATCGCGGCCGGACGTCATCCGTTCGCCCCCTGCAGCCGACGCCGAAAGGCCGGCGCGTTCCGCGACGGGGCAGCGAATCCGGTCACCGTACTGGACAACATGTCTCCGGGCATCATGTGGTTATGAGAAGTCTTGCCCCCTGCGGCAAGTGCGCTGCGCGACAATCGTGAAAATTCGGTATTACGAACTTCACAATTTGAGCCCGGGGATTTACCCAAGGCAGAAGGCCGACACATTGACGCTGCGGGCGCGGGACTTACATTATCGGTTTCGAATATAAGCCGGCGCCGGTGCGGCGGACAAAAGGGACAAAGGGACGGCAAGAATGAGTGAAGTCACCAAGGAAATGATTCTGGAGCGCCTGCAGAAGGTGCGCGGACCGGACGGCAACGGCGACCTCGTGGAACTGGGGCTGGTGTCCGACATCTTCGTCTCCGGCGGCCGGGTCGCCTTTTCCATCACGGTCGATGCGGACAAGGCCAACGACCTGGAGCCGATGCGCAAGGCCGCCGAGGAGGTGGTGTCGCGCATTCCGGGCGTCGAGAGCGTCATGGTCGCGCTGACGGCGGAGCGCAAGCCCGGCAGCGGTGGGCCCGCGCCGCAGCAGGCCCGTCCGGCCGCCCCCGGTCCCGATCCGGCCAAGCCCGGCGTCGACGGCGTCAAGACGATCATCGCGGTCGCCTCCGGCAAGGGCGGCGTCGGCAAGTCGACGACGGCGATCAACCTCGCCCTCGGCCTGCAGGCGAATGGCCTCAAGGTCGGCGTGCTCGACGCCGACATCTACGGCCCGTCGCTGCCGCGGCTGTTGAAGATCGACCGGATGCCGGAGCCGCCCGCCGAGGGCAAGCTGAAGGCCTTCGAGGGCTACGGCCTCAAGGTCATGTCCATGGGCTTCCTCGTCGAAGAGGACACGCCGATGATCTGGCGCGGACCGATGGTGATGTCGGCGCTGACCCAGATGCTGCGCGAGGTCGACTGGGGCGATCTCGACGTCATGGTCGTCGACATGCCGCCGGGCACGGGCGACGCCCAGCTCACGATGGCCCAGCAGGTGCCGCTGGCCGGCGCCGTCATCGTCTCCACGCCGCAGGATCTCGCCCTGATCGATGCCCGCAAGGGCCTTGCCATGTTCAAGAAGGTCAGCGTGCCGGTGCTCGGCATTGTCGAGAACATGAGCTATTTCCTGTGCCCGTCCTGCGGCGAGCGTTCCGACATCTTCGGCCATGGCGGTGCCAGGGCCGAGGCCGAAAAGCTCGGCGCACCGTTCCTCGGCGAAGTGCCGCTGCACATGGCCATCCGCGAGACGTCGGATGCCGGAACGCCGGTCGTCGTCTCCGACCCGGACGGCCCGCACGCCAAGATCTTCAAGGACATCGCCGGCAAGGTGTGGGAGCAGGTGACGACCCGTCAGGGCGCCCAGCGCGCCGCGCCGAAGATCGTCATGGACTGACGAAAACCAATTCTCGGCAATGATTTGACGGCGGCTGCGGACTCTGTTCCGCAGCCGTTTTCTTTTGTGCGCATTTTGACGTGAGAAGGGCCGCTTCCGGTGCGAAAACGGCGCCCGGCGGCGCGGTGCGGAAAACCGATTCCTGCTCAATCCGTTGCCGCAGAAACCGGAATCAATATCTTCACGCACCGGTCGTGTTCATGCGGAGTGTCATGAACCGAAAGTTGTCTCGCAACAGGTGAAAAAACCACCGCGGAACCGGATGGTTGTGTCAGTTCGTTGACTCACTCCTCGCGGTGCAGGAAGCGCGTGGCAATGCCGCCGATGAGCGCCGCCGTGGCAAAGGAGGTCGACGCGATGGCAAGCGGCAGGGCGATGATCTCGCCGCTTTCCGTCGTGATCAGCGTCGTGATCATGTAGCTGGCGATGGCGCCGCCGCCGATCTGCAGGCTGCCGGCGAGACCGGAGGCCGCGCCCGCCCGGTCGGGCCGGACGCTGACCGCCCCGGACATGGTCGCCGGAATGACCATGCCGTTGGCCATGCCGATGAACAGCATCGGCCCGAACATGGCGATCGGATGGACGATGTCGGCAAGGAAGGCGGCGAGCATGACGAGGGCGGCGGCAAGGGCGAGCACGGTGCCGATGGCGATCAGACGCCGCGTGCCGATCCGCGACGCATAGCGCCCGGAGAACATGTTGCCGGTCATGTAGCCGAGGCCGATGAGGGCGAAATAGAACCCGTACTGGCTCGGCGTCAGGTGCATGACGTGCGAGGAGATGAAGGGGGCCGCGCCGAGGAAGCCGAAGAAGACGCCCGTCGTCAGCATCAGTGTCAGCGAATGGGCCCAGAACAGGGGATAGCGCGCCAGGATCGCAAAGCCGTCGAACATGCGGGCAAAGCCGCTGGAGCGGCCGCGGTTCATGTTGGTCTCCGACAGGCCGAACCAGGCGGCGATGAGCACGGCGACGCCGAGGGCGGCAACGAAGAAGAAGCTAGAGCGCCAGCCGAAGAACTGGTCGAGCACGCCGCCGATGGCAGGTGCGAAAAGCGGCGCGATCGCCATGCCGGCGGTGACGTAGCCGATCATCGAGGCGGCCTTTTCCTGCTCGAAGAGGTCGCGGACGATGGAGCGGGCCAGCACGATGCCGGCGCAGCCGCCGGCCGCCTGCAGGATGCGCCCGGCGATCAGCACTTCAACGGAACCGGCAAGCGCGCAGATCAGGCTGGAGACGATGAAAAGGGCCATGCCGGCGAGCACTACGGGCCGGCGGCCGAACATGTCGGACAGCGGGCCGAGGACGAGCTGGGCGATCGCCACGGCGCCGAGATAGAGCGACAGGGTGAGCTGCACGACCTCCGCGTTGGTGTCGAGCGCGACGATCATGCCCGGCATCGACGGCACGAAGATGTTGAGCGCCAGGGGATTGATCCAGGAGACCGCGATCAGGATGGCGAGCGACGGCGGGCGAATCGAAGTGTCGGCTACGGCGGGCGGCATGGTGGGCTTTCGAAATGAGGGGAGGCCGGCCGCGGCGGGAGAAGCTGCGGCACCTTGCCGCTAGCATATTCCCCGGCGGCCGAAAAAGGCAACTGCCGTCGACGATGATCAGCCGTTGGCGAGCGGCGGGCCGGCCCCCGGCGGGCGCGGAGGCGGCGCGGCCTCGGGGTCGGCCCGGCGCACCAGCCGTTCCCGGTGGAAGGTGTAGATGCCCGTGGCAATGACGATGGCGGCGCCGACGATCATCGGCAGATCCGGCACGTCGCCCCAGATCGCATAGCCGAGAATGCCGGCATAGAGCACGATGGCGTAGCGGAACGGTGACACGAAGCCGATGTCGGCAACGCGCATGGCGACGATGATGAAGAAGTAGCCGATGATGATGAAGACGGCCGCGGAAAACAGGAAGAACACCTCTGCGGCGCTCGGCATCACCCAGCTCTCAAACACCCCCATGGCAAGGCCGAGCACGGTGACGGTGAAGGTCGTCATCATGGTGATCGTCAGCGTCGGGATGTCGGCTGAGATCAGCCGGGTGGCGAGGTCGCGGATAACGATGAAGACGACCGCGGCAAGGGCGACCAGCGCCCACAGGTCGAAGCCGGAAAATCCCGGCCGGACGATGAGGAGGATGCCGCAAAAGCCGATGGTGACCGCCGTCCAGCGCCGCCAGCCGACGGCTTCCTTCAGGAGCACGGCCGAGGCCGCGGTGACCGCCAGCGGCGCGGTCTGAAGGATTACTGTCGCCTCGGCGATCGGCATGTGAAAGAGCGCGGCAAGGAACAGCACCGTGGCGCCGACCTCGCCGAAGATGCGCCAGGCAACGGCCTGCGAGCGCGGCACCCGGACCCGCCGGAAGGAGCCGGTGGCGACGAGGATCGCGACGATCATCGCCGAGGCGAAGATGCCCCTGACGAAGATGATTTCGCCGGTCGGCAGGTCCTCCGACACCGTCTTGGTGAAAGCGTCGTTGACCGTGTAGCCGAGCCCGGAGACCAGCATGGCCAGGGCGCCAGCCATGTTGCGGCCGACGGCTGTCTCTTGAAGGCGGGCGAAGTCGAACACGGCGGTAACGGACCCACGTCGGTTGGCGGGCGATGCGCCGGCTAGACATTAGGGATGGAAACGTCGTCGGGAAAGGTTCCCGGCGGCGGCAATCAGCCGCCGGTCACCGACATGTGGCGGATGACGTTGGGGCCGGCGTTCTGCCGGTCGATGACGAAGTCGTGGCCCTCGGGCTTGCGCGAGATCGCATCGTCGATGGCCCGCGACAGGAGCTCGTCGCCCTCCGAGGCGCGCAACGGCTCGCGCAGATCCGCGCTGTCGTTCTGGCCGAGGCAGAGATAGAGCATGCCGGTGCAGGTGACGCGCACCCGGTTGCAGCTTTCGCAGAAATTGTGGGTCATCGGCGTGATGAAGCCAAGCCGGCCGCCGGTCTCCGCAATGCCGACATAGCGCGCCGGACCGCCGGTGGAGTAGGCGGATTCGGTGAGCGTCAGGCGTTCGGAGAGCCTTGCCCGCACCTCCGACAGCGGCAGGTAGCGGTCGCAGCGGTCGTCGTCGATCTCGCCGAGCGGCATCGTCTCGATCAGCGTCATGTCGTAGCCGCGGCCGTGGGCATAGCGCAGCATCGGCTCGATTTCCGCCTCGTTGAAGTCGCGCAGCGCCACCATGTTGAGCTTGATGGCGATGCCGGCGCGGTCCGCCGCCTCAAGGCCGTCCAGCACCTTGGTAAGGTCGCCGCGGCGGGTGATGGAGCGGAACTTGTCCGCATCCAGCGTGTCGAGCGAGACGTTGATGCGCCTGACGCCGCAGTCGGCAAGTTCGGCGGCATAGCGGGAAAGCTGCGAGCCGTTGGTGGTCAGCGTCACCTCGCCGAGGGTGCCGGCATCGAGGTGGCGGCCGAGCGAGCGGAACAGCTCCATGATGCCCTTGCGCACCAGCGGCTCGCCGCCGGTGATGCGGATCCGCTTGACGCCCTTGCGGATGAAGGCGCTGCACAGGCGCTCAAGCTCTTCCAGCGTCAGCACCTCGCGCTTCGGCAGGAAGGTCATGTTCTCCGCCATGCAATAGACGCAGCGGAAATCGCAGCGGTCGGTGACGGAAACCCTGAGATAGGTGATGTCGCGCCCGAAAGGGTCGGTCAGCGTTCCGGTGGCGGGGACGAGTTCGGGATCGAAAGGCATTCGATGCTCCTGCGGCCGGAGGGGTCTTACTTGGCGCAGCTTCGGCGCCGGGGCGGTTCTTTTGTCGACGGCAACGCGCCAGGGCGCGTGCGCCCCGTCGATTTGGCGCAGATGCGTCCCTTTGACCACCCTTCGGCGCACACATATATACGCTCCGGCTTGTCATGCGAAGTCAAAAGCCTATGACCGGTATAACGAATTGAGAAACCGCGGGAGACAAACCATCGTGACCACAGAAGACCATCCCTGGCCGACGGAAATCCGGCTCAGCAAGGACCGGCGCACCCTGACGGTGGGCTTCGACAGCGGCGAGACCTTCGCCCTGCCGGCCGAGTTCCTGCGCATCGCATCGCCCTCCGCCGAGGTCCAGGGCCATTCGCCCGACCAGCGCAAGACGGTGCCGGGCAAGCGCAATGTGGAGATCCTGTCGCTGGAGCAGGTCGGCAACTACGCCGTCAAGATCACCTTCGACGACCTGCACGACACCGGCCTCTACACCTACGACTATCTCTGGGATGTCGGCCATCGCCAGGACGCGCTGTGGCAGCGCTATCTGGGCGAACTTGAGGCCCAGGGCCTGTCGCGCGAGCCGTAAGGCCGGTGCGTGTGGCCTTCTGGATTGCTTCGCTGCGCTCGCAATGACGGAAATTGCAATGAATTCAATGTCATTGCGAGGAGGCCGTCAGGCCGACGCGGAAATCCAGACGCACTTTTGCTCCTGGTGTGGGGTCTTTGGCCCGGATCGCTACCCCCGCCCCAACAATCGCGACAGCAGCGACGGCCGGGCTGCGCCCGCAACGGTGAGGTCGCCGGAAAGGAGCGCATCGGCGAGTCCGTCGATCAGGGCGTCTTCAGGGCTCGTTGCGGCATCGCGGTTGGCGGGGAAGGTGAAATACGAGGCGGGCAGGGGGACGCGGTCGTTGAGCGCTTCGATCTCCGGCCGGCAGGCGTCCTCGATGCGCGCGGCCAGCGCCGGCGTCACCAGCTTCAGCTTGCTGTCGGTCCAGCCGCGGCGGGTGGCAAGCCGCAGGAGGGCCGGCTCGATCTCGTCGCGATAACGCGCCGGGTCCATGCCGGTGGCCTTTGCCCGCGCCGCACAGGCGACCCGGAGCGCGATCAGCCGCTCGTCGGCGGACGCGTTGATGACCCTGGCGTCCGGCAGCCGCGGCGCCCCCTTTGCCAAAAGCGCCTCGGCACCCATCTCCCTGAGGAACACTTCCAAAAGATTGTCCCGGATTTCCTCGTAGAACAGCACCCGGACGTTCTCCGCGCCGAACGCCTTGGACCACTGGCGGTGGAGGCGGTCGAAGCGGAGCCGGTTGTCCTTGGTCACCCGGTGCTCCACGAAGGCGGCGAAATCGTCGTCGCGTTCGCTCTTGGTGATCTGGGAATACATCGACTGGATGAGGTCGATCGGATGCCTCAGGCAGAGGAGGACGGTGACCTCCATGCTGCCGAGCAGTTCGCGAAAACGCGCCATGTGCCGTGGCAGCGACAGGTCGAAGCACTCGGACGTCAAAAGCAGCGTTTCAGCGTTCGAGGCGGCAAAGGCCGGCAACACGTGGTGCCAGAGCATGCCGTTCGGCTCGAACTGCCTGGTCTTGCGCACCTCGCGGGCGAGATTGTGGGCGGCGACCACCCGGCTTCCCGACGGCGAGGGGCAGAAGAAGCCGAGATCCTCAAGCGCCTTGATATTCTCAAAGAGGCAGCGCTGCAGATAGGTGGTGCCGGTCTTGTGCAGGCCGATATGCAGGATCGCCCGCCGCCCGGCCTGAACCTGGCCGGCCGGCCCGGTGCCGCCGCTTGCCGCCGTCATGTCTGCCGTCATGTCTCGCGCACGTCATCCTGCCCGGCGCGAGGCGCCCGGGCCGACAAAAGAGAAGGCCGATGCTTAACGAAGCACCGGCCTTCTTGTCCACAAAAGCGTCTGCGGCGCGTCAGCGCTTGACGACGACCCGGTCGCCGACCTTCACCCGCTTGTAGAGGTCGATGACGTCCTCATTGGCAAGGCGGATGCAGCCCGAGGAGACCGCCTGGCCGATGGTCCAGGGCTCGTTGGAGCCGTGGATGCGGTAGATGGTCGAGCCGATATACATGGCGCGCGCGCCGAGCGGGTTGTTCGGGCCGCCCGGCATGTAGTGCGGCAGGCCCGGCTGGCGCTTGCGCATGGCCGGCGGCGGCGTCCAGCCCGGCCACTCGGCCTTGCGGGTGACGCGGTGCGTGCCGGACCACTGGAAGCCCGGACGGCCGACGCCGATGCCGTACTTCATCGCCTTGCCGTCGGACATGACGTAGTAGAGGCGGCGCTCATTGGTGTCGATAATGATGGTGCCCGGCCGGTGGCCGCCGTCATAGGACACTTCGGTACGCCGGATCGGCGACTTTCCGCTGCCGCGTCCGAAATAGGCGGGAACCTTGATGATCCCGTCTTCGCGCATCTTCAGCGTGCCGTCCGGCCGCACCGTGTAGGCGCCGGCGATGGTCGAGTAGGTCGTCGCGCCGAAAACGAGCGCCAAAGCGGCAAACGCCAGAGTGATTTTTCGCATCTGAAGCCCTTCAGTCCGTCAGTGTGAATCCCGGTCGGGATCGGATCGAATTCATCGGGTCGAATTCATCGGGTCGAATTCGGGCCGCCTCGGCCAACCGGCACGTAGCGGTACAGCGCGGCATTCTGATAATGCGGCGATTCCATGGCAACTGACATTTCTGCGATCAGGCCGGCGTTTGCGAATTTTGGATGTTGTGTTGTCGACAGGACACGGTGACGCACGGTGCAAGGCCCATTCGAGCCGGTTCGGCACCCGGTCTGGAAAGGCTTTGTTAAGGATTCCGGGAAGAAAGGCGACATCCGGCGCCCGGTCGGGGCGTCGGACATCTGCTCCGGTGCAACGATTCGCGTCCCGGCATCAGCCGAGGTTGAGTTCCTTGAAGAAGTCGTTGCCCTTGTCGTCGATGACGATGAAGGCCGGGAAGTCCTCCACCTCGATGCGCCAGATCGCCTCCATGCCGAGTTCGGGGTATTCCACGACCTCGACCTTCTTGATGCAGTCCTGGGCGAGCCGGGCGGCGGGGCCGCCGATCGAGCCGAGATAGAAGCCGCCGTGCTTCTCGCAGGCATCGCGTACCTGCGGCGAGCGGTTGCCCTTGGCCAGCATGACCATGGAGCCGCCGAGGGCCTGGAACGGGTCCACATAGGCGTCCATGCGCCCGGCCGTGGTCGGGCCGAACGAGCCCGAGGCGTAGCCCTCCGGCGTCTTGGCGGGGCCGGCATAGTAGATCGGATGGTTCTTGAAATAGTCGGGCAGGTCCTCGCCGGCCTCGATGCGGGCGCGCAGCTTGGCGTGGGCGAGGTCGCGCGCGACGATTACCGGACCGGTCAGCGACAGCCGCGTCTTGATCGGATGGCGCGAGAGTTCGGCAAGGATCTCCGGCATCGGCCGGGTGAGATCGATCTTGACGACGTCGCCGCCCAGCTTGGACTCGTCGAACTCCGGCATGTACTTGGCCGGCTCGGTCTCGAGCTGTTCCAGGAAGATGCCCTCGGACGTGATCTTGCCGAGCGCCTGGCGGTCGGCCGAGCAGGACACGCCAATGCCGATCGGCAGCGAGGCGCCGTGCCGCGGCAGCCGGATGACGCGCACGTCGTGGCAGAAATACTTGCCGCCGAACTGGGCGCCGACGCCGGTCTTGCGGGTCAGGATCTGGACCTTTTCCTCCCACTCCAGATCGCGGAAGGCATGGCCCGCTTCCGAGCCGGAGGTCGGCAGATTGTCCAGATAGTGGCAGGAGGCGAGCTTCACCGTCTTCAGGTTCATTTCCGCCGAGGTGCCGCCGATGACGACGGCAAGGTGATAGGGCGGGCAGGCCGCGGTGCCGAGCGTCAGGATCTTTTCCGCAATGAAGGACAGCATCCTGTCTTCGGTCAGCAGTGACGGCGTTCCCTGGAACAGGAACGTCTTGTTGGCCGAGCCGCCGCCCTTGGCGACGAACAGAAACTTGTAGGCGTCCTCGCCCTCCGCATAGAGCTCGATCTGCGCCGGCAAATTGTTGGCGGTGTTCTTCTCCTCGAACATGGCCAGCGGCGCGAGCTGCGAATAGCGCAGGTTCTTCTTCAGATACGCATCGCGCGTTCCCTTTGCCAGCGCCGCCTCGTCGCTGCCATCGGTCCAGATGAGCCGGCCCTTCTTGCCCATGACGATGGCGGTGCCGGTGTCCTGGCACATGGGAAGGACGCCGCCGGCGGAGATGCAGGCGTTCTTCAAAAGGTCGTAGGCAACGAAGCGGTCGTTGTCGGTCGCCTCGGGGTCGTCGAGGATCGACGCGAGCTGCTTCAGATGGCCGGGCCTGAGGTAATGGTTGATGTCCTTGAACGCCTCTTCGGCCAAAAGCCTCAGGCCTTCCGGGTCGACCTTGAGGATGGTGTTGCCCTCGAATTCGGAGGTCGAGACGTAGTCGCCGGTGAGCTTGCGATAGGGCGTGTCGTCGGCGCCGAGCGGCAGCAGCGGGGTGTGGTCGAAGGCGGGCATCCGGGTCTCCGGTTCGTCGATCAGCTCGCGGCCCATCTTGCGATAGGGGGACAGGTCGGCATTGGGGCTTTCGGGCGGGCTTTCAGGATCGGACATTGGAATATCTCCCAGGGGATTCTGTCCCGGTCTGGCGGGGAGGGGATGTCCGGTATGTAGACCACGGAGCACGCTCCGCCAACCCATGCGCTGCCGCGCATGGGTCCCGGAAGGGCTGCAATCGAAGGGGGTCCGGGCGCGGCCGCCGCCGCTATCTGGTGGCGGTCAGCGAGATCGTGACGATGACGTCGTCGCCGATCATTTCCACCGGGACGCCGGTGCCGAGGCCGAAATCGGTGCGCTTGACGGTGGTCTTGCCGGACATCTTTGCGCTGTTGCCGTCGACGGTCAGCGTGAACGGCAGGGTCACCGGCTTGGCGATGTCGCGGATCGTCAGCTCGCCCTTGGCCTCGTAGCTGTCGTCGCCGGTCTTGGTGAAGCTGGATGCCGTGAACGTGGCCATCGGGTGGGCCTTGGCGTTGAACCAGTTCGGCGCCGGCAGGTTGGCGTCCTTCTGCGCATCGCCGGTCTCGATCTTCGTGGTGTCGAAGACGACGTCGACATTGCCGGCGTTCATGTCGGCGGGATCGAAGGTGATGTCGGCCTCAAAGCCGTTGAAGGTGCCGGTGAACGGCTTGCCGGCCTGGGTCGCGGTGAAGCCGACGGTGCTCTTTGCGGGATCGACGATCCAGCCGCTGGCCGCCGCCGCGGCACTGTGAACGGGCATGCCCAGGAGCGCGGCAACGGCGATCGCGGAGGCGACCCGCGCAAGGCGGGGGAGCGAAAGGGAGAAAAGGGTCATGCGGGTTCCGTCGTTTTCGAGGTTGGGTCAGCGAATACCGTAGCGTCCGGGGCCGGTCGAGACCATCCGCGTGAGGATATCGTCCCGGTCGACGAAATGGTGCTTCAGCGCGGCGGCGATGTGAAGGACGACGACGACGATGAGGAGATAGGCGAGCGCCTCGTGCACTTCCTTCAGGGTCGCTTCGGCCACCGCCGGCTCGCCGAGGAAGCCCGGCACCGGCAGGTGCGGCACCTGGAACAGATTGAAATAGAGCGTCGGGATGCCGAGCGTGGAGGCCGACACCATCAGCCAGCCGGAAAGCGGCATGGCGATGAGGAGGAGATAGAGCGCCAGGTGGGTGAGATGTGCGCCGGCCTTCTGCCAGTCGGGCAGGGTGGCGGGCAGCCGCGGCGCCGGATTGGCGAAGCGCCACAGGAGCCTGACGACGACGAGGCCGAGCAGGGTCAGCCCGAACGACTTGTGGAGCTGGTAGAGCTGGAACTTGTTGGGGTCGGTGAGTTCCAGCCCGCTCATATACATGCCGACCACGATCATGGCGACGATCATCGCCGCGATCAGCCAGTGGAGCGCGATGGCCACAAGGCCGTAACCGGATGTCGTGTTGCGCAGCATGGTCGAATGCCTCGGTTCGCACATGAAAGGGTCGGGCGGCGCCACCCGTTCCTGGGGGAAGGAGAGGAGGGCAGCGCCGCCCGTCTGTCAATCTTTACGGCATCGCGGCCGCTATCGGCTGACAGTTATTTGGCCGCCGCTTCCAGGTCGATGACGATGTCGACCTCGTCGCTGACCGCCGGCACGAAGGTGGTCATGCCCCATTCGGAGCGCTTGATGGTGCCGGTCGCATGGAAGCCGACGGCCTTGGCGCCGCTCATCGGGTGTGCGCCGAGCTTGGGCACGGTGACGTCAAGGGTCACCGGCTTGGTGACGCCGAGCATGGTCAGATCGCCGGTCATCTTCAGCATATCGTCGCCGGTCTTTTCCACGGAGGTCGACTTGAACGTCATCTCCGGAAATTCGGCGACGTTGAAGAAGTCCTTGCTCTTCAGGTGCTCGTTGCGCTTGTCGTAGAAGGTGTCGAGGCTGTCGGTGGCGATCGTCACCGTGACGGCGGAGTTCGCCGGCGTCTCTTCGTCGATCGTCAGCGCGCCGTCGAAGGTGTTGAAGCGCCCATGGGCGGTGGAAAAGCCGAGATGGTTGATGGTGAAGGTGATGTTGGCGTGGGTCTTGTCGAAGGCGTAGTCGACCGGCTCGGCGAGTGCGCTGGCGGCGAAGGCGCCGGAAAGGGCGAGGGCGGTAACGGCGGCAAAAGCGGTGTTGCGGATCATGCGGGACGTACCTCGTGGAAGGAAAAAGGAATGTGTGTTCCCGCTAGGTGGCACCGTGGCCGCCTGCCATCAATATGACCGGCGTGGATTGACTGTTTACCGGTGCGAAACAGTCACAGGCGCGTGAGGTGCATTGGGTCGCGCGTTAGTGAACGCTAATAGAGTGCCGAACGCCTAGCGGCTGGCTAGGAGGCGCGCTCCGAACAGGCAGAAAACAGCGCCGAAGGCGATCTCGAGCTGGTTGGCGAAACCGCGATAGCCGGCGCGCAGGCGCGGCAGCGAAAAGACCAGTGCATAAATCGCATAAACCGCAAACGAGATCGCCATCGAGACGCCGGCAAACAGAACGGCGACGGCAAGCGGCATGCCCGGCACGACGACAAGGGCCGCGATCGAGGTCCACAACAGCATCGCCTTCGGATTGGTGCCGACGACGACGAAGCCGCGCAGGAACGAATTTCCGATGCTCGCCGACGCCGCGCCGTTGCGCATCAGGGCGGCGTTGCCCGCAAGGCCGGCCCGGATCGCCCGCGCCCCGACGACGATGAGATAGACCCCGCCGGCAATGCGCAGGATGTCGGTCGACCAGGGATAGGCGGAAAAGACGAGGGTGAGGCCGAGGACGGCGGCGAGCGCCCAGAAGAAGGTGCCGGCGGCAACGCCCGCGGCAACGGCAAGCGCGAAGCGGCGTCCGTTGCCGAGCGCGCTGGCGGCGACGGCCAGGAGATTGGGGCCGGGCGCCGCCGCGGCGGCGAGCAGCGCGACCCAGCCGATGACAAGGCCTTCCAGGGAAAACGCGGACATCAGACGCTGCCTTTCTTTTCTACCACGAGAATGCGCGACGGCTCCAGCGGATGGGCGACGTGCTCCGTGCCGACGCCGGCATGGAAGATGTCGCCGGCGGTCATGCGGACGGATTTCTCGATGCCTCCCTCGCGCAGCTTCATGTCGACGGTGCCGGAGAGCACCACGAACACCTCCTCGCCGTCATTGACGTGCCAGCGATAGGGCGCGTCGGTCCAGTGGACGCGGACCGTGGCGCCCTCGACCTCGGCAATGTCGAGCGCGTCCCACGCCGCTGTGCCGGAAAAATCGCGCCAGTCGATGAGGCTCATGGAAGGATCCGTCCGCGCGTCGGGCTACTGGTGAGGGTGGTGCATGTCGTGGGCGTTGCCGGCATAGCCGCGCAGCGTGTTGTAGAGGTGGCGCTGGTGCGGCGTCAGAAGCGGCGTTGCCGCAAGATGCGCCTCCATATGGACGACCCGCAATCTGCTGCGCGCGTCTTCGGCCGCCGCGACCCGCGCCCGCAACGTCTCGGCATCGATGGTGCCGGCGCGGAACGCCGCGTCGAGGGCCTTTTCCGCCGCGATCAGTTCCGGCCCGAGCCGCTGCGCATCGGCCTGCATCGTCTCGAACAGCGCTGCGATGTCGTCGCGCTGCTGCGGGCTCAGCGCCAGTTCGTCCGCCATGTCGAGGATGTGGCGCGGGCCCGGATAGCCGTTGAACTCGGCGGGCCGTGCCAGCCCCCAGCCGGCGCCGGCCTTCAGCGCCTCGACGTCTTCGGCCGAAAGCGTGCTGACGGCGCGGTCCTGCTGATCTGCATAGTGCGCGTGCGGCAGCCCGGAATTGGCGATCGCGGCGGCAGCGCTCATCAACAGCCCGAAAACCGTCACCGCAGTCCGTGTGAGAATGCCCATACCTTGCCTCCGTCCGTGATGTCGCCCGGCACCAGAAGATGTGGCGCGAGGGCCGATCGGAAAGGCCCCTGGGAACGGCCTTTCCGTTTGCGCCAGCCTATCACGAACGATCCGCCGGCCGGAACGGCCTCGGGGCAAGGCAACGGGGCGCTATTCTGGCTGGCAGATTTCCCCGCCGGCGATGGCCTTCGTGGTGCGGTAGAGCAGGATCAGGATGATCGCCGACAGGACCGCGAAGAGGGCAAAGCCGAGGCCGGTGTGGAAGCCGGATTGCGTTCCCTTGGCATAGACCCAGGTGGCGATGGTGATCGCGGCCATCGGGAAGGAATAGGCCCACCACGACATGGCAAAGGGCAGCCGCGCCAGCCGGTCGAGCTGCATGGTCACGAGCAGCGTGAAGAACAGGCCCGCATAGTAGAGGATGCGGGCAAAGGCATCGATCGGCCCGCCGGTCAGCTTCATATAGGCGAGGAACGCGACCGCCGGCGGCGCGATCAGGATGACCAGCGTCGGGTAGAGCCGCTCCGGCAGCGGATGGTGGAAGATCAGGCGGTTGAAGACGAGGACCAGCAGGATGACCCAGAAGACGAGGCCGATGGCAAAGAAGAACCAGCAGATCTCGGTATAGCCGAAATCCGTGCCGGCGACCGGGACGATGACGTTGCCGACGGCGGGAATGAACCAGGCCGGGTTGATGTGTGGTGTCTCGAACGAGCGGTGGCCGATCCAGGTCGAGATCACAGCGAGCGTGGCACCGAGATGTCCGGCGGTGCCGACGAACCAGAGGATGCGGGCGACGTCGGGCTGGTAGGGCCGGAGCGCGGTGGCCAGCAGGATCAGGCCGATGGTGATCGCCGGGAAGAAGGCGATGCGCACCGGGTGGTTCCATTCCGCGATGACCGCGGCCCGGTGCCGCAACAGCTTGGTCAGGTAGAAGGCACCGATGATGATAAAGGCGGCGACGGAGACGACGACGAACGCAAGGCTCCAGACATGCGGCACGCCGAGGGTCGCCTCCATGCGTTCCACCGCCAGGGTGAGGCCGGACAAGCCCATGACCACGGCAAAAAAGGAAACCGGGAAATGTATCAATCGCGCACCGCTATTCACCGCGTCCATCCGGGTCACTCCATGGTTTCGGCCGTGTTTCGGGAATGGCGACTCGGGTCCATTCGAGGTCGCTAATATGCGTCGTTTACAGGGGGGCTATGATCGAAATCAATGCTAATTAGCAATTTCCAACCCAGTTTATTGCGACCTTACGTCCCGTTTTTCCGGATTCCACGACGAAAACGCCAATCCCGTTTGACACCGGCTAAAGCGGCGCCGTTAATGCTCATTTATACAACCATCGGAATGGGTTCAGGAGTCCGGAACCAGTGCGCCTCACACATCATTCGAACTATGCGATGCGGCTCTTGATGTTCTGCGCGCTGTCCGACCGGCCGGTATCGCGCATCGCCGACATCGCCAAGGCCTATCGGATCTCGGAAAACCACCTGACCAAGATCGCCCAGTGCCTGTCGCATATCGGCGTCATCGAGACGGTCCGCGGCCGCAATGGCGGCGTGCGCCTGTCCGCGGCGCCCGAGGACATCAATGTCGGCGCCGTGATCCGGGTGACGGAAGAGAATCTGTGCCTCGTGGAGTGTTTCGACGACGGCACCAACACCTGTCCGATCGCCGCTTGCTGCCGGCTGAAGGCGATCCTGGAGCGTGGCCTCGACGCCTTTCTGTCGGTGCTCGACGGCTACACCCTTGCCGACCTCATTGCCTCGCCGGGACCGCTGCGCTCCGGCCTCGGGCTTGAGGAAGAGGCTGCCGAGGGCGCGCCCGTGGTGCCCGGCCGCGGCGACGGGGCAAAGGCCATCCGCCAGGTTGCCGCCAGCTGAGTCAGGCGGGCCGCGCCTCTCCCGGAATATCGCCGAAACGGCCGGTTTGCTGCCGAAAACGGCGCGCAGCAGACGGCTCTGTGCCCTTCGCGCAACGGTAGATCGCGTATAGATTGTATTCCCCAGGAAATGCGAGGAAATCGCGCAACCTGCGCTTAACATTGTTGCAGAAATACACTATTCTTATTTGAGTAATAGCTTATATTAGAATCCATCCAGTGGTGTAGCGGATCGATGGCCGGAGCGTTCCTTCCGCGGACTGTTTTGTTCCGAGGGAGCCGGCGGCGGTCCTCCTGAATGTCCTGATGCAGCTCCCCCGAGGCTTTTCGGGGTTCCTCTCTGTTTGTCGACGGTCGCAGCCTCCCTTCTTCTGCGAGCGGCCGGACTAACTTTTCCGCGGAAACCTGCCGGTTTCCGCGGATTTTTCTTTTCCCCTTCGGCAAACCCTCAAAACGTGACGGCCGTCACAGTCGGCGCCGGCGTATCTCCGCATATTGGGGACAACGAGGCGACGCCGATGGGGCCGGTCCTCGAGGGAACAGCGACGAAAGGAAAATCCGATGTTCAAGAAGACCACCCTGGCCATCATTGCCCTGACCATCGCCGGCTCCGCGGTCGTCTCCACCTCCGCCTCCGCCGGCAGGCGCGACACCGGCTCCGACCGCGCCATGCTGGAAGAACTCGACCGCGACGAGGCTCGCGGCGGCCCCTGGGTCGAAGGCGCCCGCGCCCCCGGCATGGTGCGCTACCGGGTCTGCCAGAACCTGCCGACAACCGTTTACGACGAGGATCTCGGCGAACGGGTCGTCGTCGTCAAGAAACAGTGCTGGTGGCAGTAGCCGCCGACACGACCCGGACGGCGCCGGCATGCACCGGTCGCCGCATGTCTGGGGCAACGGGGGGTTCCGCGATCCGCGGAGCCCCTTTGCTTTGTTGTGGCCCGACGTGCGTCAGGGCCCGGTGCGCGTCAAGGATTGAGCACCTGGGTCTTGGTCCGGCCGCCGCCGCAGACATAGCAGCAGCGTTGACAGCCCCTGGCATTGTCCTTGCCGACACCCCAGTAGCTCGAACTCTGGTTGCGGACCCAGGCGCCGTAGCAGATGGATTCGCCCCGGCGGCAGTCGAGCTTGAAGGTGTGGGTGTCCCAGTCGCGGATCAGGTAGACCTCGCCGTCGCCCGGCCAGGCCGCGTTGCGGTCCTGGGAGTAGAACTCCACGGCAACGGTGTTCGGATGCTCGCTGCGCACCTGCCAGGTCAGCGTCTCGGCCGCCGCCGACGCAACGTCGGACAGCGCAAAAAGGGCGGTGCACAGCACCGCAAACGTCACAAGAAACCTCGTCCTCATGGTCGGTTTCCCCCCCCGATTGATTTTTTGTTTGTCTTATTCGGGAAGACTAATTCAAAAACACGAATGAGTGCTAGGGGAATCGTTGTGGCGATCTGGAAGTGCAGAGGAAGGATTGGTATGATCCGGTCATGGACGAGATCGCTGACAAGAAGCCGGTACCGGCGCATCTGGTGACGGAACAACCCGAATCCGACGATCCGGAATACCAGGCATTTGCCAAGTCAAAGATCGAACGCGCGCTAAAAGCTGCCGACGCGGACCCGAACGGCCGTGTATCCATGCGCGACGTCTGGAAAAAGTTCGGCCTTGAACATTAGCTTCACGGCCGACGCGCTGGCCGATCTGGAAAACATACACGGCTTCATTAGTGAACATGACCGGCAGTCGGCGCAAAACACGATTGCCCGCATCTTGCAATCCATTGCAATGCTTGAGCAATTTCCGCTGATTGGGCGACCGGGCAGGGTGCGTTCCACCCGTGAACTAACTATTCCCGGTCTGCCGTATTTCGCCGTCTACCGGATCGCGAGCGAGACGGAAGTCGATGTGATTGGAGTGTTGCACACACGTATGATCTATCCGCGGCAAGACCATTGACGCGAGAAACTGTCGGCCTTTCGATCTCGATAGGCATCGTTTCTGCCGCAGGTCTGAAGGTAGCTGACAACGGTGACTGAGCGCCTCCGCTCTTGCCGTGCCTGCCGGCTACCGCAGTTAGGCAGTGATGAACGCTTTTCTCAGCATCACCGGCCGCGTCCTGATTGCTCTCTTGTTCGTGGGCGGTGCGGTCCAAAAAATCCTCGACCCGGCGCCCGTCCAGCAGATGATCGCCGGCATCGGTCTTCCCGAATGGTTCGTCTGGCCGGTCGCGGCGTTCAACGCCGTTGCCGCGGTCTGCCTCGTTGCCGGGCCGCACATCCGGCTGTGGGCGCTGGCGCTGGCAGTTTACTGCCTGTTCACGAGCTGGTTCCACTGGCAGCTCCGCGCCGATCCCTGGCAGGTCACGATCATGGTCAAGAACTGGGCCATTGCCGGCGGGCTATTGGCGATTGCCGCGCAAAGCCCTCGGACGCTGTGGCGCGGATGGCAGCGTTGAACGAAGTGAAGTCGGCGTGAGAGAAATCGAAGCCAAGGGCTTCGCAAGGCGGACCGGCCGCCGGCGCTTATGCGCCGCGCCATCGCAGGCGTGAGCGAAGCGAACTGCCGTGAGATGCCCCAACGAAGCCAAGGGCTTCGCAAGGCCGACCGGCCGCCAGAGCTCATGCGAGGCCCTCACGGAGCCAGCGAGCGAAGCGAGTTTGGCGTGAGAGAAATCGAAGCCGTTGGCTTCGCAAGCGCGACTGCGCGCCCGAGCCGATGCGAGGCCCCCGCGGAGGTCATGAGCGAAGCGAATTGACCGTGAGCGAAAAAATGGTGGGCGGTACTGGGATTGAACCAGTGACCCCTCGCGTGTGAAGCGAGTGCTCTCCCGCTGAGCTAACCGCCCGATTGGGTGCGCGGATTTAAGGGTTGGCCCCCCGGGAAGTCAAGCCTTTGCAGTGCACGCCGGCCGAATGGCCGCGCCGGCGTGGCCTCAGCCCGCGGTCATCGCCCCGCGCAGCTCCGAAACCGCCCCGGCGAGCTCGTCGAAATGGGAGATGATCCGGTCCGGCCCGAGCTCGGCAACCGGGATGTCGGTGTAGCCGAAATCGACGGCGACGACGGGGACGGCGGCGTTCTTGGCCGCGTTGATGTCGGCGGCCGAGTCGCCGACCATGATCGCGTTGGTCGCTTCGCCGCCGGCCGCCTCGATGGTCTTGATGAGGTGCTGCGGGTCGGGCTTGCGCACGCCGAAGGTGTCCGGCCCGCCGATCGCGTCGAACAGCCGCGTCAGGTCGAGTTCGTCGAGCAGCCGCCGGGTCAGCGCCTCCAGCTTGTTGGTACAGACAGCGAGCTTCCAGCCCTCCGCGCGGAAGCCTTCGAGCGCTTCGACGACCCCGGGGAAGGGGTGGCTTTCCACCGCGATATGCTCCGCATAGTGCTCCAGGAAGGCCTCGAAAAGGGTCTCCAGCCGCGCGCCTTCGAGTGTTTCGCCATGGGCGGCAAAGCCGCGCTGCAGCATGATCTTGGCGCCCTGGCCGACCATGCCGCGCACCTGCTTGAGGCTGACGGGGGCAAGTCCCTCGCGCTCCAGGATGACGTTGAGGGTCCCCATCAGGTCGGGGGCGGTCTCGATCAGCGTGCCGTCGAGATCGATGGCAAGGACGGGCGGTTTCTGCATTTTTTGTCTCTATCTGAGCGGTCTGGCGAGGAAGCTGTGGATCGGCAGCGGGCGCGCCGGCCCGACCCGGCGATCCGGGAATGGTTTATACAATGGGGCCCTGGCGCCGCTCCGGCAACCCTTTGCGCGCGCCGTTCGGAACCTATCGACGCCGTTCGGACTTTCCACTATCGTGCCGCCGATCATGACGGCATGCGGCCCCGGAAGGAGCGCCGCACACCGCCGTTCCCGTCTTTCCGGGATCGTCCCGGAGGAGACCGCCGATCGCCCCGCCGGCTGCCACCATTGCGCGCCGCCGGCGCTCCGGGCCTCGGCGGCCAGAACCGTCATTCAAGGAGGAAATCCCGATGCGGCTTTCAGATCCGTCGCTGCTGAAGGAGCAGTGCTATATCAACGGCCAATGGGTCGGCGAGCCGACGATGGCCGTCACCGATCCGGCGACCGGCGCCGAACTCGCCAAGGTGCCCCAGTTCGGCGCCGAGGAGACCCGCGAGGCGATCGACAAGGCAAAGGCCGCGTTCCCGGCCTGGGCGAAAAAGACCGCCAAGGAGCGCTCGGCGATCCTGCGCCGCTGGTTCGACCTGATGCTGGAGAACAAGGACGACCTTGCCCTCCTGATGACGAGCGAGCAGGGCAAGCCGCTCACCGAGGCCGCCGGCGAGATCGTCTATGCCGCCTCGTTCATCGAGTTCTTCGCCGAGGAGGCCAAGCGCATCTACGGCGAGACCATCCCGTCCTACCGCGCCGATGCCCGCATCGTCTGCATCCGCCAGCCGATCGGCGTCGTCGCCGCGATCACACCGTGGAACTTCCCCGCCGCGATGATCACCCGCAAGGCCGCCCCGGCGCTGGCCGCCGGCTGCCCGATCGTCGTCAAGCCGGCGAGCGAGACGCCGCTGTCGGCGCTTGCCCTGGCCGAACTCGCCGAGCGCGCCGGCATCCCCGCCGGCATCTTCAATGTCGTCACCGGCAAGGCCTCCAAGATCGGCGGCGAGATGACGTCGAACCCGGACGTCAAGGCGATCACCTTCACCGGGTCGACCGAGATCGGCCGGCTGCTGATGGAGCAGGCCGCTTCGACCATTAAAAAGGTGGGCCTGGAACTCGGCGGCAACGCACCGTTCATCGTCTTCGACGACGCCGATCTCGACGCTGCCGTGGAAGGCGCGCTCGCCTCGAAATACCGCAACATGGGCCAGACCTGCGTCTGCGCCAACCGCATCTACGTGCAGGATGCCGTTTATGACGCCTTTGCCGAAAAGCTCTCGGCCAAGGTCAAGGAAATGAAGGTCGGCACCGGCACCGAGGAGGGCGTCGTCCAGGGCCCGCTCATTAACATGGCGGCAATCGAAAAGGTCGAGGAGCACATCGCCGACGCCCTCGGCAAGGGCGCGAAAGTGGTCACCGGCGGCGAACGCCATGCCCTTGGCGGCACCTTCTTCCAGCCGACCGTGCTGACCGGCGTCACCCCTGCCATGATGGTCGCCCGCGAGGAGACCTTCGGTCCCGTCGCCCCGCTCTTCCGCTTCTCCGAAGAGGACGAGGTGGTCGCCATGGCCAACGACACCGAGTTCGGTCTGGCGGCCTATTTCTTCGCCCGCGACCTCGGCCGCGTCTGGCGCGTCGGCGAGGGTCTGGAATACGGCATGGTCGGCATCAACACCGGCATCATCTCCACCGAGGTGGCCCCGTTCGGCGGCGTCAAGCAGTCGGGCATCGGCCGCGAAGGCTCCTCGCACGGCGTCGAGGAGTTCGTGGAGATCAAATACATGCTGATGGCGGGCCTCTGATCCGCCCGCAGAACCTGTAATACCGGCCGGCCGGCGCCGAAAACGCGCCGGCCGCGTCCTGTTGCGATATCTTGGCGCCCGGCGCCGGCCATGCTAATCAGCGGCCGACGGGGAACGGCACATTCGGGAGCGTGTGATCCAATGAGCGACGATTTCAAGCGCGCCGCGGCAGTCGCTGCGCTCGCCGAAGTCCAGTCCGGCATGCGGCTCGGTCTCGGCACCGGCTCGACGGCCGACCACTTCATCCGGCTGATCGGCGAGAAGGTCGCCGCCGGCTTCGATATTCTCGCCGTGCCGACCTCGGAACGCACGGCCGAGCTTGCCGGCGAACTGGGCATCCCGCTCTCCACCCTCGACGAGACGCCGGAACTCGACCTGACGGTCGACGGCGCCGACGAACTCGATCGCTATTTGCGGCTCGTCAAGGGCGGCGGCGGGGCGCTTTTGCGCGAAAAGATCGTCGCCACGGCCTCCGCCCGCATGGTGGTGATCGCCGACAGTTCCAAGCTGGTGCGCATGATCGGCGCCTTCCCGCTGCCGATCGAGGTCGTGCCCTTCGGGCTTGAGTCGACCAGGCGCGCGATCATGTCGAACGCCTCCGCCCTCGGCCTCACCGGCGAGATCGTCCTGCGCGGCGGCAAGGAGACCCCATTCGTCACCGACGGCGGGCACTACATCCTCGATGCATCTTTTCGCCAGATTGCCGCGCCAGAAGCGTTGAGCGAATCGCTCGGCGCCATTCCGGGCGTGGTCGAGCACGGGCTGTTCATCGGCATCGCGGACGCCGCCTATGTTGCGGGTCCCGATGGCACCGAATGCCTGAAGCCCTGAGAAATCCACACGACGGCACGCGTCGTCACCGAACGGAGAAAGACATGACCCTTTCCAAAACTGTCGGCACCGCCGCGCTGGCGCTGGCCGTCATGCTCGTCGCCGGTGCCCTCAACCTGACGCCGGCGGCGGCCCAGGAAGAAACCTTCACGCCGGAGCACATGAAGGCCGCCGAGGCCGCCGTCGAGGCGACCCGCTCCAACTACGGCTTCGACGAGATCCTGCCGATCGTCGCCAGCCAGACCAAGCAGCAGCTCGTGCGCCAGAACCCCGAGTTCGCCCGCGAAATCGACGCCATGGTCAACGACGTCGCGCTCTCCATGGCCGGCAAGCGCGTTGATCTCGACAAGATGATCGAGGAGATCTGGGCCCGCCGCTTCACCAAGGAAGAGCTGGACGAGATCACCGCCTTCTACACTTCTCCGGTCGGCGCCAAGCTGGCCGAGAAATCGGCCGAGCTGTCGACCCTGTCGATCGGCGCCGCGCGGGAATACCGCAACCAGCTTGGCATCGACATGCTGGAACAGGCCCAGAAGGAAATGGAAAAGATCGCCGCTGCCGCGCCCGAAAAAAAGGCCGAGTAGCGCCAAAGCGCACGTCTCCGTTTCCGTTTTCAGTAGGTTTTGCGTAATGCGTGCCGGACCGGCCTTCCGGTCCGGCCAGTAAGGAGGCCCCCATGAGCGGCTACGACTACGATCTTTTCGTCATCGGGGCCGGATCGGGCGGCGTGCGGGCCGCGCGCATCGCCGCGGGCTATGGGGCCAGGGTCGCGATCGCCGAGGAATACCGGGTCGGCGGCACCTGCGTCATCCGCGGCTGCGTGCCGAAGAAGCTCCTCGTCTATGCCTCCAAATTCGGCGAGGAATTCGAGGACGCCGCCGGCTTCGGCTGGTCGGTCGGTGAGACGAAATTCGACTGGAAGACCCTGATCGCCAACAAGGACCGGGAGATCGACCGGCTCAACAAGGTCTATCTCACCAATCTGGAGCGCTCCGGCGTCGAGATTGTCATGAGCCGGGCGACGGTCGCCGGCCCGAACGAGGTCCGTCTGCTCGCCGACGACCGCACGGTTTCCGCCAAATACATTTTGATCGCGACGGGCGCGACGCCCTTCCTCGACAGCTCCGTTACCGGCATCGAGCACGCTATCACCTCCAACGAGGCCTTCCATCTGGAAGACTTCCCCGAGCGGGTGACCGTCGTCGGCGGCGGCTACATCGCCGTTGAGTTCGCCGGCATCTTCGCCGGCCTCGGCGCCAGGACGACGCTGCTTTATCGCGGCGAGGAGATTCTGCGCGGCTTCGACATGGACATGCGCACGCTGCTGCACGAGGAGATGGAAAAGAAGGGTATCGACGTCATCACCGGCGACCGCTTCACCGCCATCGAGAAGAGCGGTGCGGCGCTGGTCGGCCGGACCGAGGCGGGCCGGACCATCGAGGCGGACCAGATCATGTATGCCATCGGCCGGCGCCCTGCGACGGCAGGGCTCGGCCTGGAAGAGGCCGGCGTCGAACTGACCAAGAATGGCGCCGTCGTCGTCGACGCCCAGTCGAAGTCGTCCGTTGCCTCGATCTATGCCGTCGGCGATGCCACCGACCGGGTCAACCTGACCCCGGTGGCGATCCGCGAGGGCCATGCCTTCGCCGACACCGTGTTCGGGGCCAGGAACGTCACCGTCGACCATTCCAATATCGCGACGGCTGTGTTCTCCCAGCCGGAGATCGGCACGGTCGGCCTCACCGAGGACGAGGCCTGCGACCGCTTCGATGCCGTCGACATCTACCGCGCCCGCTTCCGCGCCATGAAGCACACGCTGACCGGCCGCGACGAGCGGATGCTGATGAAGGTCATCGTCGACGCCGCCAGCGACACCGTGCTCGGCGTCCACGTCATGGGCCCGGATGCCGGCGAGATGGCCCAGCTTCTCGGCATCGCCATCAAGATGGGCGCCACCAAGGCCGATTTCGACCGCACCGTCGCCGTCCACCCGACGGCGGCCGAGGAACTCGTCACCATGCGCGAGCCGAGCGAGCGCTATCGCGCGCGTGAGGCCCATGTGGCGGCAGCAGGCATCGGCGAGGCGGCGGTCGGCTCGGCCGGGGCCGGCGAGGCGGCCAAGCCAGTCACCGGCGTGGAGGTGCGCGAGGCGCGCGAGACCGATTTCGCCATCCTTGCCAAGATCGGCATGCATTCCTGGCAGGCCTCGATCGGCTCGCAGCTTGCCGGCGACGCCTGGAAGCGGCTGCGCGACGAAAAGCCGTTCGAGCATCTCCTGGCATCGGCCGGCGGCCCGGTCCTGGTCGCGACCCTCGACGGCGAGCCGGTGGGCTTTGCCATCGTCGCCTCGGGCCAGGGGGCGATCAGCGAAATCTGGGTGGCGCCGAGCGCCTGGGCAAACGGTGCCGGCGAGGCCCTTCTCGCCGCGCTTGAGGAAGCGCTTGCCGCGCGCGACGCCAAATATGTCGACCTAGACCTGTTCGCCGGCAACCGCCGCGCCCTCAGGTTCTTCCGCACCCGCGGCTTTTCCGACCGTTCGCGCGAAAAGCGCTACGACAACCTGGCCGGTACCGAGATCGACACCATCCGCCTCAGGAAGCCGCTGGCGACATAGCGGTTGACCATTTCGGTCTGCGTTGGTTGTCGCAGGGCTGCATTTTTAACCCGAGCGGCACTGGTAGTAGACGGCTGCACTGGATTGCTTCGCTCCGCTCGCAATGACAATAACCGATGTCATTGCGAGGAGGCCGAAAGGCCGACGCGGCAATCCAGATCCTTTTCAGTCGATCCAGCGCGCGCCGGCCTCGGCAAGGATGCGGTCGAAAAGGTCTTCCTCCTCGGCCGTGATCCGCACCGCGCGGCGGTAGCGCGGCTCGGCCCGGTCGCGCCGGATCGGCACCTGCCAGCCCGCGGTGGTCTCCACGAAGTGGCGCACGCCGAGGACGCCCCAGCGCTCGAAATAGCCGCGCAGCACGCAATCCACATAGCTCTGGATGACGGGGTGATCCTCGTCGCCCCAGCGTTCGTGCTCCCGTTTCACCCGGTAGACGATGCGGGTCGTGGGCGCGGCGGCGGCATCGCCGTCCGGGGAAAAGGCCGCGAGGTCGAGATCGTGCCGGTCGTAGCGCCATTCGCGTTCGTCGAGGTCGGCAAGCTCGGAGCGCGGATAAAGGATCAGCGTGCCGCGGATCGCCGAGCCGTCTGCCGGTTCCGCCGTCAGGCCGCAGGTGTGGCCGATCGGCGTCTTGCCGGCGATCCGCCAGGCCCGGCGAAAGCCGGAAAGCGTGCCGGGAATGCTGGGCGTCCCCGGCGGCAGGGTCGCCTGGTTGACGAGGGAGCCGTAGCCGAAGACGGCGATCATGTCGGTCATGGTCAGGATGCTCTTGGGGAAGGGGAACTGCGGACAGACGCCTCACCGTAACGATGCGGCGCGCAGCATCAAGGGTGTTGACCCGCTCTCGGAATCGACTAACGGAAGGTGACGACTGACGGGGAGGGAAGGCCATGCCGGAGCTCGATATCGATCGCCTGCGCGCCGAGACGCCGGGCGTAGAGATGGTGCTGCATTTCAACAATGCCGGCTCGGCCCTGCCGACCCGCGCCGTCGTCGAGGCGCTGAAGACCCATCTCGACCTGGAAGCCATGATCGGCGGCTACGAGGCGGCAAGCGCGGCGGCGGCCAAGGTCGCGGATTTCTACCCGGCGATCGCCGATCTTATCGGCGCCGAGCCGGGCGAGGTCGCCTTCATCGAGAACGCCACCCGCGCCTGGGACATGGCGTTCTATGCCATTCCGTTCCGCGAGGGCGACCGGGTCATCACCTGCCGCTCCGAATATGTCTCCAACTACGTTGCCTTCCTGCAGATGAGGGACCGCGCCGGCATCGAGATCGACGTGGTGCCGGACGACGAGCACGGCCAGATCGACGTTGCCGCCCTTGCGAACATGGTCGCGCCGAAGACCCGGCTGATCGCCATCACCCACGTGCCGACCCAGGGCGGTCTGGTCAATCCGGCCGCCGCCGTCGGCGACGTCGCCCGCCGTTTCGGCATCCCCTATCTGCTCGATGCCTGCCAGTCGGTCGGCCAGCTCGATGTGAACGTCAGGGAAATCGGCTGCACCATGCTGTCGGCCACCGGGCGGAAGTACCTCCGCGGGCCGCGCGGGACGGGGTTCCTCTGGGTCGACCGCAACGCCATTGCCGACCTGGAGCCGCCCTTCGTCGACCTCGCTGCCGCCGACTGGCTCGATGCGGAGAGCTTCGAATGGAAGCCCGACGCGAAGCGCTTCGAGAACTGGGAGCGCTACGTCGCCGGCCAGATCGCGCTCGGCGTTGCCGCCCGCTATGCCGGAAACCTGGGCATGGCGGCGATCGAGGCGCGCGTGAAGATGCTCGCCGATATTCTGCGCGGCGAACTGGAAAAGATCCCCGGCGTCTCGGTGCACGACCTCGGCGTTGAGAAATGCGGTATCGTCACCTTCCTGAAAGAGGGAGAGACACCGCTCGCCACCCGCCAGCGGCTGTCGAAACGCTCCATCAACGTCACCCACAGCCAGGCGCGCTCGGCCCAACTCGACCTGCCGCGGCGAGGGTTCGATGCCTTGGTGCGCGCATCGGTCCACTACTACAATACCGAGGCCGAGATCGAAGCCTTCTGCCGTGCCGTGCGGGATGACTAGCCCGGGAACGGGCTTGGCGGTCCGAAGCTGGATTGCCGTGTCGGCCTATCGGCCTCCTCGCAATGACGTTGATTTTACAACGTAAATCAACTTCCGACGTCATTACGAGCGCAGCGAAGCAATCCAGTGCGGCGGTGCCGCAAATGCATGGGGAGATGCCGAGGACATGAACATCGCGACCCTCGATACGCCCGTCGGCCGTCTCGGTGTGGCGGAGGAGGGTGGCCGGATCACCCGCCTCATCTGGGATGCGGAAGCGCAAGGAGAACGAACAGCCGTCCTGGAAGAAAGCCTTCGCCAACTCGCGGACTATTTCGACGGCACGCGGACGGCCTTCGACCTGCCTCTGGCTCCGGCCGGCAGCGCGTTTCAGCAACAGATCTATTCGGCGATGCGCGCCATTCCTTTTGGCGAAACCCGCAGCTACGGCGACATCGCCAGGGATCTCGGTGTGCCCGCGCAGCCCGTCGGCCAGGCCTGCGGCGCCAACCCGATACCGGTCATCATCCCCTGCCACCGCGTGGTCGGCACCCATGGTCTCGGCGGGTTCTCCGGCGCGGGCGGTGTCGAGACGAAAATCCGGCTGTTGAAGCTGGAAGGCGCCTATTCGCTGCTCTTGTAGGGCAGGAGGCCCCGATCGCTAGCAGCCGGCAAGCGTTTCCTCGATGAGGTGGTCGACGACGGCCTCCAGCGCTTCCTGGGTGCTGGCGCCGGCCTCGATGGCGCCGTTGTAGACAGCGAGCTGCCGGTCGGCCGAGGTGCCGTCGGCAATGATCGCGCGGGCGTGCTCGATCGAGGCGAGGCAGCCGAAATGCTCCGCGTCCTCGCGGGTCAGCTCCAGGATCTCGTCGAGAAGGTCGCCGAAGGGCACGCAGCAGCCGCGCCCGAAATCGACCAGTTCGCCGGTGATGCCATCGCGCTGGGCGAGCCAACGGTTCTGGTCGATAAGGAAGCCGGGATATTGCCGCCACCTCTGGTTCTTGCCCTTCAGCCGCCACAGCATCCGGGTCAGGCAGCGGAACAGGGCGGCAATCGCCAGCGCGTCGTCGAGCCGCGTGCAGACGTCGCTTATGCGCATTTCGAGCGTCGGGAACCGTGCCGAGGGCCGCAGGTCCCACCAGATCTTGGTGGCGTCCTCGATCAGCCCGGCCTCGACCAGGATGTCGACGGTGCGGTGGAATTCGCTCGGGCTGGCGAAAGTGTCCGGCAGACCGGTACGCGGCAGTTCGTTGAAGACGGAAAGCCGGTAGGAGCGCAGCCCCGTGTCGCGACCGCGCCAGAACGGCGATGAGGTCGACAGCGCCAGCAGGTGCGGCAGGAAATAGGTGAGCTGCGACATCAGATCGATGCGCAGCGCCTCGTCCTCGACACCGACATGGACGTGCATGCCGCAGATCAGCAGCCGCCGCGCCACCACCTGCATGGTCTTGGCGAGCTCGTTGTAGCGATCCTTGTCGGTGTGGGGCTGCTGGTCCCACTCGGCGAAGGGGTGAGTCGAGGCCGCAATGGGCGCGAGACCGAACGCTGCCGCGTTCTCCGCGATCATCCGCCGCAGGCGCGAAAGTTCGTGCCTGGCGTCCTTCATGGTCTCGCAGACAGGGGTTCCGATCTCGATCTGGCAGCGCAGGAATTCCGGGCTGACCGCGCCCGGACGCGAATCCTGGCAGGCCTTCAGCAGATCGGCCGGCGGATCGCTGGCCAGCGCCCGCGTTTTGCGGTCGACGAGAAGGTACTCCTCCTCGATGCCGACGGTGAAGCTGGGCTCGGACGACGTCATGGCCGCCATCGTGCAACAAACCGCGGCCCGCCGCCACCACGAATTTGGCCGTTTATCCCGTTGAAGCGACGGGCGAATTCCGGATCGCCCCAGACGCCGCCGATCGACGCCCGCCGGATCTGCGCCGGCCGCGAAAGGATGCGGCGGCTCACATCGGCGAGCGGCACGGATACATCCCACGGTTAAGCAGGAAACGGGCCAATCTCAGAAAATGGAGGCGCGACATATCAACACTTTCTAGAACGATTATGAAACCAAAATACATAGCTAAAATAGACTTTTATGGAGTTTATTCGAACGCTTCTAATGTGTCAATGCGGTCCCTCAATGCGTTCAGTTAGGAAGGGTTCTAATATCATACCGTCCGCAAGCGTATGCGAATTCGCAACCAAATAAGGAGACGACAATGTTCGGGAAAGCCACGGGGCTGTGCGCGGTATTTGCCGCCACCATGCTCGCAGCAGGCTCGGTAGCTCTGGCAGACGATGCGCTGCTGAACGAGGCGAAGGATTATTTCAAGCCGATTCCGTCGGTAGTACCGGCAGTCAAGGACAACGCGGTCACCCATGAGAAGGTCGAGCTCGGCAAGATGCTCTTCTTCGACCCGCGGCTCTCGTCCTCTGCGCTGATTTCGTGCAACACCTGCCACAATCTCGGCATGGGTGGTGACGACAATCTGGAGACCTCGATCGGCCACGGCTGGCAGAAGGGTCCGCGCAACGCGCCGACCGTGCTCAACGCGGTCTTCAACATCGCCCAGTTCTGGGACGGCCGCGCCGAAGACCTGAAAGCTCAGGCCAAGGGTCCGGTCCAGGCCGGCGTCGAGATGGCCTCCACGCCGAAGCGCGTCGAGACCACCCTGAAGAGCCTGCCGGAATATGTCGAGCGCTTCACCCGCGCCTTCTCGGGCGAGGCCGATCCGGTCAACTTCGACAATATGGCCAAGGCCATCGAGGCCTTCGAGGCGACCCTGATCACCCCCGCCTCGCGCTTCGACCAGTTCCTGGAAGGCAACGTTGCCGTCCTCAACGATCAGGAGAGGGAAGGCCTTCAACTGTTCATGGATAAGGGCTGCGCCTCCTGCCACAACGGCCTCAATGTCGGCGGCAACGGCTACTATCCGTTCGGCGTCGTCGAGAAGCCGGGCGCCAACATCCTGCCGGCGAACGACAAGGGCCGCTTTGCTGTGACCCAGACGGCGGACGAGGAATACGTCTTCCGCGCCGGCCCGCTGCGCAACATCGAGCTGACCGCGCCGTACTTCCATTCCGGCATGGTCTGGGATCTGGAACAGGCCGTCGCCATCATGGGCACGGCCCAGCTCGGCGAAGACCTCTCCGGCGACGAAGTCAAGGCCATCACCGCGTTCCTGAAGACGCTGACCGGCGAAATGCCGACGGTGACCTATCCGGTCCTGCCGGTGGAGACCGCCGACACCCCGCGTCCGGAAGCCATGATCGCCCAGTAAGGAGTTGAAGAGACCGCGCCCGGGACGGCTCTCGGCCCCGGGCGCACACCGGTCCTCCCTCCGGCGCCCGCGCCTCCCCACCCGCTCGGCCGGAAGGAGACACCCAAGGGCCCGTGCGCTTTTTCAAAGGCGTGCGGGTCCGTTCCTTTTTGGGCTGGACTTCTGCCGCCATAGCCTGCATTCCGCCGGAGCATTCAGACGCATTCCTCCGGCGGGACCGATCACATGGCGAGCGACACCTTCCGCGACACGGCGCGCGGCATGCTGGCGATGGCCGGCTCCAGTGCGCTGGTCGGCGCGACGACGCTGATCGCCAAGGTGCTCGGCGTCGGCGAGCCCGGCGTCTCCGGGCTCCATCCCTTTCAGGTCAGCGCCGGCCGCTTCGCCTTCGCACTGCTGGCGCTCCTCGTTGTCATCGCCCTGCGCCCCGCAGCCCGGCCCGACTTCGCCGGCGCGCGCTGGCGCTGGCATATCGGCCGCTCGCTGTGCGGCTGGCTCGGCATCACGTCGATGTTCGCCGCCGCCGCCCGCATGCCGCTCGCCGAGGCAACTGCGATCAGTTTCCTCAGCCCGCTCGTCACAATGACGCTGGCGATCCTGCTCCTGAAGGAGAGTTCGGAGATCCGCAAATGGGCCGGCGCGACGCTCTCCATGGGTGGCGCGCTGATTCTGCTGCAGCCCGGCACGGAGGCGTTCCGGCCGGCCGCCTTCCTGGCGCTCGCCGCCGCCGCCTTCATGGGCACGGAGGCGATCTTCATCAAGCGCCTCAGCGGCAGCGAGCCGCCGCTGCGCATCCTTTTGATCAACAACGCCATCGGCGCCACCGTCTCGGCGATTGCCGCGGCAACGGTCTGGACCGCGCCGGCAGCCTCCCAATGGGGGCTGCTCGTCGTCCTCGGCACCGTCATGGTCTCGGCCCAGGCGCTGTTCATCCACGCCATGCGGCTCGGCGATGCCAGCCTCGTGATACCGGTTTTTTACATGGTGCTTGTCTTTGCCGCGGTCTATGATTTCCTCCTCTTCGGCGTCGGCCTCAGCCTGACCGCGCTTATTGGCGCGGCGCTGATCGTCGCCGGGGCGGTCTTCATCGCCCTCACGACACCGTCGGCGGCGCACCGGCGACGGATCTAGGGGCCGGCTGGAAGACATCGCCGCGGTCTGCGCAAGCGGGCGGCGGACAAGGGCGTTTTCGCCCCGCAGGTGTGGTCAAAGGGGCGACGCCTGTGTATAACCGCGCGGCGCGACGAAATGCCGTTCCGAAGAAAAAAGCGGCCCCCGCGCATCCGATCAATTCACTCGGACGGACGTTGAGATGAACACCCAGTGGAGCCCTGCAAGTTGGCGCGAAAAACCGGTCCAGCAGATGCCGGACTATGCGGACAAGGAAAGCCTTGCCGAGGTCGAGCAGCTTCTGTCGACCTTTCCGCCGCTGGTTTTTGCAGGTGAGGCCCGCAAACTGAAGGCGGCACTCGCACAGGTCGCCAGTGGCCACGGTTTCCTGCTCCAGGGCGGCGATTGCGCCGAGAGCTTCGCCGAGCACCATGCCGACGGGATTCGCGACTTCTTCCGCGTCTTCCTGCAGATGGCCGTCGTCCTCACCTATGCCGCCGCCTCGCCGGTGGTGAAGGTCGGCCGCATCGCCGGCCAGTTCGCCAAGCCGCGCTCCGCCGCCTTCGAGACCCAGGGCGAACTGGCGCTGCCGAGCTACCGCGGCGACATCGTCAACGACATCGCCTTCGATGCGGCCTCCCGCGAGCCCGATCCGCGACGCATGGTCATGGCCTACCGCCAGGCGGCGGCGACGCTGAACCTTCTGCGCGCCTTCGCCCAGGGCGGCTATGCCAATCTCGACCATGTGCACCAGTGGACGCTGGGCTTCGTCAAGGGCAGCCCGCAGTCGAGCCGCTACCAGGTGATCGCCGACCGCATCACCGAGACGCTGGCCTTCATGCGCGCCTGCGGCATCGACCCGGACAGCACCTCGCAGCTTCGCTCCACGGACCTGTTCACCAGCCACGAGGCCCTGCTTCTGGGCTACGAGCAGGCGCTGACCCGGATCGATTCCACCAGCGGTGAATACTACGCCACGTCCGGCCACATGCTTTGGATCGGCGACCGCACCCGCCAGCTCGACCACGCCCATATCGAGTTCGCCCGCGGCGTGAAGAACCCGATCGGCCTGAAATGCGGCCCCTCGCTCGATCCGGAAGACCTGATCCGGCTGATCGATATCCTCAACCCGGCCAACGAGCCGGGCCGGCTGACGCTGATCTCGCGCTTCGGCGCCGACAAGGTGTTCGACCACCTGCCGCAGCTCATCCGCGCCGTGGAGCGCGAGGGCCGCAAGGTGCTGTGGTCCTGCGACCCGATGCACGGCAACACGGTGAAGGCCAATTCCGGCTTCAAGACGCGGCCGTTCGACCGGGTCCTGGCCGAGGTGGAGAACTTCTTCGCCGTCCACCGCGCCGAGGGCACCCATGCCGGCGGCATCCACATCGAGATGACGGGTTCCAACGTGACGGAGTGCACCGGCGGTGCCAAGGCGATCTCCGACGACGACCTGTCGGCCCGCTACCACACCCATTGCGACCCGCGGCTGAACGCCGACCAGGCGCTGGAGCTGGCCTTCCTGATCGCGGAGAACCTGAAGCGCGAGCGCGACACCCATCCGGAGCGCCACGTCGCCGCCCAATAGGCGGAACGTGATCGATCCGAACGGCATTGACGACCGTCAGTTCGGAGCGCTCTGAGGATATGGGAAAGACGGCTTTTCCGCTGGCGCTATCAGTCGCGGTCAATGCCGTTCGACTAAAAAAAGGGCGCGGTCCTGCCGGTCGCGCCCTTTGTCTTGTCACGAAGGGGGATACGGACATGGACACCACACCAAAGCGCACCGGCGCGTGCCTTTGCGGCGCCGTCACCTACGAGATCGCCGGCCCGGCGCGCCAGGTCGTCGCCTGCCATTGCAGCCAGTGCCGCAAGCAGTCCGGCCACTATGTCTCGGCGACACAGGTGCCGATGGACGCCCTGACGATCGCCGGCGCCGAAAACCTCACCTGGTATGCGGCATCGGACTCGGCCCGGCGCGGCTTCTGCAAGACCTGCGGCTCGCAGCTCTTCTGGGAGCCGGCGGGCCGGGCGACCATGTCGATCTTCGCCGGCACCCTCGACGCGCCCACCGGGCTCACGACGGTCGCCCACATCTTCGTTGCCGACAAGGGCGACTACTACGAGATCGGCGACGGCCCGCCGCAATATGACGTCACCATCGCCAAGGACGAGCGTGCGGCAATGACCGCTCCGACCGAACCGGGCGGGGAGAGCGGCTCGCAAGAGTGAACGATGTTTTCACATCCCGGGGTTTGGCCGGAGGCCGGAGCGCATCCTATCTGAAGGCGGAACGCTTCTCTTGATCCCGTGAGGATTCTGCCATGGCCCGCCAGTTGCCGCTTTTCATCTCCCACGGCGCCCCCGACCTGGTGCTGCGCGACACCCCCGCCCGCGACCACCTGAAGGCCCTCGGCGCGAGCCTGCCGCGGCCGCGCGCCATCGTCTCCGTCTCGGCCCATTTCGAGACCCGCCGGCCGGCGGTCGTCGTCGACGATGCACCGGGCATGATCTACGACTTCGGCGGCTTCGACCCGCGCCTCTATGAGATGGTCTATCCGGCCCCGGGCGACCGCGCGCTTGCATCGGACATCGCCGGGCGCCTTGCCGCTTCTGGCCTGACCGCCGATGAGCTCCGCAACCGCGGTTACGACCACGGCACCTGGGTGCCCCTGATGCTCCTGTTTCCCGACGCCGACGTGCCGGTCGTCCAGCTCTCCGTGCAGCCACAGATGAGCCCGGCCCACCACCTCGCGCTCGGTCGGGCGCTCGCCCCGCTCGCCGACGAGGACGTCCTCATCGTCGGCACCGGCGCGCTCACCCACAATCTGCGCGAAGCGTTCCGGCACGGCCGCGATGACAAGGGCGGGCCGGCCCATGACTGGGTCAAGGGCTTTGCCGACTGGTTCGCCGACAGGCTGTCTGAGGGCGCCGTCGACGATCTCCTCGACTACCGGGCAAGGGCGCCCTTCGCGCTGCAGAACCACCCGACCGACGAGCACCTGTTGCCGATCTTCGTCGCCCTCGGTGCTGCGGGGCCGGCCGCGTCCGGCCGCCGCATCCATTCCTCCGCGCAATACGGCGCGCTCGCCATGGACTGCTTCGCCTTCGGCACGGTGGCGGAACTGGACGGCGTTTCCAGCGAAGTTGAATCGATTTGTTAACCATGTGAATCGGCGCCTCAGGAGCGGGCGGCAAGGGATTCAAACGACTCGCCTTTTCGCCCGCACTTGAATCAGTTTCTGAAGGATGCGGGACGGCAAGAACGGCCGGTTTGCGGCGCCTACTTGAATCAGGACTTCAAGTGACGCGCAGCTCGTTGAATCGGTTTGTGAAGCGATTGAATCACCGTCTCATGGTGCCGTGCTTGCCTGAATCGGATTGTGAGCCCGTTGACTCACTTCCTCACCAACGGTCCCCGATGCGGCTGACTTGATAGCCTTTTTCGCCGGCCGCAAACGCCGTCGTCACCCCGGGCGAGGGTAGCGAGACCCGGGGCCATTGGCCTGTCCCCTCGGTATGCCGTGCGATGTCGCCAAGGCGGCCTGGATTGCTTCGCTGCGCTCGCAATTGCGAGCGAGCGGAGCGAGCGCGGCAATCCAGAGGGGGTTTCGGTGGCATGACGAACGTCACCGCGAGATACGAACGTATCTGAACCACTCGGCAAGACGTCGGAAGAGGTGCGATGGCCCGTGCGTACTCTCGCCCGCCAATCACCTTGCCGGGGCGAGGCTGAGGGGGCAAGGCACGCGCCCATCCCCGAATCCCATTGTCCCGCTCCGCGCCCCGCGCTAAACGGGGACCATGACCCATCCGATCACCGACACCTTCCGCCTGGCGCTGGCCCAGCTCAACCCGACCGTCGGCGACATCGCCGGCAATGCGGCGAAGGCGCGTTCCGCGCGCGCCGAGGCGGCGGCCATGGACGCCGACATGGTGCTCTACAGCGAGCTCTTCATCGCCGGCTATCCGCCCGAGGACCTGGTGCTGAAGCCGGCCTTCATCGAGGCCTGCGAGGCGGCGGTGCACGACCTTGCAAAGGACACCGCCGACGGCGGACCGGCGATGCTGATCGGCACCCCGTGGCGCGACGAGGGCGGCGTCTACAATGCCGTCTGCCTCCTCGACGAGGGCAGGGTGGTCACCACCCGCTACAAGGTCGACCTGCCGAACTATGGCGTCTTCGACGAAAAGCGCGTCTTCGCGGCCGGCGGTCTGCCGGGGCCGATCCAGTTCCGCGGCCTGTCGCTCGGCGTGCCGATCTGCGAGGACGGCTGGTCGGACGAGGTCTGCGAATGCCTGATGGAGACCGGCGCGGAGATGCTGCTGTCCATTAACGGCTCGCCCTACTGGCACGAAAAGACGGATCTGCGCCTGCAGGTGATGGTCGCCCGGGTCGTCGAGACCGGCCTGCCGCTGGTCTATCTCAACCAGATCTGCGGCCAGGACGAACTGATCTTCGAGGGCGCGTCCTTCGGCCTCCACGCCGACCGCTCGCTCGCCTTCCAGATGCCCGACTTCGAAGAGTCCGTCGTGCTGACGGTCTGGAAGAAGGATAGCGACGCGCCTTGGCGCTGCGTCGAGGGGCCGATGGAGCCGCTCCTCGACCGCGCCGCCTCGGACTGGAACGCCTGCGTCCTCGGCCTTCGCGACTATGTGGAAAAGAACGGCTTTCCCGGCGTTGTGCTTGGTCTGTCCGGCGGCATCGATTCCGCCGTCTGCGCGGCAATGGCCGTCGATGCCCTCGGGCCGGACCGGGTCCACTGCATCATGATGCCATACCGCTACACCTCGTCGGAAAGCCTCGGCGATGCGGCGGCCTGCGCCGAAGCGCTCGGCGTGCGCTACGACATCGTGCCGATTGCCGAGCCGGTGGAAGGGTTCTCAGAGGCGCTTGGCCCTCTCTTTTCCGGCCGTGATCCGGACGTGACGGAGGAGAACATCCAGTCGCGCACCAGAGGCACGCTCCTGATGGCCGTCTCCAACAAGTTCGGCTCCATGGTCGTCACCACCGGCAACAAGTCGGAGGTCTCCGTCGGCTACGCCACGCTCTACGGCGACATGAACGGCGGCTTCAATCCGGTCAAGGACCTCTACAAGACCGAGGTGTTCAAGCTCGCCGCCTGGCGCAATGAGTTCCTTCCGAAGGGTGTGCTCGGGCCGGCGGGAGAGGTGATCCCCAAGAACATCATCACCAAGGTGCCGACGGCGGAGCTGCGCGAGAACCAGACCGACCAGGATTCCCTGCCGCCCTATGAGGTGCTCGACGACATCCTGCAATGCCTGGTCGAAAACGAGATGCCGGTGAACGACATCGTCGCCAGGGGCCATGACCGCGACCTCGTCCACCGGGTCGAGCACCTGCTCTACATCGCCGAGTACAAGCGCCGCCAGGCCGCGCCGGGCGTGAAGGTCACGCGCAAGCATTTCGGCCGCGACCGCCGCTATCCGATCACCAACCGGTTCCGCGACCGCAACGGCGCCACGGCCAAAGGCCCGAAAGCCACCTCATGAGCGCCACCGTCCGCTTCGCGCCGTCGCCGACCGGCCATATCCATATCGGCAATGCCCGCACCGCCCTCATCAACTGGCTGGAGGCGGTCAGGACCGACGGCACTTTCCTCCTGCGCTTCGACGACACCGACAAGGAGCGCTCCCGGCCCGAATTCGCCGAGGCCATCGAGACGGACCTGCGCTGGCTCGGCATCGCCCCGCACCGCACCATCCGCCAGTCGGAACGGCTCGCAACCTACGACGCCGCGGCCGAAAAGCTGAAGGCGGCGGGGCTCGTCTATCCCTGTTACGAGACGCCGGAGGAGCTGGAGCGCCGCCGGCGCCTGCGCCGGGCGCAAGGCAAGCCGCCGGTCTATGACCGCGCCGCCCTGAAGCTGACGGACGCGGAACGGACAGCCCTGGAAGCGGACGGCCGCAAGCCGCACTGGCGCTTCCTGCTGCCGAATTACGACGGCGATCCGGCGGAGATCGCGCGCCGGGACATTGCCTGGGACGATCTTTGCCGCGGCCCCCAGAGCGTCGACATCGGCTCGCTCTCCGACCCGGTGCTGATCCGCGAGGACGGCAGCTACCTCTACACGCTGCCCTCCATCGTCGACGACATCGACTGCGGTGTGACGGAAGTCCTGCGCGGTGACGACCACATCACCAACACGGCCGTGCAGCTCTGCCTGTTCGAGGCGCTGGGCGCCGACCCGCCGCGCTTCGGTCACCACAATCTCCTGACGACGGCGAGCGGGGAGGGGCTGTCGAAACGCCTCGGCTCGCTCTCCGTCGGCGCGCTGCGCGACGCCGGCTACGAGCCGCTGGCGATCGCCGCCCACGCCGTCCTCATCGGCACCTCCCATGCGGTCGCCCCGGTGGCATCCCTCAACGAACTCGCCGGCATGTTCGACCTCAAAGGCATCTCTCGGGCGCCGGCCCGGTTTGATCCGGAGGAACTGAAAAGCCTTAACGCGCGGATGCTGCATGGCCTCGACTACGAGGACGTCACCGACCGGCTGGCCATCCTCGGCGTTGCCGGCGGGGAGGATTTCTGGGAGGCGGTACGCGGCAATCTGGAGGTCTTCGCCGACGTTGCCGACTGGTGGCAGGTGGTGGACGGCGACATCGATCCGGTCGTTGCCGAAGAGGACCGCCCGTTCATGGCAGACGCCCTCGACCTGTTGCCGGACGAGCCCTGGGACGAGACCACCTGGAAGGCCTGGACGTCGGCGCTGAAGGAGAAGACCGGGCGAAAAGGCAAACAGCTCTTCATGCCGCTGCGGCTGGCGCTGACCGGCCTCGATCACGGGCCGGAGCTTGCCCGCCTGCTGCCGTTCATTGGTCGGCGTAGAACGATGTCCCGACTTGGCGGACCCGCTTGACCGGCGCTGCGTCTGCTGTCTCTTCCGTCTTGCCCGTCTTCAACTCTTCGGCTCGTTTGGCCAGCACGTCCGTAAATCCGCCTTCGAGGTTGAGGATGGTATCCGGGTCGGCGTCGAAGGGCAGTTTCGGGTCCGGCACGCGGGCGGTCTTCACAGCCGGCAGGCTGTCGCGGAAGATGCTCTCGTCCGGGCCCTGGAAGGACTCGCCGGACAGGGTGATCTCGCGAAGGCCCGTGCCGTCGCCATGCACCGGGATCTTCTTCAGCGTGCTGGTGATCTGGCCGCAGGTGCATTCCGGCTTGAAGCTGTCGCGATAGGCAAAGGCGGTTTCAAGCTCGGTGTAGGGCTCGCCGTCGACCGAGACCATGTCTTCCGATTCCTCGCCCGGATTGCGGTGCACGTAGAGCCGGACGTCGGCCGACGGGCACATCGCCGCGCAGACCGCCTGGTCGCGGGCGAACTTTTCCTGGGTGGTGCGGAAGCTGATCGGGAAATAGTAGCCGTCGCAGGTGCGTACGCAGAGCGTCCGGTAGTTGCCGTAGAAGCCGGGCAGATAGCGCCGCCTGCCGAAGGCTTCGCCGTCGCTGTTTTCATCCTCGAACGTCCAGCGGTCGTTGACCCGTTCCGTGCCGGCCCGCCAGCCGCCGCCCCGCTCGTCCTCGAGCCGCACTTCGCGGACCCTGGCCGAGGAGCGCTCGTGCCGCTCGCCGCCGAAGAGAAGGCCGAGGAGACCGCGCCTTTTTGGCTTTTCGGACGAGGACACCCGCAAGCGTCCGTCCTCGCGGGCATTGGCCTGGCGCGTCGTGGTGCGGCCGCAGCCGACGCGGCGCATCTTGGCGCGAATGCGGGCCGTTTTGCTGCCGTTACCGCCGCCGCCTGCGTGGCGGTCGCGGCCGCGTTCCAGCTTGGCGAGATTGGCTTCCATGCGGTCGATCTTGACCATCAGCGCGTTGCAGCCCGCCTGCGGCTGGCCGAACAGGCTGCCCGTGCAGCGGCCGCGCCGCGCCTGGGAGCGGGCGCGCTTCAGCGCCTGGCGCTGCTTGCCGACGGCCCGGTTCCACTTGTCGAACTTGCGCGAATGGCCGCGTGCGCCGGACGCCTCCGCCCGGGCGAGCTGGGCCTCCAGCCGGGCGCAATTGGCGCGTTGGGCCGCCGCCTCGGACGACGGCACGCCGAGCGTCGCGGCGGCGACAACGCCTGCCAGCAGAAATGCCAAGGGCCGGTCAATCGACATATTCCGGGTCCCGTCCCGAACGCGTTACTTCATACCCCACGGGCGGCCGTCCGGTCGCATCTGACCCTTCGAAGGGGAAAGACGCCAAAACGCGCCGGATCCTACCCCAGGCTCCGTCGCATGCCGTCCGGCAACGCCACGCCATTGGACAATTCGGCCAATGTCGATGGTCAAAGTATGCCGGCAGCGGGGCTAGCGCGCAATTAAAGGCGGAAAACGCGGTAAACCGTTCTTTACGGCGCGTGGATACGCCGGCTACACCGCGTCTGGCTGGGCGTCCGGATGGGCGATCCGGAAGGCCTCGATCTCGGCGCAGCGCGCGTCGATCGCGACGATCTTCGCGAAGGCGTCGAGCGGCACCTTGAACCGGCGCGCATTGTAGACCTGCGGCACCAGATAGAGGTCGGCCATGCCGGGAGCCTCGCCGAAGGCAAAGGGCGTCTCTCCAAGGAGTTGCTCTATGGCGGAAAACCCTTGGTGGACCCAATGCGCGTACCAGGCCGAGACGGCGTCCGGGTCCTGGCCGAAGGGGCCCTTGAGATAGGCGAGGGTCGAGCTGTTGTTGAGCGGATGGATGTCGCAGCCGATAATCGCGGCCATCGCCCGGCACTTCGCCCGCGTTTCCGGGTCGGCGGGCAGCAGCGGCGGCTCCGGATAGCGCTCGTCCAAAAATTCCAGGATCGCCGGCGACTGGATCAGGTGCGTGCCGTCGTCCAGCTCCAGCGTCGGCACCCGCTTTTGCGGATTGATCGCGGCGTAGGCCGGCTGCAGGTGCTCGCCGCCGCCGGCGACGAGGTGCACCGGCCGGTAGTCGTAGGAAAGGCCCTTCAGCGCCAGGGCGATGCGCACCCGATAGGCCGCCGACGAGCGGTAATAGCTGTAGAGCTTCATGGCCGTGCCTCGCGTTTGCCATCGCCGGACGTCGGCCGGTCTTCGCCGGCGATCTCCTCGGCGACCCGTGCGGCCGCCTCGCCGAGCCGCTGCAGGGCCGCCTCCAGCGCCGCGATGTCGGTACCGTCCAGTTCGGCCGCAAGCCGTTCGGAAAACGCCCGGGCCAGCGGCACCAGCGCCGCATAGGTCGTCTCCCCCTTTGCCGTCAGCGACAGGAAGGCGGCGCGCTTGTCGAGCGGGTTGGCGCGCTTTTCGACGAAGCCCTTGCGCAAGAGCGAGGCGACGGCGCGCGACACCTTGGTCTTGTGCATCTGGCTGTGCAGCCCGACGTCCTTGGCCGTCATCGTGTCGTACTGGCCGAGGGTGGCGATCACCCGCCACTCCGGAATGCCGATGCCGTAGCGTTCCGCATAGAGCCGCGACAGCGCCAGGCTGACGGTCTCGGCGGCAACGTTCAGCCGGTAGGGCAGGAAGGATTCCAGCCGCAGGCCGTCGTCGGCGGTCCGGCTGGTGCCGGGCGCAGCAAGTGTTCCCCTGGTCAAGTGTCGCCTCGTTTTTGGGTCGTTGGACTTTTCCTAAGCGACATAGCGAAAACGCGCAACTCCGGGCGCATTGACATTGGTTACAGTCGAAACTAATTATCGAGGTGCGTCAAGGCGCCGCGGCCCGTCGGGCGGCGCGCCAAAGCCGGCAAAGACCGGCGGCGACCAAGGGCCCGGCAACAGCAGGGCCCCGCCAACGAGGGCAAAAAGGGAGGGGACAATGTCGTCCAACTACATCTCGTTTCCGCGCATCGAGGGCGCCGCGTCGCGCCAGGCCCATGTCGACCTGCCGGAGGGCACCTTCGAGCGCGAGCTCGGCAAGGAAGGTTTTTTCGGCCCGGCGACGATGATGTATCACTGCCATGCGCCAACCGGCTGGACCAACTGGTCAGGCCCTCTGCGCCCGCGCGCCTTCGACCTCAACACGCTGACGGAGTGCGGCGAGACGCTTTGGGACGCACCGGCGGTGCTGTCCAATGCGTCGACGCTGATCCGGCTGTGGCGGGTGGCAAAGCCGATGGACTACCTGCTGCGCAACGGCGACGGCGACGAACTGCTGTTCATCCACGCCGGTTCCGGCTCGCTCTATTGCGACTACGGCCATTTGCGCTTCGGCAAGGGCGACTACATCGTGCTGCCGCGCTCCACCATGTGGCGCATCGTGCCCGACGAGCCGGTGATGCTGCTCGCCGTGGAGGCCACCGGCACGACCTATCGCACGCCGGACCGCGGCATGGTCGGCCGCCATGCCGTCTATGACGAGGCGATCCTCGACACGCCGGTCATCGACGACGCCTTCAAGGCCCAGCAGGACGAGAGCGAGTGGCACGTCCTCATCAAGCGCATGGGCGAGGTCTCCACCGTCATCTATCCGTTCAACCCGCTCGATGCCGTCGGCTGGCACGGTGATCTCTCGGTGGTCCGGCTGAACGTGACCGACATCCGCCCGCTGATGTCCCACCGCTATCACCTGCCGCCCTCGGCCCACTCGACCTGGGTCGCCGGCCGCTTCGTCATCTGCACCTTCGTGCCGCGCCCCTTCGAGACCGACCCGGGCGCGCTGAAGGTGCCGTTCTTTCACAACAATGACGACTATGACGAGGTCATCTTCTACCATGACGGCGATTTCTTCAGCCGCGACAACATCCATCCGGGCATGATGACCTTCCACCCCTGCGGCTTCACACACGGCCCGCACCCCAAGGCCCTGTCGCGCATGTACGAGCAGTCCAAGCCGATGACCGACGAATATGCGGTGATGATCGACACCCGCGATCCGCTGACGCCCGGTGCTGGCGCCCAGGCGACCGAGTTCAAGGACTACGCCCGCTCCTGGAACGTGGCAGACGGCCCGGTCCGCCCGCCGGCGCGCCCGAAGGCCGCCGAGTGATCGGGAACGAAACGCCATCCCGGCGCATTCCGCGGGTGTCCTCCGCCCGACCCAAGAACAACATTGGTGCCCGATGAAACTCGCAAGCCTTAGAGACGGAACCCGCGACGGCCAGCTCGTCGTCGTCACCGACGATCTTTCCCGCTACACCCCTGCCGGCGCCGTTGCCGGCACCCTGCAGGCCGCCCTCGACGACTGGGCGGCGGCCGAGCCCGGCCTTGCGGACCTCGCCGACCGGCTGCTCCTCGGCCAGATCGAGGGCATGGACTTCGACGAAGCGGCGTGCCTCTCGCCGCTGCCGCGCGCCTACCAATGGGCCGACGGCTCGGCCTATGTGAACCACGTCCAGCTCGTCCGCCAGGCCCGCGGCGCGGTGCTCCCCGATAGCTTCTGGTCCGATCCGCTGATGTATCAGGGCGGCTCCGACAGTTTCATCGGCCCGCGCGAGGCGATCCCGCTTCTCAACGAGGCCTGGGGCCTCGATTTCGAGGCCGAGGTCGCGGTCGTCACCGACGACGTGCCGATGGGCGTGGCGGAGGACGCAGCAGCCGGCCACATCAAGCTCGTCATGCTGGTCAACGACATCAGCCTGCGCGGCCTCATCCCCGGCGAACTCGGCAAGGGCTTTGGGTTTTTCCAATCAAAACCCTCCTCGGCCTTCTCCCCGGTCGCCGTGACGCCCGATGCGCTCGGCGAGGCCTGGGACGGCGGCAAGATCAAGCTGCCGATGCGGGTCGACTACAACGGCGAGATCTTCGGGCGCCCGCGCTGCGACGTCGACATGACCTTCGAATTCCCGAAGCTGATCGCCCACGCCGCCCGCACGCGGCCGCTCGCCGCCGGCACCATCATCGGCTCCGGCACGGTCTCCAACCGCGACGTCGACGGCGGCGCCGGGCGCCCTGTCAGGGACGGCGGCGTCGGCTATTCCTGCATTGCGGAAATCCGCATGATCGAGACCATTGCCGACGGCAAGCCGTCGACCCCCTTCATGCGCGTCGGCGACCGGGTCAGTATCGACATGCGCGACGACAACGACAACAGCATCTTCGGCGCCATCGATCAGACCGTGGTTCAGTGGGTCCGGAACAGATCAGAATAGGCAGAGACGCCTCCAGCCTGCCGAACGTCACAAAAAAGGAACAGCCCCATGGCCAAAGCCTTCGCCTCCGTCGGCGACATGGAAGAAAAGAACGTCAGCTTCACCGAGATCGGCCGCGACCTCTATGCCTTCACCGCCGAGGGCGACCCCAATACCGGCGTCATCATCGGCGACGACTCCGTCATGGTCATCGACACCCAGGCAACGCCGGCGATGGCGGACAAGGTGATCGAGAAGATCCGCTCCGTCACCGACAAGCCGGTCAAATACGTGGTGCTGTCGCACTACCACGCCGTGCGCGTGCTCGGCGCCTCGGCCTACCATGCGTCCGAGACCATTGCCTCGGATCTCACGCGCTCGCTGATCGTCGAACGCGGCCAGGAGGACTGGGATTCCGAATACGGCCGCTTCCCGCGCCTCTTCCAGAATGCCGAGAGCATTCCGGGCCTGACCTGGCCGACGGCGACCTTCGCCACCTCCATGTCGGTCTTCCTCGGCAGCCGCGAGGTGCGTCTGATCCATCTCGGCCGCGGCCACACCATGGGCGACATCGTCGCCTGGGTGCCGGATTCCGACGTCATGTATTCCGGCGACCTCGTCGAATATCACTCGGCCTGCTATTGCGGCGATGCGCACCTTCAGGACTGGCCGAAGACGCTGGAGCGCCTCGCCCAGATGAACCCCAAGGCGCTGGTGCCGGGCAGGGGCGATGCCCTGACCTCGTCGGACCAGGTCCACGAGGCGGTCGCGCTGACCCGTGACTTTCTCGCCGCGCTTTATGGCTCGGTGTCGTCGGCCGTCGCCAAGAAGATGACGATGAAGGAGGCGTTCGAGGCCTGCCGGGCGGAGATGGATCCGCGCTTCGGCTCCTACGCCATCTACGAGCACTGCCTGCCCTTCAACGTCGCCCGCGCCTATGATGAGGCCTCGGGCATCGCCCATCCGCGCATCTGGACGGCGGAACGCGACCAGGAGATGTGGGCCGAACTGCAGGGCTGAGCGATCGGCACGGATGGGGCGTCAACGCGTCGCCCGTCTCGCAAACGTCATTGGGCGGTCCCATATGGGATGCTGACCTGAGGGAACCGGTTGGCCGCCAATCGGTTCTCCTTGCAGTGATTTCCATTAAGAGAGGATTGTCCATGTTTCGAAACATGATGAAGGGACTGCTGGCCGCCATTGTCGCCGCCGCGGTCGCCGCCCCCGCGCTTGCCGCAGAGCCCGACCTGATCTTCAAGAAGTCGACCGTCTGGAAGATGCTGACGCCGGACCACAAGCTGGCGGTCTACGGCCTCGACGACCCGCTGATCGACGGCGTCGCCTGCCATTATTCGGTGCCCGAAAAGGGCGGTGTCTCGGGCATGCTGGGCGTTGCCGAAGAGGTCTCGGACATCTCGCTCGCCTGCCGCCAGGTCGGGCCGATCACCTTCAAGGAGAAGTTCGAGCAGGGCGACGAGATGTTCCGCGAGCGCCGCTCGCTGTTCTTCAAGAAGATGCGCATCGTGCGCGGCTGCGACCTGAAGCGCAACGTCATCGTCTATCTGGTCTATTCCGACAAGCTCATCGAGGGCTCGCCGAAGAACTCCACCTCGACCGTGCCGATCATGCCCTGGGGCGACCAGCCGGCGCCGCGCTGTTCCGACTGGGTAGACGACTGAGCGCGGCCCCGGAATACCGAATTTTCGATGGGAAGGAAAAGAAACGGCGTCCGGGAACCGGGCGCCGTTGTTGCGTCAGGGCTTCTTGATGGAGCCGACGACGTCGCCGCACTGGCTCTGGGCGGTCTGGCAGACGGCGGTCTGCGCCTCGGCAAAGGTCTTCGGCGCCTTGCCCTTCTCGGCCATGGAGACATAGGCCGCCGGCCCGGCGAAGAACGCGGCAAACACAAGGGCGATGAGCGCGAGCCGTGCAAGGTCGCTGGCCCGCGCGCCGCGCCGGCGCTCGCCGCGCGCAAGCACGTGGACGGGACTTTCGGACGAGAATGCCGGCATCGCGTGGGCGGCTCGAACGGACATCTGCTGGACCTCCTGATACGCAGTGAACGCCCAAAGGGGTAGCGCACTGCGCCTGAATTCGCGCTGAGATCGCCATTCAGGAATCGTTCATGGCGGTTAACACCACGTTAAGCATTAGTGCCACGGAGCGACCAAAGGTGGCACTGCGGCAATTGCGCCTTGACCTTCACCGCGAAATCGGCAAAACGATGGCTATGAACACGGCCACGCCGACTTCGGCGACCTGCATTATTTGCAAGATTATCGACGGCTAGCGATCACGCTGGCTGCGGCCGTTCCTTCGACTCCATGACGAAAAGCGAACGCCCCGGTCAGCCGGCAAGGGGTGAGTCATGCCAGACGGGCAGAATACCGGCTTCAAGGGCCTGAAGCTCTACAATACGTTGAGCCGGGAAAAGGAAGCGTTTTCGCCGATCGATCCGGCAAACGTCCGCATGTATGTCTGCGGGCCGACGGTCTACGACTTCGCCCATATCGGCAATGCGCGCCCGGCCATCGTCTTCGACGTCCTGTTCCGGCTATTGCGGTACCTCTATGGCGCCGACCACGTCACCTATGTGCGCAACATCACCGACGTCGACGACAAGATCAACGCCCGCGCTGCCGAGCGCGGCATCTCCATCCGCGAGCTGACCGAAGAGACCGCGCGTGTCTACCACGATGACATCGACGCCCTCAACGTGTTGCGGCCGACCGTCGAGCCGCGGGCGACGGAGCACATCGCGGAGATGATCGCGATGGTCGAAAAGCTGGTGGAAAACGGCCACGCCTACGCCGCCGACGGCCATGTCCTGTTCGACGTGCCGTCCATGGACGATTACGGGCGGCTGTCGCGGCGCTCGCTCGATGAAATGCAGGCCGGCGCCCGCGTCGAGGTCGCGCCCTATAAGAAGAACGCCATGGACTTCGTGCTGTGGAAGCCGTCTGCCGAGGGCGAGCCCGGCTGGGACAGCCCCTGGGGCCGCGGCCGTCCGGGCTGGCACCTGGAATGCTCGGCGATGAGCTGGAAGCACCTCGGCAAGGTCTTCGACATCCATGGCGGCGGCATCGACCTGCAGTTCCCGCACCATGAGAACGAGATCGCCCAGTCGCGCTGCTGCCACGGCACCGACGTGATGGCCAATTACTGGCTCCACAACGGTTTTTTGCAGGTCGAGGGCGAGAAGATGTCGAAATCCCTCGGCAACTTCATCACCATCCACGACCTTCTGAAGGACTGGCCGGGCGAGGTGCTGCGCCTCAACATGCTGCGCACCCATTACCGCCAGCCCATCGACTGGACGGCAAAGGGCCTTTCTGAGACGGCAAAGATCCTCGATGGATGGTACGATGCTATCGGCGATGCCGGACCGGCGGCCGAGCCCGATGCGGACGTCGTCGCCGCGCTCACGGACGATCTCAACACGCCGAAGGCGATCGCCGCGCTGCACGGCCTTCGCGCCGCGGCGAAGGGCGGGGAGGGGGCGGCGTCCCTGAAGGCGAGCGCCAACCTCATCGGCCTCCTGGAAGAGACCGCGAGCGACTGGACCGCCCGCACCGCCGCCGAGCCGGAAGTCGACGCCGGCGAGATCGAACGCCTGATCGAGGCCCGCAAGACGGCGCGCAAGGACAAGAACTTCGCTGAGGCCGACCGCATCCGCGACGACCTTGCGGCAAGCGGGATCGTCCTCAAGGACGGCCCGCAGGGAACCACCTGGGAGGTACGGCGATGAGCCGCCCAATAAGCCACCATGTGATTGACCACATTTCGCTGAACGTTGCTGACTACGAGCGCGCCAAGGCGTTCTATGCGGCAGCGCTCGCCCCGCTCGGCTTTTCGCTGGTCATGGAAGTCACCGTGGAAATGACCGGCTCCTTCGCGGGCGCCGGCTTCGGCGTCGACGGCAAGCCGTTTTTCTGGCTGACGGGGACCGGCCGGCAGACGCCGATCCAGCACATCGCCTTCGGCGCGGAAAGCCGCGCCCTGGTCGACGCCTACTATGAGGCGGCCCTGGCCGCGGGCGGCACCGACAACGGCGCGCCGGGGCTGAGACCCCACTACCACCCGAACTACTACGGCGCCTTCGTCCTCGACCCCGAAGGCCACAACATCGAAGCCGTGTGCCACGCGCCGCAATAGGCACCGAGGAAAGACCGAAACGATGAGCGAGACCGTGGAAAATATCCGGACCGGCGGCTGCCAGTGCGGCGCCGTGCGGTTCCGCGTCGACGGGCCGCTCGGCGAGGCCTCGATCTGCCATTGCCGCATGTGCCAGAAGGCGTTCGGCCATTTCTACGCCCCGCTCGTCAGCGTCGACGCCGAGCGCGTCACCTGGACGAGGGGGGCGCCGAAGCGCTTCCGGAGTTCCAACCACGCCACGCGCGGCTTCTGCCCCGCCTGCGGCACGCCGCTCACCTATGAGGCCCCGGACGGCCTGGCGCTTGCAATCGGCGCCTTCGACCGTCCGGTTGAAATTATGCCCACCGTTCAGTTCGGCATCGAGGCAAAGCTGCCCTTTGTCGACGGGATTTGTGCGCTGCCCGAAAAGCGCACCGAGGACGACATGGAAGCAGCTCCGTTCCTCGACACAGTGACGAGTTACCAGCATCCCGACCGGGATACCGAGACCTGGACGCATCCGGCGGACGGGACGACAGGTCAAAAGGACTAGAACATGACCAGCCAAGCCACCAAGGAACGCCTCTACCTCTTCGACACGACGCTTAGAGACGGCGCGCAGACCAACGGCATCGACTTCTCGCTGGAAGACAAGATCGCCATCTGCGAGCTCCTGGAGCGCGTCGGCGTCGACTATGTGGAGGGCGGCTATCCGGGCGCCAATCCGACCGACAGCGCGTTCTTTGAGAAAAAGCGCACGAAGAAGGCCGCCTTCACCGCCTTCGGCATGACCAAGCGGGCCGGCCGCTCGGTCTCCAACGATCCGGGCCTCAGGCTCCTGCTCGACGCCAAGTCCGACGCCATCTGCTATGTGGCGAAATCCTGGGACTACCACGTCAAGGTCGCCCTCGGCACCACCAACGAGGAGAACCTTGAGGGCATCCGCCAGTCGGTCGAGGCCGCGGTCGAGGCCGGCAAGGAGGCGCTGGTCGACTGCGAGCACTTCTTCGACGGCTACAAGGCCAACCCGGACTATGCGCTTGCCTGCGCCAAGGTGGCCTATGAGGCCGGCGCCCGCTGGGTGGTTCTCTGCGACACCAATGGCGGCACGCTGCCCCATGAGGTCGAGGAGATCGTCACGACGGTCATCGAGCACATCCCCGGCGACCGTCTCGGCATCCACGCCCACAACGACACCGAACAGGCCGTCGCCAATTCGCTGGCCGCGGTGCGCGCCGGCGTGCGCCAGGTCCAGGGCACGCTCAACGGCCTCGGCGAACGCTGCGGCAATGCAAACCTTACATCGCTGATCCCGACCCTGAAGCTGAAGCCGGAATATGCCGACCGCTTCGAGATCGGCATCACCGATGCGGCCCTTGCCGACCTCACCAACGTCTCGCACGTCTTCGACGAGATGCTGAACCGGGCGCCGGACCGCCACGCCCCTTACGTCGGCGCCTCGGCCTTTGCCACCAAGGCCGGCATCCATGCCTCCGCGCTCTTGAAGGACCCCAAGACCTACGAGCACGTCGAGCCGGCGACCGTCGGCAACAAGCGGCGCGTTCTCGTGTCCGACCAGGCCGGCAAGTCGAACCTGCTTGCCGAGCTGGAGCGCCTTGGCATCGCCGTCGACAAGGGCGACCGCCGTCTCGACGAGCTGCTGCGCGTCGTCAAGGAGCGCGAGTCCACCGGCTATGCCTACGAGGCGGCCGATGCGTCGTTCGAGCTGCTCGCCCGGCGGGTCCTCGGCGAGGTGCCGAAATTCTTCGACATCAAGAGTTTCCGGGTGATGGTCGAGCGCCGCTTCAACGCCATCGGCGAACTGATCACCGTCTCCGAGGCCGTGGTCAAGGTCGAGATCGAGGATCGCATGCTGATGTCGGTCGCCGAAGGCAACGGCCCGGTCAACGCCCTCGACATCGCCCTGCGCAAGGATCTCGGCCCCTACCAGCCGCTGATCGAGGACCTGGAACTGGTCGACTACAAGGTCCGTATCCTGAATGGCGGCACCGGCGCCGTCACCCGCGTCCTCATCGAAAGCCGCGACAACGGCACGGGCGAGCGCTGGTTCACCGTCGGCGTCTCGTCCAACATCGTCGATGCCTCGTTCCAGGCGCTGGTCGATTCCGTCGTCTACCTGCTCATCCAGAAGACCAGGGGCGAGGTCCGTCCGATCGCCGCCACGGCCTGATCCGGTGGCGGTCGGCACGGCGGGGGCGCCAAGCAGCGAGGCAGACAGCATCCGCGCCGGATTCATTTCCGGCGTGACCGCCTATGTGCTGTGGGGCTTTTCGGTCATCTTCTACAAATGGCTGGCCCATGTGCCGGCCAGCGAGGTAATCGCCCACCGCATCGTCTGGACGGTTTTCTTCGTCGGCCTGTTCCTCGTCGCCTTCGGGCGCCTCAACGAGGTTTTGCTGGCGCTGCGCGACCGGCGGGTGCTGCTGCGCCTCTTGCTCTCCGCATCGATCATCGGAATCAACTGGCTGGTCTTCGTCTGGGCGATCGCCCAGAACCAGGTGCTGGCCGTCAGCTTCGGCTATTTCATCAACCCGCTGGTCTCGGTGATGATCGGCTTTCTGCTGCTCGGCGAGCGGCTCTCGACCGGTCAGCGCGTCGCCATCGGCCTTGCCGTCGTTGCCATCGTCATCCAGGCGACGACCCTGCACGGCTTTCCGTGGATTTCGCTGTTCCTCGCCTGCTCCTTCGCCGCCTACGGCTATGTCCGCAAGCTGACCCCGGTCGGCGCCTCGCCGGGCCTGTTCATCGAGACCAGCCTCATCCTGCCGCTCGGCATCGCCTATGTCGTCTGGCTGGAAGCGACCGGCACGGGCCACTTCACCGACAGTCCGGTGGACGTCGCCCTGCTGCTGGGCACCGGCATCGTCACCTCGCTGCCGCTGATCCTCTTCGCCTTTGCCGCCCGCCGGCTGACCCTGACGGTGGTCGGGCTGCTGCAGTATCTGGCGCCCTCGATCCAGTTCGCGCTCGCCGTCCTCGTCTATGGCGAACCGCTGTCGGCCGAGCGCTTCGCCAGCTTCGCCCTGATCTGGGTCGCGCTCGCCGTCTTCTCGATCGCCTCCCTGCGCAAGAAACGGCCGCCGGAGCCTGTGAAGACGGTGTAGGTGCGCTGGCGCAGGTCTTGGGGTCGGTCCTCTCGCCGTCATTGCGAGCGAGCGAAGCGAGCGCGGCAATCCAGAGCTGCGCGCTCCGAGCAAGTTGGCCTGGATCGCCGCGTCGGCCTTGCGGCCTCCTCGCGATGACGATCTGCAATGACCTGACCGTATGGCACCGTCCATTTCCCGGTGAGGAACTCGCCGGGAAATGGCAAGCGCAAGCGCGCGCCGGCGCTTATGCGCCGTAAGCCTGCGTGGCGTTTGAACGTATGGATCAGAGTCTCTTCATCGCGTCCGGGTCGCCGCCCTTGCTGAGCGCGGCCTGGGGCGTCTCGCGTACGGCCTCGGCGAGCCGCGGAACGATGTCGGCGACGTGGTCGGCGACCAGGTAGCCCACATTGTAGGGCGGGCGGATGAAGGCGGCGGCCTTCATGTGGGCGAGGAGGTCGATCAGCGGGTCCCAGAAGCCGCCGATATTGGCCAGAAGCACCGGCTTTTCGTGCTGGCCGAGCTGGGCCCAGGTCATCATCTCCACGACCTCTTCCAGCGTGCCAATGCCGCCGGGCAGGGCCACGAAGGCCTCGGAGCGCTCGAACATCAGCCGCTTGCGCTCGTGCATGTCGGCGGTGACGATCAACTCGTCGACCGCGTCCAGCATGATCTCGCGCTTGTTAAGGAACTCCGGGATGATGCCGGTGACGGACCCGCCATTGGCGATGACGGACTTGGCGACCGCGCCCATCAGGCCGATGGAGCCGCCGCCATAGACGAGGCGGATGCCGGCCTCGGCGAACAGCCGGCCGAGCTCGGTCGCGGCATGGTGAAAGCTGCGATTGACGCCGTCGGCGGACCCGCAATAGACGCATATGCTTCGAATCTCGGCCATGAAACGTCCCTTCGCACCCGCTCGGTGCGCCGTCAAGGGGATCGTTCCGCACGCCGCAACGGTCCCCGCATCCCGCGCCGTGCCTTGCGATCGGCGGATTTCCGGTTTATCGATCAAGGGGAGACCGACTTCGCCGAAGCGACAACGATTCGCGCCGCTGTCGGCAACCCTGGCGATCCGGCAAGGAATCGGCCGGGACGGGTGCCGGCGGCGCGCCAACCAACGGAACTCCGATGTCGAAAATTGCCCTGATCTGGTCCGCGATCGCCGCTGGCGGCACGGCGGTCACCGTCGGCGTACTGGTCGCCACCGGCGTCATCGATATCGACCGCCTGACCGGAGCGCCGCAGACGACGCCGGCGCCGCTTACCTCCGATGCTGGAACGGCCGCGCCGGGCAACGGCAAGACGGCCGAGGCGCCTGACAAGACCGCGCCGGCCGATGCGGGCGGCGCGAAAGGGACCATCACCGAGGCGCGGGCGCCGGAGCCGGACCAAAAGACCGCCGGGACGCCCGCAGCATCGCCGCCGAAGAAGAAGCCGAGCTTCGACATCGTGCGCGTCGAGCCGACCGGCGATGCCGTCGTCGCCGGCCAGTCGGAGCCGGGCGCCATCGTCGCGGTCCTGTCCAACGGCAACGTCGTCGGCAAGACCGTGGCCGATCCGACCGGCGCCTGGTCGATGGTGCTGGAAAAGCCGCTTGAGCCCGGCGACCACGACCTGTCCGCCTCCTCCAGGAAATCCGAGGACGATCCGGAGGAGACGCAATCGGACGACCGCATTGCCGTGTCGATCCCCGAGGACGATGCCGAGGAACTGCTGGTCGTCATGAGCAAGCCCGGCGAGCCCGCCCGCGTGCTGCAGAAGCCGAAGGCAAAGCCCGGAACCGAGGTGGCGGCGGCCGAGCCGACTGCGCCCCAGGAGTTGGCCGGGCAACAGGCTGCCGGCACCGAACCGCAGCCGGAGCAGGGCGCGTCGGCCCCGTCGGCAGAACAAATGCCTGCGCCGCAGATCGCCCTTGCCGAGCCGGACGCGGGGTCTGAGGCGACGACGGCAACCCTGGCGCCTTCAGCCAAGACCGTCACCGTCGAGGCGGTGGAGACCGAGCGCGGCAAGCTGTTCGTTGCCGGCGCCGCCGAGCCCGACGCCGACGTGCGCGTCTATGTGGAGGACGAGTTCGTTGGCACGGCAAAGGCCAATGCCGACGGCCGCTGGCTGCTGGAAGCGCCGAAGGACCTTGCCACCGGCCAGCACCGGGTACGCGCCGACCAGGTCGCCGATGACGCCGGCACCGTCGTCGCCCGCGCCGAGGTGCCGTTCCAGAAGGACGAGAACGCCGTCGTGCTGACGCCGCTGGAAGTCGCCTCCGGCGGCACGGAAGGGGACGCCGGCAGCCTCACCATCGCCAGGGTCCCCTCCGTCATCATCCGCAAGGGCGACAATCTCTGGCGCATCTCCCGAAGGCGCTACGGCGAGGGTGTGCGCTACACCACGATCTACGCCGCCAACAAGACCCAGATCCGCAATCCAGACCTGATCTATCCGGGCCAGGTCTTCATGGTTCCGGAAGGCGATGTCGGCTGGAGCACCAACTGATCCGACCCGCTCCGACGGCCTGACGGCGCAGCATGCGCGCCTGTGCGTGCTTGATTTTTCCGCGCGCCGGCATAGTTCAGGGCTGTTGAATATGAACTTCTCCCGGCGCGGGCCCGACCGCTGAACGCCAAGCGGGCCGGGCGCCGAAACACTTCGACAAAGCGGCGGCGCTGGAAGCGTGCGCCGCTTTGTCTCCTCCGCGAGGCCCCCAGTTTGAACTTTTCCTTCCGCGAAAACCGCAGCCGGTCGCCGCTGGCGCGCCCGGCGTCCGACCGCTTTTTCCCTGCCCGTTCGGCGTCAGTTGCCGGGGAGGCGTCGGCATGACCATGGCCGCCTCCGCCACACGGCGCTCCAACAGCGCCAACGCCGCCCCGGAATCGGCCGTGCGCACGGTGCGAAACCTTTGGCCCTATATCTGGCCGCACCGCCGCCGCGACCTGAAGCTGCGGGTGCTCGTTGCCATCGTCTTCCTGGTGATGGCCAAAATCATCACGGTGCTGGTGCCCTACAGCTACAAATGGGCGACCGACGCGCTCGGCGAGGCGGGCGGTGAGACCGCGAGCCTGCTGGCCGTGCCGGTGATGCTGGTCATCGCCTATGGCGTCGGCCGCGTCATGATGATCGGCTTCAACCAGCTCCGCGACGCGGTCTTTGCCAAGGTCGGCCAGCATGCTGTGCGCCGGCTCGCCAACGAGACCTTCGTGCACATGCACCAGCTCAGCCTGCGCTTCCACCTGCAGCGCCGCACCGGCGGCCTGTCGCGCGTCATCGAGCGCGGCATCAAGGGCATCGAGGTCATCGTCCGCTTCACCATCCTAAACACCCTGCCGACGATCCTGGAACTGACGCTGATGGCCGCCGTCATCGCCTATCAGTTCTCGGTCTCCTATGTCGGCGTCCTCGCGGTGATGGTGGCGATCTACATCTATTTCACCATCCGCGCCTCGGACTGGCGGATCGCCATCCGGCGCGAGATGAACGAGTCCGACACCGACGCCAACTCCAAGGCGATCGACTCCCTGCTCAATTTCGAAACGGTCAAGTATTTCAACAACGAGAAGCTGGAATCGGACCGCTTCGACCGGTCCATGTCGGGCTACGAGACGGCCGCGGTGAAGACGCTGACCTCGCTCGCCTGGCTGAATGCCGGCCAGTCGGTGATCTACACCACCGGCATGGTCATCTGCATGGTGCTGTCGGCGCTCGCCGTCCTTGACGGCAGCCAGACGGTCGGCGACTTCGTCATGATCAACGCCCTGTTGATCCAGCTCTTCATGCCGCTCAACTTCATCGGCACGGTCTATCGCGAGATCAAGCAGGGGCTCACCGACATCGAGGAGATGTTCAACCTCCTCGGCGTCGCCCCGGAGATTGTCGACAAGCCCGATGCCCCGGACCTGGACGTGGCCGCCGGCGCCATCCGCTTCGAGAACGTCTCGTTCCACTACGATCCGGATCGGCCGATCCTGAAGAACATCTCGTTCGAGGTGCCGCCCGGCAAGACGGTCGCCATCGTCGGCCCGTCCGGCGCCGGCAAGTCGACCATTTCCCGGCTGCTGTTCCGCTTCTATGACGTCACTGGCGGCGCCATCCGGATTGACGACCAGGACCTGCGCGATGTCCGCCAGACGAGCCTTCGGGCCGCCATCGGCATGGTCCCCCAGGACACCGTGCTGTTCAACGACACCATCAGCTACAACATCCGCTACGGCCGCGCCGACGCCACCGACGAGGAGGTGTATGAGGCCGCCAGGATGGCCCAGATCGCCGGCTTCATCGAGACCCTGCCGCGCGGCTTCGACAGCGAGGTCGGCGAGCGCGGCCTGAAGCTCTCCGGCGGCGAGAAGCAGCGCGTGGCGATCGCCCGCACCATCCTCAAGGCGCCGCCGATCCTGGTGCTCGACGAGGCGACCTCGGCGCTCGACACCCACACCGAGCGGGAAATCCAGGCAGCGCTCGACACCGTCTCGCGCGGCCGCACCAGCCTCGTCATCGCGCACCGGCTGTCGACCGTGGTCGGCGCCGACGAAATCGTCGTCCTTGAAGCGGGCGAGATCGCCGAACGGGGCACCCACGGCGCGCTCCTGGACAAGAACGGGCTCTACGCCTCCATGTGGGAGCGCCAGCGCGAAGCCGACGAGGCCGAGGAGCGGCTGCGGATCGCCCAGGAGGAGGAGTACGCCCTCGCCAAGGCCGGCGAGGACGCCGATCCAGACAGGGACCGCGACCGCGATGCGGCCCACGAGCCGGACGCCGAGCGTATCTCGCGCTGAGGAACGGGCCTTCACATCGATCCCTTGCCATGGCACACCGGAGCGTCGGCGCGGCCAAAGAAAGCCGCCCGGACCAAGGGAGCCTCGAGACCGCCCATGTCCTCGCTGATCGACACGATTTCCAAGACGCTGACGCCGATCCACCCGGAAGGCCGGCCGTTCATCGCCATTGCCGCCGCCGCGACGCTGCTGATCGGCTGGTTCGTCACGCCGATCTTCTGGATCGGTCTGTTCCTGACCGGCTGGGTCGCCTACTTCTTCCGTGATCCCCAGCGCGTCACACCCGTCGCCGAGGGCATGGTGGTCTCGCCGGCCGACGGCCGGGTCTCCTTCATCGGCCCGGCGATGCCGCCGCCGGAACTGGGCCTTTCCGACACACCGCTGACCCGCATTTCCGTCTTCATGAGCGTCTTCGACGTCCATGTGAACCGCGCCCCCGTCGGCGGGCGGCTCGCCCGCATCGCCTATAAGGGCGGCATCTTCCTCAACGCCGACCTCGACAAGGCGAGCGAGGACAACGAGCGCAACGGCCTCATCATCGAGACGGCGGCAGGCGCGCGGATCGGCGTCGTCCAGATCGCCGGTCTGGTGGCAAGGCGCATTGTTTCGTTCAAGACGGAGGGCGAGACGGTGGAAATCGGCGAGCGCTTCGGCCTCATCCGTTTCGGCTCGCGCCTCGACGTCTACCTGCCGGAGGGCGTGCGCCCGCTGGTCTCGGAAGGCCAGCGCGCCATCGCCGGCGAGACGCCGCTTGCCGACCTCACCGGCCGCACCCAGGCGCCCGTCTCAAGCCGGGTCGACTAGGATGGACTGGCTCTTTCCGCCCTTCGATCCCGGCCGCCGGCGCCGCTCCAGGCGCTACCGCTTCCGCCGCCTGCCGCTGCGGGTCATTCTTCCCAATGTGGTGACGCTGCTGGCGCTCTGTTCCGGCCTCACCGCCATCCGCATGGCGCTGGAAAGCCGCTTCGACTGGGCGATTGCCGCGATCCTGCTCGCCGCCCTTCTCGATGCCGTCGACGGCCGCGTCGCCAGGCTGCTCAAGGGCACCTCGCGCTTCGGCGCGGAACTCGACTCACTCGCCGACTTCGTCAATTTCGGCGTCGCCCCGGCGATCATCCTCTATATCTGGTTGTTGAACGAGGCGCGGGGGCTCGGCTGGATCGTCGTCCTCATCTTCGCGATTGCCGCGGCCTTGCGGCTCGCCCGCTTCAACGTCGCCCTCGACGATGCGGCCGAGCGACGGCACTGGCAGGTCGACTTCTTCGTCGGCATGCCGGCTCCGGCCGGTGCTCTGACCGTGCTGTTGCCGGTCTATCTGGCACTGCTGGACCTCGTGACCGCCGACGTCTACATCGTCGTGCCGGTGATCCTCCACATCCTCTTCACCGCCTTCATGATGGTCTCCAACCTGCCGACCTATTCCGGCAAGCGGATCGGTGCCCGGGTCCACCGCAACGTGGTGCTGCCGCTGCTGGTCGCCGTGGTGATGACGGTGGCGCTGGTCGTCTCCTATCCCTTCGTCATGCTGTCGCTCGGGGTGCTTGCCTATCTGGTGACGCTGCCCATCGCCTGGAACGACTTCCGACGGCGCATGACCCGCGACCGGGACAGGGACGCGGGCAAAGCCAACGGGTGAGGGGTCCGCATCACCCGCCCGCCTGCCAGGTCTTCACAGCATCGATCGGATAGACCAGCATCAGCACGTTGAGTGTGAGGTTGTCGCGGATGACGAGGCCGACGACGATCTCAAAGACGATGGCGAGCGCGATGGTGACCGCCACCGGCAGCCTCAGCGCCAGGTAGAAGCCGACAAACATGAACGCCACGTCGCTGACGGAGTTGATGACGCTGTCACCGAAATAGTCGAGCGAGATCGTCGCCTCGCGGTAGCGGTTGATGATTAGGTCGGAGTTCTCGAAGATCTCCCAGGCGGCCTCGATGACGATGGCGACGAGGGCGCGGGCACCAATCCGCCAGCCGGGCAGGACGAGGCCCGTCAACCAGTAGAAGATCATGCCGTGGATGATGTGCGAGGGCGTGTACCAGTCCGAAAGGTGCTGGGAGTTCTCCGAGGACATGACCACGCCGTGCCAGAGCTTCACCGTCCCGCAGGTGCAGATCGGGTTGCGGCCCATGGCAAGAAGGATCGCGGCCGTCAGCGCGACCAGGCCCGCCCCGGCGATCCAGTAAAAGCCGGCCGATCTCGTCGCGAACCATGCCTTCATCCGCGTCCTCCCAGGTTTCCAGAAAACCGCCTATAGCCGACTTGCCCCGTTACCGGAACTGTGGTGGGTTTTTCTCCGTCATTTTGCCGATGGGGAGATAGAGCGGATGGAAGGCCTTTTTTCGATCGACGCCTGGTTCACGCTGGCCATGCTGGTGCTGCTGCAGGCCGTGCTCGGCTTCGACAACCTGCTCTACATCTCCATCGAATCGAAGCGCGTGGCGCTCGACCGGCAGGCCTTCGTGCGCCGGGCCGGCATCGGCCTGGCGATCGTCCTGCGGCTGATCCTGCTCTTCGTCGTCATGCGCGCGATCGAGTATTTCCAGGAGCCGTTTGCCACCATCGACTGGCCGGGCATCGTGGAGGGGACGTTCAACGTCCACACCATGATCGTTCTCGTCGGCGGCGCCTTCATCATCTATACGGCGATGAAGGAGATCTCGCACATGCTGATCATCGAGGAGATCGGCGACCACAAGGCCCGCACGCCGCGGTCCGTCGCCAGTGCGATCACCTGGATCGTCGCCATGAACCTGGTCTTTTCCTTCGATTCGATCCTCTCGGCGCTAGCGCTCACCAAGGTGTTCTGGATCATGGCCGCGGCCATCGTCATCTCCGGCCTGATGATGATCTTCTTGGCCGATTACGTCTCCGAGTTCCTCAAGAAGAACCGCATGTACGAGGTGCTCGGCCTCTTCATCCTGTTCATCGTCGGCGTCATGCTCTTGTCGGAGGGCGGCCATCTCGGCCACCTGCACCTCTTCGGCTATGTCGTCGAGCCGATGGCCAAGTCGACCTTCTACTTCGTCATCGGCGTCATGGTCGTCATCGACATCGTCCAGTCGCGCTACCAGAAGAAGCTGCGCATGCAGGCCGACATCGAGCGCGGCAAGCCGGTCGAGCCGGCCTGAGCGGGGAGGGGCGATGGTGGAGATACGACGGGACCCGCTGGAAGGCCCGGAGATCCTGAAACTCCTGGCCGACCACATGGCCTTTGCCGTGGCAACGACGCCCGTCGAGGCCAGGCACGCCCTCGACGTGGAAAAGTTGAGAGACCCCTCGATCACCTTCTGGAGCATGTGGGAGGGGGATGATCTCCTCGGCTGCGGGGCGCTCCGCGAACTCGATGCCGAACACGGCGAGGTCAAGTCCATGCACACGGTGAAGAGACACCGGGGCCGGGGGCTGGCGAAAAAGATGCTCGGCCACATCATCGCCGAAGCCAGAACCCGCGGCTACCGCCACCTCAGCCTTGAGACCGGCTCCTTCGAAGCCTTCGCCCCGGCCGTCGCGCTCTACCGCAGCGCCGGCTTCACCGACCGCGACGCCTTCGGGGACTACAAGGCGGGTCCGCTGACGGTGTTTCTGACGCTGGAGCTGTAGGAAGTCTGGATTGCTTCGCTCCGCTCGCAATGACGGTTTTCTCAATCCTTTCAACGTCATTGCGAGGAGGCCGTAAGGCCGACGCGGCAATCCAGTCCTCTGGGAACAAACCGAAAGACCCCGGACGCGGACGCCCGGGGTCTCCTCGTGCCTTTTGTCACCGATTGTCGAGCTGCGCCCTGACGGTACGAATGCCGAGCGGCGAGATCTCGTAGGGCTTGCCGCCCCTGGAGAGGATCAGGCGCCGCTTCTTCAGCCGGCGGAAGGTGTCGAGCTTGCAGTCGGCAAGGCGCCAGCCGTCGCGGTTGAGGCAGTCGACGTCGACGATCTTCTTGGCGTCGTCGTCGCGTATGACGCGGATCAGGCCGCCCTGGGCGAGGGCGTGCAGGATCCGCTGTTCGGTCCTTGAAATGTTCATCGGAAAAGATCCCGTAAGGCATATGCCTCACGCGTGTTCCCCGAACCGAAGGCTCGCTTGCGAATGGGCTATGGAGTTCGGGAAAGGACACGCGCCCTCTAAGAGCACGGCCGGCGCCGGGATCGCTCGAAAAAGACATGCGAAAGCCCCGGGGCGCTTACCGGTTGGATGGACGGATCAGGATCGGGAGATCGGAAAAAAGCCCACGAAAAACCCGTCGGTCCGGCCGGATGCCGTGCCGTTTTGGAAAATCCCCCGCCGCGCTTTCGGGCGGGGTCTTACCGGGCTGTTGTGTCGAGGCGCATAAAAGCTCCGATGGGAATGGCCGCTGAAATACGCCTGCCGGTTGCGCCGGTCAAGCGTCGTTCTTTCCCACCGGGCCGCATTGCGCTAAAGGAAAGCGAGATACCCACCGAACGACTCTGAGCAAGGCCCGGCAATGACCCTCGTCGATACCCGCAACACCAATCCGAAGAACCTGGTCAAGGGCGCCACCGGCGACTGGGAAATCATCATCGGCCTGGAAGTCCATGCCCAGGTGCAGTCCGAGGCGAAGCTGTTTTCCGGCTCGTCGACCGAGTTCGGCGCCAGCCCCAACGACCACGTCTCGCTGGTCGATGCGGCGATGCCCGGCATGCTGCCGGTGATCAACGAGGAATGCGTCAAGCAGGCGATCCGCACCGGCCTCGGCCTGAAGGCCGAGATCAACAACAAGAGCGTCTTCGACCGCAAGAACTACTTCTATCCGGACCTGCCCCAGGGCTACCAGATCTCCCAGTTCAAGCAGCCGATCGTCGGCGAGGGCGAGGTCATCCTGGAGTTGGGGGACGGCGAGGAGATCCGCATCGGCATCGAGCGCCTGCACCTGGAACAGGACGCCGGCAAGTCGATCCACGATCTGCATCCGACCAAGTCTTATGTCGACCTCAACCGGTCCGGCGTGGCGCTGATGGAGATCGTCTCCAAGCCCGACATGCGCTCCTCCGACGAGGCCAAGGCCTACATCTCCAAGCTGCGCACCATTCTGCGCTATATCGGCTCGTCCGACGCCGACATGGAAAAGGGAAACCTGCGCGCCGACGTCAACGTCTCGGTGCGCCGGCCGGGCGAGGGCTTCGGCACCCGCTGCGAGATCAAAAACGTCAACTCCATGCGCTTTGCCGGCCAGGCGATCGAATACGAGGCGCGCCGCCAGATCGGCATCCTGGAGGACGGCGGCACAATCGACCAGGAAACCCGCCTGTTCGATCCGGCAAAGGGCGAGACCCGCTCCATGCGCTCCAAGGAGGAGGCGCACGACTACCGCTACTTCCCGGACCCGGACCTGTTGCCGCTGGAGTTCGACGACGCCTATGTGGAGGCCCTGAAGGTCGGCCTGCCGGAGCTGCCGGACGACAAGCGCGCCCGCTTCATCGCCGACTACGGGCTGTCGCCCTATGACGCCGACATCCTCGTCGTCGACCGGGAATCGGCGGACTTCTTCGAGAAGGTCGCCAAGGGCCGCGACGCCAAGCAGGCCGCCAACTGGGTGATCAACGAGCTCTTCGGCCGCCTCAATAAGGAAGGCCGGGATATTTCCGCGAGCCCGGTCTCGGCCGAGCAGGTCGGCGGCGTCATCGACCTCGTCCAGGACGGCACCATCTCCGGCAAGATCGCCAAGGACGTCTTTGAGATCGTCTGGGCCGAGGGCGGCGATCCGGCCGAGATCGTCGAGAAACGCGGCATGAAGCAGGTCACCGACCTCGGCGCCATCGAGAAGGTCGTCGACGAGGTGATCGCCGCCAATCCCGAAAAGGTCGAGCAGGCCCGCGAAAAGCCGGGCCTCGTCGGCTGGTTTGTCGGCCAGGTGATGAAGGCGTCCGGCGGCAAGGCCAACCCGCAGGCCGTCAACGACCTGCTGAAGAAGAAGATCGGCATCGACTGATCGGCCCGGAGCCGGCCGTTGGTCGGCCCCGCGGTCGGCATTTTGCGCGCGTGACGGCACGACCCGCCGCGGCGGCGCAGCGGTTGTGTTCTGCATTGCCACCGAAACCTTGCGGTAATCCTCTATGTTGGTGGCGGCTCACTAGGTATTTTTCCCAGGACCTAATTTTTTGGGGGGCGCGGCGGCCCGCCGCACGCCCCTTTTGCCCTGTTGCAGCGCGTTTCCGCGGAATTTCGGATTCCGTCACCCTGTTGTAATGAAACCGGATTTCACTATATGGCGCTGCAACAATTTAGCTCGCGAAAAATCGGAACCAAATCCCCGTTTCGACGTTATACGGGCACGTCGTTTCGTGTTTTCGCCGCATTTTTGACACTAGGCTAGTGGCTGCAAGGGGCCTTCAACCCCTGCTTGGGCGAAATTTAGTCGGGGGTGTTACTGATGGACCGTCGCCGGTTCCTGCAGTCCAGCGTTAGTTTTTTGAGTTTGGCCGGAGGCGTGTCCCTTCCGCTTTCGCGCGCTTTTGCGGCCACCACCAGGCCGGAGGCGGGCGAGGCCTTCTCGTTCGATATCCTGACCGAGCGCATGCGTGCCAAGGCCAAGGAGGCATGGCAAAAGCCGGAATCGCCGCTGCCGGAAAAGGTGCAATCGCTCACCTATGACCAGCACCGCGCGATCCGTTTCCGTCCCGACCATTCCCTGTGGCGCGACACCGGCGCGCGCTACCAGCTCCAGGCGTTCCATCCTGGCTGGTTGTTCAAGCAGCCGGTGACGATCTACGAGGTGCGCGACGACCGCGCCGATCCGGTCGCCTTCACCGGCCACGATTTCCGCTACGACGCGCCGCTCGACGAGACCGAATTCGACGATTTCGAGATGCCGGGCGTGGCCGGTTTCCGCCTGCACTATCCGCTGAAGCGTCCGGACTATATGGACGAGGTGGTCGCGTTCCTCGGCGCCAGCTATTTCCGCGCCCTCGGCCGGCAGTCGGTCTATGGCCTGTCGTCCCGCGGCCTTGCCATCGATACGGCATCGTCCGAGCCGGAGGAGTTTCCGGCCTTCACCGCGTTCTACATCGCCCCGCCGGGCGTCGACGAGCGCACCATCCGCCTGTGGGCGAGCCTTGAGAGCCCGCGCGTCACCGGCGCCTATGCTTTCGAGATCACGCCGGGCGACGAAACCGTTGTCGACGTCACGGCACGACTCTTTTTCCGGAACCGGATCGACCGTTTGGGTGTTGCCCCCCTGACGAGTATGTATCTGTTCGGGGAAAACGACGACCGTGGCTTCGACGACTACCGCCCCGAAGTGCATGACAGCGACACGCTGGTCATCCTCAACGGCAATGACGAGCAGGCGGTCCGGCCGCTGCGCAATCCGGGCTCGCTGCGGGTCAGCTTCTTCCGCGTCGCCAATCCCAAGGGTTTTGGCCTCGCCCAGCGCGACCGCGAATTCGGCAACTACCAGGACCTTGAGGCGCATTACGAACGGCGCCCGACGGCCTGGATCGAGCCGCTCAACGACTGGGGGCAGGGCCGCGTGGTCCTGGCCGAAATCCCCAGCGACAGCGAGACCAACGACAACATCGTCGCCTTCTGGCAGCCGGCTAAGGAGCCGGAAGCGGGCGACGAGAGGGAATACCGCTACCGCATGCGCTGGGGCGACCGCTCCGGCAGCACCGACCTTGCCGAGGTCATCGCGACCCACACCGGTCACGGCGGCGTCGCGGGCCTCGAGATCGATCCGGAGATGCGCAAGTTCGTCGTCGATTTCCGCGGCGGTGTGCTTTCCAACCTGCCGAAGGATGCGGCCGTCAAGCCGCATCTGGAGGCCTCGAACGCGGAGATCGTCTCCACGGTCGTGCAGCGGATGCCGCATGAAGATTGCTGGCGCCTCATCGCCGATGTGCGCCGCTCCAGCGACGATCCGGTCGAATTACGTGCCTATCTAACCTTCGAGGACGCTCGTTTGAGCGAAACCTGGCTGTACCAATGGAGTGTAGAATGACCCTTCTGGAGATTGACACCCCGCCCGCTACCGATGCCGCCCGTTTTCCCGACGCGGCAGAGCGGACCGAAACCGTTGCCTATGGCGTCTGGCTGACGCGGCTCGGCCGCGGCGACCTGGAGCCGTCCGCTGCCCCGGAGATGATCCACGACGCGGCCGGCCGTCTCGGCCTGCAGGACGTCGACGCCTATGCGGTGGCGACGGACACCGCCGAGCGGGGCACCATCACGGCCATCGAGGCGGCTCTCGACATGCCGCCGCCCCGTGCGCCGATGGTGATGCCCGCCCAGGAACTCGGCTGGCAGCCGCGGGAGATTTCCGTCCCGGTGCTTTCCTGGCGCCGTATCCGGGTGCGCGCCCGCTAAGGCGCGCATCTCCCATCCAGATATCAGGACCTCAGGACCGTGCGCGCCCCGTTCCAGCCGACGCCCGAACCCTTATCGATCCACATCCGTCGCCTCGGCGCGGTCGTGCTGACCGTCGTCCTGACGGCGATCGCCATGGGGTTGTTCCTCGACGTCGTCGCCTCCGACGGGTTTGACGCGCTCGATGCCGTGCGCGTCGTGCTCCTGGCGGCGACCACCGGCTGGCTCGCCTGGGGCGCCTGTACCGCCGTCCTCGGCCTCATCTTCCCGATGGAGCCGCGCGGCACGGCGGACGACTGGGGCGGCCCCGCCCAGCGCGTGGCCGTATTGATGCCCGTCTACAATGAGGACGCCTCGGCGGTCTTTGCCAACGTCCTTGCCATGTATGAGGAAATCCAGGCGAGCGGGCATGGCGATGCGTTCGATTTCCACATCCTGTCCGACAGCACCAACGAGCAGCGCGCGGAAGAGGAAAAGCGGCTCTATCGCGACGTTCTGACCCGCTTCGGTGCCGGCAACCGCATCTTCTATCGCCGCCGCACGGAAAATACCGGCCGCAAGGCCGGCAACATCAAGTCGTTCGTCACCACCTCCGGCGGCGCCTACGGATCCATGCTGGTGCTCGACGCCGACAGCGTGATGAGCGCGCAGACCATCCTGGAAATGGTCCGGCGCATGGACGCCGACCCCAAGCTCGGCCTGTTGCAGACCCTGCCGGTGGTCACCGGCCAGTCGTCGCTATTCGGCCGTGCGCTGCAGTTCTCCGCCGCCCTTTACGCGCCGATCTTCACTCGGGGCATTGCTGCCCTGCAGGGCCGCCAGGGCCCGTTCTGGGGCCACAATGCGCTGATCCGCATCGAGGCCTTCGCCGGCTCCTGCGGCCTGCCGACCCTGCCGGGAAAACCGCCCTTCGGCGGCGACGTCCTGAGCCACGACTTCGTCGAGGCCGCGCTGCTCGCCCGCAACAGCTGGAAGGTGCGGGTCGATCCGGATCTCGGCGGCTCCTACGAGGAAGCGCCGGCCAACCTCCTGGAATACGCCAAGCGCGACCGCCGCTGGTGCCAGGGAAATCTGCAGCATTCCAAGATCATCGGCACGCCGGGCATGCCCTATTGGAGCCGCACCTCGCTCGTGCAGGGGATCTTGTCCTATCTCGCCTCGCCGATGTGGGCGCTGTTCCTGATCGCCAGCCTGATGGCCGTCATTGTCGCCCCCGCACCGGTCTATTTCCCGATCGAGGGCAGCGGCCAGCCCGTGTTCCCACAGCCGGAGCGCAACAAGGCGATCATCCTGGTGCTCGGCATCGTCGCCCTCCTGGTGCTGCCGAAGGCGCTGATCGTCTGGCGCGGCCTCGTCCAGGAGAATCTGAGGCCGTTCGGCGGCAAGGCGGCGATGGTCTCCAGCGCCGTCATCGAACTGGTGCTGTCCAGCATCGTCGCGCCCATCAACATGATGTTCCAGACCCGCTCGGTGCTGCAGGTGCTCAGCGGCCGCGACAGCGGCTGGCCGGCGGCAAACCGCTCGGACGGCTCGGTCGGCCTGTGGACCGGGCTGAAAGCCACCTGGTGGATGATGCTGACCGGCATCGCCGCGATGACCGTCGCCTGGTTCTTCGCCCCGAAACTGCTGGTCTGGCTGTGGCCGGTGACGGTGCCGCTGATTCTCGCCCCCGCCGTCATTTCGCTCACCGCCGCACCGGCCGTCGGACGCGCCGCCGCCGGGGGCCGCGTGCTGCTGACCCCGGCCGAGACCGAGCCTGAAACCGTTCTCGGTCGCGCCCGGGCCCTGCACCAGGTGCTGGCCGGCGCCGGCCCGCTCTCCGACGACGCCGCGAAAGGCGCTCCCGCAAGGGTGATGGAGGAAACGGCCGCCTGAGGCTGGAAATGTCATCGTCCCCCGCTATCCTCTGCCGCTGAACGCGCTGCAACAGCGTGCCCGGCGACAGGCCGGAGTGAAGGAAAAGAGGGACCATGCAGCAGACAACACCGATCGAGCTTTTCTACTGGCCGACGCCGAACGGATGGAAGATTTCCATCATGCTGGAAGAGCTCGGTACTCCCTACAACCTGAACATGATCAATATCGGCCAGGGCGACCAGTTCAAGCCGGAGTTCCTGGCGATCTCGCCGAACAACCGCATGCCGGCGATCATCGATCCGGAAGGCCCGGACGGGTCGCCGATCTCGGTCTTTGAGTCCGGCGCCATCCTCCTTTATCTCGGCCGCAAGTTCGGCAAGTTCTACCCCGCCGACGAGCGCGGCCGGGTTGAGGTCGAACAGTGGCTGATGTGGCAGATGGGCGGGCTCGGACCGATGGCCGGCCAGGCCCACCATTTCCGCCAGTACGCGCCGGAAAAGGTCCCCTACGCCATCGACCGCTACACCAACGAGGTCAACCGGCTCTACGGCGTCATCAACAAGCGCCTTGCCGACCGGGAGTACCTCGCCGGCGACTATTCCATCGCCGACATGGCGTCAATCGGCTGGATCCGGCCCTATGAGAACCAGGGCCAGGACATTGCCGACTTCCCGCACCTGAAGCGCTGGTTCGAGGCGATGAACGCCCGCCCTGCGGTGCAGCGCGGCTTCGAGGTCGGCAAGGCGGAGCGCGAGAAGTTCAACCTCTCCGCCGATAAGGGCGCCCAGTCCGTGCTGTTCGGCCAGCGCGCGCGGGACTGAGCCGGGCCCAACGCCAACAAAAAAGGAGCGGCGTGTGGCGCCGCTCCTTGTCCTTCTGCAGTCGTTTTCCTTGATCAGGAGCCGTTGACCCGCTGCCAGTATTCGTCCTGGCAGATCGACGGCGCCTTCTTCAGGCAGGCGGTCAGCTTCATCCGGCCGTCGCCGACAAGCGTGATGGTCGGCGCCATCCTGAGGCCGTGCTTGGGATGGTAGGCGCGGCCCTTCCACTCGTTCGGACCGGTCTTGACGACCTTGCGCATGATCCGCGTGCCGAGGAGCTTGCGGTCGCGGCGATCCGGGTTCGGGTGGTTGACGTCGCGCACCTGAGGCCCCGGAACGCCGTCCTGGGCATCCATTTCCACGATGTCGCCGCAGATGCCGGTGGCGCAGGGGACGACCTCCACGGTGGCGCCGTGCGGCGTCTTCCAGAAGCCGAGGATAGCGTCTCCGCCCTGTTGCGCGAGCGCCGGGGAGAGCGAGAGCGCGCCGAAAAGAGTGCCGGCGGCAACAAGGGCGGTGGAGGCGGTGCGTGCGATCATGTCGTTGATCTCCCGAAAGGAAAGAAAGCGCTCTGCGGGCAATGGCCCGCCGTTCTGTTGATCCGGACCCTAGGGGCCGGGCAATGAACCGGGCATGAACCGCATGATCAGCTTTCTTGCAGACGAAACTGTGGCGGAAACGGCAAGGTTCTCCGGCCGATCCCGGCGAGAAAAGACGCACTCGCCCGCGGGTTTCATTGGTCGATGTTTAACAGTCGGTTTCAGGTATCGGTCGAATTGAATCTGCGGGACCTTGAGTCCTTTCGGCTTTCCGGCGATTCAATCTGAATCCTCCGTAAATTTTACAAAGAATTTTAGGTTTGTTTTTCAAAAATTAAGCTCAAAGCTTAACCCGTGATTCAAGGGCCTTGGGCACACTCATCCCATCAAACGCGGGCAGAAGCCCAATAGAAGCGACATCGAGAACAGATGAAACGGGAGTAGTGTTCGATGGCTCGATTTGAAATCAACAGTGCCGACCTTGCCGCGATGGGTCACGACGATGCCAGCGGCGACATCTTCTTCCGCCTCGGCATGATGTGCTCCATCGGCCGCGAGGCCGAGCCGGATCTCGTCTCCGCCCACAAGTGGTTCAACCTGGCGGCCATGAAGGGCAAGCGCGAGGCGGTGCAGTATCGCCAGGAAGTCGCCGGCGAACTGTCGGCCGCCGAGATCGCCGACGCCCAGCGCTCCGCCCGCGAATGGCTGCGCACGCACTAGCGTATTCCCGAACCGAAGGTCCGCGTCAGCGAAACGTGGAAACCGGTTTTCGGACAAGAATACGGGCCTAAACAACACGCGACGAGGGCGCCCGCCTTGCCGGCGAACGCCCCCTTGTCGTGGTAGCACTTGCTGCGGCGAGCGATCAGACGGCCGGCATCCGGTCGATGATCTTGTCGAGCGTGACCGGATAGTCGCGCACGCGCACGCCGGTGGCGTTATAGACCGCATTGGCGACCGCAGCGGCAACGCCGCACAGCCCCAGTTCGCCGACGCCCTTCGCCTTCAGCGGCGACGATATCTCGTCGACCGTGTCCAGGAAGATCACTTCCTGCTCGGGGATGTCCGCATGGACGGCGACCTCGTAGCCGGCAAGGTCGTGGTTGGCGAACATGCCGCGACCCGTATCCAGCGCCATTTCCTCAGACAGCGCCGCGCCGACGCCCATGGTCATGCCGCCGATCACCTGGCTGCGCGCCGTGATCGGATTGAGGATGCGTCCCGAATCGGCGACCGCCACCATGCGGCGTACGCGGATCTCGCCGCTGCCGCGATGGACAGCGACCTCGACGAAATGGGCGCCGAAGGTGGCGAGCTTGTACCCCTTCTTGAAATCACCGAATTTCATCGTGTCCTCGGCAACGATCTCGCCGTCGAGGTCGGCGAGCGCCGTGTCGCTGTCGCCGGCGATGACCCGGCCGTCACGGAACTCCGGATCCTCGACCTTCAGCCGCTCCGCGATCTTCTCGCGCAGCGCCAGGCACGCCGCATAGACGCCGGCGGTGGAACTGGCCGCGCCGAACTGGCCGCCGGAGCCGGACGAGACCGGATAGGCGCTGTTGCCGAGGCGCATGTCCACATCCTCGACCGTCAGCCCCATCACTTCCGCCGCCGTCTGGGCAAGGATGGTGTAGGAGCCGGTGCCGATATCGGTCATGTCCGTCTCGACGATGAGTTTACCGCCCGACAGCCGCACCCGTGCGCCGGAATTCAGCGTCGGCGCGCCGCGATAGGCCCCGGCCATGCCGTGGCCGATCAGCCACTGGCCCTCGCGCTTGCCGGCCGGTGTCCGGTTGCGGTCGTTCCAGCCGAAGGCCTCCGCGCCGCGCTTCAGGCATTCCACGAAATGCCGCTCGGAGAATGGCTGGTCCGGGTCGGACGGATTGACCTGCGTGTCGTTGAGGATGCGGAACTCGACCGGGTCCATCTCCAGCGCCTCGGCCATCTCGTCCATGGCGACTTCCAGCGCCATCAGGCCGGAGGCCTCGCCGGGCGCGCGCATGTCTGAGGCTTCCGGCAGCGACATCTCGATGATGTGGTGCTGCACCCGGCGGTTGGGCGCGGCATAGAAGAACGGCGTCTGCGCCGTTGCGTTCTCGCCGCGCCCGCCCGGCAGGGAGTGGGAGGCCGCCTCGTGCCAGATGCCGGTCAGCTTGCCGTCCGCTCCGGCGGCGAGCCGGATGCGCTGGACGGTGGCGGACCGGTGGGTGGTGTTGTTCATCATGAACGGCCGCGGCAGCGCCAGCTTGACTGGCGCCTTTGCGGCGCGTGAGCCGATGGCCGCCAAAACCTCGTCGGCGCGCAGCCACAGCTTGCCGCCGAAGCCGCCGCCGATATAGGGGCTCTCCACGCGGATGGTGTCCGGGTCTATGTCGAAATTCGTGGCCAGCGACTGCCGGTTCCACTCGATCATCTGGTTCGAGGTCCACACGGTCATCTCGCCGCCGTCCGACCAGTCGACGATCGCCGCGTGCGGCTCCATCATCGCGTGGGTCTGGGACGGCGTGCGATACTTCTGGTCGACCACGGCCGCGGCACTTCGGAAGGCCCCTTCCACGTCGCCGACGAGGGTGCCGGGCTCGCCCGACCCTTCGACGCGCTCAAAGGCCGCGTCGAGGTCGAAGTCGGCGGGCTCGCCTTCCTCATACTCGGTCTCGATGAGGGCGGCGGCGGCACGTGCCTGTTCGAACGTGTCGGCAACGACGACCGCGATCGCCTGGTGGTAGTGCTCCACCTTATCGCCGCCGAAGAGGCGGGCGACGTTGTAGTTCCAGATGCCGAGCGGCTCGATGTCCAGGGTCGTCACCACCGCGCGCACGCCGGGCGACGCCTTGGCGGCTTCCGTCTCCATGCTGACGATGCGCCCGTGCGAGATCGCGCTGCCGACCGGATAGCCGTAGAGCTGGTTCGCCACCACGTCGTGCCGTTCATAGGCGTAAGGCGCGGTGCCGGTGACCTTCAGCGGTCCGTCGATCCGGTTGAGCGGCTTGCCGACCACGCGGGCATTGTCGAAGAGGTTGTTTCCTGCCGGTTGATTGAATTCCATGGGATTTACTCCTCTGCCAGCATGGCGGCGAGCGTGCGCTCGGCCAGGGTGATCTTGAAGGCGTTCTCTTCCGTCGGGCGGGCGCCGTTAAGCAGCTTGGTCATCACCGCGCGGGCGCCGTTCGGCAGCTCCGCATCGGCCTCAAGGGAACGCCAGGGCTTCGGGGCGACGCCGCCGAGCGCCACGCGTCCGCTGCCGTCCGGCTGGCGGATCAGGGCGACCGAGACGAGCGCGAAGGCGTAGGACGCCCGGTCGCGCACCTTGTGATATTTCTGCGCGCCGCCGACGGGGGCGGGCAGCGTCACCGCGGTGATCAGCTCGCCGGGGAGAAGCGACGTTTCCTTGTCGGGCGTGTCGCCCGGCAGGACGTGCAGGTCCTCCAGCGCGATGCGGCGGGTCATGCCGGTCGGCGTCACGGTCTCCACGGTGGCATCGAGCGCCCGCATGGCAACGGCCATGTCGGAAGGATGCGTCGCGATGCAGGCATCCGAGGTGCCAATGATGCCGAGCTGGCGCGAGAAGGCGCCCTTGGAAAGCGCCGCACAGCCGGAGCCGGGCTTGCGCTTGTTACAGGGCTGGTCCGGGTCATAGAAATACGGGCAGCGCGTGCGCTGCAGGAGGTTGCCGCCCGTCGTCGCCTTGTTGCGAAGCTGGCCGGAGGCGCCCGCGGCGATCGCCCGCGTCAGCAGCGGATATTCGCGCCGGATGCGGGCATCGGCGGACAGCGCCGTATTGCTGACGAGCGTGCCGATACGAAGGCCGCCGTCCTCGGTTTCCGTAATCTCGTCGAGGCCGAGCCCGTTGACGTCGATGATGTGCACCGGCGCCTCGATCTCAAGCTTCATGAGGTCGAGGAGGTTGGTGCCGCCGGCGAGGAATTTTGCTCCCTCGACCTCGGCGGCGCGGGCCGCGGCCTTGGCCGGATCGGTCATTTTTTCGTAGGAAAAGGCTTTCACGACTGTTCCTCCGCGACCTGGGTGATGGCGGCGAGAATGTTCGAATAGGCGCCGCAGCGGCAGATGTTGCCGGACATGCGCTCGCGGACCTCCGCATCGGTGAGCGTGATAGCGGCGGTAAGATCGCCGGTCACGTGCGAGGGAACGCCGCTGCGGATCTCCTCAAGCACCGCGCGGGCCGAGGTGATCTGGCCGGGCGTGCAGTAGCCGCACTGGAAGCCGTCATGCTCTAGGAACGCGGCCTGCATCGGGTCCATGTTGTCCGGCGTGCCGATGCCCTCGATGGTCTCGATCTCGTCGCCGTCATGCATGGCGGCAAGGCTGAGGCAGGAATTGACGCGGGTGCCGTTCACCGTGCAGGTGCAGGCGCCGCACTGGCCGTGGTCGCAGCCCTTCTTGGTGCCGGTGAGGTGCAGGTGCTCGCGCAGGGCATCGAGCAGCGTGGTGCGGTTGTCGAGGGTCAGCTCGTGCTTTTCGCCATTGACCGTCAGCGTGACGGTGCTGGTTTCCGGGCCGACCGGGGCGGCATCGCCGGAACCGCCTGTCGCGGCACTCGCCTTGTCGATGCCGAAGCGGCCGAGGGCCGCGGTCACGGCGCCCGCTGCCGTTCCGGCAAGCAGCGTTCGGCGCCGAAGTTCGAATTGGATGGGTGGGCTCATGAAAAGTCCTTCCTGTCGGTCCGCGTCATTCAGACGGATGCATGTGTGAAAGGGTAGGGTGCCCTCCCGGTATCTGTAGTTCTCCCTAGCTCATTGCACTTATCGATCTCACTCATGGAACGAAGAGCTGCCTGAAGCGTTTAAAGAAATCGGAATGCGTCCGGATTCTCGCCGGATGCCGGTTTTCCGGAAAATCCCATTCATGAACGGCACTCATGTCTCATTGCCGCCGCGCGCGCCTACACGCCGCCGCATGGCGGTATTATCTGTGTTGAGACGATTTCTCCGGAGGCTGGGAGTCGGCCGCCGCCCAGGCGGCACTTTTTTCGCCTGCCCGCAGCGGCGCCGATCCGCTCCCGCCCGAACCGGACAGACACCAAGGGAGAACCGACATGAGCGACAACGACAAGACCCTTTGCGTCGTCGGCGCCAGCGGGCTCGTGGGCTCGCATATCGTCAAGGCCGCGCTGGCGGCCGGTTTCCGCGTCAACGGCACGTTGAGGAATGCCGACGACCCGCAAAAGGCGCCCTACCTGATGGCGCTGCCGGGCGCGGCGGAGCGTTTGACCCTCTATTCCGCCGATATGGCGACAAGCGCCGACTTCGACGCCCCGCTTGCCGGCTGCGACGCCGTCTTCATTGCCTGCCTGGTGCCGATCTATGCCGGCCGCGACGGCACGCCGGCCCGCGAGATGGACGAGGATCGCGGCTGGGCCGAGATCATCCGGCCGATCGAGGACGGCTGTCTCAACATCATGCAGGCCGCCGCCCGTCAGGACGTGAAGAACGTCATCGTCTGTTCCTCGACCAGCAGCACCAATCCGCGCGAGCCGGTGGCGGTGAAGAACGAGATCGACCACCCCTCCGACCTCCAGCACCAGCTTTCCCAGAAGAAATACACCGCGGCGGAAAAGACCGTGATGGAGGCCTCGGCCAGGGCCTTTGCCAAGGAGCACGGCCAGCGGCTGGTCATCTTCCTGCCGACCATGATGCTGGGGCCGACCATCCTGCCCGAACACGCGAACCGCGCCTTCCACAAGGCGCTCGCCGATATGCTGGAGGGTAAGAAGGGCTGGCACGACACGGTGCCGGCCGGCTCCATGTCCGTCTCGCACCTCGACGACGTGGCGGCGCTGTTCCTTGCCGGCTATGAGACTCCTGAGGCCTCCGGGCGCTATTTCGCGGTCTATGACAGCTGGCCCTGGCGCGACATCTATGCCGAGATCGGCAAGCACGTACCAGCCTCGGCGCTGCCGGCGCCGCTCGACGGCGAGCCGGAGATGCCGACCGGGTTCGACTTCACGCGCCGCGACAGCCTCGGCGTCACCCTTCGCGATATTCCGACGACGCTGAAGGAGACGCTGGACTGGCTGAAGACCAAGCCTTTCGGCTGAGGCGGGGAAACCTGCCAAAGCCGCTTCTTCCCAAGACCCTGACTTTTGAAAGGACACACCATGTCGACAGACAAACCCGTCTGGTTTGTGACCGGTTGCTCGACCGGCTTTGGCCGCGAGATCGCCAAGCTGCTGCTCTCGCGCGGTTTTCCGGTGGCAATGACCGCCCGGCGCCTTGAGAGCATCGCCGACCTCGTGGAAGGCAACGAGGACAAGGCCCTTGCATTGACGCTCGACGTCACCGACCCGGCGATGATCGACAAGGCCGTCGCCGACGCCGAGGCCCGTTTCGGGCGCATCGACGTTCTCGTCAACAATGCCGGCTACGGCTATTTCTCGGCCATTGAGGAGGGCGAGGACGCGGAGATCCGGCGCCAGTTCGAGACCAACGTCTTCGGCCTCAACACGCTGACCCAGAAGGTGCTGCCGGGCATGCGCGCCCGCCGCAGCGGCCACATATTCAACTTCTCCTCCATCGGCGGGCTGATCGCCTATCCGGCGCTCGGCTACTACAACGCCACCAAGTTCGCGGTCGAGGCGCTGTCCGAGGCGCTGGCCAAGGAGGTCGCGCCGCTCGGCATCAAGGTGACGATCATCGAGCCGGGCGGGTTCCGTACCGACTGGGCCGGACGCTCCGTCATCGAATCCAAGACCGTCATCGACGACTATGCCGAGACCGCCGGTGCGCTCAGAAAGGGCCTGAAAGAAGGTTCGGGCCACCAGGACGGCGATCCGGTGCGCGCGGCCGCGGCCGTCCTCACCGCCTATGAGGCGGAAAACCCGCCGCTGCGGCTGCTGATGAGCGCCCAGGCCTATGGCCGCGCCATGGACCGCCTGGAGGAGCTGCGCGAGAATTTCGAGACCTGGAAGGACCTGACCCTCTCCACGGATTACCCCGAAGGCGAATAGGTCGGGCTGCACGGTCCATTGGACAAAAAGAAAGAGCCGGGCGACATCCCTGTCACCCGGCTCTTTTCGTGCCCGCTACATCTGATAGCCGGGCTTCTTGTAGAGCCGTTCCGGAAAGGCTTCGATATCCGGATCGTAGACATCCTCTTTCCAGCGCTCCGCCGGGACCTCTTCGATGGCGACCGAGACCGGGTCCCGGCCGTAGTCGAAAATCTCCATGACGTTTCTGGTGATGGCTTCCGCCAGGCGCGTCTTCTGGTCCTCGCTCTTGCCGGGCCAGGCCTTGACGATGACATGGGGCATGGGTGGGGTTCTCCTGGAAAATGCCCGTCGGGCGTCGGATCCCGAAAAGTGTTGGTGGTTCTGGCGTCGAGAGGCTCGCTCAGCCCTGGTCGCGCGGCAGCACCTCGACGGTGGCGGTGCGGGTGCGTTCCGAGATCATCGGTGGAAGGTAGCGGCTGTCGGCGTATTTCTTGCGATAGGCCGCATCGATCTTGTCGTTGAGGGCGGCGTCGGCGGGCGCGAAGGCGACGTCGAGGGTCGTACCATCGACCTTGATGGCGCCGGCCTTCTGCTCCACCGCGGCCTTGTACCAGCGCGATTTTCGGCCGTTATAGGGCCTGACGTAGAGCGAGCCGCCGACGGTAACGAACCAGATATAGGTGGGCGTGCCGAGCGTCTCGCCGTCCTTCCGGAACGGCGCGATCCGGAAATCCCCGGCCTTGGCGATCTCGTCCAGTTGCTGTTTTTCCCAACGCATCTTGAACTCCTGTCGTAACGCAAGGCCCGGCGCCGGTCCGGCGCGCTCGCCCCTTGGATGCCCGGGGCGGCCTTGGCTTTGTGATTGTTTCTATTGATGTATGTCGCCGGAGCCGGCGGCATTAGGCCGCGTAGAGTGCAGACACTCATGACGGACATTCATAAGTCCGTGCCGTTTTCCAAGGGGAGGGGATGACGGCGCGCGAGGGCAGAGAGGCGTCCGTCCGAGACGTCAGCGAAAACACCCAAATCCCTCGGGCGCCGCTTTTTCGTCCGGCCCGCCAGATCGCCCTTGCCAATCTTTGGAGTGACGTGTACTTTGTATAGTAAAGTTATTTGCGCTTGCGGGAGATCGGCATGGGCGAATTCGACAAGGCCCTGACGGATATTGCGAACATCCGCAGTCAGCTTGCCGCCGGCACGCTGTTCCGCGGCTTCGGCCCGGCGGTCATTGCCGTGACTGGCGGCCTGGCGCTCGTCGCTGCTGTCGCCCAGTCGGCCTGGCCGGCCGTGCTGGCCGACGGCCCGGTGCGGTTCGTCCTTTGCTGGATCGCGGTTGCCGTCGTCGCGGTGGCGCTGGTCGGCGTGGAGATGCTCGCCCGGTCGCGGCGCCTGCATGGCGGCATGGCCGATGCGATGATCCTTGCCGCCGTCGAGCAGTTTCTCCCGGCCGGCGTCGCCGGCGCGGCGGTGACCGCGGCGGTGCTGAAATACGCGGCCGACGCCGTCTGGATCCTTCCCGGCCTCTGGCAGATCCTGGTCGCGCTCGGCCTGTTCGCCTCCTTGCGCAGCCTGCCGCGCTCCATTGGGCTCGCCGGCGCCTGGTATCTCCTCGCCGGGATCGCGGTGTTCATCCTCGCAAGCGGCAGCCGCGAGCTGTCGCCATGGATGATGGGCGTGCCCTTCGCCCTCGGCCAGGGCCTGATGGCCGTCCTTCTGCGAACCGCCAATGGAGGCGACGATGGCCAACCGGTCTGAAAATGCCCCCTTTGCCTATGACGGGCTCGACCGCGTCTTTCACGAAAAGGCCAGGCTCGGCATTGTCACGTCGCTGATCGGCCACCCGAAGGGGCTTGCCTTTTCCGACCTGAAGCAGCTTTGCGGCCTCACCGACGGCAATCTCAGCCGCCACATCCAGGTGCTGCAGGACGCCGGGCTCGTTGCCGTCCACAAGGGCTACGAGCGCAATCGTCCGCACACCAGGTGCGAACTGACCGACCTCGGCCGCAAGCGCTTCGCCGACTATCTGGCCGTGCTGGAAAAGGTGGTGAAAAACGCGGCCGACGCCGCGGAACGCAGCGAGGAACCCGACCCGGACAAGGTCGGATGGAAACCGGCGTGAAAAGCGTCTGAAGGCAACGCGCTTCGGCGCATCGGGCGTGGCGGATGGCAACAATCCGGTGCGCAGACGACAGGACAGGGCAAGGGGCGCGCTTCACCGCGGACGCGCCGCGTTCGGGGTATTTTTTTGGAAGGGAGCTTTGCAATGCAAAGTTATTTACGTAAAAGAGACCACGTCGCCGTCATCATGGACGGCAACGGCCGCTGGGCCCTGCAACGGGGCCTGCCGCGGCAATACGGCCATGTCGAAGGCGTCAACGCCGTGGAGGCCGTCGTCCGCGCCGCGCCGGACCTCAACATCGGAACCCTGACCCTCTACGCCTTTTCGTCGGACAATTGGCGCAGACCGGCGGCGGAGGTCGATGCGCTCTTTGAGCTGTTTCGCCAGTATTTCCGGACACGGCGGCGGGACCTCATCGACAACGGTGTCCGCTTGACCGTGATCGGCCGGCGCGACCGGCTGCCGGACGGCCTGGCGGACGAGATCGCCGGGCTGGAAGCCGATACCCGGGCCGGCCGGCGCCTGTACCTGCGGATCGCGCTCGACTACTCCGCCCGCCACGCGATCCTTGAGGCGGCCGCGTCCGCAAGCGGCGACGCCCCGCTCACCTCCGAGACCTTCGCAAGGCACGTCACGGGCGGCGTGTCCTGCCCGGACGTGGACCTCCTCGTCCGCACCAGCGGTGAGCAACGCCTGTCCGATTTCCTGCTGTGGGAATGCGCCTACGCCGAACTCTACTTCACGCCCTGCCTGTGGCCCGATTTCGGCGCCGAAGAACTGGCCGCGGCGATGCGGGACTTCCGCCGCCGCAACCGCCGGTTCGGCGGCCTCGCCGAGCACCCGTGTCTCGAAACCGATCCTTGCACCCACGGCCATCGCGGCACTGGCGATCGCAGGCCGTCGCGGTCTTATGCCCTTCCAGCAGGTCAGGACGCGATGGCGGGAGGTGCGGAATGACGAGCCTGTGTCCCGCCCCAGTGGCGACGCCTGCGCGGACCTTCGCGGTTCGCGAGGTCGGGAACCCCGTCGCCGACGCGCCGATGCCCGCACGTGTTTCCGGGAATTCCGCCATGCGCATCCTGCTCGTCAACGTCCCGCACCCGGCCATCGGCAGCCGCATCCCGGACGATCATCTGCCGCCGCTGGGCCTCCTGGCCGTCGGCGGCCCGCTGATCGACGACGGCCACGAGGTGCGCCTGATCGATGCCGACCTTGCGCCGACGCCGACGCGGGCGCTCGTCGAGGCGGTGGTCCATTTCGATCCCGACATCGTCCTGTTCGGCCATTCCGGCTCGACCTCCGGCCACCCGGTCATCGCCGAGGTCGCGGCGGCGGTCGCAAGGGCCCGCCCGGACATCGCCATCGTCTATGGCGGCGTCTATCCGACCTACCACTGGCGCGAAATCCTGCTCACGGAACCCCATGTGACGGCGATCGTCTGCGGGGAGGGGGAGGAAACCACCCGCCGGCTGGTCCGGGCGATGGCTGAACGCCAGCCGTTCGGCCATCTGCCCGGACTGGCGTTCCTCAGCGACGGGCAGCCGGTGCGCACCGCACCGGCGCCGCTGATCGGCACTCTCGACGACTACCGGATCGGCTGGGAGCTGATCGACCACGCCCGGTACAGCTATTGGGGCGGGATGCGGGCCGTCGTCGCCCAGTTCTCGCGCGGCTGTCCGCACCAATGCACTTATTGCGGCCAGAACCTCTTCTGGCGCCGCTGGCGGCACCGTGACCCGGTCGCCTTTGCAAAGGAACTGGCCCGCCTGCACCGCGAGGAGGGGGTAAAGGTCATCAACCTTGCCGACGAAAACCCGACCTCGTCGCGGCGCGCCTGGAAAGCGTTCCTGGAAGCGCTCATCGACGAGGACGTCGACCTCATCCTCGTCGGATCGACCCGCGCGGGCGACATCGTCCGCGATGCCGACATCCTGCACCTCTACCGCAAGGCCGGCGTGATCCGCTTCCTGCTCGGGCTGGAAAACACCGATACGGCCACCCTTGAGCGCATCAAAAAGGGCTCGACCACGGCGACCGACCGCCAGGCCATCCGGCTGCTGCGCCGCCACGGCATCCTTTCCATGGCGACCTCGGTCGTCGGGTTCAGGGAGGAAACGGACCGGGACTATTGGCGCATGTTGCGCCAGTTGCTCGCCTATGACCCCGATCAGGTCCAGATCCTCTATGCGACGCCGCATCGCTGGACGCCCTATTTCGACGAGGAGGCGGACCGGACCACCATCCAGCCCGACCGGCGCCGCTGGGACTACAAACACCAGGTGCTGGCAACCGGCAACATGGCGCCCTGGCGGGTCCTGGTCTGGGTGAAGTTCATCGAAGCGGCCCTGCAGTGCCGGCCGCGGGCGCTCTATCGCACCTATCTGCAGCCGGATCGGGAGCGACGGCACGCGATGCGATGGTACACCGCGATGGGCCGCCGCGTCTGGCCCTACGAGATCCTCTCCTTCTTCCGCGAGCGCCGCGTCAGGGACGGACCATCGCTGCGCGCCTTCTGGACACACGCGCCGGGACGGCAAATCGCCGAACGCCCGGTCCTTGAGCGGCCGGAAAGGCTTTCGGCCCGGGAAGTGCCGGCCCCTCGGCTTTCGCAGCTTCCTTGAGAAAATCGCGCCGGGCCGCGCATCCGCCGCGGCCCGCTTTTCGCCCGCGCCTTGTTCGGGATCGGCGGTGCGTTCTATAACGCGGCATCGGCCGTACGGCATGGCCGGGCGACGCTCGGGGATCCGTCCGACCTTCATCTCGGCCGACCGGCGCCTGCACAATCGGAGTTCGGGATGCGACCGCGCGTTGTTCACATCCTCTTTGTCGCGGTCTTGTTTTTCGCGTCCGGTGTCGCCGCGCAGGAGGTGGTGCAGCCGCGCCGGCAGGTCACGGAGTCCGGCTCCGCCTATCTCAAGGCCCTGCGGTTTCGGGGCGTCGACACCGAGGCGGTCTACTACGACCCGCTCGGGCCAATTCCGCCGCTGGACGCGAGCCGGCAGCCGGAGCCGCCGGCCGAGGACTGGACGGACGTGGAGTGGGGCACCCCGCGGATCGTCACCGTCGTCGTCACCGCGTCCATCCTTGCCGCCCTTGCCTATCTGCTGGTCCGCTATGGCGGCGGCATCTCCGTCTCGCTGAGGCAGGAAATGGCCAATCCCGGGCGGTCCCGCCGACGGGTGCGCGCCAGTGACGCAACCGAGGGCGAGCCCGTGCCGGGTACCCTGGACGCGTTGCTGCGGATCGAGGACAGGCGCCGCGCCGTGATGCTGCTGGCGCAATCTGCCCTGTTGCGGGTGCTCGGCGCCCATGGCGTGCTGCCGCAGAGGAGTTGGACGGCGAGGGACGCCTTGCGCCACATTCCCGCCGGTCAGGCCCATCTGGACGCGCTCCGCGCGCTGGTCCTTGCCAGCGAACGCGTGCATTTCGGCGGCCGCGACGTGAGCGAGGGCGAGTTCGACGCGCTGGTTGAGGAGATCAGGCCGCTGTTCGGAGCGACCGGCCCATGAGCGATGCGGCGATCAGGGACCGGGTGAGGGGGCCGGGCACCGAGACGGTGCTGATTGCGGGCTTCGTCCTCATCGTGCTCGGCATCCTCTGGTACGGGATCTCGATGCGCCAGCAGGTGCTGCGCAATTCGACCACAGGGTTTGACGGTCTGCAGGCGTGGCTGTCGTCCGAGGGCCTCAGCGCACAGGGTTTTTCCGGCGGCTGGCAGATCGACCAGAGCACCATCGGCCTCCTCGTCCTGCCGATCTACGACACCCGGCCGGGCAAGGTGCGCCCGACGCCCGAAACGAGCGAGGAATTGCTCTTTCAGCAGGACGAGAACGATCTCACCTACGACCTCATCCGCGACAAGGCGCGCCGGGTCGATGCCCTGATCGCGCTGCCGAAATGGCGCAGCGCCATGCGGCTGGAAGACGTCGGCCATCCGGAGCTTCGGGTCGAGGCCGGGCGTCTGGACGCAATGCTGCGGCAACTGACCGGGATCCCCGCGGCCCGGCTGTCCTATTCGGGCGAGGCATTCACCACCTTTTCCTACAGGACCGGGGCGGGCAGGTCCCTGACGGCAGAGATCTATGCCGCCCAGCTCTTCGACGCGCCGGGCTGCAAGCCGATGATCGGCCGCCCCGGCGCAATGCTGCTCGCCGACTGTCCGCTGGCCGGCGGCAAGGGACAACGCCGGGTTCTCGTCCTGTCCGATCCCGACGTCTTCAACAATCACGGCCTGCGCCTCGGTGACAACGCGTTCATCGCCCGGGACCTGTTCCGCAAGCGTGCCGGCGACCGCAACATCCTCATCGACTACAGCCTGAGCAACTGGCTGCGTGAGCCCCGCAACACCGCGCGGCGCGAACGCACATGGGCTGACCTCAAGCGCTTCTTCTCGCCACCCTTCACGCTGCTCTGGGTAGGCGCGGCGCTGACGCTCGGCCTGTTCCTGTGGCGCGCGGCCCGGCGCAACGGTCCGGTCCGGGCCGACGTGCTCGGCCCGGGCGCCAGCAAGACCGTGGCGATCGCGGCCCGGGCACGCCTGATGCGCCTTGCCGACCAGGACGGCGCCATGGTCAAGGAATATGCCAGGGCACGGGTCGCGGCGACGGCGGCGGCCATGGTCGGTCCCGCCGAGGGCCATCGCATTGCGGGAAGCGACGCGTTCTTGCAATACCTGCGCCGGCGGCACCCGGATTTTGCCGAACCGCTGGCCGCCGCGCTGTCCGAAATCGAGAGGCTGCCGCAACGGATCGGCGCCAACGAAGCCATGCAACATGTCGACGAACTGGAACGGATATTGGAGCAGATAACGCATGACACCTGACATGCTTCGCGACCGGGCGGAGGCTTTGCGGGCCGAGATCGGCAAGGTGGTTCTCGGCCAGGAGGACGTCGTCGAACTCCTGCTGGTGGCGCTGTTCGCGCAAGGCCACGTATTGCTGGAGGGACCGCCGGGCACGGCCAAGACGCTGCTGGCGCGCTCCTTTGCCGCCGCGCTCGATCTCGACTTCGGGCGCATCCAGTTCACGCCGGACCTGATGCCGGGCGACGTCCTCGGCACCTCGATCTTCAACTTCCAGACAAACGATTTCGTGCTGACCAAGGGACCGGTGTTCAGCCAGATCCTGCTCGCCGACGAGATCAACCGGGCACCGCCGAAGACCCAGGCCGCGCTGCTGCAGGCCATGAACGAGCGCATCGTCAGCATCGACGGCACCGACCATGCGCTCGGCTCGGAATTCATCGTCGTCGCCACCCAGAACCCGATCGAGCAGCAGGGCACCTATCCGCTGCCGGAGGCACAGCTCGACCGGTTCCTGTTCAAGCTGGTCATCGATTTCCCGCCGCAGGATGTCGAAATGGCGATCCTGCAACAGCACGCCGCCCAGCCGATCGATGTCGGGACGGAGCCGGCCGGCCTGGATCAGGTCCTGGGCGCCGGAGAGCTGGCGGCCATCCGCTCGGCGATCGACGCCATCATCCTCGACGACGACATCCTCGCCTATATCCTGAGGCTGGTGCGCGCGACGCGGGAAAGCGCCGACATCGCCTTCGGCGCCTCGACGCGCGCGGCGGATGCCCTGGCCGGCGCGGCGCGCGCCCTGGCGGCCCTGAGCGGGCGGGATTATGCGATCCCGGACGACGTCAAGCGGCTGTTCGTGCCGGCGCTGCGCCACCGCATCGTGCTCGGCCCCACCGCCGAGATCGAGGGCCGGCACCCGGCCCAGGTGCTTGAAAACATCCTCAACCAGATCGAGGCACCGCGCTGATCCGTCCCGCTCCCAGACTGTTGTTGGCCGGAACCCTGGCGCTGGTCCTGTCGGTCGTGGCGTCGGTCCTCGGCGGCGTGCTGCGCGAGAGGGCGCTGCTGCCGTGGGCGCTGCTCGCGCTTGTCGCGGCCGCCGATCTCATGCTCTCGCGGTCGCGGCGCAAGCAGGTGACGTTCGCTCTCGTCCCGGAGATATTCATCGGCGAGACCGCGGACCTGAAGCTCGAAGTCGCCAATGCCCCGGACGGCATGCGCGGCCGGCTCGATTGGCCGGAGGGTGTCAGCGGCCCCGGCGCGTTCCCGTTCGAGGCCGGCGAGGGCGGGGCGGCCCGGGCGAAGGTTTCCTGCCGGGCGGTCCGGCGCGGGGTCTGGTCGTTCGACCGTTTGTGGCTTTCCTGGTCCTCGCGCCTGAAGCTCTTTGAATTCGTGCCGCGGCTTTCCGTCGGAGCGAGCGTGCGGGTGGTGCCGAACATCCGCCTCGTCCAGTCGGGCGCGATCACCACGACCGTCGCCAGCACGCTTTACGGCGTCAAGGAGAACCGGGTGATCGGCGAGGGCTCCGAATTCCACCAGCTCCGCGACTTCGTGCAAGGGATGGACGTCAAGACCATCGACTGGAAGCGCTCCGCCCGCCGGCGCGCGCTCGTCGCCAAGGAACTGAGGGCCGAGCGCAATCACCACGTTGTCGTCGCGCTCGATACCGGCTTTCTAATGCGCGAAGAGATCATGGGCCTGCCGAAGATCGACCACGCCGTCACCGCCGCCCTCGCCACCGCATGGGCGGCGATCATCGGCGGCGACCTGGTGAGCTGCTATGCTTACGACATCCAGCCCCGCATCTTCGTTGCGCCGCAGGCCGGCCGCGCCGCCTTTGCCCGGCTGCGCAGCCTGATGGCGGACCTCACCTATGTCGGCCGCGAAACCAACCACATGCTGGCCTTGAGCGAGCTCAACGCGCGCACGCCGAAGCGCAGCCTGATCATCATCTTCACCGATTTCGTCGATACCACCTCGGCCGAGCTGTTGATCGAGAACATCGGCATTCTGGCAAGGCGCCACGTGCTGATCTTCGTGACCCTGCGCGATCCGGAAACCGAAGACCTCGCCGAGGCGGCGCCGCAGACCCTCAACGGCGTTGCGACGCTCGTCGCCGCGAGCCAGTCGATCGCGGAGCGACGCCTGGTGCACGAGCGGCTCGCCCGGCTCGGCGTGACGGTCGTCAATGCAAGGCCCGACCAGGTGACGGCCCGGCTGATCTCGGCCTACCTCGACATCAAGGCGCGCGAGGTGATCTGATGAATGAGGGCGATCTCATCCGTTCGGCGCGGTTCCGCAAGGAGCGCGAGGCGGACTGGAAGCGGCTCGAACGGCTGGTCGTCGAAGCCGAGACGTCCGGCATCCGGCGCATGAGCTTTGCCGCGGCCCGCGACCTGTCGGCGCTCTACCGGCAGGCGACGACCGCGCTCGCCATCGCCCGCGAGATCTCGCTCGACAAGGCGCTCCTCGACTATCTGGAGGCGCTGACGGCGCGGGCCTATCTCAGCGTCTACGCGCCGCAGGAACGTGTCGGCGGCGTCGTACGGCGGTTCTTTGCGCAAAGCGGGCCTCAGGCGTTGCGGCGCTCGTGGCTGTTCATCCTCATTGCCTATCTGTGCCTGGGCCTCGGCGCGCTTGCGGGCTACCTGCTCTACCGGGAGAGCACCGCCTGGTATCACGTCTTCATGCCGTCGGGCCTTGCCGGGGGGCGCGGACCGGAAGCCACCACCGAGTACCTGCGCTCCGTGCTTTACGATCAGAACCCCGACACATCGGGGCTCGGCGCCTTTGCGACCTTTCTGTTTTCCCACAACACGCGGATTGCGTTTCTGGTCTTCGGCCTCGGCGTTTTCCTGTGCTTTCCGGCAATCCTGCTCACATTCCAGAACGGCCTGTCGCTCGGCGCGTTCTTTGCTCTCCATGTCGACCGCGGGCTCGGCATCGATCTGGCCGCCTGGCTTTCGGTGCACGGGGTGACGGAGCTGTCGGCGATCTGCGTTGCCTGCGCCGGGGGATTGCTGCTCGGCGCCGCGATCCTCTTTCCCGGCGAGCGGACGCGCCGGGACGCCCTGCGCCACGCCGGCCGCGACGCCGCCAAGCTAGCCATCGTCGCGGCTTCCATGTTGCTGGTAGCGGCATTTCTGGAAGGCTTTGCCCGGCAACTCGTCCAGGAGCCGGCAACGCGCTTTGCGCTCGGCTGGGGCGTCGGCCTCCTCTGGCTGGCCTGGGCCGTGCTGGCGGGACGGTCGCCGCGATGATCTTTCGCTCCCGCAAACCGGACACGCGGCTGCCGGCCGACGAGATCATGCCGCCGGAGGGCGTGCCGCTGAAGCTTCCGGTAGCCGGCCTTGGCGTCCGCTTCGGGGCCCAGATCGCGGACGTGCTCATCACCTTCGTCGGAGCGCTGGCGGCCTTCCTGTTGCTGATCGCCCTCAGAGCCACGGACCCCAAGAGCATGCTGGCCATCGGCGTCCTGTTCTTTTTCCTGATCCGTGTGCCCTATTACGTGGTGTCGGAACTGATCTGGAACGGCCAGACGCTCGGTAAGCGGTTCCTGAGGATCAAGGTGGTCGCCCATGACGGCGGCCCGTTGACGACCCATGCGGTCGTCGCGCGCAACCTGATGAAGGAGGCCGAGGTCTTCCTGCCCGCCACCCTGCTCCTGACGCTGGACGGCAACGCGGCCATCCCGGCACTGCTCGGCATTGCCTGGATCTTGGCCACATTGCTGGTCCCGCTCATGAACCGTTACCGCATGCGGCTCGGCGACATGATTGCGGGCACGCATGTGATCCACCTGCCGGAGCCGATCCTCCTGAAGGACCTTGCGGCAGAGGCCCCAACCGGAGCGGCAAGCGCGGAGAGGTTCACGTTCCTGCCGCACCAGCTCGACCACTACGGGGCGTTCGAGCTGCAGACCCTTGAGAGGTTTCTGAGGGTGGAGGAACGATCCGTCGCGCAGTCCGAATACGCCAATCGCCGGGCGACGCTCGCCGCGATCGTCGACAAGATCCAGCACAAGATCGGCCATGCCGACCCGGTCCCGCCGGCCGAGCACCGGGAGTTCCTGCGCGCGTTCTACAACGCCCAGCGCCAGCACCTGGAGCAGCGCCAGCTTTTCGGCGACCGGCGCAAGGACAAGCATTTCGCCGCATCGACCGAGGACGAGTGAGGCTTTTGCCACAGCCGCCTGACTGAGCCGTGCCGAAGCGCCAAAAAGGGTTGCGCGCGCAAGGGAGGCGGGCTTTCCTTGGTTCGGGGTGTGCGGTCGCTTCCTCGCGCGCCGGCACGGGGTGCGCGATTGAACCGATAAGGCATTTTAGAAAAGGATTTGTCATGACGGATATATCCATGGACCAGCCCAGGGCGGCGCTGGGGGTCGGCAAGATCATCGGCGACAGTTTTTCGATTCTGTTTGGCAAATTTCCTGCCGTAATCGCCATGGCCCTCATCCCCACGGTGATCGGGCTTGCCATCTCCGCCGCGCTGGTCGGATGGAACGTCGCCCTCGGCCTGGCCGATCCGGATTTGTCAGGCGCCGGCAGCGGATTGGCTTTCGTCCTGCAGACATTGATCAGCCAGGTGGTCTATGCCGTGACGACCGGCCTTCTGGTGCAACTGGCCTATGACGCAAAGCTCAAGCGCCCGCTGCGCATGGGCGAGTACGTCTCTCGCGCCTTCAGTGCGGCGGTGCCGATCGCAATCCTGAGCATCGTTGCAGGCGTCCTCGCCGGGATTGCCGCGATGGCACTGCTTGTACCGGGCCTCTGGGTCTACGCCGTGTTCTCAGTCATGGCACCCGCAGTGGTCATCGAAAGGGCCGGGTTCGGCGGCCTCGGCCGCAGCGTTCGGTTGACCAAGGGATATCGCTGGCCGATTGTCGGAACCCTGATCCTGATTGGTATTTGCCTGGTCCTCATCAGTCTCGCAGGCGGCGGCATCATCGCCTTGATCGGCGGCAGCATGGTCGTCGCCGCCGGCATTTTCTCCGTCATGACCGCTTTCGTTACCGGTCTTGGCGGCATCGTCATCGCCCTGATCTACGCCCGCCTGCGCGCGATCAAGGAAGGCATCAGCGTCGACGAGATCGCATCGGTTTTCGATTGATCCGCCGGCCTATCGCGGGACGAGCCGGACCGGCAGGCCGCCGGCCGGTGAGAGCGTCACGCGGGCGAGAGGGAAGACCCGGTCCGGATCGACAGGCTCGAAGCGGAACGCCGGCAGGATCGCGGAGAGCACGATCAGCATCTCCTGCATTGCGAAGCGCTGGCCGATGCAGATCCGCGGACCGAGCCCGAAGGGCAGGAACGGTCGCCGCCGGTCGCCACAGTCATCCAGGAAGCGTTGCGGCCGGAACATGTCCGGCTCGGACCAGTGCGCGCGGTGGCGATGAACGACCCAGGGCGCAATCAGGATCTGGGCACCCGGCCGGATCTCCCGGCCGCAGATCCGGTCGTCCTCGATCGCCTCGCGGCCGATGAACGGCGCCGGCGGATAGAGCCGCAGCGCCTCGTTGATGACGGCGCGGGTGAAGGAGAGCCGGTCGAGCGCCCTTGCGTCCGCAATGCCCATCGGTGCGCACGCCGCGATCTCGTCAACGACCGCCGCCTCGGCCGCCGGATCGAGGCTGAGGAGATAGGCGATCCAGCTAAGCGCGTTGGCCGTCGTCTCGTGGCCGGCGGCAAGGAAGGTGAGGACGTTGTCGACGACCTGCCCGGCGGAAAGCATTTGCCCGGTTGCGGGATCGGCGGCGCGCGAAAGCCGCTCCAGCAGGTCCTCCCGCTCGTGCTCCTCGTCGCCGAGACGGGCAGAAACCGCCGCCTTGATCTGCTGCCGGAGCGAGCGGATTGCCGGCGCGGCCCGATGGTGCGCCGGTCTCGGCCACCAGCCGGGCAGTCCGAGCACCCCGGAAAGATCGAGGCGGCCGATACTGTCGAAATAGACCGCCATCTCCGCATGCACCCCTGCGCGGTCGGCATCGAGGGCGCCGGAGAACAGTGTTCGCGAGACGACCTCATAGGTCAGGCGCTGGAATTCGGCGGCAAGATCGACCGTCTCCCCGGGCTGCGGCCGGGCGAGCCAGCGGTCCCGCATGGCAAGGGCGCATGACCGCATGTCCTCCAGCAGGGTGGCAACGGCGCGCGGGCTGAACAGGGGCGCCGTGATGCGGCGCGTCGCCTGCCATCGCGCGCCCTCCGCCGTCAGAAGGCCTTCGCCGAGGCCCGGTGCAAGCACGTCCTGCTGCAGCCGGCTCTTGACGTAGTTGCCGGCGTTGTCGACGAGGACGTGGCCGATGGTGCAGGGATCGTTGACGAGCAGGATGGAGCGCCGGCCCCGCCCGAGGGCGAGGACCGGCTCCACATAGGCCTGGCGCGGAAACAGCGTGATCGGGTTCGCCCGCAGCGCCCGCAGCGCGGACAGCAACCGCAGATTGCGTGTCGGCGGCACCGGTGCTGCGGGCCGCACCGGCGATCGCCCGTGGACATCGTCCATGGCGGTTACCCCCGCGATCAGCGGTAGACGGTGCCGTGGCGCGTGACGGTCCCGCCATTGGGGCCGGTCGTCGTGCGATGGCCGGTGCAGCTCTGGGTGTTGGGGTTGCAGGTGACGCTGCCGCTGCGGTGCATCGATCCGCCATAGGGGCCGTAACGGGTGATGTTGCGCGAGCAGGTGCCGTTGTAGCAACCGCCTTGGGCGTCGACGCGGGCGGTGCCGCGCCATCCGCTCGCCGTGCCGTGGCGCTCCCAGGCGTTGGCGTCGGCGGCGGCAAGGCTCATGCCGAGGGCGACGGCAACGGTCGACATCGTCAGGATCTTTTTCATGGCTCCGGTCTCCAGTCTTCGTCTGATGCGAACGGCGCGGGATGCACCGCCGATGGGGTTGGAGACTGGGGCGCTATTGTCAGCACGGCATGACCCGGCCGTATCGTTTGTCGTCGTTTGGTCACCGCCGCGTAACGCTTTGTAACAGCGGGATTATCCGCTTGAGAGTGACGCCCTATTGGCCGAAATTAGGGCCATGACGACACACGCCGCAAAGATCCTGATCGTCGAGGACGATCCCGACATTCGCCAGCTCGTGGCCGAGCTGATGGCCAGGGAAGGCTTTGCCGTGGACGAGGCGAAGGACGCCGCGGCCGCCGATGCGGTCCTCCAGCGCACGCGCCCGGACCTCATCATTCTCGATCTCATGCTGCCGGGCGAGGACGGCCTGTCCTTCTGTCGCCGCCTGCGGGCGCGCGATACGCTGCCGATCCTCATGCTGACCGCAAGGAGCGACGAGATCGATCGGGTGCTGGGCCTTGAGATGGGCGCCGACGATTATCTGGTGAAGCCCTTCGGCCCGCGCGAACTCGTCGCCCGCGTCCGGGTCATCCTGCGTCGCGGGCAGACCCTGCCGTCGCTGCAGCCGCCGTCCAGGCGCTTTGCCTTTGCGGATTTCCTGATCGACATCGACGCGCGCGAACTCACCTTGGGCGACGGCGAGATGGTCTCGCTCACCAGCGGCGAGTTCGAACTGCTGTCCTGTTTCGTGCAGCGGCCGCGCCGGGTGCTGACCCGCGACCAGATCCTCGACTGGACGCGTGGCCGCGAGGCCGATCCGTTCGACCGTACGGTGGACATGACCGTCTCCCGGCTGCGCAGGAAGCTGGAGGCGGCCCGGCCCGGCGCCAACCTGATCACCACCATCCGCAATGGCGGCTATCTGTTCACGGCACCCGTGACGCCGGTGTCCTGATGTTGCGCCTCAGCCTCGCCGCCCGCCTCAGCGTCCTCGTCATCGTCGTACTGCTGACGGTGTGGCTGATCGCCATCGCTCTCTACTATCTCGGCACAGACAGCGACGGCGATGCCTTTCCCGCGCCGGAACGGCTTGCGGCGATCGTGCGGCTCGTCGAGGAGACGCCGGACAAGAACCGACCGCTGCTCCTGGAAAGCCTTTCCTCCAAGTCACTGAAGGCGCACCTTGCGCCCGGCAACACCCTTGAGGCCGTGCCGGAGGCGAGCCGCGAGATCGGCGAAAAGCTGCACGCGCGCTACCTGACCGCGTTCGGGGACCGGCCGGTCGTCATCGCGGCCGTGCCCCAGGACGTCCAAAAGCGCTTTCCGCGGGCGCTCGGCAGCGCCGTCAACGCCTTGCAGTTCCGCGTCGCGCTTGCTGGCGGCAAGGTGTTGGTCATCGACACAAAAAACACCACCGTGCGCTCGCGGCTCGGCCTGCCGGTCGGCTTCGGCGCCGGCCTCCTCGGCACGGTGCTGGCGCTCCTTGCCCTCATCGTCATGCACCGCGAGACGCGGCCGCTACGGCGGCTGGCGGCGGCGGCTGACCGCATCGACCTTGCCGGCGAGCCGGCGCTGTTTCCGCCGCCGAAAAGGTCGGCACCGGAGATCCGCTCGCTGGTCGATGCCTTCAACCGGCTGCAGACGCGCCTGTCCCAGCTCATGCGGGCGCGCATGGCCATGCTCGGCGGCATCTCGCACGATGTCAGGACCTTCGCCACCCGGCTGCGCCTCAGGCTCGACCGCCTGCCGGAGGGGCCGGAGCGGGACCGCGCCATCCAGGACATCGCCGACATGATGCATCTCCTCGACGACGCGCTGCTCGCAATTCGGGCCGGGGCCGGCGAGATGCAGCAGGAACTGGTCGAGTTCGACGAGCTGCTGGCCGCCGAAATCGAGGATCGCCGCGACGTCGGTGCCATGGCCGACCTGGTGATCGGTCCGCCGGGGCGGAGCGCGACCGTGCTCGGCGACCGACTGGCGCTCCGGCGCATCGTCTTCAACCTCGTCGACAACGCCCTGAAATACGGCTACGTCGCCCACGTCGCGCTCGACGTCGGGCTGGCGGACGCGGTCCTCACGGTCGATGACGAAGGCTCCGGCATTCCCGACGACGTCAAGGCCATCGTGACCGAACCCTTCGTGCGCGCAGAAGCCTCGCGCAACAGGGCAACGGGCGGCGCCGGCCTCGGCCTCACCGTGGTGCGCAGCCTCGTCGAGGCCCATGGCGGCACGCTCGCCCTCGGCAACGCGCCGACCGGCGGCGCGCGGTTCACGGTGACCCTGCCGCTGTTCGAAGCTGCCGCCCGGGACTGAGCGGCTGCGGTCATTGCGCCGCAACAGTTTCTGCAGGTGCTTGTCTCGATGTGGTTTCGGCGACGATGCGCCCGTCCGCGAATTCGATCGTCCGGTCGAACAGGTCGAGCGAGCGCGGATCGTGGGTGACCACCAGCACGCCGGCCTGGCGCTCGCTGGCGATCTCCCGGAAGAGTTCCATCACCTGGCGTCCCCGCACGCTGTCGAGGGCGGCGGTCGGCTCGTCGGCAAGGAGGAGGGGAGGGTCGTTGGCGATCGCCCGGGCGATGGCGACGCGCTGCTGCTCGCCGCCCGACAGCCGCGCCGGCCGGTTGTCGACACGATGGCCGAGCGCCAGGCCCTCAAGCAGATCGACGGCATGGCGGTGCGCCTCCCGCACCGGGACGTCATCGATCTCCAGCGCCAGCGCGACATTTTCCGCAGCGGTCAGGAACGGGATGAGGTTCGCCTTCTGGAAGACGAAGCCGATATTGCGGCGCCGGAAGTCCCGCAGATGGTCGAGTTCGGCGTCCGGCTGCGCGACCGGTTGCCCGTTGATCCGGACCTCGCCGCGGGTCGGCGGCTCCAGCAGCCCGGCGATCAGCAGCAGCGTGCTCTTTCCGGAACCGCTCGGGCCGGTGATGCCGATCAGCTCGCCGGGCGCCACGTGCAGCGAGACGCCGTCGAGCGCCCGGACGATGGTATCGCCGCTCCGGTAGTGCTTGGCCGCATCGCGGACGCAGAGGACCGGGTCGCGGCTCATGACAGCACCTCCTGTGCCCGGACCTTCATGGCCCGCCTTATGCCGACGACGCTGGCGAATGCGGAGATCGCGGCAACGGCGAGGAAGAGGAGGGCCAGATCGGGCAGGTCGATGACAACCCGGCGCGGGAAGAACGGGAAGATGACATAGGCCATGCCGACGCCGAAGACGAAACCGCCGCTGCCGACGAGCCCGGCCTGCTGTGCGATCATGCCGACGATCACGGAATTGCGCGCGCCGATCAGCTTCAGCATGGCGATCTGGTGCAGCTTTTCGATGGTCATGGTGTAGATGATCAGGGAGATGACGATCGCCATCACCGCGAGCAGCACCACGGTGAAGGCGAGGATCTGGATCCTCAGCCGCCACAGGCGCTGGTTCAGGAGAAGGTCGTGCTGGTCGGCGCGACTGAGCACATTCGCATCCCCCCAGCCTTCGATGGTGGCCTCGATCCTGTCGGCGTCGGCCGCGGGCGAGAGCGTGGTCAGCACGGCGGCGATCTTGCTCTCCTGTTCCACCGAACTGGTGCCGGTGCCGGCCTCCGCCGGAACCCGTCCGGAACTCGCCCGTGCCAGCAGGACCTCCTCGCTGGTCCGCCGCCGGGCGATCGCCATGGCGTCGCTGACGGTGACGAAAAGGAGGCTGTCGCCCTGCATGTCGACCATGCCGCTGGTGATGCCGACAATTGTGTAGTCGTCCTGGCCGAGGCGGATCCGGTCGCCCTGCGCGACGTCGAGGCTGACATCGGCGATCGCCTCGAAGTGGCCGCTGGCAAGGTGCCGGCCGCGGATCAGCGGGAGCCACCCTCCGCCATCCGCCGGGTAGTCGAGGCCGGTGACGGTGGCGCGCCGCAGGCGCCCCGCGAATTCGAACTGCTGGCTCGACTGCACATAGCGCCGCACCCGGTCGACGCCCGGCAGCCCTTCGACGCGCCGGTCCATCGTCGAGGAGATGGCCGAGCCCTCCGCGAACGGGCCGGCCCGCCCGCCCTGGACGACCCAAAGGTCCGCGCCGATCCTGTCGATGATCAGGAGGGCGTCGTCGACGATGCCCCGGTAGAGCCCGACCATGCCGACCGAGGCCGTGATCAGGAAGCCGACGCCGACGACGGTCAGGAGGAACCGGCCGAGGCCGAAGCGGATGTCTTTCAGTGCAAGGTTCATGGGGCGCCGCCGATGCCGCGCACCCGCATGCCCTGGAAGATCCGGCCGCGGGAGAGCACGATGTCGCCGTCCCGGAGCCCGGCGCGGATCTCCACGAGGTCGCCGCCGATCTCGCCGAGTTCGACCGGAACCCAGCTTGCGCGGCCGCCGGCGACCGTCCACACCCCGGCCTCGCCCCGCCGCCGCAGGATGTGGCGGCTCGGCACCGAGATCACGTCGGACTTCACCGCAATGGCGATGACCGCCGTGCCGCGCTGGCCGATGGCCCAGTTGCGGGGCAGGTCCTCCGGCACGATGTCGACGGTGAACTCCCGCGTTTCGGCGTCGACCTGACGGCTGATGCGCAGCACATGGCCGGGAATGATCCGACCCGGCTGCGACACGAAGCTGAGATCGGCCTTCTGCCCCGGCTTTACGGAAGCGATCGCGCTCTCGTCGAACCGGGCCTTCAGCACGATCGTCGCCGGATCGACGATTTCCACGATCGGCGAACCGGGCGTCGCCAGGTCGCCGATATTCTGCTGGCGGGCGACGACGACACCGTCAAACAGGGATCGCACCGTCGTCTCATCGAGCCGGGCGCGGTCGTGTTCGACCGTTGCCGCCGCCGAGCGCTGCTGTGCCTCGGCCTGGCCGACGGCTGCCTCGGCCGCGGCAAGGCGCGCCCGCGCGGTGCGCATGGCCGCCTCCGCTTCGTCGTAGCCGGCCTGCGAGGTGGCGCCCTTTTCGACCAGTTTCGCCTGGCGCCGGAACGTCGTCTCGGCGTTGGCGACCTCGGCCCGGCGCTGCTCCTCCTCGGCCTTCGCCTTGAGCACGGCGACCCGTGCCGCCTCATGGGACGCGACGGTCGCCCGGAGCTGGCTTTTGAGGTCGTCCGAGGCGATTTCGGCAACGACGTCGCCCGCCGCCACCCGGTCGTTGAGGTCGACCGGGATCGCGGTCAGCCGTCCCTGCACCCGCGCGCTGACGGCGCTGCGGTTGATCGCATCGAGGGTGCCCGGCCCGTTGCGTTGGACCACCATCGTGCCGCGGGCAACGCTAAGGCCCACGGCCTTGCGCGGCACGCCGTATCTGACGCCGAGGAGGGCGCAAACGGCGGTAAGACAGACGAGGAGGAAAAGGGCAAACGCGCGCCCGCGCCGCCGCGGGCGGGAGGCTGGCCGGGTCTTGGCCAGACGCGGTGCCGCCGGCGCACCCGCGCCGTGGTCGCCGGCCCCGGCATCGCCCTGGCGCGGCGCCGGTCTCGCGTCCGTCCGGGCCGCCGCTCCGGCAGCGGCATCGGGCGACGAAAGCAGAGCATCGTCGAAGCCGGTCGCGGTCGGCTCTCGCCCGATGGTCGTATCGTCCAGCATGGCTGTATCCCCAGGCATCGGCGGGATGGCCGCGACCTGCCTCCTAACGCCCGAGGAGTTCGACGAGCTTGGTCCGGCAGGGCTCCGTCAGCTTGTCGCCGTGTCCCCGCAGGCACGCGGCGATGCGGCCGTCGCCGCGCTTGACGCCGCTGCAATGGGTCTCGATGTCGCCCTCGCACAGTTTTGCGGCCTGCCGGACCTCGGCCCAGGAAATGTTGTTCGGCAGCGTCTGGGGCTCGGCGGCGCGCGCCGGAAGGCTCGCCGTGGCGAGCAGGCAAAGGCCGGTGAGGGTGGAAATCCGGGAGGTCATGGCGTGGTTCATCATTGCAGGGTCCTCGGGAGGTGGTGATTGGGGGGCGGCCGTCCGTCGGCCGGTCAGGGATTGACGTGCCAGCGCCTGACGCGGGTGCGCCCGGCAGGGCCGGTGACGACGCGCGCTCCGCTGCAGCCGCCGGCGCAGGGGCGCGGTCCGCGGTAATAGCGCGGCGCGGGGCCGCGATTGGCCGGGCCATAATAGGCTGGGCCACGTCGGTACCAGGGATAGGCGGCGTAGTAGCGGTTCCAGTAGGCCGGGCCGAAGGTCACCACCGGTACGGCGACGCGCGGCGAGACGACGACCCGGGCGCCGGCGACGACGGTGGTCAGGTAGCGGGCCGACACCCAGCCGCGCGCCCTGGCGTAGCTGACGTCGCACCAGGAATAGTCCTTCAGACAGCCATGGGTGGCGACGGACGCGCCGCGCGGCACGACCCGGACGACGGGATAGGAGGTGCCCGGCCCGGCGCGTAGGTTGACGTCGCCGGTGGCGACGGATCGCGTGGCGGCGGTGGCCATTCCGCTTGAGGCGGCAAGGGCCGCGACGAGGCCGAGGCCGAGGGCGGCAAGGGCGGTACGTTTCATGGGATCGGGTCCTCAAAATGTCCTGGCAATACGGGCCGGGGCAAGGCGCAGGCCCGCCACCGGCTTGTCGTGTTGCAAGGAGAGATAGACCCGCCGCTTAGCCGCCGTTTGGCGGCTGCGTAACGCTGTGGAGCAAATTGTATCGGGACTGTAACGGGCGAAGGGGAGGGTGGCCGCCCGCAAGTATCCGCCGCCCTACCTTGGCGGCCGCGCCACGGACAGGACGGCCTCGATGGTGAGGGCGCGCAGGCGCTCCTCGTTCTCAGGATCGAACAGGTGTTCGCCGAAGCTGATGCCGAAGCTCGGCCGGTTCGAGACGTTGAAGAAGCAGAGCGCCGATATCATCCAGTGCAGCTCCAGCGGCGTCACGCTCGCCCGGATACTGCCGTCCTCCTGGCCGCGCGCGCAGATCTCGTGGACGCGTTCGATGGCGCTGGCATTGACCCGCGCGATCAGGTCCGACGTCGCCAGGTGCCGGCCCTTGTGGACGTTCTCGACCATCACCAGGCGGATGAAGCTCTCATTGGCGCGGTGGTGGTCGAAGGTGAATTCCACCAGCTTGCGCAGCGCATCGAGCGGCGCCAGCGAAGAAAGGTCGAGGCTGGATTCCTCGCCGCGGACCTTGCGATAGGCCTCTTCCAGGACCCGCCGGTAGAGCGTCTCCTTGTCCTCGAAATAGTAATAGATCATCCGTTTCGAGGTGCGCGTACGCGCCGCGATCTCGCTGACCCGCGCGCCGGTCAGGCCGTGCTCGGCGAATTCCTCGGCCGCGGCCGCCAGGATGTTGGCCCGGACGGCTTCCGGATCCTGCTTCCAGCGCCGCTTCGGCTCTGCGTCCGGAACCTCGTCTACTGCCTCTATGTCGCTCATCGATCTCGAATTCCCTGCTTGACGTCAGGGTAATGAACCGGCCGGCCCAAAGCAATTGACTCTTTTAACCGTACGGTCCAATGTCATCGGTACTAGGGAGGATACATGTTGCGGTTGCCGGATGATCGGAGCGCCGGGCGCGGCTCGGTGCTCATCGGTTTAATTGGCGCTGGGATCGCGGAATCGAGAACGCCCGCCATGCACGAGGCTGCCGCTCTGGCGGCGGGTTTCTCGCTCGTCTATCGCCGCCTCGATCTCGACCTCGGGCCGGACCTGCCCCTGCAGGAACTGCTGGAGCTGGCGGACTGGATGGGCTTTGACGGCCTCAACGTCACCTATCCCTGCAAACAGGCGGTCCTGCCGTTCCTCGATGAGCTGTCGGAAAATGCCCGCGCCGTCGGTGCCGTCAACACGGTCGTCCTCAGGGACGGCCGTCGCTTCGGCCACAACACCGACATCTGGGGCTTCACCGAGGCCTTTCGCGACGAACTTCCGGATGTGCCGCGGACGCGCGTCCTGCAGCTCGGTGCCGGGGGCGCCGGCTCTGCCGTGGCCTTCGGTCTTCTGAGCGAGGGCGTCGGCGAGTTGCGCCTCTTCGACCCCGACCGCGCCAGGGCCGAGCTGCTCGCCCGCGAGATGGCGGAGCTCGGCAAGGGGGCCGAGATCGTCGTCGTCGAGGATGCCGGCGAAGCGGCCGAGGGCTGCGACGGCGTCGTCAACGCCTCGCCCGTCGGCATGCAGAAGATGCCCGGCATGCCGCTGCCCGCGGCGGCGATCCCGGCCGATGCCTGGGTCGTCGACGTCGTCTATTTCCCCATCGAGACCGAGTTCCTCGCAACCGCCCGGGCACGCGGCTGCCGGGTCATGGGCGGCGGCGGCATGGCGCTCTGGCAGGCCGTGCGCGCCTTCGAACTGTTCACGGGCGAAAAGCCGGACCGGCGGGCGATGCGCGAGGCATTCGCCAGGGCATCCCGGTTAATGGCCGGCGCCGAAGAATAAGACACTGACGCAACGCAACAGGGAGGAAAGACCATGCGTTTCACCACCACCACGACACTATCGGCCATCGCCGCACTGGCGATGGGGCTGGGGATGGCGGTCGCCAACGCGCAGACCATCCGCTTTGCACATGTCGACCCGGCCGACTGGCAGAATTCCAAGAAGGGTGCCGCGGCCGAGATCTTCAAGAACATCGTCGAGGGCGAGACCGACCTGACGGTCGAGCTGTTCCCGGCCGGCGCGCTCGGCAACGAGGACGAACTGGTCGGCCAGGCCCAGGACGGCATCACCCAGGTGGTGATGGTCTCCGGCGCCATGTCCAAGGTCTGCCCGGCGGCCTCCGTGCTCGACATCCCCTACACCTTCCCCTCCGCGCCCGTCGCCTGGAAGGTGCTCGACGGCGAATTCGGCGCCGCGCTCGCCGAGCATTGCCTGGAAAAGACCGGCCTCAGGACCCTCGCCTATGGCGAGACCGGCTTCCGCAACTTCACCAACGGCGTGCGTGAGATCCGTACCCCGGCCGACATGAAGGGCCTGAAGTTCCGCGTGCAGCCGATCCCGCTCTACATCGAGATGGTCAAGGGCCTCGGCGGCGAGCCGACCCCGATCGCCTGGACCGAGCTTCCCAACGCCCTGACGACCGGTGTCGTCGACGGCCAGGAGAACCCGGTCGGCGTCATCTACAACAACGGCCTGCACAAGCTGCAGAAATACATGACCCTCGACGGCCACGTCTACGGCGCCGACTTCCTGCTGATCTCCGACGAGTTCTTCCAGTCGCTGAGCCCGGCGGAGCAGGAAGTGGTCCAGAAGGCGGCCATCGTCGCCGGCAATATGGGCCGCTCGATCCAGCAGTTCTCGACCGCGCTCGGCGTCAACGCCGTGCAGGCCGAGGGCATGCAGGTCTATTCGCCGACCGCCGAGGAACTCGCCCAGTTCCGCGACGCCGCCCAGCCGGCCGTCAAGGAATGGCTCGCCGGCGAGCTCGGTGACGACGCCGAATGGATCGACCGCCTCGACAAGGCCGTCGCCGCCGCGACCGAATAATCCACTATCCCTGCGGAGGGCAGCGCCTTGCGCGTTGCCCTCCTGCCCGGCATGCCTTGAGAAACAGAGCGCCCATGAAACGTATCAGCCGGCTCTACGAACGCATCCTGGCCTTCGGGGCCGGCCTGATGATGTTCCTCGTCTTTGCCATCATCTTCGTGAATTCGATGCGCCGCTACACCACGGGCCGCTCCCTGGAATGGGGCGAGGAACTGCCGATCTACCTGATGATCTACGGCGTCATGTTCGGCATCGGCCTGGCCTATCTCAACGACCGGCACATCCGCTTCGCCCTCATTACCGACATCCTGCCGGAGGACTGGACGCAGAAGCTCTATGCCGCGACGGACATCGTTACGATGGTGACGGGCGCGGCGCTCGCCTGGTCCGGCATCCTGTTCGCCACGCGGCGCCCGCAGATCGATGCCTCCGGCCTCATCGGCACGGCCCGCGCGCTGGCCGAAAGCACGGGCCTTTCGTGGCTGGAATGGATCGGCCGCGTCGGCACCTGGCAATCAGCCGTCGCCACCGGCGGCGTTCTTCTCGCGCTCGCCGCTTTCATCCGGTTCCTGACGCGGCTGCAGGAGATCCGCGCCGGCGTTCAAGATCAGGCGGCCTGAGCGATGTCCTATGCCATTCTCCTCGGCGGTCTGTTGCTCGGCCTGCCCATCGCCGTTTCCATCCTTGCCGCCCTGTTGTGGTTCATGGCGACGGGCGAGCCCCCCTACAACATCCGCATCGTCGCGACCGAGATGTTCAAGGGGCTGAATTCCTTCCCGCTGCTGGCCATTCCGCTCTTCATCCTCGCCGGCGAGCTGATGAACGCAAGCGGCATCACCCACCGCATCATCGCCTTTGCCAAGATCCTCGTCGGACGGTTTCCGGCCGGCCTTGCCCATGTCAACATCTGGGCCTCGGTGATCTTTGCGGGCCTTTCGGGCTCGGCCGTCGCCGACACTTCGGCGATCGGGCGCGTCTTCATCCCGGAGATGGAAAAGAACGGCTACGACCGCGCCTTCGCCGCCGCGCTGACGGCCGCCTCCTCGGTGATCGGGCCGATCATCCCGCCCTCGATCCCGGTCATCATCTATGCGCTGATCGTCTCCGGCGTCTCCGTGCCGGTGCTGTTCCTCGCCGGTGTCGTTCCGGGCCTCCTGCTCGCCCTCTTCCTGTCGGCCTATGTCGCGCTGAGGGTCAAGGTGAAGGAGGTCTCCGCTGACGCCATGCACGAGGGGCCGACGACGCGCGAGGCGCTTCTCGGCGGCGTCCTGCCGCTCCTGATGCCCGTCTTCGTCGTCGGCTCGATGCTGCTTGGCGTCGTCACCCCGACGGAGGCCGCGAGCTTTGCCGTCGCCTATGCGCTGGTCTCGGCCTCTTCGTCTACCGCCGGATCAAGCCGTCGATGCTGCCGCGGCTCTTTGCGCACGCCATGCGCGACAGCGCGGTGATCCTTGCCATCATCGCGGCCGTCGCCGCCGCCAACTGGCTACTGACCTACAACCGCGTTCCGAACATGTTGACCGACTGGGTCATCGGCAATGTCGACAGCCAGACCATGTTCCTGCTCGCCGTCATCCTCCTGTTCCTGTTCGTCGGCCTCTTCTTCGAAGGCATTGCGGCGATGCTGGTGCTGGTGCCGATCCTCCATCCGATCGCCGTCTCCATGGGCATCGATCCGGTCCATTTCGGCATCCTCGTCATCTTCAACCTTATGATCGGCCTGATCACGCCGCCGCTCGGGCTCTGCCTGTTCGTCGCCGAAGGGGTGGCGAATGTCGGCATGTCGCGGATCGTCCGGCAGATCATACCGTTCTTCTTCGTCGAGGTGCTGGTGCTCCTGATCCTCGCCTTCGTGCCGGCGACCGTCACCTGGCTTCCGCACGTCCTGGGGTTCTGATGTACGACTTTTCGGACGATATCCTGATCGAGGACACCTTCCTGCGCGACGGCCTGCAGGTCGAAAAGCGGCAGCTCTCGATCGAGGAAAAGCTGCACTTCCTGACGGCCCTTGAGGCGGCCGGGGTGCGGCGCATCCAGGTCGGCTCGTTCGTCCATCCGGATCGCGTGCCGCAGATGGCCGACACCGATGCGCTGTTCGAGCGGATCGTGCCGAAGGAGGGCGTCGTCTACACCGCGCTCGTCCTCAACAAGGCCGGGCTCGACCGCGCCATGGCCGTCGGTGTCCGGCACCTGTCGATCTCCGTCTCGGCCTCGGAAACCCATTCGCGAAAGAACGCCAACCGCAGCGTCGACGACGGCATCGAGCGCATCCTGCCGGTGATCGAAAAGGCGCTCGGTGAGGGCATTGCCGTGCGGGCCGGCATCCAGTCCGCCTTCGGCTGCGGCTATGAGGGCCGCATCGACCCGGAGCGTGTCTCTGAGATCGCCCGCCGCTTCTCGGACCTCGGCGTCAATGAGATCAACGTCGCCGACACGGCCGGCCTCGGCAATCCGCGCCAGGTGTTCGAGCTGTGCACGCGCCTTCGCGGCGAGATCGCGCCTGAGGTGGCGCTGTCGCTGCATTTGCATGACACGAGGGGGCTTGGCCTTGCCAACATGATCGCCGGCATCGAGGCCGGGGTTCGGGTCATCGATGCTGCCCTCGGCGGGCTCGGCGGCTGCCCGTTCGTGCCCAAGGCGACCGGCAACATTGCCACCGAGGACGCGGCCTTTGCCTGCGAGCAGATCGGCCTTCGGACCGGCATCGACTGGCAGGCGCTACGCCCGCTGGTCGCCGAGGCGGAGGAGTTGTTCGGCCGCGCCCTGCCGGCCCGCGTCAGCCACGTCCCCGTTCCCCCCTGGGAGCGCGCGGTGGAGGAGGGGGCATGAGCCATCCCTATTCGTTGTCCTACCTGACCGTGCCGGGCGTCACACCGCCGGAACAGACCTACATGGCGGCGCGCACCGGCTACGACTATGTCAGCTACCGGCTGTTCCATCTCGGCGTCGCCGGCGAGCCCGACATCGACCCGACCGACCCGCAGATCGTCAAAGAGACGAAGCGCGCGCTCGCCGACACGGGCCTCAAATGCTTCGACATCGAGCTGATGCGCATCATGCGCGGCCTGCAGCCGCGCGAGTTCCTGCGCTCCTTCGAGGTCGGGGCGGAACTCGGCGCCAGCCAGGTCATCTGCTCGGCCTGGACCGACGTGCGCAACGACCGCAAATACATCGTGGAGACCTTTGCCGAGATCTGCGACCTCGCCGCGCCCTTCGGGCTGACGGTGAACCTGGAATTCCCCGCCTTCTCGCGGCTGACGACGCTGGAAGAAGTGATGGAGGTGCTCGAGCGCGCCGGCAGGCGAAACCAGGGCATGCTGGTCGACACGCTCTACATGCACTTCAACAAGACGCCGCTGCTGGCGCTGGAAAAAGTGCCGCCGGAGTGGATCAACTTCCTGCATATCTGTGACGCGGAAGACCTCGCCTTCACCCGCGAGAAGATGATCCAGACCGCCCGCGACGCCCGCCTTTATCCGGGCGAGGGAGCGATCGACTTCTGGGCGGTCAACTACCTCTTTCCCGACCTTCCGCTGTCGATCGAACTGCCCCACGCCAAGCGGATTGCCGAACTCGGGCTTGAGCAACATGCCCGCAACTGCCTCGAAGCGGCGCGATCGGTGTTCGACGCGAACCCGGCCGAGACCCTGCAGTCAGTCTGACGCCGACAGGATCACAAGGAGATACCAATGGCACGCGAGATCACACAGGAAGAGATTGACGCGATCGACGGGATGATCGAGCGCGCCCGAAAGGCGATGGACGAGATCGCCGATTGGGACCAGGGTCAGGTCGACCGTCTTGCCCAGGCCATCGGCTGGCATTGCGGCAACGAGAAGACGTTCCTGCGCATCGCCCAGATGGGCGTCGACGAAAGCGGCATCGGCGACCGCGCCGGGCGCGGCGGCAAGCGCTTCAAGGTGCTCGGCATCCTGCGCGATGCGCTGCGCGGCAAGTCGGTCGGCGTCATCGAGGAGGACCCGGAAAAGGGCCTGACCAAGATCGCCAAGCCGGCCGGCGTCATCGCCTCGCTGATCCCGACCACGAACCCGGAGCTGACCCCGCCGGTCACCGGCATCTATGCCGCCAAGTGCAAGGACGCGGTGATCTTCTCGCCGCATCCGCGCGCCAAGGAGACCACCAACGAGATGGTCAACGTGATGCGCCACGCCTGCAAGCTGGTCGGCGCGCCGGAGGACCTGTTCCAGTGCGTGCGCAAGCCCTCGATCCCGTCCACCGCCTATCTGATGGCGTCGGCGGACCTGACGCTCGCCACCGGCGGCAAGCCGATGGTCAAGGCGGCCTACAGCTCCGGCAAGCCGGCCTACGGCGTCGGCGCCGGCAATTCCACCATGGTCATCGACGAGACCGCCGACATCGCCGAGGCCGCCGCCAATTCGCGCATGTCGAAGATGTCGGATTTCGGCTCCGGCTGTTCGGCCGACGGCAATTTGATCATCGTCGATGCGGTCTACGACCAGATGAAGGAGGCGCTGATCGCCGAGGGCGGCTATCTGTGCTCGCCGGAGGAAAAGGAGCTGCTGGCCAAGGCGCTGTGGAACGAGGACGGCTCGCGCAAGATCGAGACCGTCGCCGTCGATGCCAAGACCATCGCCCATTTCGCCGGCTTCGAGCTGCCGGAAGGCGCCAAGTTCCTGATGGTCGAGCAGGACGAGATCGGCAAGGAGCATCCGTTCAGCCGCGAAAAGCTCAGCGTCACCATGGCGCTTTACCGCGCGAAGGATTTCGAGGCGACCCTGCCGATGGTCCGCGCCATCTACGAGGTCGGCGGCAAGGGCCATTCCTGCGGCATCTATTCCTTCGACGAGGAGCGCATCCTGCGCCACGCCGCCAACGCCCCGGTCAGCCGGGTCATGGTGCGCCAGCCGCAGTCCAAGGCCAATGCCGGTTCCTTCACCAACGGCATGCCGATGACCTCCAGCCTCGGCTGCGGCATCTGGGGCGGCAACATCACCAACGAGAACGTCTCGCTGAAGCACTACATGAACGTCACCTGGGTCGCTCGTCCGATCCCCGAGGACCGGCCCCCGGACGAGGAGCTGTTCGGCGAGTTCTACAACACCGAGGTGCTTTGAATGGCCAGGGACCCGAACGCGAAGAAGGCGGAACAGGCGCCGCAACTGGTGCGCTATCTGGAAGCGCGCGGCATCGAGCACATCTTCGGCCTGTGCGGCCACACCAACATCGCCGTCTTGTCGGCGCTGGCCAATTCCAGGATCCGCTTCGTCAATGTCCGCCACGAGCAGATCTCGGCCCATGCGGCGGACGGCTATGCGCGGGTGACCGGCAAGGCCTCGGTGCTCTTGACCCACCTGTCGCCGGGCCTCACCAATGCCGCAACGGGCGTTGCCAACGCCGCGCTCGACTGCACGCCGATGGTGGTGATCGCCGGCGACGTACCGTCCTACTATTACGGCAAGCATCCGCACCAGGAGGTCAACCTCCACGCCGACGCCCAGCAATACGAGATCTACCGCCCGTTCGTGAAGCGCGCCTGGCGCGTCGACACGCCGGAACTGCTGCCGGAGATCATCGAAAAGGCCTTCATCCTGGCAGAAAGCGGCCAGCCGGGGCCGGTGCTCGTCAACGTGCCGATGGACATCTTCTCCGCCGAGGTCGACGTCGCCCTCTGGGACCGGCTGAAGGTCGGCTCCAAGAAACTCGCAAAACCTTCGCTCGATGACGACACCGCCCGCCGGATCGTCGCAGCGCTAGCCGATGCGGCCGCGCCTGTCATCCATGTCGGCGGCGGCATCGCGCTCGCCCGCGCCTATGACGAATTGCGCGCCTTCGTCGACCACATGCAGATCCCGGTCTCGTTCTCGCTGATGGGCAAGGGCGTCCTGCCCGACGACCATCCGCTGGTGCTCGGCATGACCGGCTTCTGGGGCATGAAATTCACCAACGAGCAGACCCTCGGCGCGGACTGGATCCTCGCCCTCGGCACCCGCTTCAAGGAGGCCGACAGCTCAAGCTGGTATCCGGAATACACCTTCGACATCGGCAAGGACGGCTCAAAGCTCATCCATATCGATATCGAGCCGCAGGAGATCGGCCGCAACTATCCGGTCGAGATCGGCGCCGTCGCGGACCTCAAGGCGGCGCTGACCGTGCTCAACCGCGTCGCCCGCGAGATGCTGCCCGACGGCCGCCGGCCGGACGGGCGCGCCGCGCGCATCGCCGAGGAACGCAAGGCCTTCGCAGAGACGAACACGGAAATGCAGGCCTCCGATGCCTTCCCGATGATGCCGGAGCGCATCCTTGCCGACCTTCGCGCCGTGATGCCGCGCGACGCGATCCTGACCTCCGACGTTGGCTGGAACAAGAACGGCGTCGCCCAGCAGTTCGACATCTACACGCCGGGCTCGATCCTGATCCCCGGCGGCTTCGCCACCATGGGCTTCGGCCCGCCGGCGGCGGTCGGCGCCAAGATCGCCGAGCCCGACCGGGTGGTGATCTCGCTGGTGGGCGACGGCGGCTTCGGCCAGAACCCGGCGGTGCTGGCAACGGCGGTGGCCGAGAACACGCCCGTCATCTGGATCATCATGAACAACAACGCCTACGGCACCATCGCCGGCCTGCAGCAGTCGAACTACGGGCTGACGCACGGCACCACCTTCCCCGGCGCCGCCAGCCCGGCGGAACAGATGCCGGACTATGCGGCGATCGCCCGCGCCTATGGCTGCGAGGGCGTGCGCGTGACCTCGGCCGATGCGTTCAAGCCGGCGCTGCAGGCGGCGATCGCCAGCGGCAAGCCGACCGTCATCGATGTCGCCATGATCAACAACCCGACGCCGACCTCCGGACACTGGAACATCCTCGACATCTACTCCCCGGACGGCACCGGCGGTCACGCCGCGACTGGCTGATGCCCGGCGGGGCGGCGACACGGAGCTGCCGCGCTGACAATTCCGCCCCGGAACCTCTGAGAGAAACGGCCCGATGAAGACCTCCATCTCCACCCTCTCGGCAGCCGATGCGCTGGAAGACAAGCTCGCGGCGTTCTCCGCCGCCGGCTTCGACGGGATCGAGATCTCCGAGCTGGACTTCGCCGTCCAGGGCCGGACGCCAACCGAGATCGGCCAGATGGTTCGCGACCAGGGCCTTGCCATCCACCTGTTCCAGCCCTCGGTCGAGGTCGAGGGCCTGCCGGAGGATCTGCGGGAAAAGGCGCTGAACCGCATCGAACGCCGCTTCGACGTCATGGCGGAACTCGGCACCGACCTCATGCTCCTCGGCTCGGCCACCTCGGCGGCGAGCCTTGGCGGCGTCGACCGCATGGCCGACGACTTTGCCCTCCTTGGCGAGCGCGCTGCCGCAAGGGGCCTGCGCGTCGGCTACGAGGCTCGCGCCTGGGGCCGCCACGTCTCCGACTATCGCGATGCCTGGGAGGTCATCCGCCGGGCCGACCGTCCGGCTGTGGGCCTCGTTCTCGACAGCTTCCACGTCCTTGCCCGCGGGCTCGCGCCCGATGGCATCCGCGCGATTCCCGCCGACCGCATCTTCCACGTCCAGCTTGCCGATGCGCCGGCCGTGGCGATGGACCTGGAATACAAGTCGCGCCGCTTCCGCCTGCTGCCGGGCGAGGGCGCCCTGCCGCTCCTCGACTTCCTCAGCGCCGTCGCCGCGACCGGCTATGCCGGCGCCTACAGCCTCGACCTCGTTGAGAACCGCAGCCGCGCGACGACCCGCCAGCTCGCCCTCGACGGCCACCGGGCGCTGACCGCGCTCGCCGATGCGGTCCGGAGGGCCGAGCCGACCTGCCGCTTCGACCTACCCGACATGCCGGCCAAGGCCCGGATCGAGGGCGTGGAGTTCATCGAGTTCACCGCCGGCGCGGATGACGCCGCCTCCCTCGGCGAGATGCTGCGGCAGCTCGGCTTTACACCGGTCGCCCGCCACATCGCCCGCAAGGTGACGCTCTGGCAGCAGAACGGCATCAACATCGTCGTCAATTCCGAGACCCGGGGCTACGCCCACTCCGCCTATGTCATGCACGGCACCAGCGTCTGCGATATCGGCCTGCTGGTCGGCGATGCGGAGGCCGCGGCGACGCGCACCGAGATGCTGGGTGCCCGCCGCTTCGCCCAGCGGCGCTATTCCGGCGAGTTGAACATCCCGGCCGTGCGCGGTGTCGGCGGCTCGGTGCTCCATTTCCTCGACCGCAAGACCGAGCTCGGCAAGGTCTGGGAGACCGAGTTCGAGCCCCTGCCGCCCGACACGTCGATCCAGTCGACCGGGTTGCGGCGCATCGACCATCTGGCGCAGGTCATGAAGCAGGAGGAACTGCCGAGCTGGATCCTGTTCTACACCTCGGTGTTCGACGTGGAAAAGGCGCCCCAGGTCGGCGTCTCCGATCCCTCCGGCCTCGTCCGCTCGCGCGCCCTGCAGGGCGCCGACGGCGCGTTCCGGTTGACCATGAACGGCGTCGACACCTACCGCACCTTCGCCGGCCGGTTCCTCTCCGACAGCTACGGCGCCTCGGTCCAGCATTTCGCGTTCCTGACCGACGACATTGTGGCGAGCGCCCGCAAGCTCGCCGAGAACCACTTCGAGAGCCTTTCGATTCCCGACAGCTACTACAGCGATCTCGGCAGCGACTTCGACCTTGCCGAGGACGAGATCGCTCTGCTGCGCGAGCTCAACATCCTCTATGACCGGGACGAGACGGGCGGCAGCTTCCTGCAGCTCTATTCGCGCCCCCACGGCGACGGCTTCTTCTTCGAGATCGTGGAACGCCGCGGCACCTATAACGGCTACGGCGCCCGCAACGCGCCCTACCGTACCGCCGCCCTGAAGCGGCTCGCCATGCCCTATGGCGCCGACCACGGATCTCCGCGCATCGGCGGGCGCGAGCAGGCGTAGGGCAGGGGGCATCCAAGCGGACCTCTGTCCTGGCCGGCCGGGCAGGGGCGGCCTTCGGATTTGGTCGAACCTCCCCTTTGCGCAACCATCACCCCATCCCCTCAGCCGTTGCCGAGCGTGGCGCGGACATAGGCCAGGAATTCGCGGCTGGCGGAGCGCTGGTGGGCGGTGCGGGCGGTGATCGCGCCGGAGACGAAGACGGGGCTTTCCGGGTCCTCGATCAGCGGCACGATGCCGGCCCGCGCGAAATGGCCCTTCAGCGTCTTGGCGGTGGACAACAGGTACGTCGATCCGCGCATGACACCGATGGCGTGCAGGATGGCATTGGTGCGAAGCGCGAAATGCCGCTTGGTCTTCAAGGCGTATGACGGGTCGTAGTCATACTCGAACTTGTGGTTGATCCAGTGGAACGACAACAGGTCCGCGGCCGTCACCTCGGCCTTCGCCCGCAACGGGTGGGCCTCGTCGCAGTAGACGTCGTAGGGCGCTTCGATCAGCGGCTCGAAATCATAGGCGCGGGTCGCCAGCACCTCCGGCGAGATCACGCCGAAGGCGATGGCGTGGCTGCGCGTCTCAAGGCTCTGGATGCGGCTTTCATGGTCGAGAATGTCCACCTGGATGAAGACATCCGGGTGGGCCTCGGAAAACCGCTGCACGATCGGCGGCAGGATGCCGAACCCCCAGCTATCGCCGCAGCAGATCCTGAGGACGAGGTCCGTCTGGCGCAGGGAATAGTCGATTTCCTCGCGCGCATTGTTGATCGCCCGGACCGCGCGGCTGGCGTAAAGATAGAGCGTCTTGCCGGCCTCAGAAAGTTGCACGCCCTGGCGCGTGCGCACGAACAATCGCGTGCCCAGATCCTCCTCCATCAGGCTGATGGTGCGCGACAGCGCCGGCTGCGAGACGTGCAGGGCTTCGGCCGCGCGCGAGATCGAGCGGTGCTCGGCGACGGCGAGAAAACGGATGTAGTCTTCCATGGCATCAGCTATCAGTTTTTTCGATATATTATCGAAGATTGATATTTGCGCAATGGTCGCGCTTGCGTCACAAACCGGAATTAAGGGAGGAAAAAAATGAAAAATCCGGCCAATAAAGGCCTAATGACCCTGATTCTGCCGACCTTTCTGACATTGGTCGCGATCACCGTCCTTCCCATATTGATTACGTTCGGTATCAGTTTGTTCTATATCAAGCTGACCTCGGCGGCCGGTCCGGTCTTCATCGGACTGGAGAACTATTTCGAGCTCTTCACCGACGACCGTTTCCTCAATTCCCTGGTGGTGACGGTCGAACTGATCTTCATTCCCGTGGCGCTGCAGATCGTCATCGGCCTCCTGCTGGCGATGATCCTGAAGGAAAAGCTGCCGGGCATGGGCTGGATGCGCATCGCCTTCCTGCTGCCGGCCGTCATTCCGCCCGCCGTTTCCGGCCTGGTCTGGAAGCTGTTCATCGTTCCGGGCGCGGGCGGTCTCACCTACGGCGCCAGCCTGTTCGGCATGGACCTCAGCCTCGACCTGCTGTCGATGCCGTCGAGCGCGCTCGCCGTCGTCGTCGCCACCTCGGTATGGGTCGGCACGCCCTTCGTCGCGCTCCTGATGCTGTCGGCGCTGGAATCGATCGGCGAGGAGCAATACGAGGCGGCGCGCATCGACGGCGCCAACTGGTTCCAGCGCCACTGGTACATCTCCGTGCCGGAAATGCTGCCGGTGATCGTCACCGTTACCGTGTTCCGCATCCTTGAGGCGCTGGCGATCTTCCCGATCATCTTCGTTCTGACCGGCGGCGGCCCTGCCGGCTCGACCGAGCCGATCAACTACTACGCCTATGTCAACGGCTTCGAATATCTGCGCGTCGATTACGCCGCGACCATTATCTTCTTCTTCTTCGTCGCCATGATGGGCGCGACGGCACCGTTCCTCATCAACATCGCCCGGCGCGAAGGGCGGGAGGCGCGGTCATGAAGCCGGCCGAGAAGCTCTTTGCCTATGTCGTCGCGACGGTCTTCATCGTCTTCCTGGTGGCACCGGTCGTCTGGCTGCTGTCGACCTCGTTCAAGGGCCAGCTCGACATCTTCGCCAAGCCGCCGGTGCTGATCGGCGATTTCACCCTGGAGAACTACCGCGAGGTGCTGACCGACCGGCGCTTCATGGGCTCGTTCCTGAATTCGGTGATCATCTCCTCGCTCACCGTGGTCTTTTCCATGCTGCTCGCCCTGCCGGCGGCCTACGGGCTGTCGCGGCTGCGCTCGCCGGCGAAGATCCCGCTTCTCTCCTGGGTGCTGCTGGTGCGCGCCGCACCGGGGATGATCTATGTGATCCCCTATTTCATGGTCTTCAACGAGATCGGCCTGATCGACACGCGCCTCGGCCTCGTGCTCATCAACACGGTGTTCACCGCGCCGCTGGCGATCTGGATCCTGATCTCCTTCTTCGACGGCATCCCCTATGAGATCGAGGAGGCGGCGCGCGTCGACGGCGCGACCCGGTTCCAGGCCTTCACCAAGGTCGCTATCCCGATGGCGGCGCCGGGGATCGCGAGCGCGGCCATCCTGGTCTTCATCTTTTCCTGGAACGAGTTCCTGTTCGCCCTGACGCTGACGCGCTTCGAGGCCAAGACCGCGGCGATCGCGATCCTCAACTACATGGGCTACGCGGGAACCGAGTGGGGCAAGATCGCCGCCGCCGGTATCCTGATCCTTTTGCCCGTGGCGATCTTCGCCATCGGCATCCGCAAATACTTCGTCCAGACCGCCGCAGGAGGCGTCAAGGGCTGAGTCACTACCCCAGCAAACGTCCAACCAACTGAGGAGGAGGAAAACGATGCAACGACAAAACCTCAGCAAGATCGCCGCCCTGGCGGCAGCCGGTATCATGGCGCTCGGGCTCGGTACCGCGAGCGCACAGGACAAGCCCTATGACGGCGTGACGATCCGCGTGCTCTCCACCCAGCAGCCCTGGGACATCGAAGTCCAGAAGCGCGTCGCCGCTTTCCAGGAGGCGACCGGCGCCACTGTCGAATACGATCTCTATGCCTTCGGCCAGGCGGTGCAGAAGATCGCCGTGGAACTGTCGACCGGCTCGCCGGCCTATGACGTTTTCTTCCTGGAGGCGTCCGACGTCTCGCGCTTTGCCGCCGCCGGCCGGCTCAGCCCGCTCGACGATGCCATCGCGTCGGAAAACTTCGACGTCGACGACTTCATCCCCTCGACCGTCAAGGCCTTCACCTATGACGGCAAGGTGATGGGCCTGCCCTACTTTGCCGCCACCCAGCTCTATTACTGGAACGGCCCGATGATCGAGGAGGCCGGCCTGACCGCGCCGCCCGAAACCTGGGAAGACATGCTGACCCTGTGCGGTGCGCTGAAGGACAAGGGCGTCGCCCCCTGCACGGCCATGCGCGGCAAGCCGTCGACCTCGGAGAACATCTGGTACTGGACCCAGATCATGCTCGGCGAGGGCGGGACCTGGGTCAAGGACTTCCCCGACGACATGACGCCGACCGTCAACTCGCCGGCGGCCGTCAAGGCGGCCGGGCTCTATGCCGATCTCCTCAACAATCACGGCATCCCCGGCTCGGTCTCGGCCGGCTATGACGACGTCGTCGTCGCTATGCAGCAGGGCAACGTGCCGATGGTCGTGGAAGGCGCTCCGCTCGCCGGCCGCATCCTCGATCCGGAGCTCTCCAAGGTGGTCGGCAAGGTCGGTTTCGCACCGCCCCCGGGCGGCCCGGCCGGCCAGTTCGCACCGTTCACCGCGCAGGGCTACGTGGTCGGCGCCGCATCCCGCAACGTCGATGCCGCCAAGGCCTTCGTGCTCTGGGTGACGTCGCGCGACACCGTGCTCGATATCGCCGCGAACTCGACCTTCCTGGCGGTCACCCGCAGTTCGGTCTGGTCCCATCCGGCCTTCGTCAAGGCCCATGGCTACGACTTCGGCTACGGCATGTCCTTCACCGAGGCCTATTCGAAGGCCCTGGAACTGGGCGAGCCCAACTACCGGCTGCCGATCCCGGAATTCCGGGAAATGGGCGACCGCGTCGGCCTTGCGCTGCAGCAGGTCGTCACCGGCGAGAAATCCGCCCGGGAAGCCCTCGACGATGCCCAGGCGGATGTGGAGAAGCTGCTGAAGCGGGCCGGTTACCTGAAATAAGACCCGATGCCCAACTGGAAGCGGCGGTGCTTCCTCCCACACTGCCGCTTCCCCCTTCTTCTTCCAACCCGGCCCGGCCGGAAGAATGACCCCGGCAACACCGGGGCATGCAGGACCGAATTGACATGAGCCGCCCGAACATCCTCTGGATCTGCACCGATCAACAGCGCTGGGACACGCTCTCCGGCCTCGGATTTGCCGGCGCCAGGACGCCGCATCTCGATCGGCTGGCCGATCAGGGCGTGGCCTTCACCCGCGCCTATACCCAGAGCCCGATCTGCACGCCGTCGCGCGCCTCGTTCCTGACCGGCATGTATCCGATCGCCCACCAGGTCCAGCGCAACGGCAATGTCGGGTTTCCCTCCCACCTGAAGCTGGTGCCGCGGGTGTTCCAGGAATCGGGATACCGCACCGGACTGATCGGCAAGCTGCACCTTTCCGCCGCGCAGGACATGATCGAAAAGCGGCCGACCGAGGACGGCTACGACGAATTCTACTGGTCGCAGCACCCCGGACCCGACTGGCCCGACGGGCACGATTACCAGGACTGGCTTGCCGAACGCGGCGTCGATATCCGCGAGGCCTACAAGCCGTCGAACGACATCGTCAGCCATCCGGTCGATGCCGAACACAGCCAGGTCGCCTGGGCCATGGATCGCGCACTCGGCTTCATGGGCAGCAAGGACGACGACAGACCCTGGATGCTGTCGATCAATCTCTACGACCCCCATCCGCCCTTCGATCCGCCGAAGGAATGGTACGAGCGCTTCGATCCGGCCGAGATGCCGGCACCGATCTTCGCGCCGTCGGACCTGGAGCACCACAAGAAGCTCTCAGGCGTCGACCAGCAGACCCAGCGCCCGGTCGACCCAACCCTTGTCCCGGTCGAGCCGGCCGGCAGGATCAGCCACGACACGCCGCCGGACCATTACGATGTCGGCCGCATCCGCGCCGCCTACGCGGCGATGATCGCCCAGATCGACGATATGGTCGGCAAGCTCGTCGCCTGGCTCGACGAAACCGGCCAGCGCAACGACACCCTGATCCTCTTCATGTCGGACCATGGCGAGATGCTCGGCGACCACGGCCTGCTCTACAAGGGCTGCCGCTTCTATGAGGGCCTCGTCCATGTGCCGATGATCGCCTCGATGCCGGGGCGGGTGCGCGAGGGCCTGCGCTCCGACGCGCTGGTCGAACTCGTCGACCTGCCGGCAACGCTCTGCGAGGCAGCGAGCCTTTCCCCGCCGCAGCAAAACCAGGGCCTGTCGCTCTGGCCGCTGCTGACGGGCGAGACGGACGCGGCACATCACAAGGATTACGTCCTCAGCGAGTACCATGACGCGCTGCGCAGCCCGGGTTTCGTCGGCTCCCGCGGCACCATGTATTTCGACGGACGCTACAAGATCGCGGTCTATCACGACCAGGGCACCGGCGAGCTGTTCGATCTGGAAACCGATCCGGACGAACTCAACGACCTCTGGGACGATCCGGACCATGCGGCGCTGAGGGCGGATCTTGTGCTGAAGCACTTCTCGGCAATGATGATGGTCTCCGGCGCCGGTCCGGAACGTATCGCCGACTACTGAGCGTCAAAGGGAGCGGCATCGCGCATGGCAGACGTCGAGATAAAGAAGCTGACCAAGAGCTTCGGGACGGTCGAGGTGATCCCGGAGATGGACCTCGTCATCCCGGACGGCTCGTTCACCGTGCTGGTCGGCCCGTCGGGCTGCGGCAAGTCCACCCTGTTGCGGATGATCGCCGGCCTGGAACTGCAGACGAGCGGCGATCTGTCGATCGGCGGCGTCGACGTGCGCGGCAGGGACCCATCCGACCGCGGCATCGCCATGGTCTTCCAGTCCTATGCGCTCTACCCGCACATGACGGTGCGCGAGAACATCTCCTTTGCCCTGCGCCTGGCCAAGGCCGATCCCGCCGAAATCGAGGCCCGGGTCCAGAACGCGGCCGACATCCTGCAACTGACGCCGCTGCTCGACCGGCGGCCGAAACAGCTCTCCGGCGGCCAGCGCCAGCGTGTCGCCATCGGCCGTGCCATCGTGCGCAACCCGGAGGTGTTCCTGTTCGACGAGCCGCTCTCCAACCTCGACGCCGCGCTCCGGGTGCAGATGCGCGTGGAGATCATGGAACTGCACGAGCGGCTGAAGACCACCATGGTCTATGTGACGCACGACCAGGTGGAAGCGATGACAATGGCGGACCGCATCGTCGTGCTCAACGAGGGCCGGATCGAACAGGTCGGCAGCCCGCTGGAGCTCTACGACACCCCCCAGACGGCGTTCGTCGCCGGCTTCATCGGCTCGCCGAAGATGAACTTCGTGCGCGGGGACATCCCCGAACGGCTCGGCGGCGACCTTCTCGGCGTTCGCCCCGAGCACATGACGCTCGGCGAGGGCGATACCGGCTGGACCGCCCGCATTCACCTCTTGGAGCAGCTCGGCAGCGACACCTTCGCCCATGTCGACAGCGAGGTTGGCCCGCTCATCGTGCGCTGCCACCGCGAGGTGGCGGAACTCGTCGGGCGGGACCTGCGCGTTGCCGCCAAACCGGGCATGCTGCACCTGTTCAAGGATGGCCGGCGCACCGACGCGCCGGAAACGCTGTAGGCCGGGACGTGGAACGCCCGGCCGGAAATCGAGGACCGATCGACATGAAACGTTTGGATGGAAAGACAGCGCTGATTACCGGAGCCGCGCGCGGCATCGGTTTCGCCTACGCAAAGGCCTATGTCCGCGAGGGCGCCAGGGTGGCGATCGCCGACATCAACATCGCGCGGGCGCGCGAAGCGGCCGCCGAACTCGGCGAGGCGGCCATCGCCATCGACATGGACGTGACCCGGCAGGAAAGCATCGATGCCGGCGTCGCCGAGGCGGTCGACAAGCTCGGCCGCATCGACATCCTGATCAACAATGCGGCGCTCTTCACCGCCGCGCCGATCGTGGAGATCACCCGTGAGGACTACGACAAGGTCTTTGCCGTCAACTTCACCGGCGCGGTGTTCACCCTGCAGGCGGTCGCCAAGCACATGATCTCACGCGGCGGCGGCGGCAAGATCATCAACATGGCGAGCCAGGCCGGGCGCCGCGGCGAGGCGCTGGTCGCGGTCTATTGCGCCACCAAGGCGGCGATCATCTCCTTCACCCAGTCGGCCGGCCTCGACCTCATCAAATACGGCATCAACGTCAACGCCATCGCGCCCGGCGTCGTCGACGGCGAGCACTGGGACGGGGTCGACGGCTTCTTTGCCAAGCTTGAGCACAAGGAGCCGGGCGAGAAGAAGAAGGAAGTCGGCCTCGGCGTTCCCTATGGCCGCATGGGCAAGGCCGAGGACCTCACCGGCATGGCGATCTTCCTCGCCACCAGCGAAGCCGACTACATCGTCTCCCAGTGCTTCAACGTCGATGGCGGGCAGTGGATGAGCTGAGGTGGCGCCGGGGCGTCCGCGCCCTGGAGCGTATTCCCGAACCACAGGTCCGCGACAGCGAAAAGTGAAAGACCGGTTTTCGGATAAGAATACGCGTCAAAACAAAAGGTTAGGGCGTTTCGGGCGGTTCTGTAATCGCGTGAAATGCTCTGGCAGGGACAGGCGTCGACCGTGCAGATCTACCTTCCGATCGCGGACCTTTCGTTCAACGTCTTCTATCTCGCCGCCCTCGGTGCGGCGGTCGGGTTCCTGTCGCGCCTGTTCGGTGTCGGCGGCGGCTTCCTGCTGACGCCCCTGCTGGTCTTTTCCGGCATTCCCGCGCCGGTCGCGGTCGGCTCGGTCAGCGCCCAGATCGTCGCCGCCTCGACGCCGGCGACGCTCTCCCACTGGCGGCGCGACGGCATCGATGTGCATCTGGCGCTCTATCTCGTCCTGTCGGGCGTCATCGGGGCCATCGCAGGCGTGGCGACCTTCGATATCCTGAGGTCGCTCGGCCAGCTCGACCTCGTCATCGCCGGTTCCTATGTTGTCCTCCTCGGCACGCTCGGCGTCCTGATGCTGCGCGAGGCGGTGCGCGCCGCGCTCAACCACAGGCACGACACCGACATCCATGCCAAGCTGGCGCGCCATCACACCCGGATCCAGGGCCTGCCGTTCCGGCTGCGGTTCAAGCGCTCCAAGCTCTATATCAGCGTGCTGCCGGTCCTGATGATCGGCCTCAGCGTCGGCTTCGTGGCGGCGATGCTCGGCACCGGCGGCGGCTTCCTCCTGGTGCCGGCGCTCGTCTATATCCTGAGGGTCCCGGGTTCCGTGGTCATCGGCACCGCGCTCCTGCAGGTGCTGGCGGTGATGGCGACATCGACGGTGCTGCATGCCGCAACCTCCTGGAGCGTCGATGTGGTTCTGGCCTTCTGCCTGATGATCGGTGGCATCTTCGGCGCCCAGTTCGGCGCCGCGGCCGGCCGGCACTTCAAGGGCGGGCAGTTGCGCGCACTGCTGGCCCTTCTGGTGCTTGCCGTCGCCCTGCGCTTCGCCGCCGGCCTGATCGTGTCGCCGGGGGAGGCGTTCTCGATGTCGGCCCTTCCGAGACCGGGAGGCTGACCCCCCGATGACCGAACCGCATCCCTTTCACGTCATGGCCAAGCCGATCGGGCCGCGCTGCAACATCGACTGCGCCTACTGCTACTACCTTGAGAAGGAAAAGCTCTATCCGGACGAAAAGCGGTTCAGGATGTCGGACGCGGTGCTGGAGCGCTATGTGCGCGATCTCATCGCCGCCGGGCTGCGCGTCGGCCAGCGCGAGATAGCCTTCGCCTGGCAGGGCGGCGAGCCGACCATGCTCGGCCTCGATTTCTTCGAGCGCGCCGTCGCGCTGCAGAAAACCCATTGCCCCGAGGGCGTGCGCATCTCCAACACCCTGCAGACCAACGGCATCCTTCTTGACGACGACTGGGGCGACTTCCTTGCCCGCGAGAATTTCCTCATCGGCATCAGCATCGACGGGCCGCGCCGCATCCACGACCGCTACCGGCGCGACCGGGCCGGACGCGGCACGTTCGACAGGGTGATGGCGGGGCTTGAGGTGCTGCAGCGCCACGGGGTCAACTACAACATCCTCGCCACCGTCCACCGCGAGAACGCCATCAAGGGCAAGGAGGTCTACAAATTCCTGAAGACCCTCGGCACCCCGCACATCCAGTTCATTCCCATCGTGGAACGCAATTCGCCCGCAGGCGGCCTTGCCGCCGCGCCCCAGGTCGACGACGACCCGTCAAACGCGATCAGCCCGTGGAGCGTTACGCCGCGCGCCTACGGCAAGTTCCTGTGCGACGTGTTCGACGTCTGGCACCGCAAGGACATCGGCAAGATCTTCGTCCAGTTCTTCGAGAACCAGGTCGCCCTGTGGATGGGGCATCCGGCCTTGCTCTGCGTCTTCGCCGAGACCTGCGGCAACGCCCTTGCCATGGAGTACAATGGCGATCTCTATGCCTGCGACCACTTCGTCTATCCCGAGTTCAAGCTCGGCAACATCCGGGAGGCGCCGATCGGCGACATGGCATGGTCGGACAAGACGGAGACCTTCGGCACCACCAAGCGCGACACCCTGACGGCCCAGTGCGGGGCCTGCGACTTCCGCTTCGCCTGCAATGGCGGTTGCCCCAAGCACCGCATCCTCACCTCCAGGGACGGCGAGCCGGGGCACAACTATTTCTGCCAAAGCTACATGATGTTCTTCCGCCATGCCGGCGACCGGCTGCGCGAGATGGCGACCGCCCTCGGGCGTTTTCCGCACCGCAGCTCCGGCAATTCTCCCCGTGGCTGAGCCACCCGATAGGCTCGGAGCATCCGTTCCTGGTGCGTCCGAAGCGATGGTCTTGCCGCGGACGCGCCGCCTGCCTCAGGCGACGATGATCGGTGTGTCGGGCGGGACGCGGTCGTAGAGGTCGATGACGTCCTGGTTGAGGAGCCGCACGCAGCCGCTCGAGACGGCCCTGCCGATGCTCCAGGCTTCCGCCGTGCCGTGGATACGATAGAGCGTGTCGACCTTGCCCTGAAAGATGTAGAGGGCGCGGGCGCCGAGCGGATTGCCGAGGCCCGGCGGCATGCCGCCATTGTCGGCACTGTAGGGGGCGAGTTCCGGCTGGCGCGCGATCATCTCGTCGGGCGGCGTCCAGGTCGGCCATTCCTTTTTCCAGGCGATGCGGGCCCGGCCCGACCAGGCAAAGCCGGCGCGCCCGAGACCGACGCCGTAGCGCCGTGCCATGCCGTTCTCCTCAACCAGGTAGAGGTAGAAGTTGGCCGTATCCACATAGACCGTGCCCGGAGGCGCACCCGTCGGGTCGGGAACGGTGGTGCGGTAGTATCTGGGATCGACCTTCTTCAGATCGACGGCAGGGATCGGGAACGGTTCTTCGGGCATCGCCCGGTACATCATGGCCGCGTTCCGCTCGGCCAGTTCGACAGCGGTCGGGCCTTCCTGCCGCGGCGGCCGGATGGCGCAGCCGGCAAGCAACAACCCGGCAGCACTGGCGCTGCCGGTGAGGAAAACCCGTCTGGCGGGCGACGCCGGCGCGGCGACAGCCTCGCGCGGCTCGGTCAGGCTGCGGACACTGTCATGGTGCGGGACGGGCGACCGGGCCTGATCGCCCGTCGGTCGGGCGCCGGTCGAAGCAATTCGGCAAGACATTTTACTCTCCTGAAGACAACGCGTTGTCCGGCGCCGCGGGGTGCGGGCCGGGCTTGAAGGACGAAGGACTCAGGAGGAAACGCGCGGGGGATGAAAAGGATGCGGTGATCCGCGTCCCGGCGGCATTCGACTATGCGCCACCGCGAAACGCGCCGGGATCTGCCGCGAAAGGGCGGCACTCCCGCCGGCCGGAAGGCTCAGATCCGACATGCAGGCGCCGCGCGGCGATGCCGGGCCGGCGGTATAGGGCCGGCAGCGGGAAGCCGCACGGGTCGCCACATCGGCGGATGTCTTGGCAACACGAACCTCCGGCAGCGCCCCGGTTCGCTCCGAACCGGCGCCCTGACCGCCGCCGGCCGCCGCCAGGGACGGCACCGTCGCGGCCGTGGCAAAACGGTGCGCGACACCGTTCGCGAGCATGGCGACGATCAGCAGAAGGACGACGACACTTTTGTTCATGCCCGCCTTCTATCCCATCTGCACCGGCGGTCCGAACTGACATTGCGGTCAAACATGTGTGATCGGAGCCCTTGCTTGGAGGTTCTCACGTGACCTCGAACCAGGTCGTCATGCCGGCCGCGGCGTGTTCCAGCATGTGGCAGTGGTAGAGCCACTTGCCGGGATTGTCGGCGACGAAGGCGATCCGTGTCGTCTGCTCCGGACCGATCAGGAAGGTGTCGCGCCAGGGCGTTTCCGCGACTTCGCTGCCGCTGCGGTCGATGACCTGGAAGTGGTGGCCGTGGGTGTGCATGGCGTGCGGAAAGGCGGTCTGGTTGACCGTATCGATGACCACGGTCTCGCCGCGCCTGACCGAGAAGAACGGCTCGTCCGGAAAGTTGGTGATGCCGTTGAAGCCCCACATTCGCCGTGTCTGCATCATCACCTGGCGCGTGATCGGCTTGCCCTCATAGGTGAGGTGGCCGATCCGGCCCATCGCCCCGCCTTCCATCAACAGCTTGAAGTGCTTTGCCGCGGCAAGGTCCGGCACCGGCAGGCCGGGCGCGGGGATCGCCGGCAGGGCGGGCGCCGCCTCGCGGCCCTTGGCGACGCGGAAGGTTGCGAAGGGATAGGGCTTGTCCTCGGTTTCAAGGGAAATCGGTACCGCACCTGGCCGGTTGAATGTCAGCACAAGATCGACGCGCTGGGCCGGTCCGATGAGATGCGGGCTGTAGCCGAGCTTGCGCGCTTCGCCGACGGGCTGGCCGTCATAGGCGATGACCTTCGCGCCGATCCGGTTGGGATCGAAATAGAGAATGCGGGAGTTGCAGGCATTGACGAGGCGGATGCGATACCAGCGCCCGGTTTCCACGACGACGTCGGGCCGGCTCACCCCGTTGACGGTCAGCCGGTTGCCCGTGCGCCCGCCATGGCTCCAGTCCATCATGTTGCCGAGGCTCGCCGCATCGAACCGTCCGCTGTCGTCGAGGAGCCAGTCGTCGAGGACGAAGGAGATGTCCGCCTCCGGCGCAAAAAGCGGTTCGTCTTCGTCGACGACGAGGAGGCCGTAGAGGCCGCGCGCGACCTCGTTCCAGCTCTTGTTGTGGGCGTGGTACCAGTAGGTGCCGGCATCCGGCACCGTGAAGACGTAGTCGAAGCTGTCGCCGGGTTTGACCGCTTCCTGGGTGAGGCCGGAGACGCCGTCCATGGCGTTGTCGATGCGGATGCCGTGCCAGTGGACCGAGGTCGGCTCGTCGAGTTCGTTGCGGAAGCGGATGCGAAGGGTCTCGCCGCGCTTCGCCCGGATGACGGGACCCGGCACCTTGCCGTCATAGCCCCACAGGTCGCTCGTCGGACCGTCCGGATCGGCGAGCCTGACCTTCGTCTTGCGGGCCGTCAGCTCGCGAAAGCCGTCGGCGGAGGCGGCGCCGGCCGTCAGGAAGGGCACTGCCGCAAAGGCTGCGGCGGTCTGTTTGAGAAAGGAGCGGCGATCGATCGTCATGGCTGCTTGTTGTCCTCGTCAAGGAGATAGGTGGCGACGGCCTTGCGGTCGCCTTCGGTGAGAAACGACGTGCCGTGGCGGACGACGTCGCCCATCGATCCGCCGAAGGCATCGCCGTCCGGCGCAAGACCGGTCTTCAGGGCATAGGCGATGTCGTTTTTCGTCCAGCCCTTTTGCTTCAGGGCGCTCGCCGTGATCGGCGGCGACTTGCCGCCGTCCGGAAGGTCGCCCGAGCCGTGCAGGGCAAGCTCCGCGTCGCGGGCGCCGGCGACATTGCGCGGCGTGTGGCAGGCCCCGCAATGGGCCGGGCCTTTGACGATGAACCGGCCGCGCCGCCAGGCTTCGCTCCGGTCCGGCGCGTCCGCCAATCCACCGTCGGCAAGGAACGCGGCACGCCACAGCTTCACACCGCTGCGAAAACCGTAGGGGAACGACAGCTCGTGCGGCTTCGACGGCTCGGCGACGGGAGCAACGGTTCGAAATGCGGCCCAGAGGTCGGCGATGTCCCGGTCGGAGAGCACCGCGTAGAACGGATAGGGAAAGGCGGGGTAATACGGTGCTCCATCCGGCGAGACGCCTTGGCGGACCGCGCGGGCGAACGCCTCGATCGACCAGGCACCGATGCCGTGCTTGGCATCGCGCGTCAGGTTCGGCGAATAGAAGGTGCCGAATTTGGTCTTCAGGGCGAGACCGCCGGCGAGCGGCTTGCCGCCGCCCTTCGCGTCGGTGTGACAGGCGATGCAGCCGGCCATGCGCGCCAGATAGGCGCCGCGCCGGGCATCGCCATCGCGCTCCGCGAGTGTGACCCTAGTGCCGATCGGCCAGGCCGATAGGCCGACCACTCCGGCGCCGGCGAGCGCCAGGACCAGAGCGGCAACGCCAGTCGCCGTCTTCATTCCTTGTCGCGGCGGAACGCGCTGTGGCAGGACGAGCAGGTCTGGACGACCATGGTGAAGACGCCTTCGGCCGGCATGGCGGCCAGCATCTCCGGCGTCGGCATTCCGGACCCGCCCATCATCGAGCCATCCATCATCGAGCCGTCGCCCATCATGGCACCGGGCTCCATCATCATGCTGTCAGCGTCCATCATGTGGCCGCCCGAGCCGGCCTCTCCGGGGCCGTTGTCTGCCGCCTCGGCCAGGCCCTCGCTGAGCACTTCCAGCCGGTTGGCGAGATCCTCGAACCGCTCCCGGTCGTTCCAGATCTTCGGCAGCGCTTCGGAGGGGGCGTGGTCGGTTCCTTCCGGAAAGAGCTTGATCAGGGCGGCGCCGGAATGGGCGTTGATGGTCCTCGCCGTTTTCCGGACCGTTTCCGCGTCATACTCCGCTTCGCCCTTGAACATGGCGGACGTTGCCTTGACGGCGTCGCCCATCTCCTTCATGGCGTCCATGCGTTGCTTGACGATGCCGCTGGCGCCGCCATGGGCGAATGCCGCCGCGATGGACAGCGAGAGGGCCGCGGGGACGAGCCCCCCGGCAAAAAGGGTCTTCTTTTTCACGATAGAATTCCTGTCTTGATGTCTGGGAGACGGCCTCTTTGGCCGCGACGTTTCTCGACTAGGAGGACAGGAGGCGGGGAGGGGGCGGGTCCAGGACGTGGAGCCGGCCGGTGAAATCGGCCGCCGGGACGTGCTCGTGGATGGCGCCGGCGCGCGGGCCGAAGCGGAAATGCTCCGGTGCGATGCCGAGAATGGAGGCTCCGCAATGGACGGAGGACTCGCCCATGCCGTCCTTCTTGCTGCCATGTTGGTGGTGGTGCGGGCAGGCATGGCCGCCGCAATCGGGCGTGCCGTGAACTGCCTCGCCGCGGGCCTCTTGTTGGCCGTGGCTCTCCTGGCCGCGGACATTCGGGCCGTGGCCGGACAGGTGCGTGTGGATCTCCGCCGCATGGGTGAAGGTGGCGCCGGACAGCACGAAACACAGCATCGACACCAGCACGAGCAGCCGGTGCAGCATGCGATCCTTCCGTCCCTGGGGTATCCGGCGGCGGCGTGTCATGGCTGAGCCCTAAAGGATTCCGTTTTCCTTTTGAAGCTCACGCACATACACAATTATGCGATTGATCTCCTCTGCTGTGACCTCAGGTTGCGGCGGCATGTTGCCGAAGCGCCAGTGATGCGCCCGGACGCCCGCCTTTGCGGCCGTCCTGAACGCGTAGTCCGGATGGTGGCCGGGCCGGTAGATGTCGTGAACGAGCGGCGGCCCGTTTTCCGTGCCGCTGGCGTTCTCGCCGTGGCAGGACACGCAATTGGCTTCAAAGTCGCGCGCGCCGAGGGCGGCGACCTGGCTGAGCTCCGGCACCTTGACGTCGACGACCGTGACCGCCGGTTCCGAGGTGCTGTGTCCGACATAGAGCCGGACGCCCACGACCACCAGGGCGAAGGCCGATATTATGATCCAGAAGGACTTGTTCATCTTTCCTCATCTGTCATTGGGGGTGATGTGCCCCCCGCGCGGCCGTGCACGAACCGTCCGTAGAGGCGGTTCAGTTCGCGCAATTCCGGCGAGGAAAATCCGAGCCTTTGGGATGTCGCCACGAAATCGGCCCCGATGGAGCCGGGCAACAGGGCACTTTGCTTGGTGTCTCGCTCTTTCATCCGATCCGGCGGCAACATCGTTTCGAAAGCGTCGAATTCGCACGATTGAAGCCTAGACCTTCCGGTAACTGGAAGATCAAGAGGCGTTGTCGCGCGGAAAACAGGATCGTGCGGCGCGGCACCCGTGCGCGCCGGCGGTCGCTGTCGTGACGTGGATGCTTGTTGCGAGGTTTCAGTGCCCGTCCCGGGCGAGCGGCACGACGACCGTTGCCGCCAGCCCGCCTTCGGCGCGATTGGCGAGCGTGATGTCGCCGCCATGGGCGCGCAGGATGTCGCGGGCGATCGACAGGCCGAGGCCGGTGCCGCCGGTCTCCCGCGAGCGGGAGGCCTCCAGCCGCACGAACGGGTCGAACACTTGCTCCAGCGCGTCCGCGGCGATGCCGGGACCGTCGTCCATGACGACAAGCCGTGCATTGCCATCGGCCGCGTCCAGCCTGACGGCGGCCCCGCCGGCATAGCGCTGGGCGTTTTCAAAGATGTTGCGCAAGGCGCGCCGCATGGCCGTACGCCGCAGGCGGACGGGGAGGGACGGCCCCGGCTCGACGCTCACCGGATGCCCCGTCTCCGAGACTTCGGCGGCGAGATCGCTGACGAGCGCGGTGAAATCGACGGTCTCCGTTTCCTCGTCGCTGGCGATGCCCCTTGCATAGGCAAGGGTCGCCTCGACCATCTCCTGCATTTCGTCGAGGATGGCGACCATGCGCTCGTGGGTTTCCGCGTCGTCGACCATTTCGGCGCGCAGGCGCAGGGCCGTGATCGGCGAGCGCAGGTCGTGCCCGAGGGCGGCCAGCATGCGCGTGCGGTCGGAAATGAGCCGCGTCAGCCGGCCCTGCATGTCGCCGAAGGCTTCCGACAACGCCCGCACCTCGCGCGGGCCGGAGGTCGGCAGCGGTGGCAGCTCTTCGCCGCGCCCGAGCCGGTCGGCGGCAACGGCGAGGCGCCGCAACGGTCCGGTGATCCGGCTGAGCCCGAACCAGAGCGCGGCGACGACGCCCACGACCGACAGCACGGTGGTGAGCAAGAAGCCGGGCGGACGCTGCAGGCCCGGGTGCCGGACGCGGGTTGCCATGTTGAGCCAGCCGCCGGTCGCAAGCCTCACGGAGATCTGCATCTGCATCGGCGCAAAGCCCGCCATCATGCGCTGGTGCATCCCGCGCGGCGGCATGCCCGGGGGCGCGAACGCACGGCCGCGCGGCCCGATCGGCACCAGAACGGCGCGGATATCGCGGTTGCCGGCATCGCCGAGCAGGGTGCGGACGCGCCGGACGATGCCGCGCGCAGTGTCGTCGCTTGCGGAGACCTCCGGCTCGGCATCGACCGAGAACCGGGCGGACGGCGAGCTTGCCGCCTGCAGGATCGCGACGCGCGCGTCCGGCCGCGCCTGTTCGATCAGCCGGACCACCGTGGCGAACCGGTCCGCCGTCTCAAGACCGATGGCGGCGCGCAGCGCGTGTCCGCGTTCGTCGGCGAACAGCCAGATGCTGACGGCCTGCGCGACGACCAGGGCGGCAAGGATCAGCAGCACCAGTTGCCCGAGGAGGCTGCGCGGCAGGAGCCATCTCATGACCGCACCTCGACGTCGGCGGCAAGGCTGTAGCCGCCGGCCCTGACGGTGGTGATGATCTCCGGTTTTGAGGGGGTCCGCTCGATCTTGCGCCGGAGGCGGCTGACCTGGTTGTCGATGGTGCGGTCGAACACCTCCGCCGTGCGACCGCTGGTCAGATCCAGGAGTTGCTCGCGCGACAGCACGAAGCGCGGGCGTTCCAGGAACACGGTGAGGAGCTTGAATTCGGCCGTCGTCAGGCTGACTTCCGTGTCGTCCCCGGCACGGGTGAGCACGCGCCGGTCGGTGTCCAGCACCCAGCCGGCAAAGGCGAGCCGCCGGCCACCGAGGTTGCCGGCAAGCGGTTCGCGGCGTTCCGTGCGGCGCAGGATCGCCTTGATCCGGGCCAGGAGTTCGCGCGGGCTGAACGGTTTGGCGAGATAGTCGTCGGCACCGATTTCCAGCCCGACCACCCGGTCGGTTTCCTCCGACAGCGCGCTCAGCATGAGGATCGGCGGACCGCCCGCCGCGGTCAGCCGCTTGGCGGCCGACAGCCCGTCCTCGCCCGGCATCATGACGTCGAGCACGATGACGTCGAAGCGGCCGGTCTTGAGGCAGCTATCCATCTCCGCCGCGTCGCGCGCCGACGTCACCCTGAGGCCGTTCTTTTCCAGATAGCGCGCGACCGCATCGCGGATCTCGCGGTGATCGTCGACCACGAGGACATGGGGGGTATGGATATGCTCTGCCATGGCCGCACTATAGCGAGGCGCCGGCGGCATCGAAAAAGATTGTGTCGCGGTTCGTATCAGGCCGGCATTTTGCGACAGATGGATACAAAACGCCCGTCTTGCCGGCATGCTTCTGCGACACAAGCCCCCCAGTTTTCCATCATCGAAACACAGACACACGAGGTTATGTGATGAAACGGAAAACGATCCTTGCCCTCAGCCTTGTCACGGCGACCGTCGTCGGTGGCGCCTTCGCAATCCCCGCCGTCGCCGGCGGCTGGGGACCCGGCAACTGCGGCCAGAGCGGCATGCGCGGTCCCGGCGCATGGGGCCACGGGCCCTGGGGCCCGGGCGCCATGATGCAGCAGGGCGATATGCCCGGCGGGCAATGGGGCAACATGCCCGGACCGCGCGGGCGTGGCATGCACGGCCGGCACATGGGCTTCGGTCCGCGCGGCGGCATGGGCTTCGGTCCGCGTGGTGGGATGGGCCCGATGAACAGCTCCGTCTTCCGCGCCTTCGATACCGACAAGGACGGTACCGTCAGCGCGGACGAGATCGAGAAGGGCGTCGCCTCGCTGCAGAAGACCTACGATACCGACGGCAACGGGACCCTGTCCCTCACCGAGTTCCAGGCGCTCCACGCCGAGGTGACCCGCGACTTCGCCAGGCGTCCGTTCCAGATGATGGACCGCAATGCCGACGGCCAGGTCAGTGCCGAGGAGCTGCAGTTCCCGGCGCAGATGATGGCGCGGTTCGCGCCCTACGATATCGGTCCCGGGAACGCCACCGGCACTCCGCCGGCCGACGCCCCGGACGCAAAGTAACAAGGCCACATGACAGGGCCGCGGGCACGGTGATGCCGTGCCCGCGCTCGACCGGCCCGACGCAACGAAAAGGTTGCGCGGCCGGAGGCATTGCCCACGAAAAAGGAGATTTCGCCATGATGGATGGTGGATATGGAATGATGAGCGGATACGGGATGGGCTTCGGATGGATCGGCGGACTGCTGTTCCTCGCCGTCGCCGTCCTGGCGATCGCCGCCCTCGTCAAGTACCTGCGCAGCTAGAGACCTTGCGGCCCGACCGGTAGCCCGGCCGCAATGCGTTCACAGGTCGATGCTGCGCAAGCGCGGCGCGCTGGAAATGACCGACGCGGAGGACAGGCTCATCGCCGCTGCGGCGATCATCGGCGACAGCAGCGTTCGGCGCGTCGGCCGCGGGCGCATCCGTTCCCATCGCCGTCACGGCGAGGGTGGTGGTGATGCGGATCGTGGGAGACGGTGTCTTGGTCGGCGACGACCAGGCAATTCCAAGCCGGCATTTGAACCGAGGCAGTCTTATTCCGACAACGAGCCGCATCGTCGCGCGCATCCGCGACGCCGACAATCCCGCGGCCTTTGCCGGAGGCTATGTCGGCAAGACGATCGGAGTGAAATTTCCAGCGGAAACCGGCAAGATCTCGAACGCCCACATGTGGGACGCCATCTTTTCGGACGGAGACATGTACAAGGGCGGAGTCGGCGGCCAGGGGCTCTATGTCTCTCCGCCCCGCGACATGGTCGTGGTCTGCTTCGCGACCGACACGCCCCGCTCCCTGACCAACTTACCTGCCTCGAGCTTGAACTCGCGGCTGAAACGTCGTCTCGTCATCTTTGCTCTCCTGCCTCAAGAACACCTTATCGCGGTGTCCTCAGGACCGGCAGCAGCTCAGCACCAGCAAATGAGCACCGAGGGCGTCTAGAGAACCCGGGGCTATTCAGTCCCTCGCGACCCTAACGCAGCGAATTCCGAGGCGATCGGCACGTAGCGAATCTGTCCGTCAAGAGAGGCGGGATTGTTCATTCGACCAAAGCATGTTGCGTTTTTTCTGAAACACGCAAAATGCTTTGGTCCGTTGTTTTTACGCGATTTCTTGTCCAAAAAATCCATCACTTTTTGGGAAAGCGCTTTAATGATTGAGGATCTTTGACAGAAAATCCCGACCGCGTTCGCTTTCCGGCGCGGTGAAGAACGCCTCGGTCTCCACATCCTCGACGATCCGCCCCTCGTCCATGAAGACAACGCGGTTCGCCACCCGGCGGGCGAAGCCCATCTCGTGGGTGACCACCATCATCGTCATGCCTTCGGCGGCAAGCTCGCTCATGACGGCAAGGACTTCGTGGATCATCTCCGGATCGAGCGCCGACGTCGGCTCGTCGAAGAGCATCGCCTTGGGATCGAGCGCCAGGGCTCTGGCGATGGCAACACGTTGCTGCTGGCCGCCGGAAAGATCGGCTGGCATCTGCCTCTCCTTCTCGGCCAGACCTACGCGCGCAAGAAGAGCCCGGCCCCGCTCGTCCGCCTCCGCCTTGGAGCGCTTCAGGACCTGGCGCTGCGCCAGCGTGATGTTCTCCAGAACGCTGAGATGCGGATAGAGCTCGAAATGCTGGAAAACCATGCCGATGCCGGCCCGGAGCTCGGGCAGGTTCGTCCCCTTTGCGCCGACTTCGACGCCTTCGACGAGAATCCGGCCTTCCTGGTAGGGCTCCAGGCCGTTCACACACTTGATCAAGGTGGATTTTCCAGACCCGGACGGTCCGCACACCACCACGACCTCGCCGCGGCCGACCGCCGTCGTGCAGTCGGACAACACCCTGAAGCTTTCGTACCACTTGCTGACGGACTCGATTTCGATCATCGGGCGGTCGGACATCTAGGTTCTCACGGTGAAGCGGTGGGACAGTGCGCGACCGATACTGGAGAGCGCCAGACAGCAGACCAGGTAGGTCAGCGCGAGCGTCACGATGATCGCGATAGGGGCGAACTCGCGTGCATTGACCAGCATTGCCCGTCCGGTCAGTTCGCTGACGCCGATCACCGAGGCGACCGAGGTGAACTTGAAGAGCCGGACATACTGGTTGAAGAGCGTCGGAATGATCCTGCGCAGCGCGATCGGCAGGACGATATGCCGGAAGACCTGAGTTTCGGTCAGACCGCTTGCCCGCGCCGCCTGCTTAAGCTGCGGCCGCACCGACCTCAGGCCGGAGCGGAAGTCCTCCGCCAGATAGGCGCCGATGAAGAAACTGAAGCCCTGTGCCGCCGCGACGTAGGCGGAAACCTTGTAGCCGCCCAGCGCAGGCAGCGCGAAATAGAACAGAAACAGGAACACCAGCAGCGGAATACCGCGGGTGAATTCGATGTAGATCGCAGCGGCCTGACCGAGCACAGGCACCGATGTGTAGCGGAGCGTGCCCAGCACGATGCCGAGCACCGTTCCGGCAACGATGGAGATCAGCGCGAGGACGGCGGTGGTGGCAAGACCGCTGAGCAGGAAGCCGAGGTTGGGAAGGATGACGTCCACGGACCTAACCCTCCGACACCGAGATCGTCTCGGACTTGCGGCTGCGCGTCAGCAACATCAGTACCTGGCTCACGATCGTGACCAGCGCGAGATAGAGCAGCGAGACGAAGATGTAGGCCTCGAAGGTGCGGAAAGTCAGACCCTCGATCGCACCTGCCTCGTAGGTCAGTTCGGCAACGGCAATGACCGAGGCAAGGGAGGAATCCTTGATGAGCTGCGATGCAAGACCGGCGAGCGAGGGCGTGACGATCTTCAGCGCCTGCGGATAGACGACGTGGCGCATCGCGGCGAACGGCGGCAACCCGGTCGCAAGAGCGGCGGCGTACTGACCGCGCGGAACCGCGGCAATGCCGGAGCGCACGACTTCTGTGACGTAGGCGCCCGAATAGATCGACAGGCCGAGGACCGCGCAGGCAAAGGCCGGAAGCCGCAGATAGGCCAGCGCGATGTACCAGAAGTACATGTGGATCAGGAGCGGAATGTTGCGCGCTGTTTCCACATAGATCGTCGCAATCCAGCGCAGGCGCCGGCTGCTGACGCTCGCCAGAGTCCCCATCAGAATGCCGAGAAGCGCGGCGAAGATCAGGCCGAGCAGGGATAACAGGACCGTGTTGATGAAGCCGCGAGTGATGAGTTCGCGATACTCCCAGATGACCGACCAATCGAAGCTGTAGTTCATCCGAACCCGATCCCGCAGTCGATGTTGGAGCGGGAGCCTGGCTGCTCTCGCATGTACGATCCCGGTCGGCATTGCCGACCGGGCATTTCAACGAGCCGCTCTGTGCCTACGGCCAGATTTCGATGGCGACGTCCGGCTCCATGCCGAACCACTTCTTGTAGAGCTCCTGATAGCGCCCGGATTGCCACAGTTCCTGCAGGGTGAAGTTGATCTGATCGCGCAGAGTGCTGTCGCCCTCGGCGACACCCATGCCGAACGGTTCGGTGGAGAAGCGCTCGCCCACGATCTCGAATTCGTCGCTGCCCTTGGCGAAGCCCTGGAGAATGTTCAGGCTGCCGGTCAGGGCGTCGACGCGGCCTTGGCGCAGCGCCAGCCAGGCCGAGTTGTAGTCCTTGAAGCTGACCACGTCGGCGTCCGGCGCGACCTCGCCCATTGTCTGCTCAAGCGTGGTGCCCTGCTGGACGGAAACCTGTTTGCCGGCAAGATCGTCGATCGACTGGATGTCACTCCCCTTCTTCACCAGCAGGGACTGACCCCCGGTATAATAGGTGATCGAAAAGTCGATGACCTTGTCTCGCTCGCGGGTGTGGGTCATCGACGCCGCGACCATGTCGACGTTGCCGGCCGACAGCATCGGAATGCGCGTCGGCGACGTCACCTGGACGAACTCCACGTCAACGTCGAGCGCCTTGGCAACCTCCTTCACGAGATCGACGTCGAAGCCGGCTATTTCGTTGTTGTCGTCCATGAAGCCGAACGGCGGCGTGTCGAACTTCACGCCGGCGATGAGCTTGCCGCGCTCCTGGATCGTGTCGACGCCGGCCTGAGCCTGCGCCGCAGGAATGGTGAGCATCGCAGCGACTGCCACCATCACAGCCGCCGAACAGAATGATCTAAGCATTGCAAGTTCCCTTCTGGTTCTGGTTTTTACACGTTTCGGCGATTGCCGCTCCGTTCGAAATCCGCAATTGCGGCAACGGCTTCCGCGATTTCCTCCTCCGGACAGGTCAGGGCGATGCGAACGTGCCCCGCCCCGGCGGCGCCGAACGCCGACCCCGGCATGACCGCCACTGCCTTCGTGTCTAGGAGATCGCGCGCGAATGCCTTGTCGTCGCCGGTGATCCGCGGAAACAGATAGAAGCCGGCCGACGGGAGCGGGCACTCCCACCCCGCAAGGCGCGCGAGCGCCGCCTGGGTCGGGACAAGGCGCTTGTGGAAGTGCTCCCGATAGCGCGGCAGGAGTTCGGCCTCGAGCTCCAGGGCACGAAGTCCGGCCTGCTGGACGAAGCCCGGCACACAATAGATCGAGTGCTGGATAATCTTGGCGACGGCCTTGCGCACCGGTTCCGGTCCGATGAAGGCGCCGAGCCGCCATCCGGTCATGCCGAAGGTCTTGGAGAAGCTGTCGACGACGATCAACCGATCCTCAAGGCCGGGCTCGGCCTGCAGAAAGGGAAACTCGTCGTAGGCGAGGTCGCAATAGACTTGGTCGAAGACGATCCATAGGCCGCGCTCGCGAGCGAAATCGGCCAACGCGCTCAGTTCCTCCTTGGGAATGACCCGGCCTGTGGGATTGAGCGGCGAGTTGACGATGATCGCACGGGTCCGATCGGTGGTTCTTGCCCGGAGCTCATCGAGGTCGAATCCGCCAAGCGAGGAAACCGCCACCGGACGCCCGCCGCAGAGGCGGACGCAGGCCGCATAACTGACCCAGCCCGGATCGGGAAGCAGCACCTCGTCGCCCGGGTCGACCATCGACTGGAGGGCGGCATAGAGGGCGAATTTTCCACCAGGGGTTATAAGAATGCTGTCTGCATTAATCTGCCGGCCCGACCGCACGCATTCCCGGGCTGCAAGCCGCTCGCGCAGCCTGGGCAGTCCCGCGGAAGCGGTGTAGTGCGTGTCGCCGTCCTGCAAGGCGCGGCATCCCGCCGCCACGATGCGCTCGTCGGTCACCAAGTTCGGATCGCCGCTCGACAGGCTCAGGATTCTGCGTCCGGTCTCCCTCAGAGAGCGGATCTGGTCGGAATTCTGCACGGTTGCGGAGGGCGCCAGGCTTGCGACCCGTTGCGCCAGAGAAACTGCCATCATTGCCTTATATCAATCCAGGCATGCAGCCGCCCCATAAAACGGCGGCTTGCAGCGGCCGACCGAGCCGCGTCACGGCGGCGTTGTTGTGCCCACAGGCTGGCGGTCTTTCGGCTTGATAGAAAATGAGTTTGTTGCGCCGGGATATAAGGTTTATGTAATGCCCAATCTTTCTGCATCGGGCAAAAGGCCATCACGATGAACTTGCGCCATCTCCGGGCGGTCATTCACACGGCAAGGCTCGGCAGCATTTCCAAGGCGGCCGAAGCTGTTCATGCGACCCAGCCGGCGGTGTCGCAGGCGATTGCCGGACTTGAAAGAAGCTTTGACGCGACCCTGTTCGAGCGACGCGCCTCTGGCGCATTCCCGACCTCCGAAGGCAGGCTCGTCGCCGACCGCGGAGAGCGGCTTTTTACGCATCTGGCGGAAGCCGAGCGGCGCATTCTTGCCGCGCTGCCGCAGGACACCCGGCGCCCGACCGTGCAACTCGGCCGGGCCGTCAGCTATTCGCAGTTGCTCGCCTTCGCGACCTTCGCACGGGCCGGAAGCTTCGTTGCCGCTGCATCCCGGCTCGGCCTGTCGGTCCCGACCGTGCACCGATCGGCACGCGCCTTTGAGCGGCTGGCGGGAATTCCCCTTTTCGAGCAGGGAAGCCACGGCATCGCCCTCAACCGGCTCGGCGCGGACGTGGCGATGCGCGCCAGTCTGGCGCTCCGCGAAATCCAACTCATCCGCCAGGATCTCGACGAAAGCCGGGGACTGATCCAGGGCATGCTGACCATCGCATCGCTACCGCTTATGCGCTCCTACGTGCTGCCGCTGGTGCTCACCCGTCTCTCGGAGCGCCATCCGGCCGCGGAGTTCAGCGTCGTCGAGGGATCCTACGAAAGCTTGCTGCATGCGCTGAGGATGGGCGAGGTCGACGTGCTCCTAGGTGCCCTTTGGAATCCGGCCCCGGCCGGCGATGTGCGCGAGGAGACGCTGTTCGACGACACGCTGTCGATCGTCGCCCGGGCCGGCCATCCCCTTGTTGAGCGGCCGTCGCTGTCTCTCGCCGATCTCGACGGCTCCTCCTGGATCGTACCGAAGCTCGGCACGCCGACGCGGGACATCTTCGAGGTCATGCGGACTGAGGGCATGACCCTGGGAGCGCCGCTTATCGAGACAAGTTGCTTCGCCGCGCTCCGGGGGCTCCTCCTCGAGAGCAACCGGCTGGCGATTATCTCCCGCCGCCAAATCGTCTACGAGGAACGCGCGGGACTGCTGTCGGCGCTGCCCGTACCGATTGTCGGGGCATCGCGCCCGGTGGGGCTAACGGTCCGCGTCGACTGGATGCCGACGCAACTGGCACGGGACTTTGTTGATACGATGCATGCATCCACATCGTTCGATGCCTGACCGGGCCTGCTAGGGTCAGGACTCATCGATCAAAGCCAGAAGATGACGGTGGTCGCGATGCAGATGGCGGAGAGGGAAACTTCGAACCCGGAGGGTTCGCAAGCCCGAACGGGCGTCGGCCGATCAGGCCGCCCCATCGGAGGCCCGAGCGACGCGAGGATCAGCCGTGAGATATGGATAATGGCGGACATCGATGTAGAAACTTCGAACTCCGTCTTTGAAATCTTGGAAAACTGGAACGCTCAGCTCAAGTCTGAAAATATCAAATTAAAACAAGAAGGTAGATCACCCGGCGGATCGACCCGCCGGGGGCCGACGCCGTGACGGCGGCGGGAAAGCCGGACG
>NZ_NPEV01000039.1 GCF_003258835.1 Rhodobium orientis | reverse complement strand
CATCTGCGACCTCTTCGACCCCGAAGAATGCTTCAACTTCCTCAAAGCGTCAGGATATGTCGCAGATTAAACGCAAAGCGCTCTAGCCGCAGACAGCTGCCATCGGCATCGACTTCGCTCCAGCCCATGTTGATGACTTCCCCACGCCGGCAACCGGTGAGGGCAAGCACGCGGATCATCCCGGCCGCGACTACATATTGCCCATCCTCTTCTATCTTCCGGAGGATTTCGCCGAGCGTGCGATACTCATCTTCGCTCAGGCGACGGGTGTTGATGTTGTCCTTGGGCTTGCGGATGCCGTGGGCGGGATTCTGGTCGATAACCCCAAGCTCAATGGCATAGCTCAAGATACCGCCTAGAAGACTGACGGTGCGAGCGGCTGTGCCGGCGCCGCCACGAACGATCGACCGGCCGCGCAACTTACCGGTCTTCTCACTCATCCGCGTCTTGCCGGCCATGACGTCCTTCATGGCCTGGGTAATGTCCGCCTTGGTCAGGTCCCGCACCTTGCGGGCACCAAGCAGCGGGATGATGTGGCGCTTGATCCGTCCGACATCGGTAATGATCGTGGTTGCTTTCTTCGGGCGCCCTCTCTTGCCCAGAATAAGCCCGCGATCGAGATCGTCGAGGTAGCGGTCGCAGAGTTCCTTGACCGTCATCGCCTCGCGATCGAGTTGGCGATCCTCGGCAGGATTTCCACCCCTGGCAACGTCGCCCAGAAGAGACTTCGCCTCCCGCTTCGCCGTCTCTGGTGTCCACACGCCATGCAAGCCGATCGTATAGCGGCGCGAGCGGCCGGCCGCGCGGTACTGGACGACATAGCTGCGCTTGCCTGATGCGAAGACACGCAAGCCGAAGCCTGGGAGTTCTTCGTCCCAGATGATATAGTCGGATGCGCGTATCTCAGCGCCATCGACGATCCGTTTGGTCAGTTTCGCCATGCTTCGGCACCTCGCGGACAGACCCCTCGCGTAAGCCAAGCGTAAGCACGACAGGGAGAGGTATCAGCCGCTGCATCGTATCGACGGCACAGTTGCGAAGCAAACTTCTTTTTGTATTTCAACGTCATAGCGTGCATTCGGATAAAATCGGATAGTTTCGGCAAGGCCCACTATCCATTCTCCGAAGGCAGAGGTCACAGGTTCGAATCTTGTCGGGTGCACCAATATTTTCAATGACTTAGAAGGTTATGCGGTTCTGCCGAAATGCTCCGGGTAGCACCGGCGTAGCACGCCGGGCTGAGATTTCGCCCCATTCTGGTTGTGAGAAAATCCGCCGTTTTCTGCCGCTTTTCCTGTGAATTCGCGTCGCCCACCTGACCTGCCACCGAATGCATCCCAGACCGCCGCACTGCTGCGGCCACAAGATAGAGTTAGAGATAGGGATATAAGAGAGTTTGCTTTCCTCGGAGCCGCCTTCGCACAAGCGAAGGAAGGCGGTTCCGAGGGAGGCAAACGGCGCTTTCCTTGGTGAGCAAGAGCATGCTGCTCATCCCACCTGCCGCAGAAGCGCCTCCGCCTGTTCCAGCACGAGCTTCACCGCGTCTTCGGCAAGATCGGGGGGATAGCCATATTTTTTCAGGATGCGTTTTACTAGTACTCGCATCCTTGCCCGGGCGCTTTCCCTCTTATGCCAATCAACCGTCGCGTTTTGCCGAAGCTGCTCAAGGAGTTCATGAGCTATCAAGCGAAGCGTGTCGTTTCCGAGCACTTCAATGGCACTCTCATTTTGCGCCAGCGCGTCATAGAAGGCGATCTCCTCGCCCGATAGCCCTTGTTCTTCGCCTCGCTTTCTCGCGGCTTGCAGGTCTTTTGCAAGGGCAATCAATTCGTTGATCATTTCCACCGCCGAAATAGCGTTGGAATGGTACCGTGCAACCGCTTCTTCCAGTCTCTTTGAGAAGGTGCGGCTTTCGACCACGTTGGATTGCATCCGGCTTTTGATCTCGCCGTTCAGCAGCTTTCGCAGCGCCTCTAGGGCAAGGTTCTTTCGTTCCATTCCCTGAAGTTCAGCGAGGAAATCATCCGACAAGATCGAGATATCGGGGCTTTCAATCCCGGCAGCGTGAAGCACATCTATGATCTCGGTGGATGCGACCGCGCGATCAATAAGCTGTTGAACCGCGAATGTTCGGTCAGACTGTGAAATGGCTCCCGTGGCAGTGGATTTCGCAATTGCTGCGCGGATTGTTTGGAAGAAGCCAACCTCATTGCGGATTGCGGCTGCCGCATCGCTGGCGGACGCCAGAGCATAGGCCTTGGTCAGGGCGAGGACCAAATCTTGGTAGGCACGATGCGCCTGCTTTCGGCTTTCATCGTTCGTGGCCTTTCCAGCTTCCTCCTCCTGCCACTTGAGCACCCAGTCGATAGCACCTGCGACAGCTTTCAAGCGCTCTTGTGGTGCTCCCGTCAAACCGGCTTGATAGTCGTGCCCATGAAAAACAGCCTTTACCCGCTGGAAGGCTTCTTGCGTGACAGCTTCGGCCTCGTCTTCCGGGATACCAGTCTTGCTTTGGTCTGTCGGGCTATAATCCTTAAGTGCGTTTTTCAGGTTCTGGAGGATGCCTATATAATCGACGATGAGACCGCCCGGTTTGTCGCGAAATACCCGATTGACTCGGGCAATCGCCTGCATCAGTCCATGACCTCGCATAGGCTTGTCGACGTACATCGTGTTCATGCAAGGCGCGTCAAAACCGGTGAGCCACATGTCGCGTACGATGACGAGTTTAAGCGGGTCATTCGGGTCTCTGGCCCGCTTCGCAATCAGGTCGCGCCGTCGCTTGTTGCCAATGTGCTGCTGCCAGCTCAACGGATCGGATGCCGCGCCGGTCATAACGATTTTGACTGCGCCTTCGGCATCATCTTCAGAATGCCAGTCAGGCCTTAGCTTGATGATCTCTTCATAGAGTTCGACGCAGATACGCCTGCTCATGCAAACCGCCATCGCCTTTCCGTCCAATGAGGCAAGACGTGCTTCAAGGTGCGCGACAAGGTCGGACGCAACCAAACTGAGCCGCTTTTCGGCACCAACCAGCGCTTCTACCGTCGCCCATTTGGCTTTGAATTTCTCCGCCTCGGTTAGCGTATCGTCTTCGACCAGCGATTCAACTTCGACGTCGATTTTCGGTTTCTCGTCCTCGTCCAACTCGATGCGGGCCAAGCGGCTTTCATAGTAGATCGGAACGGTCGCACCGTCTTCTACCGCGCGCGAGATGTCGTAGACGTCTATGTAGTCGCCGAAGATCGCAGGCGTGTTTCGGTCCTCACCTTCAACAGGCGTTCCTGTGAAGCCAATGAAGGAAGCGTTGGGCAACGCTTGGCGGATATAATGCGCATAGCCGTAGCGGCGGATGCCGGTCTTTGTATCAAGGCGCGCATCGAGCCCGTATTGGGTGCGGTGTGCTTCGTCAGCAATGACAATGACATTGCGACGATCAGTCAGAAGCGGGAAGCTTTCTTCGGTTCCGACCGGCAGGAACTTCTGAACAGTGGTGAAGATCACACCGCCCGCTGATCGCTCTAACAGGCGCTTCAGGTCTTCGCGGTTTTCGGCCTGCTCTGGACGCTGGCGAATGAGGTCGCGGCACAGACTAAACGTGCCAAAGAGCTGATCGTCGAGGTCATTCCGATCCGTCAGAATGACCAGCGTTGGGTTTTGCAGCTCGACCGAACGGACCGCCAAACCAGCAAAGAACGCCATAAGGAAGCTCTTGCCTGAGCCTTGAGTATGCCAGATCACGCCGATCTTGCGGTCGCCCTCCGGACTCGATGCGTCAATGGCCTCCCGGATAGCCTTCTGTGCGCCGTGGAACTGATAGTATCCGGCAATGATCTTGAAGGGGCCATCGCCGCGATCACCGAAAACTGTGAAATCCCGAATGAGTTTCAGGAACCGCTGACGCTCGAAAACACCCTGCAATAAAGTGTCGAGTTCCGGCGTGCCGGGTGGCGCGTAATCTGTGCCCTCCACAGTGCGCCAAGGCATGAAACGCTCTTCCTGAGCGGTTAGCGAACCGACACGGGCCTTGATGCCATCTGAGGTGACGAGAACTGCATTCGTCCGAAACAGCGAGGGGATATCGCGCTTGTAGGTCTCGATCTGATTGAACGCCGCCGTGAGGGTCGCATTCTCGTCGCCGGGGTTTTTCAGCTCAAGAACGGCCAGAGGCAAACCATTGACGAAAAGGACGAGATCTGGCCTACGGTTTTTGCGTCCTTCGATCAGCGTAAACTGATTGACCACAAGCCAGTCATTGGCATCTGGATTCTCGAAATCGATCAGCCAGACTTTTTCCCCGACGATGCGCTCCTCTGAGCGATATTCAACGGTCACACCCTCCGTGATCAGTGCGTGAATGCGCCGGTTCTCTTCGACAGCGTCGTGGGTCCGGCTGGTCAGCACTCGCCGGATCGCTTCGGCGCGTACCTCATCGGGCACATCGGGGTTGATCTGCTCAACCCAAGCCTCAAGGCGCTTGAGTAGCACGGCCTCGGAGTAGGACGGGCGTTGGGGTGATGCTCCGTCCGGAGCTATAACGCTGCCGTGCAGATAGAGCCAACCGAGTGTCTTCAGCGTCTCGATGCCGGCCTGCTCGACAGTGTCTTCGGAAAAGCCGCTCATGCCGGCCCCGCCGCTTTACCTGACTTCACGTCCCACACGTCTGTGGCTAGCCGTGTCAGGAACTTCTGTCTGTCCTCCACGGATGTGGAATTCCAGACTGGAAAAACCTCTAGCGATTCTGCCGCCTTGGTGATCTTGTCTGCAACGCCAACTTGGCCGCTTTGTTTGCTCGCCTGACAGCGCGTCAGCAGGTATTTAGATTGCGGATAGACCTTAATCTTCTCGGAGTATTTTCCGTTCTGGATCGCTCGATTGATGGATTTTTCGATAAGCAGTAGATTTCCAAGCCGTTGGATGATCTCCTGATCATCGCCGCCGTCTCCGAATTCAGAGAGCGCGTCGCCATCCCCATTGTCAGGAAGAATGTGCTCTATGTCGTTTCCGCCGGAAACATAGTCTTCTAAATCGTCTCGACCTTGGCTAGGTCCGTAGGCCTGCAAGTCCACGTGCTGGGTGATCTTCGCCAATAGGTACCGGATACGGAACTGGCGGGTGTCTCCAAATTTCAGCGTTTGAAGTCGGGCCGAGAAATGAGTTGCGAGGCTCTCTCGTTCCTTCTTGAAGTGATCGAGAATAAACTGATCAAATTCGTCGTCGGACGTGGTTCGCAACTCATGCGCCGCATCCACAATCCGGCGCTCGTACTCTTTGCCCGGCGTCCCTGTGATAAGCCAGACAAACATCGTCTTCTCAATCTCGTCGCAAAGATTGGCAAAGTTCGATGGCGTTAGGTGCCGCCCGGCCATCAGAATTATGAAGTGCTGCTTGATTGACTTGCCGCCAAGCAGCCGCGTGTTGCCAATGCCCCTTTCGATCCCGCCAGACGCATTCCGGTTCGAAGCGAAGTTTCTGTAAGCCTTTGCCGCATCCAACAGTTTGTTCGCAAACTTGGTCGGCTCGCTTGCGTGCTTGGTCAGCTTTTCGTTCTTTAGGAACCAGTCATAGATGACCTCTTCCCGAAGCTTGCTGTCCACATCAAAGCTAGCGAGGAGATAGTAGCGCAAAAACCGCAACGGCTTCTCGCGGGCGTTGTAGATTTCGTCCGTCAACTGCTTCCAGATGTCTTTTAGCTTGGTGTACTCGCTCTCCTTCGCATTCATGAAAAGAAGGTTTTTGAGAAGGTCCATGGCGTCGAGTCCGACGCCACGATCGTTGATCGTCTCGAATATCTTAAGCGCCTTCGCAATCGTCGGCGTCTGGATGCGGATGATTTTGACCTTGTTGGTCAAATAGCCATGGAATTTACGGATCGCAGCGGGATCGCCTTCCAGCGTGGAGGAAATGAATTCGCGGACCGTCTGATAAGCGTTACCGATGTTTCGAATGGAGCGCGTCTGCTCCTTGTTCGCATCCTTGCCCGTTCCCTCAGCATATTGAACGAGGATGCCGCCAGAATCCTCGTATTGCAGCTCCAGCCGATAGCGCGCGATACTCTCTCCCTGCCAATCCACAGTGCTTGATGCGATTTGACCTTTGAGTTCTTCGGGAAGGCTCTGTTCAAGCTCAACCAATGCGTCCCGAAGTGCGCAAAGCGTCAAATAAGCTGTGGTAGTGCGCTGTTGACCGTCGATCAGCTCGAGAACATCATTGGCGTCTTTGCAGACAACAATTGTCCCGATGAAATATTCCGGCGCAAAGTCCTTGGTGGCGTTTTCATATTCGGTGTAGATGTCAGTAAGGAATTGGTCGACTTCCTCACCGCCTTCCCCCTTGGGGTTGGTCTCTCCCCAGACATATTCCCGCTGATAGTCAGGTACCCGGTAGAAATCCTGAAACATCCGCTTCAGTGTCATGTCGTCGGAGATGATGCTTTGTTCAGTCATCCAGCCCGCCCTCCATCAGTGTAATCAACAGGTCTTCAATATATTGGTCGTGGTCGTCCGCCGGATAATAGATCGGGTGGATTTCGGCTTCGGCTAAAAAGGCTCGGCGTGCCGCTCGGTCGTTCTCAACGGGGCAAGGTAGAAAAGCATAATGGCGCACGGGTGCATCGGCGTTCTGTGCGCGGATATCGCAAAGAGCTGAATAGGTCCGGTCTGATTGCAAACTGGAACCCATGAACAGCAAGCTTCTTGTGCCGATCAGAGCCCCGAGGATGCCGGTTAATGTTACGCCGCCATTATACGCTGCATCATATTCCGCCTGCGTGAGCACCCTGCCGTCCTGCGCATCGGCTTCGCCATGTAGCCGCAATAAGCAGTGCGGGTCGTTTCCTAGCCGCTGGCGGGCTTCACGTAGACGCTGTCCGCAAAACTCGTTGGAAAAGGGGATCGCGGCTCCATGGTAGATATGCGTCAGGACGTAGTCGAAATTGGTCGTCAGTACCTCGTTTTGAAATAAGCTGGGCAGGAGACAAACAGGGCCGGCTGCATTTGGACGATGCCGTCCAAGCTGGTTGTTGATTTCTTCGGCAAGCACACCCGGGCCAAGCGTGTCATGCACAAGCTGTGCGGCTTCTTCATATTTGCCGCGCGTCAGCATCGCTTCGACATCGGCTCTGATCTGAGGCGCATCAGGTAAGAGCGAAAGCAGGAACGCACCCCAAGGCCGATAGCCGCTCGCGATGGACATGCCCGCACCAATGAACGGGAAAATCTGTCCGTTTTGCTTACGAGCGGTCAGCGTGCGGAAGCGGTCAAGGCATCCATTTTCACCGAGGAACTCCGCGACACGATCCTTGGCTTGTTGGATTTGATCTTGAACGTAGACCGTGAACGTTGCCTCATAATCGTGTTCCGCCATTGTCTTGAACACCTCAGCGCTCTCCCACGTGAAGCCTGCGACTTCGACCGAGCCGCTACTGTTGAGGTCATCAATGAAACGCTGGCGGAAATATTCCATCGATCATTCCACCAGCTTTTCGGCATTCCGCATCCGCACTTCACCAGACATGAGTTTTGGCAGGAGATAATCTCGGGTTTCAGCGAGAGTGCGGTTTTCGAGGTCGTTGTGAATGGTACGCTCAACCAGCGACTCGATGATTTCGGTCATCGCCCCAAGCATTGGTTCCGGCGGAGCAATGACGCGCGCCGCCGACAGATGGCCCCGCTGGATATGGCCCATCGTTGTTGCCTTGGAGGCGGCAATCGTCTGGAACTCAGGCAGGTGGTGATGCACCCATTGGGAGTAAAACCATCGCGGATGGGTGGCGGATGACACCTTGAAAAGGTGTTGATTCAATGCTCCTTCGCCTTCGGTCCAGAATTTCGCCATTAGGCTGCCCGACCACGAGAACAGGAAATCCCCATCTTTGATCAGATACTTGTCCGCAATCGAACGGTTCGCGAGGTTGGTCTTTGTTGTGATCCCTCCGCGAAGCTCGGCAATCTTGATGACAGGCAGGTCGTCGTCGCCGGTTGGTGGGAATTTCTGCAGGGCGACGCCGTTTAGAAATTCTGCAACTTCATTCAAACCTTTGTCTTCCCACCCCTCGGGCAAACCATCATCGCCGAATCTGTCCGGGAACAGTCCGGCGAGGGCGACGGCTTTGGCGGGGTCGGTGATGAGACCGCCGAGAATGGCGACGGGATCGGTTACGCCTTCATGCTTACGGCGGGTTGGGCCAAAATCGACGAACCAGTCCTTGAAGATCGCCTGTGCCAAAGCCTCCAGCGTCTCATTTGTTCGCCGGTTCAGCTCAATCTTGTCATCGAGGGCAGAGAGGACTGAGCCAATCTCCTCCTGCTCGTCTAAGCTGTCTGGGAGTTCAAGTGCATGTGTTGTAGCGAACTGAGTATATTGGAAGCGCGCAACTCCCGTATGCTGAACATGGAATGGCAGCAATTCTTCTCTGATATATTCGTCTTGCAGCTTCCAAAATATGTAGCGTGCATCTGCCGAACCTTCGCGAATTCGGAGAAATCTTGCAAAGCTCGCGCAAAGAAGCGGTCGTTCGCTGCCTCGAAAAATACTTTCATTGAGAAAGACGCTTCGGCCCGTGAGCTGATCTTTCGTTCCGCCTGCGGTTTCAATCAGAACATCGCCGGATCGTAGCTTCTTCTTTTCGACAACACTCGACCGCACATAGCGCTTCGGAATGCTGGAAAGGTCTCCATACCGGACATTGCTAAAGTCAGTGCCCCGAATAATCCCGACTTCAACGAGCCCGGCGTCGGGTTCGCCTTTTCCCCACTCTCCATCGCGTGTGAATTCTAACAAGTCGGCGAGTACGGAAACACTCATTCCGCAAGCCTCAAGAGATTTGTCGTGATCTGGCTTTCGAGAATTCGGGCTTGTTCGAACTGAGCCTTTAAGGTGTGACGTAAGCTGCTAATCCGCTCCTCAAACGGCACGCCGTCATCCTCGGCATCCTCGGCCCCGACATATCGGCCCGGCGTAAGTACGTAGCCGTGCTTGGACACCTCTTCCTTGCTTGCCGATTTGCAAAATCCCGGCACGTCCTCATAGCCGCCGTCCTTGTTGCGCCAGCTATGATAGGTACCAGCGATCTTTTCGATATCCTCGGGCGTGAACTCGCGCCGCGTACGGTCGACCATTACGCCCAGTTTGCGCGCGTCAATGAACAGAAACTGACCACGCCGGTCACGGTGGCCATTGGCGCTCTTGCTCTTGGCAAGAAACCACAGGCAAGCGGGAATTTGCGTAGAATAAAACAGCTGGCCGGGCAGAGCGACCATGCAGTCGACAGCATCTTCCTCGATCATCTTGCGCCGGATTTCACCCTCGCCCGATTGCTGTGAAGACATCGAACCATTGGCCAGCACCACGCCCGCTGTGCCGCGTGGGGCAAGGTGGTGGTAGATGTGGCTGAGCCATGCGTAGTTGGCATTGCCCTGCGGCGGGGTGCCGAACTCAGTCCAGCGGATGTCTTCCGCGAGGCTTTCGCGCCACCAATCCGACACGTTGAAGGGCGGGTTGGCGAGGATGAAATCAAAATAGGTGTTGGAGAACTCGTCGCGGGTGAAGGAGCCTTCGTTGTTCCACTTGATATCAGCATCGATGCCGCGAACGGCGAGGTTCATTTTGCAGAGCTTCCAAGTGGTGTGGTTGCGCTCCTGCCCATAGATTGAGATTTGCCGCTTGGCCTCTTCGACATGCTGTTGGTCTGAATGGTCTTCGATGAACTTTTCCGACTGCACGAACATGCCCCCTGAACCGCAGCAGGGGTCATAGACGCGGCCCTTGTAAGGCTCTAGCATCTCGACCATGACGCGCACGACCGAGCGGGGGGTAAAGAACTCGCCGCCGCGCCGTCCTTCTGCTCCGGCAAAGCCCGACAGGAAATACTCGTAGGCCCTACCCAACAGGTCGCGCGCTTTCTCGCCTTCCACATGCATGGTCACATCGGAGAATAACTCGACCAGATCGCCGATCATCTCCTTGTCGAGCGCCGGACGGCCATAGTCCTTGGGCAGAACACCCTTCAGCGTGGTGCTGTTGGCCTTCTCGATGGCTTCCATGGCGGCGTCGATCAGACCGCCGATATCGACCTTCTTTTCCTTGTTGGTGACTGGATCGATGATCTTTAGGTCGCGGGCGCGGGCGTTATCCTTCAGATAGGACCAGCGGGCGATGTCGGGTACCCAGAATACACGATCTTTCAGGTACTCTTCCGGGTCCTCCAAATCGGCGAACTCTTCCTGCTCCAGCTTTTTGCGCTGAGCTTCGAAGGCTTCAGAGATATATTTCAGGAAGATCAGGCCGAGCGCGACATGCTTGTACTCGGATGGCTCCAGATTGCCCCTGAGCTTGTCCGCTGCCTTGAACAGGTCCGCTTCAAAGTTCAAATCGCCATTACCATTGCGCCCGTTCGCCATTATTTTTCTTTCCCTTTTGCGTTTTTCCTAGCGGCGATAGCCTCGGCTTGGATAACGAACAATTCGAGTTCTTCAGCGTTCATGCCTTTTGCCGCGTTTGCAAATCGGTCAATGAACGCTGCTTTCTCAGGATCATCTTCATGCGCACCAGCAACCCCGAGTAGCCAGTTGGGGGTAGTCTGCAACACTTCGGCGATCTTCGTCAGCGTCGTCAAATCCGGCTCCCGCCGACCGGCGATATAGTGACCATATCTGCGCTCCTCCAACCCCGCTCGTCGCGCGGCTTCTGAGTTTGAAATTCCCATTTGATCGGCTCGCTCTCGGAGCCTTTTTGCAAAAATGCCCATGCGAACATTCTGTTCTGCATAGACTCCGTTCCGGCTATGTACTATTTGTTGTAGAGATAGAACTTTATGTAGTAAACGGATGCCCTCGAAATCCATGTCTGATTGGCGATCATGGCTAGAACCGGCTATTTGGTTCCTGTGCCTTTCCCCGATCTGGGGCGCTTTCGCATGGGGATTTTGGGAAGGGTCCATCCGGCCCGGTCTGATCCCGCGCGACGAAATCGTCGCCGAAGCTGATAGGTTATGGGCAATGGACGATGATCGCGCCTTTGACACGGCCTGCATTGAAGAACATGCGGCATGGTATCGCTCCGACACTTTCGAGCAGGGCCGTTGGCGGAGGGTGCGGCGCGAAATCATGCGCAGGGAACGCGCAAGGGGCACCACGTTTCGAAAGGTGCGTCATGTTGCTGACTTTCAGTGAGTTCTGAAGCCCTCCGGTTTGGACTTTTCATCCTCACCGGAAGGCGGATACCGATTTCTCCCAATCGGTAAGGGTTAGGTCTTCCCTATCCTGTCGATTTGTCCTTGCCACACATTCCAACTTCCTAATCCTGATATTATCCGCTGAATTGCTACCTGTTTCCTGATCCGTTTCATGCTCGGGAGCATGCAGTAGATATTCCGGTTGGGGTGCCGGTCCGTTACCCTGATACTCCGCACCGATGACTGAGGCCGGCGACAACCCCGGTGCAGAGATGAAAACGAGAGTCGCATGACGCGCACTTTTCGCTCTCATGTTACGTCCATACAGAGTCGATAATCGGCATCAAATGCTGTGACTCTGGTCGGGCGAATAGATTCCGACGAATTTCGCCGCAGACGCTTCCGCCCCCCGAAGTTTTCGGGCGCGCCAGCCAGCTACGTGTCCTTGCCGCAAATTTCGAAATCGATCTGCCTACAGGTGGCCTTTAGAGCGCTTTGCGTTTAATCTGCGACATATCCTGACGCTTTGAGGAAGTTGAAGCATTCTTCGGGGTCGAAGAGATCGCAGATGTCGCCGAGGGCGGAGATGAGGGCATCGAATGTCCTTGCGCCGATGCGTCTGAGATGGGCTTTAGAAGCGACGGACGATGCCGACTTGCCCAGACAAAGTGGCAATGGAAGCGGCGGCGGTTCCCGCCTGTTTCGCCTGTTTCTTACTCTGTTTCTTTTGGTTCCCGCCGAGAGCTGATTACCGGCCCTACGGCGGCGTGACAGGCATGTGCAGCGTGCTTCTTGTTTCCCGGCAATGATTCTCGGCCAAGGGCAGAATATCTTTGGCCGTGAGTCCACAAGCGTTGACCTGCTCCCCTGAATTGTCCTCGGTTTGAGGTTAGCCTGTACCCTGACTGAAGTGCTCCCCGTCTTTGGACCGCCGCGCGCCGGAACTTCCGGGGTGTCTGGCTCAGGAGGCGGAAGCCGCCGATGAGCCGTTCATGAGCGATATCGGCGGCTTGTTGCCGATAGCGCTGTGCGGCCGGACGGTATTGTAGTCCTGACGCCATTCCTCCATTTTCGTGCGGGCGTCGTCAAGGCAGAGGAACCAGTGGGCATTGAGGCATTCGCTCCGGAACTTGCCGTTGAATGACTCGATGAACGCGTTGTCGGTCGGCTTGCCCGGTCGCGAGAACTCCAACTCGACGCCACGCTGATAGGCCCACAGGTCAAGGTCGCGAGAGATGAACTCGCTCCCCTGGTCGACCCGGATGATCTTCGGATAGCCGACCGATCGACAGGTTCGCTCAAGCGTCGCGACAACATTTTCTCCTCGATAGCTGAACCGCGGATCGACCACCGGTGAGAAGCGCGAGAAGGTGTCGATGACCGTCAGCACGCGGATCTTGCGACCGGTCGCCAATTGGTCGTGGACAAAGTCCATCGCCCACACATCGTTGGAATGCACGGCTTCTGTCCTGTCCTCACGCAGCTTCGCCTTCACCCGCTGTTTTGGCGTCTTGTTCCTGAGCTGCAGGCCCATCTCTTTGTAAAGACGATAGATTCGCTTGGCGTTGACGTTCCAGCCTTCGCGGCGCAGCAAGACATGGATGCGCCTGTAGCCATAACGCACGCGCGTCGCAGCAATCTCCTTGATCCTGGCCTTCAGAGCAGCCTGGTCGCCGCGCTTCGACTTGTAGTGATAGAGCGACGCGTCGATCCGCAGGCAGGCACAAGCCCGTCGGATCGAAACCTTCCAGTCCACGCGGACTTTATCGACAAGCCGACGGCGGCGAGCAGGCTTCATAGCTTTTTTGACAGGACGTCCTGCAACATGGCCTTGTCGAGCGTCAGGTCGGCGACGATATTCTTCAGCCTGTTGTTCTCATCCTCCAGCTGCCGCATGCGTTTGACTTCGGACGGTGTCAATCCGCCATAACGCTTGCGCCAGTTATAGAAGGTCGCATCGCTGATGCCCGCCTTGCGGCAGACCTCCGCCACCGGCGTCCCTTCATCCGCCTGGCGCAGAATGAAGGCAATCTGGGCCTCCGAAAACTTCGACCTCTTCATGGAACTCTCCTTCTCCCCACAACGGGATCATAAGTGGAAAATTCCAGCTCAAAACGGTCCGAAATTCGGGAAGCACGTCAAGGTAGAAGGCCGGGATGATGGCACGTGAAATAAGCCAGAGCATTACTCGTGGTCTCATTATCATGCGAGGTGCACTGAGTTCTTCGTTCGGCGAATATTCCCAATTGGAAAAACGCGCGCGCGCGAACTCGGGCAAGTCCTATTTTCGGCCTTTGTCCTATTCGTCGGAGGGCAGGCGTCGCCGGCGGGCGCCAAGGCCGGCGCGCAACAGGCTGGCCGTCAGGATCGCCAGGATGGCGAGGGAGATCGGCCGCTGGAAAAAGGCGAAATACCAATCGTCGCCGAAGATCTGCATCGTGCGGACGAGTTCCGCATCGGTGATCTTGGCGAGGATGACGCCCATGACGAGGGCAGCGGGTGAATAGCCGTAGCGTTTCATGAAATAGCCGAGAACGCCGAAGCCGAGCGTCATCCAGACGTCGAACGTGGCGTTTCTGAGCGCGAACGTGCCGTAGATCGACAGCATCAGCAGGAACGGTACGAGGACGCGGGTGGAAATCGTCAGCGCCCGCGACATGACGCTGCCGGCCAGGATCGCAAACAGAACCATGACCGGCTGGGAAAGGATGGCGGCGATCACCAGGCCATAGACAAGGGTCGGCTGCTGGACGACCATCATCGGGCCGGGCTGCAGGCCCTGCATGGTGAGGGCGCCGAGGATGACGGCGGTGGCGACGCTGCCCGGCACGCCGAGCACGAGCGAGACGGTCAACGCGCCGCCGGAACAGGCGTTGTTGGCGGATTCGGCGGCAACGATGCCTTCGATCGATCCCTTGCCGTATCGTTCCGGCTCCCGCGACAGGCGCCGGGCGAGCGTGTAGGAGGAAAAGGCGGCAAGCGTCGCGCCCGCCGCCGGGATCAGGCCGACGCCCATGCCGAGGAACGAGGACCGTAAAAGGGTGACCGGATGGCTCAGGACCTCCCTGAACCCGGCGACCGTCGCGCCGATGCTGCGGTTCACTTCCGTGGCGGCGTCGACCACGGTTTCGCGGTGCGAGAGCACGAGGAGTTCGGCGACGACGAACATGCCGATCAGGACCGGCACGATCTGGACCCCGTCGGCGAGATAGGGTTCGCCGAAGGTCGCGCGCCATTCGCCCGTCGGGACGATGCCGATAGTGCCGACAAGAAGGCCGAACATGCCCGAGGCGAGGATTTTCGCCGGCGATCCCGAACCCACCGCACCGAGGATCATGACGCCGCTCAGCGCGATCAGGAAGATCTCGGTCGGCCCGAAGGTCAGCGCGATGCTGGCGACGGAGCTGATACCGAACAGCATGACGAAATAGGACAGAAGCCCGCCGAGAGCGGAAGCGGCGATCGCGACGCCGAGCGCGCGGCCCGACTGGCCGAGCCGGGTGAGCGCGTGGCCGTCGAGCGCGGTTGCGGCGTTTTCCGGCGCGCCCGGCGTGTTGAGCATGATCGCGGTGACGGCGCCGCCATAGGTGACGGCGACATAGACCGAGGTGAGGAAGACGAGCCCGGTCAGCGAATCCATCGTGAAGGTCAGCGGCAGGAGCACCGCGACCGCCATGCCCGAAGAAAGGCCGGGGGTTGCGCCGACGATGATGCCGAGAAGGGTGCCGAGGAGCACGAAGCCGGCCGCGTGCAGCGTGAAAACGGCGTCGAAACCGGCGGAAAGGTCGGTCAGGAACTGCATGGGCGCCTCAGCCAAAAAGACCGGCAGCCAGGCCGGCCGGGATGCGGGCATGGAGAACCATGGAAAAGATGACGTGCAGACCGGCAGCCATTCCGACGGGGAAAAGGACCAGAACGGCAATCCGCCTTTCGCCCATGGCAAAGGCGACGGCGAAGGTCGCGACGAGGGCAAAGAGGATGCCGCCGAGCGTCGACCACAGGCTGAGCAGCACGACGGTCACGACAATGACAAGGGCGGGGACCGCAAGGGCGCGGAACGTGACGGCGGTATCGTCGCTTCCCGCCGTCCCGTCATCTTCGCCGACGGGCCGGAAAATCCGGTAGGCGACCACGGCCAGGAGGGCCAGAAGAGCGACCGTCAGGGCGGCGGGAAAGAACCGCGCCTCGAAACTGAGCGCGTAGGCCTCGCGCCAGTAGGCGGCGACGAAAACCAGCATTGCCGCCGGGACGACGAGTTCTCCGAAGGGAAACTTCTTGATCATGGCTCCGCCGTCGATTGGGGAACGGAACCGGGGACGGCATGGGCCGAAAGGGCCGCCCCCGGGTCAGATGTCCGGATGTCTCGTCCGGTTACTTCGCGGCCTTGGCAACCGCCTTTGCGGTCGCGTCGAAGGAGGCCTTGAAGTCCTCACCGGCTGCGCGTTTCGACAGGTCGTCGAGCTTTTTCGCTTTCACTGCGGCCAGGAAGGTTTCCGAATTCATCGCCTTCAGTATCGCGTCCTGCAAGACCTTATAGTGTTCCGGGTTGTCCTTTTTCATGGCGCTTTGGACGGCATAGATACCGAAACGGGCGAGAAAGTCCGGGGTCGGGACTTCGACGCCGTATTTCGGCATGACCTCTGCCATGACGGCCGCTTCGGGCCAGCGCGGGCTCGGGCCGTCGGCGGCGATGAGAAGGGCGTGGGACTGGTCGCGGATGTTGAGGCGGGAGAAGTCGTCGCCGAGCGCGGCCGTCACATGGCCGCCGAGCATGGCGTTGGCGGCCTTGCTGCCGCCGGGATAGCCGACGATGCGCACATCGAGGCCGAGTTCGCCGACAAGCCACTTGGCGAACAGTTCCTGTGCGCCGCCCTGGGACGCGGAAATCGTCAGCTCGCCCGGGTTTTCCTTCGCCGCTTTCACGAAATCGTCGAAGGTCTTGTAGGGGCTGTCCTTGGCAACGAGAAGCAGCCGCGGGTCGGTGACGTCGACGGCGACAACCGTGAGGTCGTCGCGGGAATAGGGTGCATTTTTCAATAGCGGCCCCATGCTCAGGTCGGGTTCGTTGGTGGCGAGGATCACGGCTTCGTCGGCCGGCTCGCGCAGCACGGCGGTCGCGGCGACCTGGCCGCCGCCGCCCGGCAGGTTCTGGACGGTGACAGGGACGCCGAGGACCTCTTCGAGCGGCCCGGCGAGGAGGCGCGCCTGGCGATCGGTGCCGCCGCCGGCCGAATAGGACACGATGATCTGCACCGGACCGGTAGGCCAGTCCTTGGCGACGGCGCCGGATGCCGCGCTGAAGGCCAGGGCGGCGGTCAGCGTGGCGCCGAGGCATCGGCGAATGAATGAAGAGCCAATCATGATCTGGGATCTCCTTGCTGTTCGCGGCCGATCCGTTGGGAGGACGGAGCGGTCGTTTTGCCGGGCTGTTTGCCAGTCCCGGCTCCCTCTGACATTGGGCATCCATCGGATGCCTAGGCCCATTCAGCTTAAAAGGTATAGTTGATTAGTCAAGAACTCTTGGAGACTGGCCTGGCGCCAGCGACGCTTATTCGTTCTGCCGGACCTGGTAAGGCACCTGAAACTGCTCTTTGTAGAAGGATTCTCCGAAGACAAGCGGGCGTCCGTCGGCGTTCTTCAGTGTGTAGTCACGAATGAGGAGGGGGGCGCCGGGCGGCACATGCAGCAGGTCGCCCATCGTCTCACCGGCCAGGCCCACCCGAATGACGCCTTCGATGGCGGCGACGGGTTGCCCGACCACTTCAGCGAGGATGCGATGGATGGACAGCGTGTTGAGCGCGTTGACGGTCAACTGATCGGCGATGTCGGCGGGGATGAAGCGGCGCTCCAGGCTGAGGGGAACGGCGTTCACCAGGCGCAGACGCTCCAGCAGGTAGATGCCGCCGTCCTTCTGCTGCAAAGCCGCGCGAACCTTGGCTTCGTCGGCGATGCGGAAACTCACGAGCTGGTAGGATATGCGCTCGCCACTGGCCGCGACCTGTTCGTCGAAGGAGCGGATGCGCGTCGTCTCGAAGGGGATGTTCAGGTTGCTCTCGACGACGAAGGTGCCGCTGCCCGCGCGCCGCTCCACGGCCCCCTCGAAGACCAGTTCCTGTAGCGCTCGGGCGACCGTTGCCCGCGTTGTCTTGAACTGGGCCGACAGTTCCTTTTCTGACGGCAGTCGCTCGCCGGCACCATAGGTGCCGGATTCGATCCCGTTGCGGATGAAGTCCCGAATTTGCGCATAAATCGGCGTGAACTTGGAAGGGGTCGCCATGGCGGTGTGTTTTGCTCTCTTGAAAAGAATAGACAACTAGTCATTATAGGGGCATCTGATCGATGACTCGGCGTGAGGCGGGGTAACCCGCCCGTAAGAAGCTTAGGTGACCGGTCAACCTGTTGTCCATCCGTCGCGCCGGCGCGCCCGCGCGGCGTCCGAAATTCCGGGGGGAGGTAGACGGTGAACGTGGAATTGCAGGCAAGGTCCGACGACCTCACGGATATCGGGCGACGCGTCGCCAGCGCCTTTGCCGCCCTTGGCCCGGATGACCTGCCTGCCCAGGTGCGGCAGGTTACTTGCGATTTCCTGCTCGACACGTTCGGGGTGATCGCCGGGGCGGCCCGGGCGCCGGGCATGGTCGAGCTGCGCCGGGCGATGGACGGGTTTGAGCCGGAGGGGGCGGCGACGGATCTCCTCGGCGACGTCGGGCGCAGCCCCGCGACGGCGGCTTTCCTCAATGCCTCTTCGGCACATGCGCTCGACTTCGACGACCAGCACGATCCCGCGCGCGTTCATGTCTATTGCGTCGTGTTGCCGGCGGCGCTGGCGGCGGCCGAAGCGCGCGGCGGCATCGACGGGCGGACCTTCGTTGCCGCGATCGCCTGCGGCGTGGAGCTTTTCTGCCGTCTCGGCCTTGCCTGCTACAACAGCCTCGGCAAGGGCTGGCATCCGACGACCGCCTTCGGGTCGCTCGCCGCCGCGCTGACCGCCGGTCGCATCTTCGGCCTCGATGGCGAGCGGATGACCCATGCGCTCGGCCTTGCCTTCACCCAGATGAGCGGAACGACGCAATTCATCGCCGACGGTGCCCTTGCCAAGCGGATGGGTCCGGGCTTTGCCGCGCGAAACGGCGTCACCGCGGCCCGGCTCGCCGAAGCGGGATTAACCGGTCCGACGCGGTTTCTGGAAGGCGATGCCGGGCTTTTCGCGCTCCACGAGCGCGGCGAGGTGCGGCCGCAGGTGCTGCAGGACGGCATCGGCGATCGGTGGCACATCCTCGACATTTCGATGAAGCCCTATCCGTGCTGCCGCTGCGTCCATTCGACGATCCAGCTCGGACTGGAGCTTCATGCCGAAGGCGTCCGCGCCGCCGATGTCGAAAGCGCCGTCATCTCGCTCGGCCGGGTCAATGCCGACATCGTCGGCGCGCCGTTCGATCCCGCAGCCGCCAATCCGGTCGTCCATGCCCAGTTCAATGCCTGCTACGGCCTTGCCGCGGCGCTGACCGACGGCACGGTCGGGCTTGCGACCTATACCAAGGAGCGCATCCAGGCGCCGGAGAGCCGGTCGGCGACGCGGTTTTCGGTTGTCGTTCCAGGCTCGATCGAGCCGACGGCGATCGCCCCGGCCGCCATCGATCTCACCCTGAAGGACGGTCGCCGGATCACCAGGCGCACCGAGACCATGAAGGGCGCGCCCGACGATCCGATGTCGCCGGAGGAAATCCGCGAGAAATTCGCCGGCTGCCTCGCCTGGGGCTTCAGTGCCGACAGGGCGGCAAGCGACGGCCTTGCCGAGGCGATCCTTTCGATCGAGGACGCCGCCGACATCCGCACCGTCGTCGATGCCTTCAGCGCTTTGCGCCGCGCCCGGCGCGACTGAGCATTTCTTGAACCGGAAATATCGAACAGGACCATGACCAGACAGAGCTTTCGCCTTGGCGTCGATATCGGCGGCACCTTCACGGATATCGTCCTCATCGACGACGACGGCCGGGTCTTTTCCAAAAAGATCCTGTCGACGCCGCGCGATTATTCCGAGGCGATCGAGGTGGGTTCGCGCGCGCTTTTCGCCGAGCTCGGCGTCGATCCGGCCGATATCCGCGAGTTCGTGCACGCAACGACGGTCGCGACCAACACGATCATCGAGCGCAAGGGCGCCAAGGTCGGCCTGGTGACGACGCTGGGATTCCGCGACGTCCTCGAAATCGCCCGGTTCCGCACGCCGCGGCTCTACGACATCACCTACCGCAAGCCCGACCCGCTGGTGCCGCGTGACCTCCGGTTCGAGGTCGCCGAGCGGATGGGCGCGGACGGTGCCGTCGTTGCCCCGCTCGATGAAAGCCGCCTTGAGGACATCGCGTCGGCGATGGAGACGGCGGGCGTCGAGGCGGTGGCGATCACGCTGATCAACTCCCACGTCAACGCCGATCACGAGCAGCGCCTTGCCGATTTCTTCCGCAAGCGCATGCCTGACCTCATGGTCACCGCCTCGTCCGATCTGGTGCCCCAGATCGGTGAGTATGAGCGCACGTCCACCACGGTCGTGAACGCCTATCTGCGCCCGATCGTGACGCGCTACGTCGAAGCGCTGCAGCGGCGTCTCGATGGTATGGGCATCGCCGCGCCGCTGATGATCATGCAGTCGTCGGGCGGCATCGCCCCCGGCATGCTCGTCAAGGATCAGCCGATCACCATCATCGAAAGCGGTCCGGCCGCCGGTGTCCTCGGCGGGGCGCGGCTTGCCAGTCACATCGATCTCGGCGACGTACTCGTCTTCGACATGGGCGGCACCACCGCCAAGGCGACGCTGACCGAGGCGGGCGCCTACACGATTTCGCCGGAGACCGAAGTCGGCGGCGAACCGGTTCTCGGCGCCCGCATGGTGCGGGGCGCGGGCTATCCGGTCCAGGTGCCGACGATCGATATTGCCGAGGTCGGCGCCGGTGGCGGCAGCCTGGCCGCCGTCGACAGCGCCGGCGGCATTGCCGTGGGGCCGCGCAGCGCCGGTTCGGAACCGGGGCCCGTCGCCTATGGGCGGGGCGGCACGCAGCCCACCGTCACCGACGGCAACCTGATGCTCGGCTATCTCAATCCGCAGGCCCTCGTCAGCGGCGAACTGTCCCTCGATCACGGGGCGGTTCGCCGCGCTTTCGGCACGCTTTCCGGCGAGCTGGCAGTGGCGGAAACGGAAGCCGCCTATGGCGTCCATCAGATCGCCAATGCCTCGATGCTGCGTGCCTTGCGCGGCGTTTCCTCCGAAAAGGGGCGGGATCCCGCACAGTTCGTGCTGATGGCGATCGGCGGCAACGGGCCGGTCCATGCCTGTTCGCTGGCCGAAGAGGCCGGCATGCACCGGGTGGTCATCCCGCCGGTGGCCGGACTTTATTCCGCCCTCGGCATGCTCTTTGCTGATGTCGAGCACCAGCTTGTCGCGGCCTTCTACCACCGCCTGGACGAAACCGACCTTGCCGCACTTCAGGCGACGATCGACGGTCTCGTTGCCCATGGAGCGGAGCTTCTTGAAGGCCAGGGCTTTGGACCGGATGCGCGCGACATGCGGATCGAGATCGACATGAAATATGCCGGTCAGACCTCCCCGCTGACGGTGATGCTGGGCGGCACGGAGGCAAGCGAGGCGGCGATTGCCGCATTGATCCGGTCGTTCCACGAGCAGCATGCCCGGACCTTCGGCTATTCATCGGCGCATGAGCCGCTTCAGTTCGTGGCGGTGAAGGCGGTCTGCCGCGGCGTGCCGGAGCGGCCGCGCATGCCCGAACAGTGCCTGCGCGGCAATGAGCGCAGCCTCGGAGCGACCGGTCGCCGGGCCTATTTCGGCGCGCAGGGCTGGCACGAGACGCCCGTCGTCACCCGTGCCGACCTGAAGGCGGAGCCACGCTCCGGGCCGCTGATCGTGGAGGAATACGACACGACCTGCGTCATCCGGCCGGGTTGGGAGGCCTCTCTCGACCATTGGAACAACATTCACGCGATCAAGAAGGAAAGCGCCGAGGCATGAGTACGATCAGTCCGATCCAGCGCGAACTCCTGAAGAATGCCCTCGTCACCATTTCCGACAACGCGCTTGTCATGGTGATGCGCACGGCGCGCACCGCCAACGTCAAGAACTCGATGGATTTCTCCGCCGCGATCTGCGACGGGACGGGCAATCTCGCCGCACAGGGCCTTGCCGTTCCGGTCCACCTCGGAGTGGTCAATCCGGCGCTCAAGGGCTGCCTCGACTATTTCGGCGACGACATTGCGGAAGGCGACGTGCTCGCCTCCAACGATCCCTATTCGGGGTGTTCGCACCTCAACGACATTTTCACCTTCAAGCCGGTCTATGTCGACGGCAAGCGGGTCGCCTTCGTCGTTCTCGTCCTGCACCATACCGATCTCGGCGGCCGGGTGCCCGGCGGCAACGCCGCCGACAGCCAGGAGATCTTCGAAGAGGGCCTGCGCCTGCCGCCGGTCAAGATGCGGGTTGCGGGCAGGAACAACGACGCGGTCTTTCGCATCATCGAGGCGAATACGCGCATTCCCGACCGTGTCATGGGCGATCTCAACGCCCAGCTTGCCGCGCTCGACGAGGCGGCGGCCGAGGTGGAGAAAATCGCCCGGCGGATGGGACCGGAGGCCTTCGGCCGCTATCTCGTCGATCTGATCGACTATGCCGAACAGCTCACCCGCAACTCCATTGCCGATCTGCCCGACGGCGAGGTCGAGTTCGACGAATGGAACGACGACGACGGCGCCGGCCACGGACCGATCCACCTCCACGTCAAGCTGACGAAGAAAGGCGACGAGATCGTCGTCGACTATGAGGGCACCCAGGAAGACACCGGCGGGGCGGTCCACTGTAACTGGGAATTTGCCGTCTCGTGCACCTATGCGGCGCTTCGCACGGTGCTCGCCGCGGAAGTGCCGAACAACGCCGGCCTCTATCGTCCGATCACGGTCAAGGCGCCGAAGGGCACCTTCATTTCGGTGGAATTCCCCGCCGCCGTCGGTTCGCGCGGCCAGATCGGCTTCCGCCTGCGCTCCATCATCCTCGGTGCGCTCGCCAAGCTCGTTCCGGGGCGCATGCCGGCCTGCGCCGGTGGATCAGAATTCGCGCTTGCCGCCTCCGGACGCACGGAGACCGGCCGGTCCTTCCTGCACCTGGAGTTCCACAACAATACCGGGCTCGGCGGCGGCCCCGACCGGGACGGGCAGGACGCCGGACCCTATTGCATCGGCAATCTGGCCAACGTTCCCGTCGAACTGATCGAGAGCGAGAATCCGATCCGGGTGGAGCAATACGCCTTCCTTCCCGACACCGGCGGAGCGGGCGAATATCGCGGCGCGCTCGGGCTGGTCCGCGACTATCGGTTTCTCACCGACGCCGTGCGGGTGCAGGTCCGGTCCGATCGCTACACGTCGCAGCCCTGGGGCCTGTTCGGCGGCGGGCCGGGAGCCGGCGGCAAGCTCGTCCTCAATCCGGGCACGCCGGGCGAGGATCCGCTGCCCTCGAAGTTCATCAGGACGTTCGCCAAGGGTGACCTCTTGAGCGCCCAGATGGCGGCCTCGGGCGGCTATGGCGAGGCGGCGAAGCGCGACCGCGCGGCGGTGGCGCGCGATCTTGCGGAAGGCAAGATGACGGCCGACCATGCGCTTAAGGCCTATGGGTTCAGTGCCGGGGAGGAGCCGGACGCGTGACGACAAGCCCGAATGCGGGACTGATCGGCAGGGACGGCGCGCGGCAGAAACTGCTGACGCCCAGCCTTCTCGTCGACTGCGAAACGCTCGACGCCAATCTCGCCAGGATGCAGGCGATCTGCGAGGCGGCCGGCGTCGCGCTCCGCCCGCATGGCAAGGCCCACAAATGTTCGATGCTCGCCAGGCGTCAGATCGAGGCCGGCGCGGTCGGTATCTGCGTTGCCACGCCCGGCGAGGCGGAAGCTTTCGCCAATGCCGGGGTTGGCGACCTCCTGCTCACCTCGACCTTTGCCAGTCCGCAGGCGATCGAGCGGGTGGTGCGGATCTGTGCCGGCGGCGTGCGGCTTTGTTGCGTCGTCGACCATCCCGATGTCGTCGAGCGTATCGCGGCGGCAGCGCGCGCCAAAGGCATTACCGTTCCGCTGCTTGTCGATCTCGACATGGGGCGCAAGCGGGCGGGCGTCCGCGGACCGGACGAAGCGGTACTGCTCGCCCGACGCATCCTTGAAACGGCAGGCGTCACGATGGACGGACTGCAGGCCTATGCCGGCCATCTTTCCCACTGTGTCAGCTATGGCGAGCGCAAGGCCGGGGCCGCGGAGGCCGTGGCTCGCATCCGTGCCGTCATCGAGGCACTGGCTAGCGAACTGGATTATACGCCGGAGCGGGTGACAGGCGGCAGCACGGGCGCCTTTCCGCTGGAACTTGCCGGCGGCGTCTACACGGAAATGCAATGCGGCAGCTATGCGCTGATGGATACCGAATATGCCGCCGTCGATGCGGATGGCAGCGGCGAGCCGATGTTCCCGCCGAGCCTCTTCGTCGCCACCTCGGTGACAAGTGCCAACCACCCGGGGCTTGCGACGGCCGATGCGGGTGAAAAACGGCTGGCAACGAAATACGGCGTGCCGCCCCGGATCGCGCGCGGCGCGCCCGACGGGGCGACCTATCGGGCAACGAGCGACGAACACGGCCAGATCACGCTGCCGGAGGGTGTCTCGCTGTCGCCCGGAAACCTATTGGAACTCGTCGTCCCCCACTGCGATCCAACGGTCAATCTCTACGATCACATGCATGTCGTCAGCGGTAACCGGCTGATCGATATCTGGCCGATCGACGCGCGCGGCGCCTGATTGACAGGGGGGCTCGAGTCTCCTGCGATGCCTGAGTCCTGGCGCAATGAATTTGAGGCAACCTCACCTTCCGGACAACTTCGCGGCGCTGCGAAAGAACTCTCCCCGAAAGCTACAGAAATTTTGGATAACAGATTGCGTCAAAACAATATTTTAAAGTATTCCGCGTGTTCAGGCGCTACGGACTTGACCCACTGCTGTCCGGTTTAGTTTTATGAGAGTTCGAAGGCCAATTGTCGTGGGTCTGTGGGTGATCTCCGGCATTCTTCATGTCCTCAAGACCGGATGCCGCTGGCGCGATGTGCCGGCCGAGTACGGCCCGGCGACCACGGCCTACAACCGCTATCATCGTTGGGCCAGGCGCGGTATCTGGCAGCGCATTTTCGAGAGTTCGGCTGCCACCGGGCCGGTGCCTGCCGAACTCTCGATCGATAGCAGCCACGTCGAGGCGCATCGGTCTGCGCAAAGCTCAAAAGGGAGGCGTGGACGCAAGCGAGTGGCACCTCACGTGGTGGACGAACGAGCAAAATCCATGCTTTGGCCGATGATCAGGGCCGACCAATGGCCTTCGCACCGACGCCGGGCAACATTGCCGACATCAGCATGGCAATCCCTCTGCTTGAAGGAATTGCGCCTCCGAAGCGGCTCATTGCCGACAACGCCTATGCTGCCGACAGGTTCCGCAACTGGCTAAAAGCCCGCAACATCAAAGCCGTCCTCCCGTCCAACGCGACACGAAACCGACCCTATCCTCTTGACCGCACCGCCTATCGCCGACGCAATGTCATCGAGCGCATGTTCGGCAAGCTGAAGAACTGGCGCCGCATCGCGACCCGGTACGATCACCTGGCCAGAAACTATCTTGCCGCCCTGGCGCTCGTTTCCATCGTTATCGCTTGGATTTAAATGAGCCCCCAACCTAGGTCACGCATGATAAATCTCAATTTTGGCGTTATGTGGCATATGAACAACGTCTTTTTATCAATAATCGGACTCGGCATACCATAAAATTATCTGACTTCATCAGCTTTGCGCATATCCTCGACGTATTTGGGTACCTCGAAGAACCCCTCCCATGAGCGCGGTCTTCCGATTCACTCTCCCGGTGAATTTGCGCGGAGGCAGCGAATGCGGGATAGCAGGTTCTTCGAAATGTCCAGGTGGTGGCAAGGACCATTTTCAGATTAGCTATCTATTGAGCTCCAAGCTTAGCAGTTTCAGCTTGAAAGGATTGCTCAAAAATCGCAGCGACTTCTGCTTTGGCCGGCAACGGTGTAGCTGGCAATGACGGCTGCACCGAAGCGACCGCAACAACTGAATTTCCAGCGGGCAACATTTCATTTCGGGAAGCTTGAAGCAGGTGCGAACGCTGCGCCTTGGTAAGATGTCCTGTCTGCTGGTAACCATAGGAGGCTTGGAAGCGACGGACGGCGCGCCGGGTTCCCTCGCCGGCAACGCCGTCGACCGTGCCCGCGTCGAAACCGAGAGAATTTAGCGCAGATTGCATCTTCCTCACGTCTTCCCGTCTCGCGTGTGTTATCGTTCGATCGGATCTGCGGCTACGATGACCTTTCGTGCGAGAAGAATGCGAGTTGTTGCGGCGGGATTTGCGCCGCACGTTCCTTTTTTTCGACATCGCCCCGATAGCAAGACCGGTCACCACGCCTGCACCAAAAGTTACCAAATCTCTGCCGCCTGCACGCGCTTTCATGTTTCCGTTCATGCCAGGCAAAGCAAAACAAAAAGCGGCGGTCAGAAGGGCAATGCCGAATCTATTAACTGACGAAATTATCATCGATCGACCTCCAAATGCGTGCAGCAATTATGCATGCCGGCGGCATCGTTGACAATCGCAGATTGGTGCTGTCTTCTGGTCTAGCAAGGTTATGTTCAGACGTCGGAAATTCGTGGTAAATCGGGAAAATCATGCGATATCAAGTTATTTTCAAATAGGTACAACGTTGTTCTTGTGTTTTTTGCGATGCGCCAAGCTCTCCAGAGAAATAAGATGCAACTCCACCGTACAACAAAACGTCTGATTGTTTGTGCCGCAATCTACGCCGGTCTGGCCGTCGCCATGGTGTCGCCGGTCAGGGCTGCAAAAATCGCTCTCGGCTACATCGATTTCATCGATCTTGAGATGTTCGTGGAAACCGATGGCGGCGACTGGTGCAGACCGGTGCCCTCGGTGCGCATCGTCACCTCCAAGGTCGGCACCTTCGCGAGCCGGGCGCCGTTGCAGGACTCGCTCGGGAAACTGGGCCGGTTGCTGCGTGACAAGTGTCCGCAGATGCAGGCTATTTCGGTGTACGGGTTCGTTCGCGGGCAGACCGAGGCAACCTACACGGGCTTGTTCGAGGCGGGCACCGGTTGGGCGTACGCGGATTTGGATCCGCGAAGGGTGGCGGCCCTCGAGGCATCGGCCGACCAGCGCCAGTTTGCGGGCACTCGGAGATATTCCTCCGATCCGCTGACGGTGGCAGAGGTGCGTCTGCTGCAGCAAGCACTCAACACGCTCGGATACAACGCCGGCCGGGTGGACGGGCGCGCTGGGCGCCAGACCGGGCGCGCCTTTTCGCGGTTTCTCACCGACAACGGCTTTGTCCCGGAAACGACGCCGGCGCGCCAGGGTTTGGCATTGGTTGCCGAGACCGCAGGACTGGACTACACGCCTCCGGGTGCGGCGGGATACGACGCTGCGAAAGCGCGATCCGGCGAGATATCGGTATTCGCCGGCCCGGCTCCTCAAGGGCGGACCGATCCGGCAGACCGCGCCGACCGCGTCGGGAGCGCATTCAATCCTGACGACTTCGACCCCTTCCACATGGATGAAACCTTGCGGTCGGGCGGTTCCCATTCTCCCGACCTGCTCCGCATGGTCGTCGCGCAGAACCCCGATCTGTTGACCGATGACGCCGTCGACCGGATCATGACGGCAGAAGGGCGGAGCTTTGATACCAAGTATTCCCGCGAAAGCGAACGGGTGCAGTTTCGACAGGCCTATCTGGCGCGGCCGGCGCGCGAGACCATCCGGCTGGCGGTTACCTATTCCGCATCCATGAGCCGCGGAGGCTACAATAAGAACGGCGGCATGTTCCCGGTGACTTACAGTTTTCGGGAACTTTCCAGCTTGCGCTATCCGGGGCTTTCTCTACCGGAAATCGGGCGCGATATCTTTATTGCGCTTCCCGATCTGCCCGACATCACGGGCATTCCGATGGCCGTCGGAGCCGCCGAGAGACTAGAAAGGACGAAGTTCCGGGGCGCCTATGACGACTCCATAAGCCTGCAGATCACGGTTTACGTCGAATTGGCCAATCTGCGGTTCGACGCCAGTCGCAACCGGATGGAGGCGGACGCGACGCTGTTCGGCGTGTCCGCGGAAGAAGAAGAATACTCGGCCCGGAAGACTGAGACCGAACCCTTCCGCTACACGTGGGGTGTCGTTCCACCCAATCGATTCTACACTGCCGAAAATCCCGTCGCAGACGCCGTGGCGTTCGCCGACGTAATGGGCGGGCTGACGGTCATCCGCAATCACATCGCCATTGCCCCGAAGAGCAATTGGGGTTCTCTGACCGCAGCCCTGCTCATGTCGCGTTTGCCGAACGTGCTCGATCAGGACGGCGCGGCGATCTCTCTTGCACAAGCGTTGCTAACGGAGGCGGAACAACAAGACCTCTGGGGCGGACGGCCGCCGAGCGACCTGGACAGGGCGAACGAGTTCGACCTCAAGGATGCGGCGGACAAAATTCGCGAAAAATACGGCGACGTGCTGCATTCACGCACTGTCTACGCGCCCTTCAAGGCGGTCGAAATCAGGGACGTGGACCTTGGGGACTACGATTTCGGACAGAGTGCCTTCAGCATGGACTACTATGCCTACAAGGATGTGAGCTTTTTCCTCTCCTTGGACTACCCGGCCATTCCGCAAGCCGATCTCGGTTCGACGTTTCTCCCGGAACGGCTGCCCTTGCCCGAGATGCAAGCCCGCCAGCTCGATGGCATCCTGCGGTTCAAAGGATCCCGCAAGGTTTATCTCGGCATCTTTTCCGACGTGACGACCGCCGCCGCCGAGCCGACGCAGCACGACACGATGAAGGTCTATCGCGACGGTCGCTACTACAACCTGAACCTGGCGCTGTCGGTCACGCGCATCGCGCTCTTCGCCGACCCCGACCTGAAAAACCTGATCTATGACTTCTACAGCGAGGACCGGGACAATTTACGCGAGCTACAAGTCTCGCAAAGATCGGTGCTGGAACTCTACCGTCTGAGACCGGTTCGCTTTGAGCAGCTCGCAGTGATCGCGGACAGGCTGCTCGACGATCCGGAGTACGTCCCCGCGCTCATCAAGACGTCCGACGACTACAGGCGCGCCAACGAAATCGAACGTCTCGATATCGAGGCGCGATTGCAGCGGCAATTGGCCGAGACTCATGAGCCGCCCGAACTCTGGTTCTGGGGCAAGATCAAACTCGGCGAATATTCCGTCGAGAAGCAGGAATTCAGCGTCGAACGGCTTTCCCTGGACCATCGGCGCGCCTCGATTGCCTCCTTCAACGGGCGTTTCCAGTCTGAAGACGTCAACGAGACCGATGTTTCAGTGCCGATGCCCATCGACAAAGCCAAGGCGTTGCTGGCAGACATCCGGAGCCGCGAATTCCAGGTCCGCGTCCGCGCAACGCCGGTCAGCGCAACGTGGGAGAGCGACACCTCCGATGAGCCGGTCGTGGCGTTCGCCTATCATCTCGACGAAGTGCACATTCTGCGCGGCGACGGCGACACGCCGGATCGCGAGAAGGCTGTGATTGCGAGACTCGACTTCGAGCCCTTCAAGGGCTTCGGCGGCGCATCGATGCCGGCACCTACCGCGAACACAGGGCAGGGTCGTCCGCTTTTCACCCAGGAACTGGCGATCCTTCTCGCTCTCAAGCAATCGCCGGTCGCCTTGTCGGATGCGTCCGGCAGTTGGCTTCTGGCCAGCCAGTGGCTTCGCGACCAAGGGTCTTCGAACGGCCTAGCACCTTCGCGATATCCGTTCTTTCGCAAGGGCGCAAGGGCGCCGAGCCGGGCGACCCTCGGCCAATTGCAGCGGCAGTATGCAAACTGGATTCGGCAGCTTCCTTTGACCATGCCAGGGACGGTTCGGATCCGGTTCTCGCCGCCATACTTGCCCCAGCCACTGGTGACGGACACGGCCTGCCACAACGTATTTCACAATCCGGAAGACCGGAGCTACGAAGACTCCATCGAAGAATTCGGTCCGTCAGCCGCCGAAGAAGACCAACTTTCACGCTGGCGCCGCCAACAGGCCGAAAGGGTGCGAGCGGTGTCGCGGGAGCGAACGGGAGCCCCTCCGGCGGTTGACGAACGTCCTATCCTGACGTTTCGCGCCGGTGCCGCTGCCGATTGCCGTTTCCTCTCGCTCGAAGACGGGCTCGAGGAGTTGTTGGAAGCCGCTAAGGGAAAGCGCCCAACGATTTCCGTCGACGTCGATTCGCTGCCGTCCAACATCCTGTTTTCTCAGCAGGACGGGTTCGGCCGGCGAAAGTTTGTCACAGGGTATATCGACGTTCGCCTTAGCGGAATGAACGTCATTGCCAACGGGAACGAAATCCCTTCGGTCCGGTTCCAGGCATCTTTCGAGCGTGCGGGTTTCGACGTGTTCGTGGAGGAGGCATCCGGAGAGATCAGTCAAACCGTCCAAGCGGGCGAGATCACGCGCGACGGCCTGGAAAAGGCGGCGAATGCTGCGCCCGAAAAGCAGCAACGCGATGTCATCGGGCTGACGCTGGGGATGACGGAACAGGAAGCTGACAAGCTCCTGCGGCAGCATTTCGGCGATCCGGTCATATTGCGTTCCTACATCGACCGCAGCCCGGAGATTCCCCCCTTCTCGGATGCGGTCATGTATCACCGCCGCGACAAACAGGAACGGGTATCGCTGTATTTCGAGGCGGGAAGCGGCGACCGCAGGATCCTGGCAATTGAGCGGATCGTCCGCGCGCCGAACTGGGGACTGTCGCGGGAAGATGTCAGCACCTCCGCAACGGCAAAATACGGCAAGCCCGAACAGGCAAGCTATGACGACAGTGTGACTGTGCTCTACTGGGGCGACAACTTAAGCAATAACTATTGTACCAGCGTGACCCAGGAACGCATAGATTATTGGGTCGATTCAAAGAACAACAGGCACGCCGTCTGGGAGTATTTCGATTGGGCGCAGGCGCGTGATTCCGGCATTGGATACTCTCCGGGATTGTATTCTTCGGAAATGATTTCTAATCCCGAAAACCCATACAAAAATTGCGGCGAATTGCTAAGTTTAAAGCACACCAGCCAATCCTTGTCTCTTTTTTTAGTTAACCTCAAAGAATACACGCATGCGCTTAGACAGACGCGGGTCCAGATAAAGAAGCAGTTCGAAGGAGAAGCGGCAAGCAAGGAGAAGCCTAAGATCAAGCTCTAGCGCCGGCGGCTCTGAATTGGGTATCAACCGGGCTCGCGGGTCGCATTGATTCATCGTGCGTCGAACGCCGGACCCGATTCAAGAACTGGCGTTTCCTTGCGGCCTGTTCGACGTCCGCTCCGGGCCGAAAGATGTCGGAGATCACCAACGACTGCAAAAGGCAACCTGGGGACGAATTCCTACGACCCTCTCAGTCTTGTCCGTCGGCAACTATTTTCGGTCTCCCGCTGATCGCGCATATCGACAAGCCGCCCGCTTTCGGCGAGCTGCGCGAAGATCAACGCGTCCAGCTCTTCCCTGTCCCGTAGCTCGCTGGCTTAGGCCTCCGTCTCGTTGCGTCGTTGAATGCGTTTTGTCTCCCCGCGAGCCCAATCCCACAGACCCTTCAGGCCGGAGCGGAAGCGAGATTGGCGGGGGCGGGCTTCCTCCCATTTGCGGCAGTCGATGGCCTCGATCAGCCTTCGTCGCGTGGCACGGTTGCGGTGAACCATGGCGCGGCGCTGTTTGTGCAGTTGGCTGTTGCGCGGCTGGAGGTCTTCGAGCAATCCGTTCTTATGCCGCTGCACAGCCCCTCCTGCATCTCTTCGGCAATGCGGGCCTTTGCGGTCGCCACATCCGGCAGGTCGTCCTCATCACCCAGCCGTTGGCGCACCGTCTTCGTCCTCACGCCAACGCATTTCGGAAGTGCGTAGACCTCGCCATGCATGTCGAGAGCGACGAAGCTTCGTCGGTCGCCTCTGGCCAGCCGGTAGCCGCGCTCTTCCAGCGCATGGATGAAGGACGCCTTCGTATCGGAGATCGCCCAAGCCTCCTGGAGGGCCGTCTTGATCGCACGAGGATCCTTGTCCTGGCGCTTTGCCTGTTGCCATTCGGCGAGAGAGAAATTGCACGGATCGCGTGCCTCGCTTTGAGTCAGGGCCGCGCGGCATCATCCAGCCGTGTTCAAGGAAAAGCTTCCGCGCCATCCGCATAACAGTCTTCTTCGTGTACGAAAGCTGTACGGCTTTCATGTCGTCGGCCTTGATACGGCTCCACACCGCATCGGCATGACGACGCCCTTCCTTCTTATGAAAGACGATCGCGCGTGGCTGGCCATCGAGGTCCAGTTCGTTTTCAATCCGCTCAATCGCTGCTTCGAAATCCGCCGTCCCGACCTCGGCAAAGAAGGGCGGATTGAGGGAAAGCGAATAGAGATATTACTTGCAGCGCGTACCGCGACTGACGGCGTAGGCCTCGTTCAGGGCTCCATACAGGTCCTGCGCGACGAAGCCACGAAGCTCTTAAGACCTGAACATGGTCGTTCTCCTCCTTCAGAAGATGAAGAGCGAGTTGCTTCCCGCCGCCGCGCTGATTGCCGACGAGGATCATTGACCATCGTCCGGCATGACCCTGAGCGCTTGCATCAGCGCATCGCGCATGGTGCGGATTTCAGCACAGGCGCAATGAAGCTCGTCGACCAGCTCCGGCGTCACCGGCAAGGCGCCCATCCTTGCGGCCTTCGCTATGTCCTGGAGACTGCGACCGAACTCCGACCGGCCCAAGGCAGCCAGGACCTGGGCGAGAAGGGCGCGGTCCATGCTCGGACGCTGCTGCTTCCGCGACGGGAGCTTTCCCCGTCGCGGTGACGCCGTCTCGCCGAAGAGCTTCTGCCGGATATGCGAGGCGAGCGACAGCTTGCCGGCTTCCCGCAACAGCATCTTCCGCTCGTCGTCGCTCAGCCGGATGGAGAACGGTTTGGCGACCGGCTTGCGCCGGCCGCTGCCGGCTTTCGTCTTCTCCAAGAAATTCTCTCGCAGTCCGTCCGGCTTTCCCGCCGCCGTCACGGCGACGGTCCCCGACGGATCGGTCCGCCGGATGATTTTCTCCGTTTATCTGGTTCGGAATTTGCCGCCTTGAGGCAGGTGTGCCAGTCTTCCAAGGCCTTGAAGAGAGCGTTCAAATTCTTTCCCTCAAGGCGCGCCATGTCTTTTCGCTCGCCACAGGGCTGCTGTGCTTGATGTCTCCGCGGCGGTGGGGGTCGTCAGGCGGTGTCGCTGCGCTGCCGGTTTTTTCAGCGCCTCGCGGCGGGTTGAAAAACTCTGTGCTTCTGGAATGCGAACCGGTCGGGTCATCCGGTCGCGCATCCCGGCGGGCCATTCCGGTGGTCCCTTCGATGCGTTGACAGTCGCCCGACATAAGCCTGTCCTTGGGGATATCCCCAAGCCTCCTTGCTTACGCCGGACTGTCCGATCGAAACGGGGGGCGGTTCATTCACCGATCTGCATTTCATCGACGACTCGCCCGGCGAGTTCATGACCACCCGGCTCTGTCTTCGGCGCGAAAAGATCAACGTGACCCTGTCGAGCTACGCCGAGTTCGGCGAGTTCGAGAAGACGGTGCTTGAGACCGAGCGGACCCTCGGCGACAGCGACCTGGTGGTGGGCGACCTCCCCTTGCGATCTCCCGCGGCATCGACGCGGTCAAGGCGCTGCGTGGCAACGAGAACGGCAAGGGACTGATCGTCGGCATCTGCACGGGCCCGGAGGACCCGAAAGATCGCCTCATTGAGATGGCGAAGGACAATGTCGCGGGGATCTTCCTGGACAGCCGCCTGCCGCCCTACACCGACTACCGGCAAACCGTGCCGAAGCTTCGCGGCAAGGGCTTTGCCGGCCGGATCGTCGTCATTTCGTCGGATATCCAGGACCCGGTCTTTGACCAGTTCGAGGAGTTCGACGTCGACGACTGCCTCGACAAGGTCCACATCGACCTGAAGACCTTCAAGGACATCGTCGCCGCTTATCTGTGAAGAGCCGGGGGTGGCGACAGCGCCTGCCGCTTGGCCGGAGCCGCCGACGGTCTTTATCGGTCGGTGCGGAGATCAGCCCTAAACCGAGGCCCGAAAGGTGCGGGCGCTTTCGCGGATCAGGGCGGCTTCGGCGCGCAGTTTGCGGGAGACGGATATCAGATGGGCGGGCTCCGACAGGAGTTCCGGCGCTCACTCGCGGCTTGTCTTGACCTGGCCAGAAGCGGAGCGGAAGGGCGTTTCTTCTTGCACGCTGGCAGTATCCAGCAGACCGACCCCTGATCTGTTGTTACCGGGAAATATCTTCACCGAGATCGTAGGTAATCGACAATTAACCCCACGCTGTCGATGCTGGCGTCGACGACCTGGCTGGGCGCCCGCGCCATCGCGTTCGGTTGACAGGCTTCGCCCCGCGTCCAAAAGTGGCGATTCGGTCACCCAAGCCGGCACGGATATGAACGAGACCCCGCACATCAACGATTCCGCCTTCGACTTCCTGCTGCAGAGCTTTGCGGCAGATACCGGAGCGACGCTGCCGGCGGTCATCTGGCGCGCCGATCTCGTCAAGAACGAGATCAACTTCCTCAATGAGCACGTCATTCCGGGGCTGGAGGAGGGCGTCGCCCAGCTCCTGCAGGACGCCGCCGGCGCCGAGGAGATGCTGGCCGAGGACGACCGGTCGGTGTTCGCCCGCTTCCAGGAGCGGCTGCACCAGCGCCAGCCGGTCTCCGAAGTGATCCGCGCCCGCGGCCGCGACGGCGTCATGCGCTGGCTCTATATCCTCGGCTCGCCCGATCCGGAGATGACCTTCTGCTATATCGGGCTCCTCGCCGACTGCACCTCGCTCGCCAACGCCATCCTGAAGCGCGGTTCGCAAGCCGGGCTCGCCGAGCATGTGGAGCTGTTCTCCAACCCGGTCTTCATGGTCCATGTGGGCAGCCGCCAGGTGGTCGCCGCCAACGAGGCCGCCCGCATCCGCCTCGGCATCGATCCGGCCGAGCGCCAGACCGGTGTCGCCGACCTCCTCGCCGGCAATCCGGAGGCCTATCTGCGCGACATCTACGAGCGGCTGCTGTTCGACCTCTCCTGGAACGGGCTCCTGGAAATCCGCACCGCGACCGGCGAGACGCTGGCCTGCACGGCGCGGGTCCGGGCCTACGACCGGGACGGCCGCCACCTCCTGTGGTTCTCGCTGACGCCGCGCCACCAGGTAGCGGTCGCGGAGCCCGCCGCCCGGCCGGTGCTGTGCAAGGACGGCCAGCGCCGGCTGAAGGGGGCCAAGTCCCTTGCGGACCTGTTGACCGTCGTCCTCGACCACCAGCCGGAGACCGGCCGCGCCGATGCCGCGCTCTTGTCGCAGATCTTCATTTCCGAGGGCCATGTGGTGGTGACCGGCGTCGGCGCCGCCTTCAAGGACATCCAGAAGAACAACACGCACCCCTATCCGGGCTCGATCGCGGAGAACATCGTCCTTTACAACCTCGACCACCTGATCGTGGACGACACCTCAAAGAGCATCAAGCCGATCGACTGGGCACTGTTCATCCCGCACGGCATCCGCTCCTATTTCGCCGTGCCGTTCTTCCACGAGAACGTGCTGCGCGACGTCGTCATCTTCTGCTCCACCACGCCGAACGCGTTCTCGCCGGACAACATCCAGCCCTATCTGGGGCTTGCCGAAAGCCTCTGGCCGCACCTGCCGCGCATCGTCGGCGACCTTATTCACCAGAAGACGCCGGCCTGATCGGCGCCCTGTCCGCCATCGCAGGCGGTGCCGGCAAGCTTTTCGCTCACTGCCCGCAAACTGGTTGCCAGGGAGCGCACCCACCGCTGCGAGCCGGCCGTGACGGCCGCCCGCTCGAGCCCTTGATGCGGCCCGGTCGGGTTCTGCGACAATCTGGTCCAACAAAATATCACCGGCCGGGATTCTTAAAAATTCCCAGAATCCCAAGCCTTTGGCGGGTTCTTGCGCCTTTGGTCGAATCTTGAAATTCAATTGGTCCAGCCAAATGGCGATTCATTCTTGCGAAGTGCCGAATTTCTGATCTAAGTCAGCGGTATCGTGTTACGAACCGTCCCGAACACGATAATTGGTTGGACCAGATGGGCGCTAAAAAATGGCACATCCCTGCCTCGACAGCTTGCTCACCGTCATCGACTCCCTGCACCTGAAGGCAGGCGACAGGTTGCCGAGCGAGCGCAGCCTCGCCGAACAGCTCGCGGTCAGCCGCAACACGGTCCGCGAGACCCTGATCGCGCTCGCTGCCGCCGGCCGCATCGAGATACGCGGCCGCAGCGGCTGTTACCTGCGCGATGCGTCCGCGATCACCTGGAATTCCCTGCGCAAGAAGGGCGCGCCGGGCGACACGCTGGAGGCCCTTCGCCTCATTGCGCCGCAACTGGCCGCCCGCGCCGCCATCCGCTGCACGCCGGAAAAGGCCCAGGCGCTGCAGACCCTGACGACCCGGCTCGGCCGCGCCCTCGTCAACCGCGACGGCGCCCTGACGGCGCAGATTTCCCTGTCCTTCGTCGGCATCCTCGCCGACCTTGCCGGCAATCCCTATTTCGTCCTGCTGATCCGTGAGATCGCCGCCAACGACCAGTTGCCGACCACCCTCGGCGAGCTCGACCAGCCCCATATCGACGCCTTCTTCCCGCTCCATGTCGGGCTTCTGCAGGCCGTCCAGAGCCATGACGGCGAGCGCGCCCGCGTGCTTGCCGCCCATTGCCTGGAGGCCTTTGCGGATCTGCTCGGCTTTCCGGTGAACGACGCCGTCTCGGCAAGGAGCCAGGACCAATGAACCGGCGCCAGTTCCTGTTAGGCCTCAATCGCCTCGGCTCCGGGCGCGCCGCCGCGCCGGAGGCAATGCGGATCGCCGCGCCCGTCGATGCGGCGCGCGACGCGCTGTTCCGGGCGGCAATGGCTGCGGGCCTGGACCCGGCGACCATCGACCCCGCGCAGCTTGAGACGCTGCTCGGCGAGGAGGAAAGGGAGAGTTCTTAAAACCGGAGAAGAGGGTGCGGGGGCCGTACCTGCAAGTCGTTCCCCCACACCTGACTATCCACATTGAAGGAGGGTTGATCCATGCAAGTGGACAATCAAGCGGTAAGTTACCTTGAAAGCCGCAAACTCGTCAAACGATGGAGCGGGCCCTGGCCGGCCGTCGTCAACACCCTGCTGATCTTTGGGTTTTTCTACGCCACATGGTGGATCTTCCAGGATCCCCGCGGCATCATGCGCATGTACACGCCCTATGTGGGCTACATGGTCTGCCGCTGGCTGCTGATCCTGTTCATCTGGCTGGCCTACATCTTCGATTTCTGGCCGTTCAAGCGCACCTGGCTCAACAGCGCCCATCCGCTGCTGAAGGGCGTCGTGCTGACCGCGGTCAGCGTCGCGGCCATGCTGCTGCTGATCAAGGGCTTCTTCATCGAGATCCTTGGCAATTTCGGCATCGCCTATTTCAACCCCGACCGCCTGATGGCCATGGGGCTGACAGACTTCTATTCGATCGAATACGCCGCCGAAGCGGTCATGATGTTTGCCGCGATCGCCTCCTGGCTGTCGCCGAGCTGGGTCGTCGCCTGCGAAAACGCGCCCTGGCAGAAACTGACCCAGCCGACCCGCGGCATCACCATCGTCATCGTCACCTTCTTCCTGTCGATGATCGTCTACCTCCTGACCATGCATTCGCACATGGCGATCCTGTTCTACCCCTGGCAGCAATACACCGCGATCACGCCGCCCTACTGGGAGGGCTTCGCCAACACGGTCTCCGGCAACTTCCACATCGCCTGGATCATGTGCTGCACGGTGGTGGTCTGGGTCTATGAGAGCATCTGGCAGCGCTATCCGTTCAACCTGATCCAGACCGACTGGCTGCGTCGCACCTCGTCGTTCTTCGGCATCATCCTCGTCGCCCTTTGCATGTGCTTCTTCCTGTACTACGCGCAGGATCTGGTCTGGGGCGAGGCGATCCGCGGCACGCGTCGTGAGATGGCTCCCGACTGGCGCTGGCTCCATGTCGGCGAAACGGCGATCTTCTGGCTCGTCGGCGTCCTCTACCTGTCGTTCTACGGCGGCAACTGGCCGACCAAGTTCTCCCGTCCGGTCAATGTGCTGCTGCGCACGCTGATCAGCCTGGCGATCGGTGCGGCCGTCTACATCATCTACTACAAGACCGCCCACCTCTTCCTCGGCACCCAGAAGGGCTTCTCGCATCCCCAGCAGTTCCCGATGATCCCGACGATCTGGCTGATCAACATCTTCCTGATCAACATGTGGTTCATGGACGGCTGGCCGGGCTGGAAGGCCGTGCCGAAGACCGCCGAAGAACTTCAAGAAACCCGCAATGAAGTGGTCGCAAGCGACGTCCGCTGGACACCGAGCCTCGGCAAGGGCCTCCTCGCAGGCGCAGCCGCCGGTGCCGCCGTCTACTTCGCCGTCATCACCGTCCTGCCGTGGATCGGCGAGACCGTGACGATCGTCAAATAGGGCGAGCAAGGAGAACCGTTATGACCGAACAGAAAACCCCCAACCGGCGCGATTTCGTCAAAGGCGCCGCCACCGGTGCGATCGGCGGAACGCTCCTTGGAATGGGTGCCTATTCCTACTCGCCGCTCGCCTACAGCCGGATGTCCAAGGTGGCCCGGCAGCAGGCCGACTTCGGGGCCTGCCGCAGCGTCAAGGTGACCTCGATCTCCGAGACGAGCTGGTTCAACAACGCCCACCTCGTCGGCGACATCCATGCCGCCGGCGGCCTCCTGGTCGACCAGTATTCCATCAACTGGGCGCCCTTCGGCAACGGCAAGGGCGTCGCGCAAGGGTCGTACAAGGACGGCATCGACTCCATCAAGAAGATGATCCCCGGCGACCTTGAGGAAGCCTGGGCGACCCAGCAGAAGCTGGCGCTGCACCCGGACAACGCGGGCGGCTATTCCTGCCTCATCGAGGTCGAGGACCTCGACGGCACGAAGCACAAATACCTGCTCGACGCCGGCTGGTCTTACGACTGGATGGACCAGAGCTTCAAGCGCGAGGCCATCGACCAGATGCTGGCGTCGGGCGAGATCGAGGCGCTGATCCTCAGCCACGAGCATTTCGACCATTTCTGGGGCTTCCCGGTGGTCATGAAATACAACAACAAGATCCCGACCTACGCCCATGACGGCTTCTACGAAGAGGGCATGCAGTACATCAAGGACAGTGGCTATGAGGGCGACCTCAAGGTCATCGACAAGGAACTGACCCCGATCCGTCCGGGCATGATGGCGATCAAGTTCAACGTGCCGATCATCACCCGGGTCTATGGCGAGGTCTCGCTGGCCTTCAACATCAAGGACAAGGGCCTCGTCCTGATCTCCGGCTGCAACCACCAGGGCATCCTGCAGATGACCTCCACGGCGTACCAGAAGCTGAAATACGACAACGACCGCTTCTACGGCGTCTATGGCGGCCTGCACATCTCGCCGTTCGAGGACTGGGATCCGAAATACGACGATCTCGTCATCTCGCTCGGCAAATGGGACTTCGAGCGCGTCGGCTGCAACCACTGCACCGGCCACTTGACGGCCAAGAAGTTCATCGAGGCCGGCTATCCGGTGGTCAAGGGCACGGCCCGCTTCCGGACCTCCTCGCCGGACTATCTCGGCAACGGCGACACCATCACCTTCTGATCGCCTCCCTCCGCCAACCGGGGTCGCGCCTTATCTGGCGCGGCCCCACCTCCCACCTCCCGGGAGTTCCAAGAAAATGACCGCTTCCCTGTTTCCCCGCCTGTTCGGCCCCGCCGGCCCGCAAGGCCTTTCAAACGACGCCCTTGCCGGCCTGCCGCGAAGCTGGATGACCGCCGCCTGCATGGACGCCCGCTTCCGCCGCGCCGAAGGCTGGCTCGGCCTGTCCCAGTGCGACAGCGACCCGCGCGCCTTCACCTGCCGCATCGACAAGCGCCCCGGCGTCTACGGCCTCATCCCCGTGAACGTCACCGCTGACGGCGATCCCGCCAACGTCGACTACGCCCTTTGCTATTTTCCCGACGCCGACGAGCCGCTGCTCGACAGCTTTGCGATTTCCGCCGCCATCCTCGCTGCCACCGACGGCACGCCGGAGCGCCTGCGCGACTTTCCGGCCCATCCGGATCTCATTGCTGCCTTTTCGATCGCGTCCCTGCGCCTTGCCGTTGCCACAGACGGCGCCGCGATCGGCCTGGCGCTGACCGCCGAGCGCCGCCGCCGTGTGCTGGTGGAAGCCGGCATCGAAGCGCCCGGTGGCGGCTTCGTCGTCGCCCCCGGCGCCGCCGACGAGGACCTTGCCGCTTTCGACGTCGCCCGCGACCTCGTCGCCGTGCTCGCCGCCGGACTCACGGTGTCGTCCGGCGCCGCGCCCGCCCGGATCGACGCCTTCGAGGCATCGTCTTCCGTCACCCTCTGGCGCACCGCCGGCAGCCTCGCCACGGTCTCCGCCGCCGGCGCCTATCGCGATACCGACCGCCTCGTCTGGGGCGAGGCGCCCGCCCTCGGCCGCTGCCTTGAGCCCCTCGGCGGCACCTTGCGCGCCGATGCCGGCCTGGAACGCTACCGCCGCGATCCGATCCCGCTGGTCCCGGCGACCGAGCGCCCCGAGAGCTATGGCGACCGGCCGCGCCTCATCGTCCTGTCCGGCTTCCTCGGCTCCGGCAAGACCACCTTCCTCAACCAGTTTATCGAGTACCATGTCGGCCGCAACGAGCTCGTCACCGTGATCCAGAACGAGCTCGGCGAGACCGGCGTCGACGCCATGCTCTTGGAAGGCGACGACTCGGTGATGGCCGTCGATGCCGGCTGCGTCTGCTGCACGCTGTCCGGCGCGCTCGCGCCTGCGATCCGCACCCTCAAAGAGCGGTTCGCGCCGGACATGATCGTGCTGGAGACCACCGGCCTCGCCAATCCGCTCAACATGGTGGAGGAGTTGCGCGACCTCGACGACCTGGTGCAACTCGACGCGGTCGTCACCGTTGTCGATGCCGCGCGCTATTTCACGACCATCGCGGACTCCGAGATCGCTAGCGGCCAGATCGCCGCCGCCGACACCCTGGTCCTCAACAAATGCGACCTCGTCGATGACGCAACGCTCGTCGCCATCCACGCCGATCTCTCCCGGCGGGCGCCGGGGGTGAACGTCATCGAGGCGCGCCAGGGGCGGGTCAATCCGAAGCTTCTCGGCGCCGGTTTTTCACGGCTGCTCGCCGACGAAGAGGACGAGGTGCCCTGCTGCTGCGGCCACGCGCATGGCCGCGATCATTGCGATGGCGAAGGGCATGGTCAGTGCCACGGTGACGGACACCACGGTGACGGGCACCACGGCGACGGCGACCATTGCCACGCCCACCATCACGACCATCACCATGCGCATGCCCACGGCCACGACCACGACCACGCCTCCCATCTCGGCGAAGGCTTTTCGTACCTCAAGCTCACCCTGCCCGACGAGGTCGACATCGACGTCCTCTCGCGCCTCCTCGTCGAGTGCCCGGATGCCGTCGACCGGGTGAAGGGCGTGGTGAAACTCAAGGGCGTCGACGAGCCGCAGATCCTGCAATTCGTCCCCGGCCATGCAGAGTTCGTGGCGCCGGAGCGCGCGGTGACCGAGCCGCCCTTCCTCATCGTCATCGGCCGCGGCGTCGACAGCCCCGACCTCAGCGCCCATTGGGCCCCCCTGACAGAAGAGGCCCCCGAACCGGAGTCGCAAGACCTGGAGTCCCCCCATGTGGTTCATTGAAGACGGCGGCCTCGTCATGTGGCCGCTGATTGCGCTCTCCGTCCTCGTCGTCGCGATCATCCTCGACCGGCTGCTGGTGTTCACCACCCTGCCGCTGTTCGACGCCGACATGGAACGGCGCCTGGAAGCGGCCGCCCGCGGCGAGGACACGGACGAAACCCTTGCCGCCGCCGCGGAAAAGAGCCCGCCCCTGCGCCCGCTAGTCGAAGCCCTCCTCGGTCGCGGCGCGGCGAGCGTCCGGGAAGGCCGGGCGACGATCGCCATCGAGGAAATCGTGCGCGGCCTCGACCGCCGCATCGGCTTCCTCGGCATGGCCGCCCGGGTGGCGCCGCTGCTCGGCCTTCTCGGCACCGTCATCGGCATGATCCAGACCTTCTCGCGCCTTGCCTCGGCGAGCGGCGCCATCGACATGACGCTGCTTGCCGACGGCATCTGGCAGGCCTTGCTGACGACCGCCGCCGGCCTCGTCATCGCCATTCCGGCGGTGATCGCCCAGAGCGGCTTCCTGCGCCGCGAAGAGCAGGTGGCGTTTGCCCTGTCGCGGCTCTCCAACCGCGTCCTGATGACCGAGGCGGCAGCGAGGCCGTCATGATCCCGCTGAGGTCAAAGCCCCGCGACGGCAATCTGCCGGACGTCACGCCGATCCTCGACGTCGTCTTCATCCTCCTCATCTTCTTCGTCATCGCCGCCGCCTTCACCACCCATGGCGTCGACATGAACCTGCCGAAGTCGGAGGTCGCGCGCACCTATGCCGGGCGCACGCTGGAGATCGTGCTTTCCGCCGACGGCAGCCTCCTGGCCGACACCGAGCCGATCGATCTGCGCGAGCTCGGCTTCAAGGTGAAGGGGGCACGGGAAGTGCCGGGCGGCATGCAGATCGTCCTGAAGGCCGACCGCGACGCCTCCGTCGGCAGCTTTCTTGCCGCCGTCAGCACCATCCGCGAGAATGGCGGCGACCGCCTCGTTATTGCGACCAAGCCGGCCCGCCACGCCGCTGTTGTGGAGACGCAGCCGTGACCGACGGCGAGCGCATCGCCGCGGCGATCGCCATCTCGCTCGCCGCCCACTGGCTGGTCCTCGGCGGCTTTCCCGCGGCCGAGACGGAGATGGCCGGCGACGACATGATCGTCGTCGATTTTTCTGCCCCCGACGTCGCCATGAGCCTTGCCGCGCCGATCACGTTGGAGGAACAGGCGCCTGCCCGCGAAAGCAGCAAGGCCCGCGCCGACCGCCGCCGCCGCGCCCTCAACGATTACCTGGAAGACGTCTCCGACGCCGTCCACGCCCGCCGCATGGCGGCCGGCAGCGCCAGCGCCCTTGCCGGCAATGCCCGCTTCGCGCTCACCATCGACGCCGCCGGCGCCTTCAGCAACGTCCACATGCTGCAAAGCTCGGGCGATACGACGCTCGACGCCGACGCCCGCCAGGCGGTTCTGGCCGCCAGCGGCGTCGTCCCCCGCCCGCCGATCCTTGGGTCGCGACCGCTCTCCCTCGACCTTCGCGTGAAGTACCAATACGGGTTGTGAGAAGCGTATTCCCGCAAAGTGGGAACCGGTTTTCGGATAAGAATTCGCTCTAAAAAACCCTATCGCGGCAGGAAATAGGCCGTGTCGCCGTCCAGGTCGCCGGTGCGCACCATGCCGGTGTCGAGCATGTGCTCCAGCACCTGTTCGACCCGGGAGAGCCGGTTGCGGCCGCCCTTGAACTGGGCCGAGATGTCGGCCGGGCGCGCCGGCGCCTGGGCCTTGGCGAGGACGTCGCGCAGCAGCCGGATCTGGTCGAGCCCGTCGGCCGGCCATTTCGGCTTTTCCGGCAGCAGGATCGGCGTCATGTCGGCGGCGATCTGCTCGCCCTCCTCGGGCCTTGCCACCTTGTGGCCGAGCTTCGGGATCTGGTAGTCGGGCCGCAGCCAGCGGACGAGCCCGCGCGCCTCTTCCGCCGCGCGCTCCCGGTTGAGCGCGACGAGCCGGGTCAACAGCTCCTCCTCGGCCGCTTCCTGGTCGGCCGTCTTGTGCGGGCTCGGCGTCGTCGCCCCCGGCTTTCCCACCAGTTTTTCGGCCAGGTCGTCCCAGCCATAGGCGGCAAAGGCCGCCCGGTCGATGTCGTCGTGGAGTTCCTTCAGGACGCCGACGAGCCCGGCCTCGTAGATGTCGCGCTCCTTGTCGGAGAGCGGCGGCACATCGCACCCGGCCTCCAGCTCGCGCACCCGCTCCAGCACATTGTAGAGCCCGGTCATGGTCAGGAACTCGTGCTCGGCCAGCCGTTCCTTGCGAAAGGCATCGAGCCGCTCGCCGAGATCGCCCAGGCGTTTTTTGAGCGCCGGATCGCTGTCGTCGGTGACGCAGGCCGGAAAGGGGAAGGGATTGAACGTGCTTTCATGCTGATATCGCGGATCATTGCCAACGCCTAACCAACCGCCAGTGGCCAAAGAAAAAACGGTGTGCAAGGAGCTCGATAGAACGGATACGCACCACGAGGCTTGGAGGCCAAGCATTACGACAGTGCTTTCGACAACAGTGTCGACGTCTACAAACAAGAAGTACCTGTGAGATGATTGGCGAACCGTTACGATGTATTTTTCGAGTTCTCGAATAGAATCTCTCTGGGCATCGTGCGGACGGCCGTACCACCACCATTTATTCCTCCTAAATCCGTCGTTATTATTTTCTCTTTCAGGCTTCACTTTCTCCAGTAATAATTGATATATGCCAGGGTTCTTGATTTCTATCTCACTTATATCTTCTGGATAGGTATCAATCGTAAATAATTCTCTCGACTTTCGCGCAATGTCGCGCCCGATAAGGTATTTTTTTACCCATCTAGGTGTTTTTATTCGCAAGCGATCTGCTTCATTTTTGCTGATAACAAAACCCTGACCATGTAGTTTGAATCCCATAAATGAAAGGTGTTCATTTGATTTGAGGCGGACGAGAGAAGAAAGATCTGGCCCAACAGCAATATTTGCTTGAATTTTCCCTTCCCGAGTTTCCAACCCGACCTTCGGCGTATCGCTATTCAACCCTTCTTCCGACACCACCTCGGCCAGCACGCCTTCGCTCTCGCCGGCTTCCGCCACCGTCATGGCGATGCGCACCGCGGCCTTGTCGCTCGCCTTCAGCCACGGGTGGTTCGGGATGGCAAAGACCAGGGACAGCGGGGTCTTGGCCGCCATGTGCCGCTCGATCACCCGGCGGGAAAAGGTCTGGGTGATGGAGTTGGTGGTGATGAAGCCGAAGCGGCGCAGGGGATTGGGGGATTTCTTCGTTCCCTTGCGGGTCAGGCGGGTCGCCGCCTCGTCCCAGAAATGCATGACGAAGTCGGCCCCGCCCGGCATCTGCGGGCGCGCCTTCCAGCACGCCTCGGCATAGCCGTCGCCGAGTTCGGCCCGCATGTCCTTGCCGCCGATGAAGGGCGGGTTGCCGACGATGAACTCCGCCTCCGGCCAGGGCGCCGGGCGCGGGTTGACGTAAGCGTAAACCGGCACGGTCGCCGCCGGATCGGGCACCTCCTCGCCGGTGATCGGATGCGGCTTCTTCGTCACCCCGTCCCAGCGCGCCAGTGGCGTGCCGTCCTCGCCGCGCACCAGCTCCCTGGCGTCATAGGCAAGGATCGCGTCCTGCTCGCGGATCGTGCCATAGGCATGCAGGATCGGCTCGGTGATGGCGCCCGGCCCGCCGGTCTTCAACTGCCATTTCAGATAGCCGATCCACAGCACGAGATCGGCGATCGGCACCGCGCGGGGATTGAGTTCCAGCCCGAAGAATTGGCGCGGCCCGACCGTCTCGCCCTCCATGGTGAAGCGGGCCTGGTCCTCGCCGAGGTCGTCGAGAGCCTCCAGCACCTCGCCCTCCAGCTTCTTCATCAGCTCCAGCGCGACATAGAGGAAGTTGCCAGTGCCGCAGGCCGGATCGAGCACCCTTGTGGTGCAGAGCGTGTGGTGGAATTGCTTGACGACCCGCAAGGCCTCGTCGTCCCTGCCGGCCTCGTGCAGGTCGCGGACGCGGACCTGGATCTCGTCCCAGTCCTTGCGTAGCGGCTCGATCAGGGTCGGGATGACCAACCGCTCCACATAGGCGCGCGGCGTATAGTGGGCGCCGAGCTTGGAGCGCTCGCGCGAATCGAGGGCGCGCTCCAGGAGCGTGCCGAAGATCGCTGGCTCCACATGCTTCCAGTTTCGTCCGGCAGCGGCATGGAGGTCGGCAATATCCTCCGCTTCCAGCGGCAGGGCCTTGCGCGACTTGAAGAGTGCGCCGTTGAAGCGCCTGACGGTGGCGTTCAGGTGCGGGGCATAGCCGCCTTCATCCATTACAGCCCACAGGCTTTCCAGCGCCGGCACGAAATGCTGCGGCGTCTCCTTCATCCGGCCCATCAGCTTTTCGAAACCATCGTCGGCCAGCAACTCGACATCCTCGGCGAACATCGTGAACAGGCACCGCATCAGGAATTCGGCGACGTCCTTGGGATCGTGCTTCTTTTCCAGCCGGCGGGCGATCTTGGCGAGCCGAGTTGCGACTTCGCGCGTGACCTCGGCAGATTCCTTCGCCGGATCGAGCGACAGCGGGTCGTTCCAGATCGCGGCGAGTTGGTCCTGGACCTTCTCGTCGAAGAGGTCGTCCATGGAAATGCGGTAGGACCGGCGGTCCGGGAAATGGGCGTAGTTCTTGCCCTGGCCGGAGAAGTCGGCAAACACCTCGATGACGTTGCCGACGTCGACCACCAGGAGGAACGGCGGATAGCCGTGCTCCACCGGCAGCGCGCGGGCATAGTCCTCGGCCTGCTTGCGCGCGGCAACCATGACCTTGTCCCAGCCGCGCGTGCCCCTCTTGGCATGGCCGGGTTTCTTCTGGCCCGCGTCCTCCGGAAGGAGGGCGAGCTGGTCGCCAGTAGCCTTTTTCGTGCGCTTGGCCGACTGCTTGGCCTCCAGCACGAAGCAGTCGCGCTTGTAGCAGTCGATGCGGCCGGCCGTGCGGCTGCCGTCCGGGTGCTTGAAGTCGACCCGGCGTTCGAAGACATAGTCGTTGAACTGGTTTTCCTCGCCCGCCATCTGCGGCCGTTCCAGCCCCAGCGCCTCGGCCAGCCCGACGACGAAGAGCTGGTAGTTGGCAAGCTCCGAGCCGCCCGAGGCCTTGGCCTCGGCAACGAAGGTCTCCAGTTTCGGTTGTGCGCGCGCGGCAGAATCCCCCATGGGCCGAAGCATAGGAAATGGCGTTTTTGCCGTCTACGGCCTTTGCGCCGCCCCGGCTATTGCGCCGCGCCCTTCACCGCCTTCACGATGTAGTCGGCCGTCATCAGGTCGAGATGGGCGCCGCCGCCGTTCTTGAAGACGGTTATCTCGTCGTCGCCCGTGCGGCCGGGGGCATTGCCGGCAATGAGGTCGTAGAAGTCGGCAAGGACGGCGGCCTCGGAAATCGCCCCGGCGGCGATCGGCATCATCAACTCGCCGATATGGTGGATGGTGGTCTCGCGGCTGTCGACGAAGAGGCGGCCCTCCGCGATCAGGGCATCGTCCGCCTCGCGCATGTCCGGCTTGAAGGCGCCGATGAGGTCGATATGGGTGCCGGGCGCGATCCAATCGCGTTGCAGGACCGGCGCGGTCGCCATCGTCGCCGTTGCGATGATGTCCGCTTCGGCTGCCGCTTCTGCAAGGTCCGGCGCGGCGGAAACCGCGATGGCATGGCCGGCGAACTCGGCCGCCAGGTCCTTGGCCTGCCCGCCCCGGCGCGCCCAGATCGCGATCCGCTCCAGCTTCGGGAAGATCGCCGAATAGGCATGGACCAGGCTGCGCGCCACGGTGCCGGCGCCGACGATCAGAAGCTCCTTGCTGTCCGGCCGCGCCAGGAGCTTAGCGCCGAGGACGGAATCGCCCGCGGTCTTGAATTCTGTGACGAGCCGGCTGTCGATGACCGCCTCGATCCGGCCCTCGCTCGGCTCATAGAAGAACATCGCCCCCTGCACCGTCGGCAGCCCGCGCGCCGGGTTCTCGCCGAAGACTGTGACCGCCTTGACCCCATAGCCGAGCCCCGGGACATAGGCCGCGCGGGTCAGCAACGTGCCGTCGGAGGGCCCCAGAAAAACGTCGCCGACCTCGGCCTTTGCCCGCAGATGCCCGGCCCGAAGGGCCTCCACCGCCCCCTCCCAGGAAAGCGCGTCATAGGTGTCCTCGTAGCTCAAAAAAGGTGGCGTCACGAAAATGTCTCCCGTTTTTTGAAATGAGTCCCGCAAGCTATTGCATGTTTGGGGCTGAGGGAAACCGCGCGCGCATCCGTGACTGGTGTCGCCCACAAACCTCGCTAGAATGCCGGGCAATGAGAAAAGATCAGGGGAACGCCATGGGGAGGATCGGGCGCTGCGTCCTTTTGGGCGTGGTCGCGGTGTGTCTGGCCGCCGCCCCGGTGCGCGCCGAAGAGCCGGTGTGGATCGAAAAGGCGATACCGGCCCATCTGGGGCTGGAAAGCGTTACGGGCGCGCTCGACGGGGATCGGCTGAAGACCGTCGTTAAGCACGGAAAGATCCTCTTTGAGGCGCGCTTCACGGTCCATGACGGGGCCGGGCGGCCCGCGGCCACCCAGGCGATCATCCCGACGAAGAAGAAGCGGCCGGTGCGCGAGACGTTCGCGCGCACCTTCGGGCCGGATGCCAATGCCTGCACCTCCTGCCACAACGTGCCAGAGGCTGGCGGGGCCGGCGATTTCACCGCCAATGTCTTCGTCTCCGAAGGTTTTGAGAGCGCCGACTTCGACAGCACGGCGCCGCAATTCTCCAATGAGCGGGGAACGCCGCATCTCTTCGGCTCGGGCCTTCTGGAACTGCTCGCCCGGGAGATGACGGCGGATCTGAAGGCCCAGCGCCACGCGGCGCTTCTTGCGGCGCGAAAGGCTGGTCAACCGGTGACCGTCGAGCTTGCCACCAAGGGGGTCGGTTTCGGCAGGCTGACGGCCTCTCCAGACGGCGCGGTCGACGTTTCCGGCTTCGACGGCGTTGACACCGACCTCGTCATCCGCCCGTTCAGCCAGAAGGGCGTCTTTGCCTCGCTCCGCCAGTTCACCATCAACGCCCTCAACCAGCACCACGGCATCCAGCCCGACGAGCGCTTCGGCACCCGCTGGACCGGCACGGAGGATTTCGACGAAGACGGGGTGATGAGTGAGATGAGCGCCGGCGACGTCTCGGCCGTCGTCGCCTTCCAGGCGACCCTGCCGCCGCCGGAGCAAAAGACGCCGGAAAACCCGGCCTGGAAGGACGCGGCAAAAACGGGAGAAAAATTCTTTGCCGATATCGGCTGCGCGGAATGCCACCGGCCGACCCTGCCGCTCAACAGCCTCGTCTTTGCCGATCCGGGACCGAACGATACAGCCGGCACCTTACGTCAAGGAGATGTCGCGGCGCCCGGCGCTATCGACCTCTCCGAAATGCCCTTCGCCAGGCACCTGACGCGAGACGAGAGCGGCGCGTGGCTGATCCCGGTGTTCGGCGACCTGAAGCGCCACCGCATCGCCGACAACCAGGTCGACCATTTCGGCAACGAGATCCTGGCCCAGCGCTTCGTCGAGGCGGACGTCTTCCTGACCGCCGAACTCTGGGGCATCGCCGACACCGCGCCCTATGGCCACCGCGGCGACCTGACGACGCTCGACGCAACCATCCGCGCCCATGGCGGCGCCGGGCGCGCGTCCCGCGATGCGTATGTGGCGGCGAACGACGAAGAGCGGGGAAGCCTGATTGCGTTTCTGAAGACGCTGGGGATCGCCCGATGAGCCGTTTCATACGCCTTGCTCTTGCGGCGACGTTCGCGGCCCTCGCGGTCTCCGCGCCCCGCGCCGGCGAGCAAGCGAAAATCACCGCCGACATCCCGGTGCTGCACGAAGAGGCCAAGGCCGCTGGCATCGACCACAGCTATTCTGGCCCCTGGGAATTCTTCGTCGGCGGCGGCGTCGCCAGCTTCGACTGCGATGGCGACCGCAAGCCCGAGCTGTTCTTCGCCGGCGGCAAGGAGCCGGCAAAACTCTATCGCAACCGCTCCCGGATCGGCGGCGAGCTTCGTTTCGAGCCGGTCAAACTCGACATCGGCGAGCGCACCCTGAAAAACGTCCTCGGCGCCTATCCGCTCGACATCGACGACGACGGACATATGGACCTCGCCGTCCTGCGGCTCGGCCGCAACGCGCTCCTGAAGGGCGGCCCGGACTGTTCGTTCTCGGTCGCCAACCGCGCCTGGGCCTTCGACGGCGGCCGCGCCTGGACGACGGCCTTTTCCGCCATCTGGGAGGCGGATCAAAAATTCCCGACGCTCGCCTTCGGCAATTATGTGGACCGCTCCGCGCCGGGCTCGCCCTGGGGCACCTGCCACGACAACGCGCTCATGCGCTCTCCTTCAGGTCCGCGCCCCGACTATGGCGATCCGCTGACGCTCAGTCCGGGCTATTGCGCGCTCTCCATGCTCTTTACGGACTGGAACCGCTCCGGGGAGCCGTCGCTCAGGGTCTCCAACGACCGGCAATATTACCGCGGCGGCGAGGAGCAGCTCTGGCACGTCCCGCCGGGCCGCCCGCCGACGCTCTACACCCGCTCCGACGGCTGGCAGACGCTGCGTATCTGGGGCATGGGCATCACCGAGGGCGACCTCGACGCCGACGGCTATCCGGAATACGCGCTGACCTCCATGGGCGACACCAAGATCCAGACGCTGGACCGGGAGGCCGAAGAGGATCGCCCCGTCTATCGCGACATCGCCTTTGAGCGCGGCGCCACCGCCCACCGGCCCTATGCGGGCGGCGACAGGCGCCCGTCCACCGGTTGGCATTCGGAGTTCGCCGACATCAACAATGACAGCCTCCTCGATCTCTTCATCGCCAAGGGAAACGTCGAGGCAATGCCCGATTTCGCCGCCACCGACCCGGACAATCTCTTGCTCGCCCGCTGGGACGACACCTTCGCCGAGGCGGGATCGGAAGCCGGCATCGCGCTGCCGAGGAAGGGCAGGGGCGCCGCCGTCATCGACCTCAATCTCGACGGGGCGCTCGACCTCGTCGTCGTCAACCGGAGCGCGCCGGTCAGCGTCTTCCGCAATTGCGGCGCCAGGGCCGGCGGCACCACCAGGCCGCTCGGCAACTGGCTGCACATCCAGCTCTCCCAAAAAGCGCCCAACCGCAACGGCATCGGCGCCATCCTCAACGTCAAGACCGGCAACCACTCCATGACCCGCAAGCTCGCCGTTGGCGGCGGCCATGCCTCCGGCAGCGCCGGCTGGGTCCATGTCGGCCTCGGCACGGCGGAGCGGGCGGAAGTGCGGGTGAAATGGCCCGACGGCTTCTGGAGCCACCCCTACCGGGTTTTTGCGAACCAGTTCGTGGTCGTTGCGCGCGACGCGGAAAAGGCGGCGTACTGGTACCCGCTGGACGACGAGGAACCAGTGGCGGCCGGCAGGGCTGCGTCGGTCAGAAGATAACTTTAACGTAAAAGGAAAGCCGTCGGGTGACGGCAATCGGATGCAGCCCTTGCGCCTCGATGCCGGCCCTCCCATGAGGGCGCATTCCGCTCCTGGCGCAATTAAGAGTCGTTCCCAATTCCGGCGCGTCCCAACGCGGACCGGCTGTCAAAGTTGACGTCTTCTATCCGTTGGAGCGCCCGCCGTTCCGGTCGCATCGGAACGGCGCTCCAGTTGCTCGTTCGAGCATCGGACCTGAAACCGGTTCCCGCTCTTGGGTCCGATGCTCTGCCGCGTGGGGGAGACGCCGATGACCGCGCTTCTGCTGGATGCCGATAGTCGCACCGGGCTCGATGCCGTGCGCCGGCCGATCGAGACCGCCGCCGGCCTTGCCAACGGCTTCTATACGGACCCTTGCTGGTTCGAGGCGGAAAAGCGCACGGTCTTTACCGACAACTGGACGGCCATTGCCTTCGATCACGACGTGGCGGAACCGGGCATGGCGGTGCCGGTCCGGTTCCTCGGCGAGCCGCTGCTCCTGGTGCGCGACCGGCAGGGCACGCTCCGCGTCTTTTTCAATGTCTGCCGCCACCGCGGCATGGTCCTCATAGAGGCGCCGACGCGGCTCGGATCGGTGATCCGCTGTCCCTACCACGCCTGGTGCTACAATCAGGACGGAACCTTGCGCGGCACGCCCCATATCGGCGGGCCGGGCTGCAACAAACATGAGGCCGTCGATCCGGCAACGCTCGGCCTCATCGAGGTGCGCTCGCACGTCTTCCTCGGCGTCGTCTTCGTCGATTTTTCCGGCAAGGCTGCGGCTTTCGAGGAGGCGAACGACGCGCTCCTTCGGCGCTGGTCCGAATTCGCCGGCCGGCCGCTCTTTTCCGGCGGTGCGTCGGCGTCGTTCTCGCTCGACCTTGCCGCCAACTGGAAGCTCGCCGTGGAGAATTACTGCGAGAGCTACCACCTGCCCTTCGTCCATCCCGGGCTCAACAGCTATTCGCGGCTGGAAGACCACTACAACATCGTCGAGCCGGGCCGGTTCTCCGGCCAGGGCACCCTGGTCTACGCACCGCAACTGGACGCCGGCGGGCGCCGCTTCTCAGACTTTCCGGGATTGTCGGAGACGTGGGCGACGGCGGCGGAATATGTGGCGCTCTATCCGAACGTCCTCCTTGGCGTCCACCGCGACCACGTCTTTGCCATCCTGCTGGAGCCGGTCGCGCCCGACCGTACCGTCGAGCGCGTCGAAATCTTCTATGCGGATGCGGCGATGACGGGCCCGGACCGGGCCGCCATGCGACAGGCCCACGGCGCCATGTGGCGCGAGGTTTTTGCCGAAGACATCTTTGTCGTGGAAGGCATGCAGAAAGGTCGCTCGGCGCGCGGCTTCGATGGCGGCCGGTTCTCGCCAGTCATGGACACGGCGACCCACGGCTTTCACGCCTTCGTTGCCGAGGCGCTTTGCGACGCTGCCTGACCGCGCGGGACCGGTTACGCCGGGCGTTCGGTGGGCAGGCCGCGGCCGAGCCAGCCGGGTCCGGAGAACGAGCCCATCATGCCCTCGTTGACGTCGTAGATGTTGTGGAAGCCAAGGCGCCGCATCTCGCCGGCAAGCCAGGACGAGCGGTTGCCGGTGGCGCAGATCACCGCGATCGCCTTCGACTTGTCCTCGCCGACAAGGTCGAGGACCTTCTGCAGGAAGGACGGATCCTGGAGCGAGATCGCTTCGGCAGCGTCGCCGACGCCGGTGCGCTGCCATTCCATGGGCGTGCGGATGTCGACGAGGAGGAGCCGGCCGGCCAAGGCTTCCTCGCGCGCGGTCGCGGCGTCGACAATGCCGTTCTCGCCAAGTTCGCCGGTGGGGGAGGACGGGGCTCTCGGGGTCATCTGATCCATGGGGTCGGGTCCGGTTCGCTGCGTGTTGACAAGATGTCGCAGGGCAAAAGTTAGGGCGGATGCGGGTTTTTGACAACGCACATGTATATAAGAATTTTATAATATAATGCAACCTTTCCGAATCTCCCCGCCAGACCATCGCGCTAAACGGTATCTGCGGTTGACATTTCGCAGTCCGTACACGCGACAATCGCGACCGTGTCGGTCCGTTCCGGGAGGATGGCCCGGTTGTGCCTTCTCCTCGCCACGCGGGACGGCTAGCCTTTGAGTCGGCCTCGGGAACGCCGCCGGGCGGCATCTCCGGCAGGGTTAACGGCCGGTAAACCGAAAACCGCAGAGGATGGGCGGATGCGCTTTTGTCCAAGAGCCGACCGAGGAGCCGAGATGACCAGCCGGACCGTCCTTTTGCATATCCGCCCGGCGCTGGCCGTTCTGGCGCTGGCCGTGCTGGCGCCAGCCGCTCTGGCCGCCGGACCCGAAACCACCCTGCCGCAGCCGAAGCCGAAACTGGACCGAACGGACCTCAGCGCCACGATCGCCGACGACGATGCGCCGATCCCCCGTCCGGCGCCGACCGACCGGCCGCAGCGGACGGCGTCGCTGGTGCCGCAGAGCGTCGATCCCAACGCCCCGGCAAAGCAAGTCTTCGGTCGCCAGCAGACGCCGGCACCGCTGAAGCCGCGGGCCATCGGCTTTTATTCCAAGGGCTGCCTTGCCGGCGCCAGGCCGCTTCCCGTCACCGGCCGGACCTGGCAGGTCATGCGGCTGTCGCGCAATCGCAACTGGGGCCACCCGGAACTCATCGACTATCTGGAGGACCTTGCCGGCGATGCCCCGAAGCTCGGCTGGAACGGGCTCCTCATCGGCGACCTGGCGCAGCCGCGAGGCGGGCCGATGCTGACCGGCCATGCCAGCCACCAGATCGGGCTCGATGCCGACATCTGGCTGACGCCGATGCCGGGCCGAACCCTGAGCGCCCAAGAGCGGGAAAAGATGGCGGCGACCTCCATGCTCGGGCCGAGGATGGCGCGCATCGAAATCCCGGAGGGCGGCCGGGTCGACAGATCCATCTGGACCGACGCCCACGCGCGCCTCATCAAGCGCGCGGCCGGCGACCGGCGGGTGGCGCGGATCTTCGTTCATCCGGGGATCAAGAAGAAACTCTGCGACTGGGCGACCGGCGACCGCTCCTGGCTGCGCAAGGTGCGGCCCTGGTACGGCCACCACTACCATTTCCACGTCCGGCTTTCCTGCCCGCGCGGCAGTTCCGGCTGCAAGGACCAGAGTGCGCCGCCCGCCGGCGACGGCTGCGGCAAGCCGCTCTCCTGGTGGCTGTCGGATGCGCCCTATGCCAAGCGGCGGGCGCGAATCGCCGCGGCGAAAAAGGGCGCAAAGACCTGGAAGCCGATGGCCGTGCGCCAGCTTCCGGCAGCCTGCAGTCAGGTGCTCGTCGCGCGCTGACGGCCCCCGCCATTGACCTATTGCGCGGAAACGCCCGCTCCGGCCGGACAGGTGACGCCGGTGCCGCCGAGGCCGCAATAGCCGCTCGGATTCTTGGCGAGATATTGCTGGTGGTAGTCCTCGGCGAAATAGAAGGGCTGGGGTCCGCGGATTTCCGTCGTGATCTCGCCCTTGCCGGCTGCCGTCAGCGCCGCGTTGTAGGCATCGCGGGAGGCCTCGGCCGCCGCCTTTTGCGTCGCGTCGCCGGCATAGATCGCCGAGCGGTACTGGGTGCCGGTGTCGTTGCCCTGGCGCATGCCTTGCGTTGGGTCGTGGCCCTCCCAGAAGGCCTTCAGCACCCGATCGAGCGAGACCAGCTTCGGATCGAAGACGACGCGCACGACCTCGGCATGGCCGGTCATGCCGGAGCAGACCTCCTGGTAGGTCGGGTTCGGCGTATAGCCGCCGGCATAGCCGACCGCCGTCACATAGACCCCTTCCATCTGCCAGAACAGGCGTTCTGCCCCCCAGAAGCAGCCCATGCCGACGACGATCTCGGCAAAGCCGTCCGGCACCGGCGCATCGACCGGCACGCCGTTGACGGCATGCGGGCCGGGCGTGGCGATCGGCTGGTCGCGGCCGCGCAGCGCCTCGCTCTCGGGTGGCACGCGCATCTTGTGCTTGAGGACGTCGAACAGGAACATGGCTTTTCCTTTCCGGCCGGAGCGGCCACAGAAACGCCGGGTCAGGCCGGCAGCTTGTCGGCGGTGCGGGTCTTTGCCGTCGTCAGCCAGACGATGAGGAAGCCGAGGCCGCCGATCACCGCCCAGTTGGGCAGCATCAGGACCCATTGCAGCACCGGGTCCCAGAGATAGGGGCTGATATGGCGCTGGATGCCGGCCTGCAGGGCGTTGAGGCTGCCCGGGCTCAGCGCGAACCAGGTCTCGCCGAGCGGCGTGATCACCAGCGCATTGGCGGCGATCGACTTGGTGCCGTCGATGACGATGCCGACGATCGCCGCGGCGATCATCCAGTAGCCGAGCACCCTTGCCAGAAACACGAACACGTCTCGTCCCCTCCCGGCGCATGGCG
>NZ_NPEV01000038.1 GCF_003258835.1 Rhodobium orientis | reverse complement strand
GGGCCGCACCGAGTGGGGCGGCCCGGCAAGTCGTCCCTTAGGCCGCGTGGATGGCGCGCCAGACCTTTTCCGGCGTTGCCGGCATGTTCAGGTCGTTGGTACCGATGGCGTCGGTGATGGCGTTGATCACCGCCGGCGGCGAGCCGATGGCGCCGGCCTCGCCGCAGCCCTTCATGCCGAGCGGATTGCCCGGACAGATCGTCTCCGTCGTCGAGACGTTGAAGGACGGCATGTCGTCGGCGCGCGGCATGGTGTAGTCCATGTAGGACGCGGTCATGAGCTGGCCGGACTCCTTGTCGTAGGAGCAGCCTTCCAGCATCGCCTGGCCGATGCCCTGGGCCAGACCGCCATGGACCTGGCCTTCCACGATCATCGGGTTGATGATCTTGCCGAAGTCGTCGGCGGCGACGAACTGGATGATCTGGGTCTTGCCGGTGTCCGGATCGACCTCGACCTCGCAGATGTAGCAGCCCGCCGGGAAGGTGAAGTTGGTCGGGTCGTAGAACGCCCCCTCCTTCAGCCCCGGCTCCATGCCGTCGGGCAGATTGTGTGCGGTGTAGGCGGCAAGGCAGACCTCGTGCCAGCCGAGCTTCCTGTCGGTGCCGGCGACCTTGACCTCGCCATTCTCGATGACGATGTCGCCTTCGGAGGCCTCGAGCAGATGGGCAGCGATCTTCTTGGCCTTGCTCTCGACCTTGTCGAGGGCCTTGACGATCGCCGACATGCCGACGGCGCCGGAGCGCGAGCCATAGGTGCCCATGCCGAACTGCACCTTGTCGGTGTCGCCGTGGACGATCTGGACGTTGTCGACCGGCAGGCCGAAACGCTCGTTGACGAGCTGGGCGAAGGTCGTCTCGTGGCCCTGGCCGTGGCTGTGCGAGCCGGTGAGGATCTCCACCGTGCCGACCGGATTGACCCGGACCTCCGCCGATTCCCAGAGGCCGACGCCGGCACCGAGCGAGCCGACGGCCTGGCTCGGCGCGATGCCGCAGGCCTCGATGTAGCAGCTCATGCCGATGCCGCGCTTCTTGCCGCGGCTCTCGGCTTCCGCGCGCCGGTCGGCAAAGCCGTTCCAGTCGGCAGCCGCCATCGCAGCTTCCAACGAGACCTCGTAATCGCCGGCGTCATAGGCCATGATCACCGGCGTCTGGTAGGGGAACTCGCGGATGAAGTTCTTGCGCCGCAGTTCCGCCGGCGAGACGCCGAGCTCACGGGCGGCCGTCTCCACGATCCGTTCCAGAACGTAGGTGGCTTCCGGACGGCCGGCGCCGCGATAGGCATCGACCGGGGTGGTGTTGGTGTAGACCGCCTTGACGTTGCAGTGGATGGCCGGGATCACATACTGGCCGGAGAGCAGCGTCGCGTAGAGATAGGTCGGCACCGAGCTTGAAAAGAGCGACATGTAGGCGCCGAAATTGGCCACCGTGTCGACCTTCAGTGCGGTCATCCTGTTGTCGGCGTCGAAGGCCATTTCCACATGGCTGACATGGTCGCGGCCATGGGCATCGGTGAGGAACGCCTCGGTGCGATCCGCCACCCACTTCACCGGCACGCCGGTGCGCTTGGAGGCCCACAGGCAGACGATCTCTTCCGGATAGATGTAGATCTTGGAGCCGAAGCCGCCGCCGACATCGGGCGCAATGACGCGCAGCTTGTGCTCCGGCGCCACATTGTAGAACGCGCTCATGACGAGGCGTGCCACATGGGGGTTCTGGCTCGTCGTCCAGACCGTGTAGTGCTCGTCGGCCGGGTCGTAGACGCCGAGCGCCGCGCGCGGCTCCATGGCGTTCGGCACCAGCCGGTTGTTGACGATCTCCATCTTCGTCACATGGGCGGCGCTGGCGATCGCCGCATCGACGGCAGACGAATCGCCAATCTCCCAGTCATAGATGAGGTTGCCGGGGGCTTCGGGGTGAAGCTGCGGCGCACCGTCCTTCAGGGCCGAGACGGCGTCGGCGACGGCGTCCAGCTCCTCGAATTCCACCACGATGGCGTCGGCCGCATCGCGCGCCTGGGCCCGCGTTTCGGCAACGACGACGGCAATCGCCTGGCCGACATAGCGGACAGTCTCGGAGGCGAGCGCCGGCCAGGCGCCCATGTTCATCGGCGAGCCGTCCTTGGAATGGATCATCCAGCCGCAGATCAGGTTGCCGATGCCGTCGCCCTGGAGCTGCTGGCCGTTGAGGAAGCCGATGACACCGGGCATGCCCTCTGCCACCGAGGCGTCGATCGAGGTGATTTTCGCGTGCGCGTGCGGACTGCGCACGAAGGCGGCATGGCACATGCCGGGGACGGTCATGTCGTCGGTATAGCGGCCACGACCGGTGATGAAGCGCTTGTCCTCCTTGCGGAGCACGCGTGCGCCGATTCCTTCCACGCCCATGGTGGTTCCTCCCTTGGGTTTTTGTCTTTTTTATTCAGCGGCCGCGGCGGTGCCAGACATCTCGTCGGCCGCCGCTTTGATGGCCTTGACGATGTTGTGGTAGCCGGTGCAGCGGCAGATGTTGCCGTCGAGCTCGTGGCGGATGGTCGCCTCGTCGAGGCCCGGGCCACAACGGTTGATCATGTCGACCGCGGAAATGATCATGCCCGGCGTGCAGAAGCCGCATTGCAGGCCGTGATTGTCGCGAAAGGCGGCCTGGACCGGATGCAACTGGTCGCCGCTGGCGACGCCCTCGATGGTGACGACTTCCGCGCCGTCGGCCTGGGCCGCCAGCATGGTGCAGGACTTCACCGCCCGGCCGTTCATGAGCACGAGGCAGGCACCGCACTGGGACGTGTCGCAGCCGACATGGGTGCCGGTGAGGCCGGCATTGCCGCGAATGAAGTCGACCAGAAGCGTGCGGTCCTCGACATCGGCCGAAACGGACTTGCCGTTCACGGTCATGGACACTGATGACATCGATATTCCTCCCTTTGGATTGCTTTTGATTGGGATGCGGCGCCGGCTCGAAATGCGCAGTCCGGCGCCGCGAATTCCGTCTTTTCGATCAGCTCAAGATGAGAATGACCAGGATCAGGACGCCAAGGGCCGCAAAGCCCCAGGCGATCGGGCCGCCGAGATAGCCGCGGCCGGCGGCGACCTCCAGCTTCTCCTCGGCGTCGCGCGCCACGTCTTCCATCTCGTGGACGGCGTGTTCCAGGACGCCTTCCTCTTCGCCGGGGGTGCCGCCGAAGTGCTCGCTGATATTGGCGAAGAACTCGTCGGCCATCTTCTTGGCCGTGGAATCGATCATGCGCGAGCCGAGCTGGGCGAGCTTGCCGCCGACCTGGGCCTTGGCCTCATAGGTCAGCACCGTCTCCGCGCCGTCCTCGGCCAGATGCACGTCGGCACCGCCCTTGGCAAAGCCGGCAACGCCGCCCTTGCCCTCGCCGGAGATGTGGTAGCCCTTCGGCGGGTCGATGTCGGAAAGAGTGACGTGACCGTTAAAGGTCGCCTTCACCGGGCCGATCTTGGAGACCACCTTGGCGGTCATTTCGGTGTCCGAAACCTTTTCCAGGGACTGGCAGCCCGGGATCGACTTTTTGAGAACCTCCGGATCGTTCATCGCCTCCCAGACGTCCTCGCGCCTGGCCGGTATCCGGTATTCCCCCGTCATATCCATGACAGATGCTCCCTTGTCATTCGTCCCGGCGTCTGCGACCGGCAGCGCCGATTTTCGTTTTGTCCGCGGCTCGGCCGGTTCGCGTCATGCGCGCATCCCGGCGCGTGAAACCGGCGTCGGCCCGCCGCCATCCGATGCGCAGCTTGCCCGTTCGGGGACGCTCCGGCAACCGGATTGTTACGGGAAAGTGCATATCATTTCACGGCATTTTTATGAACGCCGGCGCCGTCAAGGCGGCCGGACGCCGCATGACGGGACCGCGGGGCGCGGCGGCGATTGACGCTTGCCGCCCTCGCCGCGTAACAGTCTTTCAAACGCCGTCCCCTGATCGATGCCCGGAGTCCTCACGCTGACCGCTCCCACGCCCAAGAAAGATACTGCCGCGCGCCCGAAAGGGCCGACACCCCCGGCTGCCGGCGCCGCGCCGAAGGGCGCCTGGCCGGTGATGCTGACGAGCGACGGCTGGTCCGACTATGCGCTGCTCGACATGGGGGACGGGGAGAAGCTTGAGCGCTACGGCAGTCTCACCATCGTGCGCCCGGAGCCCCAGGCGATGGGCTCGCGCCGGCTGGGCGACGCGGTCTGGGAGGCGGCGGATGCGGTCTTTACCGGCGACACGGACGAGGAAGGGCCGGGACGCTGGAAATTCTCCAAGAAGCTGCCGGAGACCTGGCCGATGCGCTATGGCGGGATCGGCTTTGTCGGCCGCTTCACCTCGTTCCGCCATGTGGGCCTCTTTCCCGAACAGGACGCCCACTGGCGCTGGATGGCGGAAAAGATCCGCGGCGCCGGCCGGCCGGTGAAGGTGCTCAACCTGTTCGGCTATACAGGCCTTGCCTCGCTGGTCGCCGCCGAAGCGGGCGCCCAGGTCACCCATGTCGACGCTTCCAAGAAGGCGATCGGCTGGGCTCGGGAGAACCAGGCACTCTCCGGGCTTGAGGAAAAACCGATCCGCTGGATCTGCGACGACGCCACGAAATTCGTCGCCCGCGAGGGCAGGCGCGGCAACACCTATGACGGCATCCTGCTCGATCCGCCAAAATACGGCCGCGGGCCGAAGGGTGAGGTCTGGCAGTTGTTCGAAAATCTGCCGGAGATGGTGCGTCTCTGCCGGGAGATCCTTGCGCCCGACGCGCTCTTCCTGGTGTTGACCGCCTATTCGATCCGCGCCTCCTTCCTTGCCACCCATGAGCTTCTTGCCGAGGAACTTTCCGGCCGAAGCGGCACCGTTGAGTCAGGAGAACTCGCGCTCATCGAGCAGGGGCTCGACGGCAGCGGTGGAGGGCGCGCGCTTTCCACCTCCATGTTCTCGCGCTGGAGCGGGCAATGAACACGCAAGACGGACCGGGCCGGCCGGGTCTCGTCAAGACCGTCACCAGCCTTGCCAATCCGCTGGTCAAGGACATCCGCGCCCTTTCCCAGCGCAAGCACCGCCAGGCGACCGGGCTGTTCGTCGCCGAAGGCCTGAAGCTCGTCGCCGACGCCATCGAGGCCGGCTGGCCGATCAAAACCTTCGTCCATGCGGAAAAGGTTGCGAGCCATGAGCTGGTGACTCGGACGGCCGCACGGGTCGTCGCCCATGGCGGGCTGGTCCTCAAGGTCTCCGAGGCCGTGCTTGAAAAGATGACACGGCGGGACAACCCGCAGATGGTCATCGGCGTCTTCGAACAGAAAACCGTGCCACTTGACGCCATCGATACCAGCTCTGCGACGGTCTGGATCGCCCTGGAAGGCATCAAGGATCCCGGCAATCTCGGGACGATCCTTCGCACGGCCGACGCCGTCGGGGCCTCCGGCGTCCTCCTTGTCGGGGACACGGTCGATCCGTTCGGCACGGAGGCCGTGCGCGCGACCATGGGTTCGATCTTCCACGTGAGGCTCGCCCGCGCCAGCGTCGAGGCCTTCAAGGCCTGGCGGCCCGGATGGCCGGGCACGGTCGTCGGCACGCATCTTTCCGCCACGGAAGACTACCGAGCCGTTTCCTACGAGGAGCCGGTCCTCCTCTTCATGGGCAACGAGCAATCCGGCCTGCCGGAGGACCTGGCGGGTCTCTGCGACCGGCTGGTCAAGATCCCGATGGCCGGCAAGGCGGACTCCCTCAACCTCGCCGTTTCCACCGCGGTCATGCTCTACGAGGTGCGGCGGGGGCAGCTGACGGTGTGAGACGCCGATGGTCTGTGGCGCTGACGCCCGTGTTGGCGCTTGCCAATGAACCGCTTCGGCCCGCCACACCTTCAGTCGTCACCCCGGCCCCCGAGCCGGGGCCTATTGCCCGTTTCCGCACGGTATGCCTGCTGTTGCTGGAACGCCGTTGTCTGGATTGCTTCGCTTTCGCTCGCAATAACAATCAGACTATCGACGTCATCGCGAGGAGCCGTAGGCGACGTGGCGATCCAGCCGAGCCGGGCTACCGCGTTGAAAGGGGCAATAGGCCCCGGGTCAAGCCCGGGGTGACAAGAGAGGGCGAGACGGCGCCAATCGAAGCCGTCAGGCTTCGCAAGGCCGAACGGCCGCCGGCGCCGTTGCGCCGCCCCCGTGGAGCCGCGAGCGTTAGCGAGCCTGGCGTGAGCGCAAAAAAGCGCCGCCTACCGCATCTCGGCCATCGCCTGGTCGAGAATCTCCAGCCCCCGGTCAATCTCGGCCGTCGACACCGTCAGCGGCGGCGCGACGCGCCAGACGGCGGCCATGCCGCCGACCGAGACGATGTTCATGTTGAGGCCGAGTTCCATGCAGCGGCGGGTGACGGCCGCGCCATACTCGGCATCCGGCTCGCGGGTCTCGCGGTCCTTGACCAGCTCAACGCCCCACAGCAGGCCCATGCCGCGCACGTCGCCGATTGCCTCGTGGCGAGACTGCAGTTCCTTAAGACCCTTTTCCAGATAGGCGCCCATCTCCTTGACGCGGTCGTTGATGTTGTCGCGCTTCAAGACCTTCAGGATGGCGCGCCCGACCTCGGCCGGCAGCGGATCGGAGACGTGGGAGGTGACGTGCAGATAGCCCTTCGACGCGCAGTCGTCGGCGATCTCGTCGCTGGTGATCGTCGCGGCCATGGGAACGCCGCCGCCAAGCGTCTTCGACAGGGTGACGAAGTCCGGTTCGGCACCGAAATGGGCAAAGGCGAAGTCGGTGCCGAGGCGGCCGAGCGAAGTCTGCGCCTCGTCGAGGATCAGCATCATGCCGCGCTTGTCGCATTCCTCGCGAAGGCGCTTGAAATAGTTCTCCGGCGGGATGATGACGCCGGCAGACGACAGCACCGGCTCGGCGATGACGGCGGCCTGGGAGCCGACCGACTGGGCGTCGGCCATGGCAAAGCCGACGTCGAGGCAGGTGGTGTCGCACTTGCCGCAGCAGTGCTTGACCGGGCAGCGGTAGCTGTTGGGCGTCGGCAACGCCATGGTGCCGGGCATCGCCGGGCCGTAGCCGCGGTGGCCGGCGGAATAGGTCAGCGAGGCGGCGGCGGCCGTCATGCCGTGCCAGGAACCGCTCAGGGCCAGCACCTCGTAGCGGCCGGTGTGGAGCTTGGCCATGCGGATCGCGGCCTCGTTGGACTCCGCACCGGTGTTGAGGAACATCATACGCTGCAGGCTCGGCGGCAGCATCGCGGCCAGGTCCTCGGCCAGCTTCATGACCGGCACGCTGACCATGCCGCTATAGAGGTGCAGCACCTCGCGGCAGGCCTTTTCGATGGCCTCCACAATGTCCGGGTGATTGTGGCCGAGGATGGCGCACATCTGGCCGGAGGTGAAATCGAGGATCTCGTTGCCGTCGACGTCCGTCAGGACCGAGCCGCGGGCGGATTCGATGAGGTTGGGGACGAAATTGAAGCCGTAATTGATGAGGTGGCGGCTGAAATCGTTGCTCTGCTTGGTGTCGATGCTGGTCTCAAGGCTGGCGGACATGGCGGCCTCCGGAGGGATGGGACGGCGGATATCGTAGCGCAAAGGCCGTCGGCGCGGGTTGCGTTTTCATGCAGATCCTTGCACGCGAAGTCCGATTTGTTGTGTTAGCGTGCAATAATTGTCAGTCACGCCGTCAGGGCACCGCACATGACCCCGCTCGACCGGATCGACCGCCAGATCCTCCACATCCTGCAAGCCGACAACCGCATTGCCAACATCGCGCTCGCCGAGAAGGTCGGGCTGTCGCCGGCGGCCTGTTCGCGGCGGGTGGCGCGCCTGCGCAAGGACGGCATCATCGTGCGCGACGTTTCCATCATCGACCCGACGCTGATCGGCCCGGCGGTCAAGGTCATCGTCGCGGCAACCCTCGCCCAGCGCCAGGCGCGGCTGATGGAGGCTTTCAAGCAGAAAATGCTGGCGCGGCCGGAGGTGGTCCAGTGCTACCAGACCGCCGGCCCTATCGACTTCTATGTCGTCGCCGTTCTTGCCGACGTCGCCGCCTATTCCGACTTTGCCGTCGAGGTCTTTGCCGGCGACGACAACATCGGCTCCTATGAAAGCTGGTTCGTGCTGGAGCACGTCAAGAACGAAACCCGCTGCCCGTTCCTCGCCGGCGCGCCCGAAGGCTGAGCCCCCCTTTTACTCCTCGACGGGCGTCAAAGACGTGATCTCGGCGACCGTCCGGGTCTCGAAATAGGCGGTCACCTCGCGGCCGTTCACGGCGACCATTTCCGGCTGGATGAAATATTCGAAGGTCTCGCTGTTGCCCTTGCCATCGGTGACTGTGATCTCGTCGGGCAGGTCGCCGCCGGTCGGCTCGTCGGCGCCTTTGAGCGTTCCGGTGATGCTCTGCCGTTCCGGGCCGGGCTTTTCCGCGTCCGGATCGAACACGGATTTCCCCTGATAGTGCAGGTCGTAGAGGCTGTTGCGCTCGTCGCGGAGGACGGCGATCTCGGCGGTCCGGCCCTCAAGGCCGGCAAGCACGCCCGGGTCGATCGCCGCTTCCTCGGCATTGAGGAGCAGCGTCTCCTCGTCCTTGGCCGGAAAGGCGACCGTCACGGCGAACATCGGATAGCCGGCATCCTCCACCGCAACGATCCGGCCCCGCGCCGTCGTCTCGTCGGCGCCGGCGGGGCCGGGCGCGAGGACGGCACCCACAAGGAGGATACAGAGAGCGGCCAGAATGGAACGGATGGTCATGGGCGTTTCGTCTCCGTAAGCCGGCGCATTTGTGGGCGTTTTTTCAGGGGCCGGACCACGTCATCGTTGCCGAAATCCGGCGGCCGCACCAGTCATTTCACGCGCTTTTCCAGATAGACGCGCTCAAAGCCTTTTTCCGTCACCCGGTGGGTCTCGGCATAGCCGAGGCGGAGATACATGGCGATGTTCTCCGTCATGGTCTCGTGGGTGTAGAGGCGGAGCGTTTTGTGGCCGCGGTCGGCAGCCGCCCGTTCCGCAGCGGCAACCAGAAACCGCCCGAGGCCCGAGCCTTGCGCGGAGGGCGCGACGGCGACGTTGTCGAGAAGCAGGTGATCCTCGCCCGGCAGCAGCACGAGGACACCCTCGACCGTTCCGTCCCGCGTCGCCACCTGCACCACGCCCTCGGCCACCCGTGCCGCGTAGTCGTCGAGCATCGGGCCGGGCTTCTTGCCCATGCGGGGAACGTACGGCGCATAGGCCGCCTCGACGATGGCCTCGATGGCAGGAACGTCTTCGGGAATGGCGAGGCGGAGGTGGAAGGCGGTGGAGGGCATGGGCGGTTTCTTTTGCTGGTGGCCTTCGGCGTTGAAGAGCGCCGATAGAATAGCCGAAACGACTTCGGCGCCAAGACAAGTCGCGACCGTGGTTTCTGGATTGCTTCGCTGCGCTCGCAATGACAATCGAAGGTTATTTGCACAATAATTTCAACGTCATTGCGAGGAGGCCGACAGGCCGACGCGGCAATCCAGCCGGCGTTGGCGGTGGGCTGGGCGTGCCTTTGGAGGCACTCCCGGCGACCCCACACTCAGACGTCACCCCGGGTGAGCGCAGCGAGGCCCGGGGGCCATTGCCCGTCTCGTCACGGTATGCCGTCGCGATGGGTTCGGGGAGCTTCGCCGATTCCTCCTTCTAACACCAACGGCGTACCGTGCGGAGACGGGCATTAGACCCCGGCTCGGGGGCCGGGGTGACGACGGAGTTTTGGTTTGGCCGGAGTGCTCCGTTCGCCTGCGCCGAAGCCGCCTGAAACGACGGGACAGAGGGGGCCGTGCAGCAGCCGCACGGCCTGGATGACGCCTGCGGAAACGGCATTCGTTCGAATATCGACGCATCGGCCGAATGGCCGCCCCAAACGCCGAAGCCGCCTCACCCCCACTGCCAAAAATCATCGCCCTCTTCCGCATAGGCCCTTGCCAGCACCATGCGGTGGACCTCCGAGGCGCCGTCGACGAGGCGGGCGCAGCGGGCGTAGCGGTAGATCCATTCCAGCGGCGTGTCGGTGGAATAGCCGCGCCCGCCATTGATCTGGATGGCGACGTCCGCCGCCTTGTGGAGCGTGTCGGCGACGGCGATCTTGGCCATGGAAATTTCCTTGCGGGCTCGGTCGCCCTGGTCCAGCTTCCAGGCCGCGTGCATGACGAGGAGCCGGCCGATGGCGATGTCGTGGGCGACCTCGCCGAGCTTTAGCTGCACCGATTCCCGGTCCGCGAGGCGGACGCCGAAGCTTTCCCGGTAGGACGCATAGTCCTGGGCGATCTCCATGCAGCGCTTGGCAAGGCCGAGCCAGCGCATGCAATGGGTGAGGCGGGCGGGCCCAAGGCGGATCTGGGTCACTTTCAGGCCGTCGCCGATCTCCATCAGCCGGTTTTCGTCGGGGATTTCCAGGCCGTCGAATTCCAGCTCGCAGACGCCGCCATGCTCGTCCGGGCCCATATTCTCGATGCGCCGGACGACGCGCCAGCCGGGCTGGTCGCGGTGGTAGAGGAAGGCCGTCAGGTGCTTGCGGGTGTTGGTCTCGTCCGGGTCGGTGCGAGCAATCAGGATGAAATGGTCGGCGATGTCGGCGCCGGAGATGAACCATTTGCGCCCGAACACCTTCCAGGTGTCGCCGTGGCGCTCGGCCCGGGTCAGCATCATGCCGGGGTCGGAGCCGCCGCCCGGATGGGGCTCGGTCATGACGAAGGAGGAGCTGACCTCGCCGGCAACGATCGGCTTCAGCCACTTTTCCTTCTGGTCCGGCCGCGCGACAGTGTCCAGAAGGCGCAGATTTCCGTCGTCGGGCGCGGCGGCGTTGATCATCACCGGGCCGAAGAGCGAGCGGTTGGCCTCTTCGTAAAGGGCCGCCTGGGCGACCATCGGCAGGCCCATGCCGCCCCAGTCCTCGGAGACCTGCGGCGTCCAGATGCCGATCGCCCGCGCGTCTTTTCGGATGCGGTCGCGGACGGCGAGCTTGACGTGCTCATATTCGTTGCAATTCTCAGGGTCGGCCTCCAGCGGCAGAACCGTGTCGGTGATAAAGGCGCGCAGGCGCTGACGCAGCGCCTCGGTCTCGGCGTCGAGCGAAAAGTCCATTTCGGGCGTCCTCCCGGACAGGCGTTCTTTTGTTTTCTCTCGCGCTCAAAGCCCGGTGACGAGGTGGCCGCCGTCGACGGGAATGACCGCTCCGGTCATGAAGCTCGATTGGTCGCCGGCAAGCAAGAGGAACGGGCCGTCAAGTTCCGACAGCGCGCCAATGCGACGCATGGGAACGCGCTCCAGCGTCTTTTCCCCGGCCGGTGAGATATCGTCGGAGGAGAGCTTCGCCGACAGAGCTTAAAACCAGACGGCAAATCAACCATAGAGGCCCCCTTTGACAGATGGACATACAGAATTCTAGCGATCGAAAATCCGCTGTTTAATCTTCATTCGAGAAGATTAATTGCAGAGTATCCCAACTTCGAGGCTTATCTTTCTTTCTTCGTATTAGCCGTACGTTTGAAGTTCTTTTCGAAAGGCAATCCGGCCCCGAAATACTGGAAATTTCTACCCTATTAATTTTGTACGTATAAATGACTTCACGGCTATGATTTATTAACGCGATACCAAGCTCCCCTTCTTCAATATCGAAGTCTCTTGGTTTTATTGTATAATTATCTATATCGATATCATATTGTGCCTTTATTGTTATTGAAATAATACTATATCCTCCAATTCTGCAAAATTCGTCCCACTCAATATCGGGGAACAAACTCTGCAAGGGTGTTGGCTTGGGTCCGAGGTTCAGTATTTTTCTTGTTAACGCCTCATTGTTTCTTTTGATTATTATTTCTTTGGTCAGAAAATAGGAGAGCACAGCTATGGTTAGTGATATTAAAATAAAGAAAATTATATATGAAATCTTTTTAGTATTTTTCAAAAAATCATCTCCCAAATAATTTCTCAATATTGAGGGTCGCAACTTGTTTTAACATTTCTTGAAGAAACTCTTCTAAGGACTGGCGCCAGCAACGATCGCGACACCGAATGGGGCTCATTCCCCCCTCCCCGTTGTCTTTCGGTCGTTGTCGTTGACCGGTGTGCCCTCTTCCGGCAGCCGGCCACCGATGGCGGCCAACGCTTCCGGCGTGTCGAGGTCGAGGGCGACCTCTGCGCCGATCTCCACTTCGACGACCGCGTCCGCATTTTCGCCGATGAGGTGGCGGGCGCCGACGTCGCCGGTGATCGACGACAGCGCCTCAAAGTAGCGGCGCGACCACAGCACCGGGTTGCCGCGCTTGCCGCCGGAGGTCGGAACGACGATGTGGGCGCCTGCTTCGGGATCGAAGGCGGCAATCAGCCGATCGAGGGTTTCGGCCGTCACTCTCGGCATATCGGCCAGGAGCACAAGGACGGCATCGGCCGTCTCCGGCAGGGCTTTGATGCCCGCCGCAAGGGACGATGAGAGACCTTTCATATAGTCGGGATTATGGATGATCCGGATATCGCTCTCTTTCAAAATCGCATCGACTTCTTCGGCGCGATGGCCAGTGACGGCGGTGACGGAGGAAGCCCGGCTGTCGCTCGCGGCCTTTGCCGCATGGGCGACAAGCGGCGTGCCGTCGACAGTGGCGAGCAGCTTGTTCGGCCCGCCCATGCGCGCGGCGCGGCCGGCGGCGAGGATAAGGGCAGCGACTTCGGGGGCCTTTTCGCCGGGCTCCGCGACCGGTCCCTCGCGCGGCTGCGGCCTAGAGACGATCTCCATCAGGAGGCCGCCGACGCCCATGCCGGTGATGTCGTCCGGCGTCACCTGAAGGCCGGCAAGAAGCCGCGCAAGCACCCAGTCGAAGCCGTTTTCCCGCGGGCTGCGGGCGCAGCCGGGCGCACCAATGACGGGCACGTCGCCAAACCGGCCGACCAGAAGCAGATTGCCGGGATCGACCGGCATGCCGAAATGGGAGACCGCGCCGCCCGCCTGCTCGATGGCGGTCGGCAGCACGTCGTGCCGGTCGGCGACGGCGGAGGCGCCGAAGAGGATCAACAGCTCGGCCTCAGGTGCCAGCCGCGCGATCGCAGCGGCGACGGCCTCCGCGTCATGGGCGACGCGCTCCTCGGCGACGATCTCAGCGCAGGCGGGCGCCAGCCGGTCGGCGAGGATTCTGAGGGTCTTGTCGACGACCTTTTCCTTTAACCCCGGCAGGAGGGTCGAGACGACGGCGACGCGTTTGACCCGATAGGGATGGAGGCTGAGGACCGGGCCGCGCTCGGCGACGAGGGCAAGGGCGGCGTCGAGCGCCGCCTTCGGCACGGCATAGGGGATGATCTTGACCGTCGCGACCATGCGCCGGGCCTCGACCGGCGAAAAGGCGGGAAGCGTCGCAAGGGTGAGGCCCGGATCGAGCCGGTTGAGGTCGTCGATCGTCGCCCGGTCGACGGCAAAGATTCCTGCCGCCTCGGCAAAGAGATTGCCGCGGCCAGTGAAGGCGGGCTCGGCCGTCACACCATGACCTGTCAGCGCCTTCCCCAGCGCCTCGGCGGCCGCGTCCTCGCCGATGTCGCCGTCTTCCAGCCGGGCGACGATGACCGCGTCATGGCCCGCTTCGCCCAGCCGGGCGATCTCGTCCGCGCCGAGGACCGTGCCCTTGGCAATCTTGCCGCCGTCAAGGATCACGCTGTGGGCGAGGATCGCGCCTTCGGCGTCTGCTAGCGGTACCGGGCCGAATTTCACGCCGGCGCCTCCGGTTTTCGCCTGAGGGACTCGATGATCTGGGCGAGGATGGAAACGGCGATTTCCGCCGGGCTCGCCGCGCCGATGTCTAGCCCGATGGGCGCCTTGATGCGGGCAATGGTTTCCTCGTCGAGCCCGGCTTCCGTCAGGCGTTCGACGCGCTTGGCGTGGGTCTTGCGGCTGCCGAGCGCGCCGACATAGAAGCAGCCCTTGTTCAGGGCGGCGATCAGCGGCGTGTCGTCGATCTTGGGATCGTGGGTGACGGCAACGAGCGCGGTGTAGGCGTCGAAGGCCAGCTCCTCCATCACCGTGTCCGGCCATTCGGCGAGCAGCCGCGCGTCGGGGAAACGCTCCGGCGTCGCAAAGGCCGTGCGCGGATCGACGACGACGAGGTCGAAGCCGGCAATGGCGGCCATCGGCGCGAGCGCCTGGGTAATGTGCACGGCGCCGATGGCGACGATGCGCGGCGGCGGCACGTGGACGTTGAGGAACAGCCGGGCGCCGTCCTCCGTCTCCACCGTGCCGGACTTGCCGGAGCGGAAACGGGCGGCAAGGTCGACTTCGAGCGGATCGCGGCCGAGGTCGTCGGCCTCGCGCACCAGCCGCTCGGCGCCGGAATCCAGATCGACGATCCGGATGACGGCGCGGCGGGCGCGGCGCTCCTCGTTGAGGGCGGCAAGGAGATCGGCCTGCATCTCAGGTCCTTTCCAGGGCGAGGCGGAAGCCAAGGCCGACGAGAACGGCGCCGCCGAATTTCTTTGCGAGGCCGGTCCAGCGCGGCGAGCGCTGCAGCCGTTCTTTGAGACTCGAGGCAAAGACGACGGCGACGAGGTCGGCGGAGCTGAAGGTCAGGTTGACGAGCATGCCGAGGATGAGGAACTGGGACCAGACGGGCAGGCTTGCTGCCGGGTCGACGAATTGCGGCAGGAAGGCGATGAAGAAAATCGCCACCTTCGGGTTCAAGACCTCGACCAACACGCTGTCGAAAAAGGCGCGGCGGCCATGGTGCGGCGGCATCGGCAGGTCGGCTACCTGGGTGTCGGGCGCGCGCTCGCGAAACAGTTTTACGCCGAGCCAGACGAGGTAGGCGGCGCCGGCAAGCTTCAGAACCAGATAGAGCGTCGGCACGACGAGGAAGACGGCGGAGAGCCCGAAGGTCGCGGCGAAGACATGGACATAGCAGCCGATATGGATGCCGAAAGCGGCGGCGAGCCCGGCGCGGCGTCCGTGGGCGAGCGTGCGCGCGGTCGTGTAGAGCAGTGCCGGGCCCGGCATATAGGCGAACAGAAGCGTCGCCAGCGCGAAGGCGGCAAGAGTCTCAAGACCGGCCATCAGGACGATTTCCCGTCGACGCGCTCCACATAGACGGAAATGCGCCCACCGCAGGAGAGCCCGACGCGCCAGGCGGTCTCGTCGGCAACGCCGAATTCCAGCATGCGCGGTTTGCCCTCCGCGATGACGTCGACGGCCTCGGCGACGACGGCGCCTTCCACGCAGCCGCCGGAGACGGAGCCCTCGAAATTGCCGTCGGCATCGATGACGAGATGGCTGCCGACCGGGCGCGGCGCCGAGCCCCAGGTCTGAACGACCGTCGCCAGCGCCATCTCCCGTCCCTCGGCGCGCCAGCCCTCGGCGATCGCCAGCACGTCGCGGCTTGCCGCTTCCGTTGCCGTCTCCGGTGCGGTTTCCTCGGTCATCGGCTCCTCCCTCGGTAACGCTTTGTCCCTATAACGCCGGAAATTGTGCCCGGCGGCAAGGCGTCAACCGCCGGCTCCCGTTCCGGCCGGTCGACGCGCTTCCGCCGCAGCCCTGCATATGGTTATCATTGGCAGTATTGCGGGACGGGAGGGCATGCGCCGATGAGCGATCCGGAAACCGAAATCCCCGGCGAGACGCCAGGGGCGGCGCGCACGCGCACCATGCTGGAAGGGCTCGGACCGATCGGGCTCGGGCTCTTCCTCTTTGCCCTCGGCATCGGCGTCGGCTTTCCGCTGACCATCATCGGCAACGTGTTCCTCACCCAGCATGTGGGCGTCGTCGTCGCCGTCCTCCTGGCGCTGCTCTTTGCCGTCTGCCTTGTCGGCGTCCTGTTGCTGCTGTTTCGCCGAGCGATCCTCGGCGCGGTCTTTCGCATCACCAACTCGACGCTGGAACAGTTCGCCGAGCCGCTCGGCGCGGCGGCGCGCCATATCGCCGACCGGCGCGCCGACGACGCCATTTCCTCGGCGGAGGAGCTGACCCGGCTCGCCTTTGCGCGCTGGGCCTGGATCTCGACGCGGCGCTGGCTGATCGCCTCGCTCACCGGGCTGCTCGCGGCCATGGCCGCCCTTGCCGGCACCGCTCTCCTCTTCCAGCAGAACGAGCTCCTGGCCATCCAGACGACGCGGCTGGAACAGCAGAACGACCTCCTGACCACCCAGATCGGTCTCAGCGAGGCGCAGCGGAGCGCGGAGATCCTGCCGAGCCTCGTTGAAATCGGCGTGGCGCTGGCGGAGGAAACCGAAACGTTGGCAAAGGAGGACGGCCGGGATGCGCGGGTTTTCACCCTCGATGAAATCTCGGTCGGCCTGCGCGGCCGGATGGTCGCCGCCTCGCTGGCCGTGCGGCCCTATCGCTACCTGCAGGGCACGCGGTTCGACGTGCGGGATTCGGAGGCCCTCAACAAGCTGGCGCTCGCCCGCCGGCCGGAGATCCTCGGCGATCCCTCCGTCCTCGCCCTCGACGGCCCGGATAATGCGGAAAGCATCCTTATCGACCGGGAGGTCAGCCCGGAGCGCGGCATGCTGATCTCCATGCTGTTCAATTCCGGCATCTACGACACGGAGCGGCTGAGCTTCGTCGGCGCGGATTTCTCCTATGCCGAGGTGCGTCTGCCGGTGCTCAACCTGATGTCCTTCTCCTTCGCCCGGCTGCGCTATGCCAGCTTCCGCTTCCTCGCCCTCAACGAGGCCAAGTTCGGCGCGGCGGAGCTGGAGCATGCCCGCTTCACCAATTCGGTGCTGATGCGCTGCGACTTTTCCGGCCTCCGCTATGACTCACTGCCGGAGCCGTATCAGGGCGATCCGTCGATGGAGATCATGCCGACGAGCCTGACGGGCACCGACTTTTCCGACAGCCTCGTCATCGACACGAAGTTCGACAACGTCGAGGGGCTTGCCATGATGTTCGAGGGCACGGTCATCGCCGGCAGCAGCTTCCGGAACGCCTCGATCTCCGGCACCTCGTTCCGCAATGCGATCATCGCGGAGACCGATTTTTCCGGTGCAAGCCTGAAGGCGGTCGAACTCGACGGCGCGCTGGTGACGCGCGAGGATTTTCTTCAGCACCTGGCCGAGACGGCGCAACCGGAAACGTTCAAGGCCGACCGGTTCACGATGGAGAAAGTCGACGAGGCGGTGTTGGCGCAGCATCCCCAGGCGACACGGATCGTCGGCCGGGCGGCAGAGCTGGTGCTCGGCAAGCCGCTCTACCGGATCAAGCGGGTCGGAGAGTTCCGCTAGCCCTCTTCCGCCTCTTCCGGCGCAAGGGTGGCCATGATCGCCGCGCCCTCCTCCGTGTCGCAGAAACGGCAGAGGCGGTGCGGGTTGGCGCCGGCGTCGACGGCCGCAGTAAGCAGGCGGTCGATGAGGCCGGCAAGCGTCGCCGCTTCGTCGGGCGAGAGGTCGGCGGCGAGGCCCGCGATGATCTCGCCCCGGCGCGCCTGCAGGTCGCGGACCCGGCGCTTGCCGCGGGCTGTGGTCTCGACCATCACCTCGCGGCCCTTGCGGCGCAGGCGCCGGACCAGCCAGTCCTTTTCCAGCCGGTCGACGAGGCGCACCGTCGCCGAATGGGTCAGGCCGACGACGGCGGCGATGTGCTGGATGGAAATCGGCTCGCGGGCGCGGATCGCGATCATCGCCGCGATCGCGCTTTCCGACAGATCGCCGGTTTCGGCCAATGTGGCGTCGCCGATCGCGGTGGCGAGGGCGGACAGACGGTTCGCAAGCGCATCATTCTGCATGACTAATGCATATCATGGATTCAGCGGCGGAACAACGGGTACGCATGGCCCGGGCATACAACCTTTGGCGTATGGCATCGACCGGACTTGCGCCAGGACGCGCCCGCCGAAACGCCGGACGCGGCAGGCGTTTATCCGCTTGGCGATGCCCCAAAGCGGTGGTATTTCGGCGCCATGAGCGAACAGACATTCGACACGATCCGCAATTTCTCGATCGTTGCCCATATCGACCACGGAAAATCGACCCTTGCCGACCGGCTGATCCAGGTCACCGGCGGGCTGACCGAGCGCGAGATGAAGGCGCAGGTGCTCGATTCCATGGACATCGAGCGCGAGCGCGGCATTACCATCAAGGCGCAGACGGTGCGGCTGCGCTACGACCACAGCGACGGCAAGACCTACACGCTGAACCTGATCGACACGCCGGGCCACGTCGACTTCGCATATGAGGTGAACCGGTCGCTGGCCGCGTGCGAGGGCTCGCTGCTTGTCGTCGACGCCAGCCAGGGCGTCGAGGCGCAGACGCTCGCCAATGTCTACCAGGCGATCGACAACGACCACGAGATCGTGCCGGTGCTCAACAAGGTCGACCTGCCGGCGGCGGAGCCGGCCCGGGTCCGCGAGCAGATCGAGGACGTGATCGGGCTGGACGCCTCCGACGCCATCGAGATCTCGGCCAAGACCGGCCTCGGCATCGACGCCGTCTTGAAGGCGATCGTGGAGCGGCTGCCGGCGCCGAAGGGCGACCTGGCCGCGCCGCTGAAGGCGCTGCTGGTGGATTCCTGGTACGATTCCTATCTCGGCGTCGTCGTCCTCGTCCGCATCATCGACGGCACGATGAAGAAGGACCAGCGCATCAAGATGCTCGGCACGGACGCCGTCTACGACATCGACAAGGTCGGCGTCTTTTCCCCGAAAATGCTGGCGGTCGACAGCCTCGGCCCGGGCGAGATCGGCTTCCTCATCGCCTCCATCAAGGAGGTGGCCGACACCCGGGTCGGCGACACCATCACCGAGGAAAAGCGCCCCTGCACGGAGCCGCTGGAGGGCTTCAAGCCGGCGCAGCCCGTGGTGTTCTGCGGGCTGTTTCCGGTCGATGCGGCCGATTTCGAGGACCTGCGCGACGCGCTCGGCCGGCTCCGCCTCAACGATGCCAGCTTTTCCTACGAGATGGAGACCTCGGCCGCGCTCGGCTTCGGGTTCCGCTGCGGCTTCCTCGGGCTCCTGCACCTTGAGATCATCCAGGAGCGGCTGTCGCGGGAGTTCGACCTCGACCTCATCGCCACCGCGCCCTCGGTCGTCTACCGGATCAAGCTGACCGACGGCAGCGAGATCGAACTGCACAATCCGGCCGACATGCCGGATGAGGTCAAGGTCCGGGAAGTCGCCGAGCCGTGGCTGAGGGCGACGATCCTGACGCCCGACGACTATCTCGGCGCGATCCTGCAGCTCTGCCAGGAGCGGCGCGGCATCCAGGTCGAGCTGTCCTATGTGGGTTCGCGGGCGATGGTGGTCTACGACCTGCCGCTCAACGAGGTGGTGTTCGACTTCTACGACCGGCTGAAATCGGTCTCCAAGGGCTATGCCTCCTTCGACTATCACCTGACCGAATACCAGGTCGGCGACCTCGTCCGGATGTCGATCCTCGTCAATGGCGAGCCCGTCGACGCGCTGTCCATGCTGGTCCACCGCAGCCAGGCGGACCGGCGCGGCCGCGCAATGTGCGAAAAGCTGAAGGAACTAATCCCGCGGCATCTGTTCAAGATCCCGATCCAGGCGGCCATCGGCGCCAAGGTGATCGCCCGCGAGACGATTTCCGCCATGCGCAAGGACGTCACCGCCAAGTGCTACGGCGGCGACGCCACCCGCAAGCGCAAGCTTCTGGAAAAGCAGAAGGAAGGCAAGAAGCGGATGCGCCAGTTCGGCAAGGTGGAGATCCCGCAGGACGCCTTCATCGCGGCCCTGAAGATGGACGATTGAGGCGCATCCGCTCCGACAGCCATTCACTGCGCGTTACCGCCGGGCCATACGCCTGACACGGCGGTGATGCAGGGAAAATGATGGAGACGGCACACGCGTGCCGCTACCCGCCGACCGTCTCCCACGCATTGGATTTTTCCGACCGGAACAGCGCGTCGAGGACGCGCATGTTGGCGATCGCGTCGTCGACGCCGTAGGGCAGCTCCGTCTTGCCCATTACCGCCAGCGCAAAGGCGTCCGCCTCCTCGGCATACTGGTCCGAGGCCGGAAGCGTCTCCAGCGTGCCGGCGCCTTCGCCGAGCCTTGAGCCGTCGTCGAGCCGCAGCAGCGTCTCCGCGCCCTGCGGCGCGTTGTAGGGGATCAGCACCTCGGCCCGCTGTTTCGTGCCGACCACCTGGACGCGCTGATACGGCGTTGCCTGGGTGGAGACGGTGAAGTCGAGCCGCCGTCCGTCGCCGAAATCGACGAGCGCGCTCGTCAGCCGGTCGGTGCCGAAATCGGGGTCCCGCTCGACCAGCGAGACGACGCGCAGCGGCTCGGCCTCGAACACGAAGCGGCCGGCCGTCACCGGATAGCAGCCGATGTCGTAGAGCCCACCGCCGCCGATCTCGGCCTTGTTGCGGATGTCGTCCGGATTGCGGTTGGAATAGGAAAAGAACGACTGCACGGCCTTGACCTCGCCGAGTTCGCCCGAGCGTACCAGGTCCCGCAGCCGCAGCCATTGCGGATGGAAGCGCACCATGAAGGCCTCCATCACCAGCCGGTCCTTCGGCAGGCTCTTCAGCTCCTCGGCCTCGGCCGCCGTCAGCGCGATCGGCTTTTCGCACAGGACGTGCTTGCCGGCGCGGGCGGCCGCCAGCGTCACGGGCACGTGCAGATGATTCGGCAGCGGATTGTAGACCGCGTCGATGTCCGGGTCGGCAAGCAGTTCCTCATAGGAGCCGTAGGCCGCCTCGATGCCGAGCATCTTTGCCGCTTCCTCGGCCGGGCCGGGTGCGCGCGAGGCGATCGCCGCCACAACGCCGTGGCGCGAGCGCTTGATGGCGGGAATGACCTTTTCAAGGCCGATCTTTGCCGTCGACAGGATGCCCCAGCGGATCTTTTCCATGGTTTTCGGGCCTCTTGGTTGTGCCCGCCGCGGCTCGGCGGGCGCCGTTGCTGCATTTCGTTAAGTCTTGCCCGCTAGACTTGCATGTCGTTCCGCCGGGCAATGCCGCGTCCGGCCCGATGACTACCAAGCGTGTACGAACCGAGTTTGAACCGGCAGCCATGGACCTGGGCGCTCTATCTTCCGCTGCTTTTACATCCGCCAGCTTCCCACAGCAAAGCGGCGGCGAGCAATCGGACACGGCCCGGGAAATCGCCCGCGTCACGGCCGAGATCACGTCCGCGCAGACCGAGGCGCAATGCGCGACCTGCGAGGGCGACAAGGAAGACGCAAAGGAAAAGGTCAAGGAACTGCAGGCCGAATTGCGGGCGCTGCAGGCATCCGAAGGCCCCGCCGAGGCGGACCGGCCGCAAGCCTCCGGGCAAGATGCCACCGCCCCGGGCGACGAGCGGCCTGCGGAGGCCCGGCAAAAGCCCTTCGACCCTGAGGAAGCGCCGCTCGCAAGGCTCCAGGAGCTAAACGCCCTGGCCCAGTCGACACCCGCGACGGAACGCGACGCCGCCGAGGCTTTCGCACCGGGCCGGTTTCTCGACATCACCATCTGAATGATAGCCGGCGAAAAAACGGGCGGGGTTCGAACCCCGCCCGCCGGTAACCGCGTTGCCTCGTCTCCGCAAGGGAGCCGCAGCTACATGGAAAGCCGCATTTTCTTGGTTTCCGCGGCGATCTTGTTGAAGGCTGCGATCAGTTCCGAGCCGCTGTTGGCGTCGAAGAAGTAGGAGGTTTTGGTGGCGCATTGCTTCAGCATCTGCAGCGCGGAACTCGGCGCCTGGAAGCCGACGGTGTAGACCAGCACGTCCTCGGCCTTGATGGCGTCGCACAGATCGAGGGCCTGGTCGCGTGAGGACGCCCCGAAATATTGCTGGTTGAACTCGCCGTCGGTCATCAGCACGAGCACCTTCAGCGTCTTTTCGTCTTCCGAAGCGTCGGACTCGTAAGGAGCCGGCGAGTGCTGGTTGGACGGCCAGACGATGTCGGCCAGGGTCGGCGAGATCGTGTACCAGCCCCAGGCGAGGCCAATGTGGCCGGCCGTGCCGCCACTGGCGTTGAGGGTATTGATCTTGTTCTTCAAGGTCGTTGGGTTGGTGGTCAGCGGCACCACCTCGGCATTCGGACAGGTATACGATTGGGGGTCGGTATACGTCATGTCGAGGATCGGGCTGTTGAACAGATCGTCGCCGTCAGTGAACCGCTCGGTGCCGGCGCGCTCCGTGACGCAGAGATCGGTCTGCCGATAGGCGGTCCGGTTCTCGACCTTGTCGTAGTATTGTTCCTCGAAGGTCTCATTGTTGCCCCAACCCCAACCCCAGCCCCAGCCCCAGCCGTTGTTATTGTCGTCCGGGTCGACGCCGAGAAGGTCGGCAAGGTTTTCCAGGAAGTCGGTCCAGTCGGTTTGGGCCGGCGCGATGACTTTTCCCTTCGCAGCCTGGCCGATGTTCACCGCATAGGCGTAGGGCACCATGGAGACCTTGATGCCCTTGTCCTCGCCGTTGGCCTCCAGCAGCGTGTCGACCAGATCCTTGGCCGCCGTCTTCAGGTTGGAGATTTTCGATCCGCTCATGGAACCGGTGACGTCGAGCACCATCGCCACTTCGGCATTGGCGCCGGCGGCGACGGCTTCCGCCTCGACCTGGACGTCGAGCGTGTCGAAATGGGCAAGCTTCATGAAAGCGGTCTTGGTCTTGGTCGTCGCCACCACCTTTACCGCACCGGTCTCCGAATCGAAGGTGACGACGGTTTCGATGTCGTTGGCTTCGCTGCCCGTGAAGTTGGCGCGGAGAGACTGGTCGGCGACCCGCTTCAGCTCGGCGAGATCGGTCTCGCCGGCGCTCGCCGCCTTGGTCGCAGCAAGGGTCGCCGCGTCGACGGCGACCTGCAGGTCGTTCCGCACCCGGCTCGCGTAGGTGTAGTCCGTCGCCATGCCGATCATCAACAGGAGCGGCAGCAGGCAGGCGGCGAAGATGACCGCGAAGTTTCCGTTCGTGTCGACCGCGAACCGCCTTGCATGGCGGACCAGAGCGTCTTTGTGATGATGCCAGAACATTCTCGTTTCCTATCGCCGCCGGCTCCCCGCCCGTTGCGGCTTTTTCGCGGAAAAGAATGCACCGGTTCTGTCAAATATTTCGATAACGCAAAAGGTTAACGGACACTCTCTGGAACGCTTTCAATTTGTACGGAAAACAAAAGGTATAATCGAACGAATAGAGAACGGGCGGCCGCGGGCCGATCTCCAGTCCGCTCCACGCGCCCTTGGCCGAACGGCGGTCCGTTGCCGCGCGGCAACAGTCTCCCGGCCTGTTCTTAATGTGAATTGCCCCGGCGCGCGGGTGGAGATAAGTACTCCCATCCATGTCGGTTTGGGCAAGGCCCGCCGACCTTCCCCAGACGGAGACCGGTCAGGTGACGAAATCGTTCCACTTCCGCAGCCTTGGAGCGGTGCCCTCGTGGCTCCGGACGGGGATCGCCGCGCTGTCGCTTGCCGGTGTCCTTGCCGGCTGCCAGACCGTCGGCACCTATCACCCCGCTCTGGTCGCCGGGCTCGACTTCGGCCCGGACATGTACACCGCCCGGATCGACGAGGACTTCGAACTGCCGGCGATCCGCACCGGCGGAACGCCGCGCCAGTTCCAGCGCCAGGTCGTACGCTACGAGACCGAAGAAAAGCCGGGCACGCTGATCGTCGACACCCCGAACAAGTTCCTCTACCTGGTGCTGCCGCGCGGCAAGGCCATCCGTTACGGCATTGGCGTCGGCAAGGCGGGCTTTTCCTGGTCCGGCTCGGCCAAGGTCGCGTGGAAGCAGAAATGGCCGAAATGGACGCCGCCCAAGGAGATGATCCAGCGCCAGCCGCGGCTCGCCAAATATGAGGACGGCATGGACCCGGGCCTCGACAATCCGCTCGGTGCCCGCGCCCTCTACATCTTCGAGGACGGCAAGGACACACTCTACCGCATCCACGGCACCAACCAGCAGAACTCCATCGGGCGCGCCGTCTCGTCGGGCTGCATCCGGCTGTGGAACCAGGACGTGATCGACCTCTACAACCGGGTCCAGCCGGGCGCCAAGATCGTCGTCATTCCCGATCCGCGCACCCACCTGGCACAGGGCTGACGCCCGGCACGTGGGGCGCCGCATCCACTGCTGCGCGGTGCCGCCTCAACCGGGCGGCCGGGGCGGAGGGCCGGCTTGATGTCGGGCGGGAAACGGGCGAAGCTTGCCGCCGCGTGCGGCCAACGCAGCCCGTGCGATGATCGTCAACGGACCCTAGTCGGCGTCCAGGTTGTGAAAGACCTGCTCCAGCATATGGTTCAGCATCCGAATATCCTCGCCGCCGAGCGAGGCGAACGACCGTTCGAAGATGCCGTTCGCGACGCTCCGCCCCTGGCGCCGCAGCCGGTTGCCCTTGTCCGTGATCAACACCTCCGTCACCCGGCCGTCGGTCTTGCGCGGCCGGCAGGTGACGAGCCCCTCGGCCGTCATCCGCTGGATGATCTTGGTGGTCGTGTTCAGCTTGATGATGCAGAAGTCGGCGATCTCGCTGATGCTGAGGGCATCACCCTCGTAAAGCGACATCAGCACCCGCCATTGGGCGACGTCCAGCCCCATCGGCTTCAGCGACTTCTCCATCAGTTGGTAGTAGCGGGCCGACACCTGGGTGATCCAGTAGAACGGCCAGTCCGCTTTTTGGAAAGGCGGCTCGTCCCTTGCGGGTTTTTGCACGTCGGGAAAGGACATGGGCGACATCGTCCTGGAGTTGTGCGCGGCATCCGGTGCAAGAGAACGCTGCTGCGGCGGGCTGCGGGGCGGGGTAAATCCTTCCGCCCCTTCGGAAAATCGACCCCTTCCTTCGAAAATTGGCCGCTTGCCGGCAAAATCAACAGGCGGCCCCATCAGAAAAGCACCCTGTCCAGTAAAGGAGCATTTGAAATGCACTTTCGAGACCTTTCGCGCCTCATTGCCGGCGTCCTGACGGCCGGCACCCTGGCGAGCGGCGCCCTGTCGCTTCCGGCGGCCGCCGCCGAGACCACGCTGACCATGGCCAACTGGCTGCCGATGGCCCATCCCTTGATGAAGAACGCCATGGTGCCCTACGCAAAGTCGATCGAGGAGGCGACCGAGGGCCGGGTCACGGTCAACATCCTGCCGGCGCCGCTCGGGCCGCCGGCCGCCCATTTCGATTTCGCCGTCAACGGCGTTGCCGACATCACCTATGGCGTCCAGGGCTACAATCCGGGCCGCTTCAAGACCAAGAACATCGCCGAAATCCCGTTCCTCGGCGACCGCGCCGAGCCGATTTCCGTCGCCTACTGGCGCGTCTTCGACACAATGCTGCGCGATGCCGGCGAGTACGACCAGGTCAAGGTGCTCGGCGTCTTCACCCACGGGCCGGGCGTCATCTTCGCCAAGGACCGCAACCTTGCCACCATGGCCGGCATCGAGGGCGCCAAGATGCGCGTCGGCGGCGGCATCGTCAGCGAGATCGCCAAGGCGCTCGGCACCGTGCCGGTCGAGGGGCCGTCGTCCAAGACCTACGAACTGCTGTCCGCCGGCGTCGCCGACGGCATCCTGTTTCCGTTCGAGTCCGTTGCCTTCTTCAAGCTGATCCCGCTGCTGGATACCGCCCTGACGGTCCCCGGCGGCCTCTACAACACCTCCTTCTTCGTCGTCATGAACAAGGCCAAGTGGGAGAGCCTGTCCGACGCGGACAAGGCCGCCATCGAAAAGGTCTCCGGCGAGGCCCTGGCACGCCTTGCCGGCAAGATGTGGGACGATGCCGACGATGCCGGCCGCAAGGCCATGGACGGCAAGATCAAGATCCTGGAGGCGAGCGACGCCCAGGTCGAGGCGATTACGGACAAGCTCGATCCGGTGGTCGACGCCAAGCTCGCCGAGGCGGCAGAGACCGGCATCGACGTGGAGGCCGCCGTCGACATGCTGATGCAGGAGATCGACAAGGAATCGAGCGGCGAATGAGCCGGTTTGAGGCGCCGGATACGGGGCGGGCGCCGGACGTCCGCCCCCTTGGACCGGGCACCATGGCCACGTCAGCCCCGATGACGCCGGTGCACAAGGCGCTGGCCGCGATCTGCGGCGTGCTGCTGGTGGCGTTGATGCTGGTCACGGTCATCGACGTCGCCGGCCGCTACCTGCTCGACAGCCCGCTGCAGGGGGCGACGGAGATCACCGGCCTGCTGCTTGCCGCGGTCATCTTCATCGGCCTGCCGGCCGTCTGCCTCGACGACCAGCACGTCACCATCGACCTTGCGGTGGAGCACATGCCGGCGTGGGTGCACCCGGCCCGGCTCGTCGTCGTCAATCTCGCCTCGGCGGCGGTGCTTGCCGTCGTCGCCTGGCGGCTCGCCGTCTATGGTGAGGCGATCGCCGGCTATCACGAGGTGACGGTGAGCCTGCGCCTGCCCGTCGCGCCATTGACCTTCCTGTGCGCGGCCTGTACGGCGGCTGCCGCCCTCATCACTCTCAGGAATGCGCTGACGGCACGCTCCGGCTGACGCCGCAGCGAAGCCGAACGCCTGGAAACGACGCCATGAGCTGGCCGATCGGTAGCCTTGTCCTTTTTGCCTTGATGCTCCTCGGCGTGCCGATCTCCTTTGCCCTGGCGCTGGTCGGCACGGTCGGCGTCGTCTCCATCATCGGGCTGGAGCCGGCGCTGACGCTGCTCGGCCAGACCTTCTTCGACAACAGCCGCACCTATTCCCTGTCGATCCTGCCGCTGTTCCTGATGATGGGGAATTTCGTCGTCCAGTCCGGCATTGCGGAAAACCTCTACAACGCCGCCAATGCCTGGCTGCGCCATCGCCGCGGCGGCCTGGCCATGGCGACCGTGATCGCCTGCGGCGGGTTCTCCTCCGTCTGCGGCTCGTCGCTGGCAACCGCGGCGACCATGTCGAAGATCTCGCTGCCCTCGATGCGCCGCTACGGCTATCCGGACGGGCTGTCGACGGCCTCGATCGCCGCCGGCGGCACCCTCGGCATCCTCATCCCGCCGTCGGTGATCCTCGTCTTCTACGGAATCATGACGCAGCAGGACATCGGCAAGCTGTTCCTCGCCGGCCTCGTGCCGGGCCTGATCGGCATCGCCGGCTACATCGTCGCGGTGATGATCTCGGTCCGAATCCGCGGCGTCACCCTGCCGACCGAGCCGAAGCTGCCGCTGATCGATCGCATCCGGGCGCTGAAGGGCACGGCGGGCGCGCTCCTGCTCTTTGCCTTCGTCATGGGCGGCATCTATTTCGGCGTCTTCACGCCGACGGAATCCGCCGGCATGGGGGCCGCCGGTGCCATGGTGCTGTCGTTCCTGCAGGGCCGGTTCCGGCTCATCGACACCTTCCGCACGCTCTACGAGACCGCCAAGACGACCGCGATGATGTTCTTCATCCTGTTCGGCGCGCTGACGTTCACCAACTATGTGAACCTGTCCGGCATGACCCGCGACCTGCAGGACGCGCTGACGATCTTCGGCTCCGACCCCTACGCCATCATCCTCGTCATCCTGATGATCTACGTGGTCCTCGGCTGCCTGCTGGAAGGGTTGTCGATGATCACGCTGACCGTGCCGATCTTCTATCCGGTGGTGGAGGCGGCCGGCTTCGACCTCATCTGGTTCGGCATCTTCGTCGTCATCGTCACCGAGGTCAGCTACATCACTCCGCCGGTCGGCATGAACGCCTTCGTACTGAAATCGGTGACCCGCGACGTCAGCCTAAGGACCATCTTCTCCGGGCTCTTGCCGTTCGTTGCCGTCGATTTCGTCCGTATCGGCCTGATCCTGGCCTTCCCGGTGCTGGTCCTGCTGTTGCCGTCGCAGATGTAACCATTGCCAGCCTGTTAGAATTACCAAGTTAGTCGACCGGTTGTATGCAATAACCGGAATAAAATGGGGCGTTCTCGCGAGCGCGATCAATCGAGAAAAGTTGAAAAATCACCTTTACGGACTGGAAAGCTTAAGATCTTCGGAGTCGGCGCCTAAAAAATCGCTTTTGTAGTCCGGCGCACGGAGATTCAGTTTATACATTTTTAAATGCACTGGTGTTACAAGTAACTGACATTTCTCTGAAGCATGTGAAGACCAAGAATGTTGGAACAGCGCGGCAGCCCACGCATTTCCACATCGCCTTTCCCGGTGTCCGTCCTGGACCGCTCCAATCTGCGTAGCGTCCGGGCGAAGGTCCGCAACATTTCCAAGTCCGGCTGCCGGCTCGAACTGCTGAAACCGCTGCCGCTGTCGACGGATGTCAGCCTGCAGTTCGACAATTTCGAGCAGATGCTGAACGGCCGCATCGCCTGGCGCAAGGACCGGGCGATCGGCGTCAATTTCGTCTGGGACGCCCAGCCGGCCAACGACAAGCGCAAGGAAAAGCGCGTCGACGTCAACATCAAGGCCATCGTCTCCGACCGCGACATCACCTGGCGCCAGGACGTCGTGATCACCAATGCCAGCCAGTCCGGCTGCCGCCTGCAGATCCCCGACCCGCATACGCTGCCGGACGAGGTCTGCATCAAGATCGCCGCCCTCAACCGGCCGGTCAAAGGCGTCATCGTCTGGCGCCGCGGCCAGTCCGCCGGGGTCCGGCTGGAATGGAACTACGCCAAGCAAATGCCCGATCAGGTTTTTCTCTAGGTCGCTTCGGGGCGAGGCTGAGAAATTCTAGAGTGTCTCGCGCGATTACCGAAACGCTCTAGAACCGGAAGACGAGGCCGGCGACCGGGCCGTGCTGGACGACGTCATAGACGAAGCCGCCGTCGCGGTAGTCGACGCCGTTGCCGCGGTAGCCGAGAAAGGCCGAGGTGTTCGGCGTGAAATTGTAGCCCGCGCCGGCGAGCGCATCCCAGGCGAAATCGGACCCGCCGGCACCGGCATAGCCCCAGGCGGTCAGATAGAATCTCTCGCTGAGGGCGATCCGGGCTCGGAGGCCGGCGAGGCCATCGACCCACGTCGCGTCGTCGGTCCGGGTCCGGGTGCCGAGGAGGCCGCCGGAAACCCTGATCCGCGTCTCCACCTGGGAAAGCTGTACGCCGGCCTTGGCATCGAGCCTGATACGCGCGTCCTCATAGACCGTATAGCCGGCAAGCGTCGCCCATCTGAGGGACTTGCTGGTGACCCGGACCCGCCGGGCGAGGAGGCCGAGCGGGGTGCGTTCGCTCTCCGAGGTCTGCACATAGCTGAGATCGGTCGAGACGCTGTAAGGCCCGTAGCGCGCCTCGCCGACGATCATGCCGGCGAACTCCAGGGAATCGAGGATTTCGCTGAACGACTGGTCGATGCGGGTGGTCGGCAGCCCGAACTGCGCGATGTCGCCCGTGACGCCCGCGCCCCAGAAATAGGGGGCGATGGTGAACTGCCAGCCGGGAAGGGTCTCTTCCGCGGGGGGCGGAGCGGCGCCTTCGGTCGCGAAATCCGCCGCGAATGCCGGCGATGCTGCGCAGAGCGAAGCCGCAAGGGCGCATGAAAGAAAGCGGCCGGTCAGCCGGCCTCGCGTCGTCGTCATGGCTCGTTTCCCCCGTCCCGTCCTGTGCTCGCTACGCCGCCGTATCGGACATCGCCTGTAGCGTGAGAACATCACTATTGCTGATTGCGGCGCCTGGAATCGATGCCGCACGTATTCGGCCGGCATGTCATGGCGACGGCGCCAGCACGGACGCCTCCAGGGCGCAGTCGCGCGTCGGCACCTGGCCATCCTCCCGCGCCTTGGCGATATCCTTGCGGGCAGCCTCCCTCGCTGCCAGAAACTCCGGTTCGGCATGCAACCTTGCCACCGCACCGGCCCCGACCATTCGGCCGGCGACCACGTCGGAATATCAATGGACATTGCAGACGCTGCGGCTCTCGCCATAGGCGCGGCCGCGGGCAAGGATCTCCTCGGCCCGGTCGGGGGCCAGTTCGGTAAGGATCAGCGCCCAGCCCCAGCCATAGGCGGTATGGCCGGAGGGGTAGGAGCCGTCCTTGCGCATCCCCTCTTGGATCTCGGGCGTACACACCGGCTTGTCGTTCGCCATGAAGGGCCGCTCACGGGCGTAGGCGTTCTTGGCGGTGTAGGTGGCGAGGCCGATATCGGTCAGGCTGCGCCACAACAAGAGATAGAGCGCCGGCGTGGTCTCTTCGCTGATGCGGATGCCGAGGGCACAGGAGAACGTATCGGCCGCTCCGGGAAAATAGGCGGCATCGCGTGTCGCGATTTCCCAGCGCGGACTGTCCTTCAGCTTCAGCATTGACGCGGACCAGGCCGCGTCCAGCTTCTGCCGGGCAGAGCCTTCTGCGGGCGCCGGCGGCACGAAGCGTTTGCTGTCGAGGCGCTCGTCCTCGCTCAAATAGCCGGCAAGGATGCCGGACATGATCTCCTCGACCTGCTGGCCCGAAACCGTGACCATCTTTTTCTGAGCTGCGTCCTCCGCCGCGGCGGGGTGGGCGCCGGCAACGGATGCGGCAAGCAACAGGCCGATCGCGCCGGCGGCCTGCCGCATCCGCGGCCCGGGTGCCGGGAGGCCCGTCATTCGACGGGCTCCGGCTTCGGGAACACCCAGGAACCGTCTAGGATTTCCGCGCTCGGCTGGTACATCCGGACGGTGTAGTTCCAGCCCTTGGGTATCGGAATGCAGTTCGCCCGCCCGTCGTCGCAGCCGCCGAAATGGATGGTGTAGGAGCCATCGTCGTTCGGCTTGGCGGAAAAGTTGTTGTAGCTGTTCCGGCCGAGCTCGTTGGGCTCCAGGTAGCCGTCGGCGTTGTAGACCGTGATCGACCAGAAGGCATCGACCGGCACGTCCTTGACGGTCACGGCATAGGGGGTCGTGCCGTCATTGTCCTCCACGCTGTCGATGGCGGCGGAGGCGGTCGTTGCCGGCTGGCCGGCCCAGCCGGCCATGGCGCCGACCATGTGGTCGATGGGGTTGACCTCGTCCTTTCGCCCGAAGGCGCGGGCGGCGTCGAAGCCGACAGCGCTCGCCAGGTCGCTGACGGCCTTGCGCGCCGCCGCAAGACCTTCCAGGTCCCACTCCGGCGCCTCGAACGGGCCGTCGCCGCCACCGCTCACCGCAATGCCGTCCTGAGCGGCGTGCGCTGCCGCGAAATCGTCCGGATCGCCCACGTTGACGAAGGTGCGGAACAAGACGAAGGCGAAGCGCGTGCCCACCTTCTCCTCCGTCAGCTCATAGGTGCCCGGCGAGGATTCCACGAAGCTGTAATGGTCCTGGTTGATCACCAGCATGGACTGGAAGCGGTCACCGACCTCCGGCAGCGTGATCGTTGCCGGTTCGGACAGGTCCAGCACGACCACGGAATAGAGCGTGTCCTGGTTCGCACGGATGATCGGCTGCGGTTCGTCGGCCGAAGCCAGCTTGCGTTCGTGGACCAATTCGCCCACGCCGACCTTGTTGGTCTTGAGAGTGGCCCGCAACATCGTGTCGGATTCAGCGCGCACCAAAGTGTCGACGGTGACCGGTTCAGCGGCGAATGCCGTCAGCGGCAGCAACATGAGGCCAGCCGCGATCAAGGAACGCATGTCGTTTTCTCCCTCGTCCTGTCTTGGCCGCTCCCCTCAAGGGAGCGACCGTTTGTTGTCGTTGCCCGGCCAGCGCCTATTCCGGATCGTCGCCGAGAAATTCGTTGATGTTCATGACGATCGCCTCGCACTCCGGTTCCAGGTCGTCCTCGGCCGCGCCGAGGCAGGACAAGAGCCGCCCCTTGCCGAAATTGACGCCCGAGCAATGCTCCTCAACGTCGGTAGCGCAGGTGGCGAGCGCCGAGCGAACGGTGAAGAAGAAGCCGTCGATGGCATTGCCGAAATCGGCAAAGGCCGCGTCGCACTCTTCCGACAGGACCGTTTCATGGGCGTAGAGGCAGGACAGGATATGGCCGTTGCCGGGCTCGACCTCCCCGCAGTATTCCGCAACGTCGGCCTCGCAGGCTTCCCAGACGCCGGGCGTTTCGGCGTCCTCGGCCCCAGCGGGTGCGGCGGCCAGGGCGAGCGTCAGGATCGCCGGAGCGAGGACGGCGGAAAGGGACGTTCTGATTGAAAACATGGCTCTCTCCATCGCTCCGGGATCAGGGATTGACGACGACGTAGACAGTGGTGCCGTTCTGCACCACCGGCCGGTAGTAGACGCCGCCGCAATTGTAATAGGCGTTGTAGGGGTGGCAGCCGGCGATCGAGTGCCGGCGCGTGACCCGGCGCGACGTCCGCCGTGCCGTGCGCCGCACCGAGCGGCGCGCCGCGCCCGGCGGCGGATGTCTCTGGGCTTCGGCGGCGGTCGAGCCGAGGAGGCCGGAAAGGCCGGCCACCGGCGAAGAGATCTGCGGCGTTCCCGGCACCAGCGCGCCGAGGACGAACATCGCCGCGGCGGCGGCGATGGCAAAGGTCCAGGTCCGTTTCATGTTTCCCACCTGTGCTGTTGGTTTCTTCCGCGCTCACCGCCTGCGCCAATCGCGCGGCGTACTGCACCGCAGGACGGCCGGACGGGCCCGGCAACCGCGAGACGATCGTGGCAATTTGAGGTGGTGGGGCGGCCTTGGGGAGCGCGCCGGGGCGATCGCGTCGGGGCGCCGTTGCGAAGCAGGGGAGACGGTGTCCGCATGTGCTTGACCTCCCACCGGGACGCCGGACGGGGCCGTTGTCCCGGAACCCAATCTTTTTCAAGAAATTCCGTATGGATACTTGTGAGACCTTGGCCCAAACCCATATTGCGAATGATTGCCAGGGTTATAGGTGTTGAATTCGGAGTATAAGAAGGAGCATATTTGGTCGATCAAGTCATCGCCTGGCAGGAGTTTGGCGCGATCGGATCACATTTTATGAGAATGTTGCCTGACTTTTGTGGCACTGAATCACAACCATAACAGGCCGGTGTCCGACGGGAGGAAGGGCGCACGTGTCGATTGCAATGCAGAACACCCGGGTCCTCAGGCCGGTCTCGCAGATCATCCGCGAGATGACCACGGAGCGCGTCCACCGACAGGTCTGGAGCGCCGTCGGCCTCAGCCCGGACATCCTCGCCGGCAGGCCGCTCTTCATTCCGTACCGCATCCAGGCCGGCCTCCTGGAAAGCGCCGCCCGCGCCACCGGCATGGAGCATTTCGGCGCCCACGTCGCCCGGCAGATGCCCTACACGGACCTCGACGCCTATGGGCGCTATGTGCTGTCGGCGCCGTGCCTTGCCGTTGCCCTTTACCGCGGCGTCCGCGCGCTTCGCCACATCCTCAGCCATGCCAACGTCTATCTGCGTGTGCAGGGCGAGCGGATCGTGCTGCAGTTCGATTCCGCGCTGGACCCCGGCGTCGGCGGCGCCCGCCACCTGGAAGAGGCGATGCCGGTGCTGCTTGCCGATCTGGTGCGCTCCTATGCCGGCCCCGACTGGCGGCCGGACTGGGCCGAGCTGCGCATTCCGAGGGCCACATCGACTGCCGCCCTTGAGGACCTGCACGAAACCGATGTCCGCACCGGCGGCCGGTTCGCCGCCATCGCCTTCCACAAGTCGCTGATCTGGAAGGAGAACCCGCGGCCCGCCTCGCCCGGGGACATCCATCTCATGCGGGACATGCGAGACCTCGTGGCGTCGCGCGCGCCGCGCAACATCACCGAGACGACCTGCAACATGATCGAGCTGCAGATCCGCCGGGCCGACCCGAGCATCGAGGCGGTTGCGGAGAACCTGGGCATCGGCGCGCGCACGCTGCAGCGCAAGCTGATGGTCGAGGCCACCAGTTTCCAGGAATGCCTTAATCGCGTGCGTACCTGCCGGGCTCGCGACCTTCTGCGGGAAACCCGGCTGTCGCCGGCCGAGATCGCGAACCAGCTCGGCTATCGCGAGACCAACAGCTTCCGCCGCGCCTTCCGCCGCTGGGCGGGCATGTCGCCGAGCCAGTACCGCGCCGAGATCGGCGCAGGCGGCCGCCCGGTCCACGAGGTCGACGGCTAATTCGGAGTGCCGCGCCATGGTGCTGAAATTCTTCGCCCTCGTCGTTCTGATCATCCTCCTGGTCACCGGCCTTGCCGTCATTTGGCTGGTCGGGGCGTTGCCGGGCCGGATCGCCCGGGCGCGCGGCCACGGGCGCGCCGAGGCGGTCGCCGTCGCCGGCTGGTGCAGCCTGCTGATGCCGGTGCCGCTGTGGCCGCTGGCGATGGTCTGGGCGCATCTGGATGGCGAGAAGCCGGTCGAGACCGCAGGGGCAGGCTGATGATCCTGTTCCTCACCCTTTGCTACATCGCCGTCGTTTTCCTCTTGGTGAAGCTGCGGATCCTGCCGGCCAGCCGGCCGATGAAGCTGTCGCCCATCGGCTTCATGCTGCTCGCCTTCGTATTCCTCTTCGTGCCCATGCAGTGGGGGGCGCCGGCAGGCGGCGTCCAGGTCCTGCGCCACACGGTGCAGATCGTGCCCAACGTCGCCGGCCAGGTCATCGAGGTGCCGGTCCGGCCGAACACACCGGTCAGGAAGGGCGACGTCCTCTTCCGCATCGATCCGGCGCAATACCAGGCCAAGGTTGACCAGCTCACCGCCCAGCTCGGCTTCGCGACCCTGCGGCTCGGCCAGTTCACCCAGCTTGAGCGCAAGCAGGCGGGCTCCAAATTCCAGGTCGAGGAGGCCGAGGCCAATGTCGAGGGCCTGAAGGCGCAGCTCGCCAACGCCAGGTGGGAGCTCGACAACACGGTCGTGACGGCGCCGGCGGACGGTTTCGTGACCAATGTGGCGCTGCGGCCCGGCGCCCGCGTCGCGGCGCTGCCGCTCGCGCCGGTGATGGCCTTCGTCGATACGTCCGAGACCGTCGTCGCCATGCAGGTGCAGCAGATCCACCTGCGCCACATCGCACCCGGCCAGCCGGCGGAGGTCACCTTCAAGGCGGTCCCCGGCGAGGTCTATTCCGCCACCGTCGAGCAGATCGTGCCGGCAACCGTCATGGGCCAGGTGGCGCCGTCGGGCGCGGCCGCGACCACGACCCAGCTCGGCGCGCTGCCCTTTGCCGTGCGGCTCAAGCTGGACGATCCGTCCGTCGCCGACGCGCTGCCCGCGGGCACCAATGGCGGCGCGGCGATCTACACCTCGTCGGTCCGCCCTGCCCATATCATCCGCCGGGTGATGCTGCGCATGGACGCCTGGCTCAACTACGTCGTGCCGATCTGACGGTGTGCCCGGTTCGGCGCCGCCACAACAAGAATGCCCGGACACCTTGTGGGAGGAAAGTCCATGACCCATCGACACTGGAAGTCAGTCGCCGCCGGCCTTGCCCTCGGGCTCTTTTCGGCGCTGCCGGAGGCGAGCGCCCAGACTTATGCCGCCGATGTGCCGGCCTCAGTCGAGACGCCCGGCGTGGTGGAGACCGAACGGCTCGGCACGCTCAAATTCTTCGACGGCATGCCGGACGAGGAGACGGTCAAAAAGGTCTACGACAACATCGACTTCTCACGCGGCGTCGAGGCGTTCCTCACGGGCATTCCAGCCGCCTCGATCTATGGGCTCTGCCGCGGCATGGAGCAGGCCGGCATCCCGGCCCACACCGTCGGCATCAGCGAGGATCTGCTCGACGCCCGATCGCTGTGGCTGACCGCGCAGTCGACGACCGTCTACGTCGTGACCTGCCTCGACCTGAAGCAAGGCCCGGTCGTCATGGAGGTGGCGCCCGGCCTTCTCGGCGGCGTCGACGATGCCTTCTTCCGCTGGGACACCGATATCGGCATCACCGGCCCGGACCAGGGGCGCGGCGGGCGCTACCTGTTCCTGCCGCCGCACTATGACGGCCCGGTGCCGAAGATGGGCTTCCACATCGTGCGCACCCGAACCAACATGCACTGGCTGTTCGCCCGCGCCTTCGTCACGGAAGCCGGCATCGAAGCGACGGTCGCCGGCGTCAAGGCGCAGATGAAGGTGTATCCGCTCGCGCAAGCGAAATCGCCGCCGGAGCAGGCCTTCGTCAACTATTCCGGCAAGCAGATGAACACCATCCACGCCAACGACGTGACCTTTTTCGACGAGTTGAACGCGGTCGTGCAGAACGAGCCTGCCGATGCCTTCGATCCGGAAATTGCCGGCCTGTTCGCGGCGATCGGCATCAAGAAGGGCGTGCCGTTCGAGCCCGACGCGCGGATGAAGAAGATCCTTTCCGATGCCGCTGCCGTCGGCAACGCAACTGTCCGCGCAATTACCTTCCGCCCGCGCGAGCGGGACCGCTTCTATTTCTACCCGGACCGCACCTGGTACACGAGCTTCACTGGCGGCAGCCACCAATTCCTCGACAAGGGCGCGCGCGGTCTCGACGACCGGGCGATGTTCCACTACTCCGCCACCGGCATTACCCCGGCCATGGCCTCGCCGCAGGTCGGCACCGGATCGGTCTATGCCTTCACGCCGCACGATGCGACCGGCGCCTATCTTAACGGCGGCAAGACCTACAAGGTGACGCTGCCCAGCCCGGTACCGATCAACAATTTCTGGTCCTTCGTCGTCTACTCGACCCAGCACCGCTCCATGCTGGAGACCGACCAACGGCTCGCCGGCCTCGACAGCACGCTGGAGGACGTCAAGCCGAACGAGGACGGCTCCTACACCGTCTGGTTCGGCCCGAAGGCGCCGAAAGGCAAGGAAGGCAACTGGGTGCAGACCATGCCGGGCAAGGGATTCATGGTCATCCTGCGGCTCTACGGACCGCTGGAGCCGTGGTTCGACAAGAGCTGGAAGCCGGGCGACATGGAACGGGTCGACTGAACCGGTAGGCGGGCGCGCGGACCGAGGCTCGCCGCCGGCCCGGCTTCATGCCGCTGGGGTTGTCCTCGGGCGGGCTCCTTAACCTTCGGTTAACCATGCTGATTTACAAAAAATTTACCATATCATCAGCGCGGGTTGCCCGGGATGCTGCGGATTTTCGTTCTCATCGCCTTTGCCGCCGTTCTGGCGGGATGCAACTCGCGAACCCTGTTTTCCAGGCAGGACGGGTTTTCGAACCAGACCTATCTTCTGGCCTCGTCCACACGGCGCGGCCGCTGCTACACCCGGATCGTGGAAGGCCTCGCCCTCGACCAGATCTGCCAGCGCGGCGACTACATCCGCTACTCGCCGAAGGTGCGCAATCGCCGGCTCAACCGGCCGATCCCGCCCCATGTCATCGCGCTGTTCGAAACGATGTCGGAAACGCAGCCGATCAGCCGCGTTTCCGAGGTTCGCAAATGATGGCGTTCTTCAGGTCGCCGCGCGCCTAGCGGATCGCCACCACGACGCCGTTCAGCCGGTAAAGACCGGCCTTCAGCGCGTAGCTGTATTGCGGCTCGCCGTTGACGAGGATCTCCACGCCCTTGCGCGTCACGTCATAGGAATAGAGATCGTCGCCGCAGCGGACCGATTGCTCGAAGGGCCGGGTGCCCGATCGCTCGAAGGTCAGGGTCGGGCAGTCGGCGAGCTTCACCGGCACCAGTTCGCCGGTCGAGGCGTTCTCCAGCAGCGCGACCAGCTCCGCATCGGTGAAGAGCGACGACCCGACGGCGCCCTCCCCGCCTTGCGAAGTGGACAGCACCGCCAGCACCTCGTCGCTGTCGACCACGGTTCCGACCGTGAACTCCGGCACGCCGGTGGCCATCTGACCGTCCGGGCGGGATCGCGGAATCGGCCCGGCCACCCCGTCGAACGCACCGTTGACGACGAAGCTGAAGGTCAGTTCCTCGTGGGCAGGTTCCGGGGAGGTCTGCTTGACGCCTGCGACCGCGGTCGCCGCGCCAAGACACACCGCCGCCGATGCGGCGACGGCCAGCCGAAGATGTCGTGAGATTGAGGACATTGGATCCGCCTCTACGCAGCTACAGTGAGGTCAGATGGCACCCGCGGGGTTAGCGGCAGGACACGGGAACCAGCGTCACGTGCTGGTCTTCCAGCACACGCTCGGTCTGGATATAGACCGGATCGTGGTAGCGATCGATGACCAGAGCGCCGTGGCGCTGGGCGTTGCCGACCCAGCTCCGCGAAGAGCCGCGCAGCAGCTTGCCCATGGTGTCGACCTCGACGAGCTGCGGGATGCGCTTCACCCGATAGCAGCGGTCGTTGTTGACGTAGCGGCTCTTGGTATAGGTCCGAGCTTCAGCGTCAGTAGAGAAGCCTGTTACCGCGGAGAAGGCACCGAGAAAAAGGCCTGCGGAAAGAGCAGTCACTGATAACGTCTTGAGCAGCATGTCACACACTCCCTTGTACTTGTATGGCTGCAATTCTTAACGTTGGCCTCGAAAATAATGAACCAAATGGTTATTGGTCTGTCAATCCTTGATTGAAAAAACCATTTATATGGAATTGTATACAACCTGATATATCGTTTGATAGCAGCAGTAATACTGCGAAATGCAGATTGTTCGCAATACGAGCAGTATTTGAAAAGGAACGTTCAGGTAGAAGCTCTACCGACCCGCTCCACGGCCATGTCCAAGCGACGGCATCGGCGCCGCCGGATGTCGGAGCGACCGGCCCGCGGGCCGTTGCCGTCCCGCCCAACAGCTTGAAAATATATACATATTCTACGTGTTATTCTTCATCCGGCGGTAACCGAACACGCGCCATCGAACGGATCGCATCCCGCCGGCAGGCGGTGTCGCGCTACACGGCCGGTTCGCGGCATCGGACCCGAAATCGGCCGGCGATGTCCGGATCGGACGGCCGCCTCGGCCTGAACTTCGGCCGCGGCGTGTGCGGTTCGGGCCTCACCTTGTTCCGGGCGTGGCGCGACCGCCTCGCGGCCCCGCATCCGGGAAAAAATCGGAGGCAAAGAGCGAATTGGCCCATCCCGGCGGCAGAACGACCCTTCCGCCACGACGGGTTGCGAGCGGTGCCGAACGGGCCTCGACCGGCCAGCTACGCCGCCCCGGGTCCCGGTGAAACGAAACGGCCTCGGGCGCGGGAAATGGCGCCGGTTGTGAGCCACCGGCCGGTGGCGGAGGCCGGGGCTTTATGTGTCCTATGCATCATGTGGCCATATAAAAATGCATTGGACAGCATAAGAACTCCTTGTTTTCATCATGCCTACAAAATTGGCAAGACAGCGAATTGCTGCGACAGAGAGGAGCCAAAAATGAAACGATCGTTCCGGAACCTTGCATGCTTCGGGTTGGCACTGGCGGTCATGAGCGGACCGGCCCTTGCGGAATTCCCCGAAAAGGAAGTCACCATCACCGTCGGCTTCGGCCCCGGCGGCGGCGTCGACACCATCACCCGCGCCGCGTCCGATGCGCTGTCGGAATCCCTCGGCCAGCCGATCGTGGTCCAGAACCAGCCCGGCGCGGGCGGCGGTCTGGCGCTGACGGCGCTGAAGGCCAAGCCCGCCGACGGCTATCACCTGGCCGCGGCGATCTCCACCACGGTGTCCTTCGATCCGCATTCTGCCAATGTCAGCTATGGCATTGACGACTTCACCTATATCGGCGCCTTCGGCGTCTTCCCCGAGGCGCTCGTCGCCCTGCCGTCGCGCGGATGGAAGAACTTTTCCGACGTCATCGCCGCCGCCAAGAAGGCCGAGAACGGCCTGACCTATGCCTCCACCACCTCGCTCGACCGCGTCGTGATGAAGTCCATCTCGGCCAAGGAAGGCGTCACGCTGAAGCCGGTGCCGACCAAGGGCGGCGCCGAGGCCGTCGCCGAAGTGCTCGGCGGCCATGTCGACTACGCCTACAGCTCGGGCGCCTATTATGCCCAGGCCAAGGCCGGCGAACTGATGGTTCTCGCCGGGCTCGGAACGGATCCGGTTCCCGGCTTTGAAAGCGCGCCGACCCTGAAGAGCCTCGGCTACGACATTTCCAGCGTCAACATGGTCATCTACGTCGCCCCGGCCGGCATCCCCGACGAGGCCAAGGCCGAGCTCGTCAAAGCCTTCGAGGCCGCGGCGACGTCGAAGACCGTTCTCGATATCCTCGCCAAGCGCAATATGGGAAGCTACATCCTGACCGGAGACGACTTCGACAAGCAGATCCGGGCACAGAGCGCCCAGTTCAAGGCGGCGATGGAGTAGCATGACGACACCGTCCACAGGACGCCGGGACGGGCCGCATCCATGGATGCGGCCCATTGCCGAATTCGCAGTCGTCTTCGGCCTTTGCGTCGTCGTCCTTTTCGTCGTCATCCCGGCGGGCACCGCCGAGAGCGACAATTTCGGCCTCTCGCCGCGCATGTTGCCGATCGCGACCACCGCGGCGATCGCGCTGTTTTCCGTGATCACGCTGGTCTCCGGCCTGTTCCCGCTGCGCGGCAGGCGAGGAGATCAACCCGTCCCGACGCGGGGGATGCTGGGCGTCGTCCTTCTGTCCCTTGCGGCCCTTGCCGGCGTCGTGCTGATCGACCAGGCCGGCCTTCTCATCGGCGGCACGGCCCTCGTGCTCATGGCGTCGCTGGCGATCGGCGAGCGGCGCCCTCTCGCACTCCTCGGCATGGGGCTCGGCGCCGTCGCCGTGCTTCTGCTCGTGGACTGGTCCGGTCTTTGAGGCCTATCGATGCCGGGCGCCCGGGCGCGAAGCCGCCCGCACGAGCGTGACCGCAGCGCGACAACATGAAGACCGGGCCGGGTCATGGCTTGGCAAATGAGTTCCGTCCATGGACGTTTTCCTTCAGGGCGCGCGTGACGCCCTTACCTTCTCGGCCATTCTCTCCGTCATCGGCGGCATCCTGCTCGGCTACCTGGTCGGCGTCCTGCCGGGCCTCAGCCGGCCGGCGGCGCTCTCCGTTGCCGTGCCGCTCACCTATGCCATGTCGCCGATCGGCGCGATCGCCTTCCTCGTCGGGGTGACCAAGGCGAGCGCGGCCGGCGGCGCCACCGGCGCGATCCTCCTCAACACCCCCGGCGAGCCGAGTTCGGCGGCCACCACCTTCGACGGCTATCCGCTGGCAAAGAAGGGCGAGGCGACGCGCGCCCTCAAGGTCGCGCTCTATGCCTCGGTGTTCGGCGACCTCGTCGCCACCATCATCCTGATCCTGCTGGCCTCCTCGCTCGCCCGCTTCGCCCTGAAGATGGGCCCGGTGGAAATGACCGCCGTCATGATCTTCGCCCTCAGCTTCATTGCCGCCCTCTCCGGCACGTCGCTGACGCGCGGCATCATCTCCGGCGTGCTCGGCCTGTTGCTCGCCACCGTCGGGCTCGACCCGGAAAGCGCCACGCCGCGCATGACCTTCGGCTTCATCGAGCTGTTCGACGGCATTCCGCTGATCGCCGCCACCGTCGGCATGCTCGCCTTCACCGAGATGCTGCTGCAGGTCCAGGCGCTGTTCGCCAATCGGGGCGATGCCTCGGAGGCGACCGGGTTCGAGCGAGAGACGGACAAGTCGCTGCGGGCCGCCGATGTGAAGAGGGTGTTCCCGGTGACGCTGAGGGCGACCGGCATCGGCATTGCCGCCGGCATCATCCCGGGCCTCGGGCCGACCATCGGCGCGTTCCTGTCCTATGCGATCAACAAGCGCCTCGCCAAACCCGGCGATCAATATGGCGAGGGCGACCTCAAGGGCGTCGCCGCGACCGAGGCCGCGGACAACGCGGTGCTGCCGGCCAGCCTCATCCCGCTCTTTGCCATCGGCCTGCCGGGCAGCGTCTCGGCTGCGATCCTGGTCTCCGCCTTCATGCTGCACGGTGTCCAGCCCGGCCCGCTCGTCTTCGAGCAGCACCCGAGGCTGATCTACGGCATCTATGTCTCTATGATCATCGCCAGCCTGGTGATGCTGGTGGTCGGCCGGCTCGGCCTGACGCTGTTTGCCCGCGTCACCATGGTGCCGGCGCGGTTCATCATCCCGTTCGTCGTGCTGTTTTGTGTCGTCGGCACCTATCTGGAGCGCGACACGGTGTTTTCCGTCTTCACCATGCTGGCGCTCGGCCTTCTCGGCTTCGTCATGCAGCGCTTCGGCTACTCGGTCATCACCTTCCTGATCGGCTTCGTCATCGGCCCGCTGTTCGAGCTGTCGTTGCGCCAGGCCCTCATCGTCACCAACCACTCGCCCCTCGCCGTCGTCGACCATCCGATCGCGCTCGGCTTCCTCATTGCCGCGGTCGGCTCACTTTTCCTGTTTCTCCGCACCAAGCGTTAGCCCCCGTTCGCCGGCGACATCGACGAGTGCCTGAAAGAAGCGCTGGACGTAGGCCGGCCGGTAACGCCGCGGGTTCCAGAGCGCGGAGACCTCCGCGGAGGTCTGGCAGATGGTGGAGCGAAGCTCCACGGCATTGGCGATGTCGGTGATGTTCTGCGCCGACGAGGAGACGATCGCCACCCCGTGCCCGTCATGGGCAAGGGCGGCAAGGGTCTGGGTGCTGTCGCTTTCCAGCACGATCCGCGGCCGCACCCCATGGGCGGCGGCGGTCTGCTCGAACAGGTGCCGGGTCAGGAACCCCCGCCGCATCACCATCATCGGGTCGCGCGCGATGTCGTCGATGGTGATCGAGGCCATCGTCGCGCAGCGATGGGCGGGCGGCAGAACGGCAAAGAGCTGGGCGGAGAACAGCGGCTGGCCGACGAGGATGTTGCTGATGCCGAGATTGGCCACCACCATGTGCGCCGCGCCGTGCTCGACCATTTCCACCAGTTCGTCGTTGTTGCCCTCGCTGACCATCAGGTCGACCTTGGGGTGGATGGTCCGGAACCGGGCCATCGCCGGCGACAGCAGCCAGGCTGTCGTCTGCGGCGAGGCGCCGATCCTGAGGGCGCCGCTCTGGTCCGGCTCGCTCTGCCGGGCGCGGTGCATGAGATCCTGCGCCCGCTCCAGAAGCTCCGACGCCTGGGCAGCGAAATCCGCACCCTCCGCCGTCAGCACAAGACGCTTTCCGACGCGCTCGAACAGCGCAACGCCGAGCTTTTTCTCCAGCGCCTGGATCTGCCGCGACAGGGCCGGCTGGCTGAGGTTCACCGCGTTGGCGGCGCTGGTGATGTTCAGGCACTCCGCGACCGCCACGAAGTTCCTCAATTCCCGCAGTTCGAGCACAGGGCGCTCCGACTATGTTTCAGATGCATAAGGAAATCTTCCATAAATGCATTGGACACACAAGGGAGCCCTGCGCAGGATTGGTCGCACAACAGCATGTGTGTGCATGAAAATCTCTTTGAACGCAGATATGGGCGAGAGCTTCGGGCCCTACCGGATGGGCGACGACCAGGCGCTCATGCCGTACGTCTCCTCGGCTAATATTGCCTGCGGCATGCATGCCGGAGACCCCAACGTGATGGCCGCGACGATCGACCTTGCCCGTGAGCACGGCGTCACGATCGGCGCCCACCCGGGCTTCGGCGATCTGCACGGCTTCGGCCGCCGCCGCATCCCGATGACGCCCCCGGAGATCGAGCATCTGGTGACGTACCAGATCGGCGCCCTGCAGGCGCTTGCCGCGGGGCGGGACGTGCGTGTGGAGTTCGTCAAGCCGCACGGCGCGCTCAACAACATGGCACATGAGGAAAGCGACGTTGCCGACGCGGTTGCCCGCGGCATCCGCGCTGCAAGCCGCGATCTCCTCTTCGTTGCCAATTGCCTGTCGGAAATGACCCGCGCCGCGGACAGGGCCGGCCTGCAGGTCGTGCACGAGGCCTATGCGGACCGCCGCTACGCGCCCGATGGTCGGCTGTTGCCGCGGAGCGCGCCCGAGGCCGTCATTCGCGACCCGGCCGATGCCGCCCGCCAGGTCCTTGCCATGCTGGACGCCGGATGCCTGATCGCCGCCGACGGAACGCGGCTTTCGACCCCGATCGACACCTTCTGCCTCCACGCCGACGAGGCGACGGCGCTTGAGGTCGCAAAGGGCGTGCGCGGCGAACTCGACCGCACCGGAATCGCCGTCGTCGCCATTGCCGGACCCGGCGGGAGCCGCATCGGACTCACCTGAGGTCGGCGAGCCGCGTTTCCAACTGGCCGGGCCGGAGCTCGCCGACGATCCGGTCGCGGACGATGCCGTTGCCGTCGATGATATAGGTCGTCGGGAAGAAATTGACCTGGTAGCGGGTCGAGGCGACGAACACCTCGTCGAAGGCAAAGTCGAAGGTGACGCCGGTCTCGGCGATAGTGTCGCGGATGATCCGCGGGCCGCCGCCGATATTGACCGCCAGCACGTGCACCCCGTCGCTCATGTGCTTTTCGTGGAAGGCCTGGATCTTCGGCATTTCGGTGAGGCACGGGGCGCAACCGCCCTGCCAGAAATTGACGACCGTGACGTCGCCGCGGAAATCGGCGAGCCGGACGGTGTTGCCATCAAGGTCGATGGCGCCGAGTTCCGGCGCCGCCTCGCCGACCTTTGCCGTTGTCTCACCCTGGCAGCCGGCAAGTGCGAAGCCGAGACATAACACCGCTGCGGCCGCGCCCATATTGCGGATGCCTCTCATTGGCGGCATCGTGTGGCCATGTCCGCCACCGCGAATCCAGTCGAGCGAGTTCTGAGCATGCCGCGTCCCTTTCCGATCACCCTGGCGTTTCTGGTTCTCTCGTCGTCCGTCGCGGCCGCAGACGATGCAGCGCTCATTGAACATGGAAAATCCCTTTACGCGGAGCGCTGCGCCGCCTGCCATGGCGGTGACGGCCGCATGAAGGCGCTCGGCCGCTCCAAACGCCTTGCCACGGTGCCGACGGATGAGGTCGTCGCAAAACTCCGCGAATACCAGGGTCCGGGCGAGCACAAGGCTATGCAGGACAAGATGAAGAGCGGGCTCGGCGACGACGGCATCGCCGCGCTCGCCGCCTATATCGCGACCTTCCCGAAGCCCTGAGGTCCTTTTGCGGCTAGCCATCTTTCCGCCCGTCCGTCCCGGCCGTCTTTCAAAGAAAACCGGCGACCTTTTGCGTCAGCGTCTCTTCGGTCACCGGCCCGTTGATGCGCTCGCGGACGACGCCTTCGCGGTCGATCAGGAAAGAGGTCGGCGCGAACGCGACGCCATAGTGCTTGGTGGAGATCTTCAGCTCGTCCGACACCAGCGGATAGGCGAGGCCGAGCCGGCGGTTGGTGTTGCGGATGGTGTCGACGTCCTGGCCGATATTGACGGCGAGCACTTCCAGGCCCTCGTCGCGATAGCGCCGGTAGACCTGGTCGATCTCCGGCATCTCGGCAAGGCAGGGGCCGCAGCCGGACCACCAGAAATTCACGAAGACGACCTTGCCGCGCATCTCCGACAGCTTTACCGGCCGGCCGTCGAGATCCATCACCGTCAGGTCGGGCGCCGCCTTGCCGACCTCGACGGTCGCCTCCGGCTCGCAGGCGATGAGGAACGCGGAGGCAAGGATCACGAGAAAAAACCGCAGCATCGTCATGGTCCCCTTCCTCATCCGTCCAACTTGCCGTGGCGCAGGCGGATGGTGCGGTCGGCGAGCGCTCCCATCTCCGGATTGTGGGTGACGAGGGCGATCGTCCGGCCGTCCTCGTGCAGCCGCTGCAACAGTTCGATGATCAGCTTCTCGTTCTCCTCGTCGAGATTGCCGGTCGGCTCGTCGGCAAGGATGATGGCCGGCTCGTTGACGAGGGCGCGGGCGATGCAGACCCGCTGCTGCTCGCCGCCGGAAAGCTGTGACGGCAGATGGCTGGCGCGGGCGCTAAGGCCGACGCTCTGGAGGATCTCCATCGCCTCGTCGGCGTCGGCGACGCTGTGGTAGTGCTGGGCCAGCATGACGTTTTCCAGCGCCGTGAGATACGGAATGAGGTGGAACTGCTGGAAGACGAGGCCGATCTTCTCGCGCCGGATCACCGCCCGCTCCGGCTCCGTCAGCGTCGAGACGTCGAGCCCGTCCAGCCGGTAGGTGCCGGCGCTCGGCGTGTCGAGGCAGGACAGGATATTGAGGAGCGTGGTCTTGCCCGATCCGGACGGGCCCATGATGGCGACGAACTCGCCCTCGCGGATGCAGATGTCGACGTCGTCGAGCGCAGCGACAGTGCCGAACTGTTTGGTCAGGCCGTCCGTCTCGATGACGGGCTTGGAGGTTCGCGAATAATCGCTCGCGAACATCGCGGCGGTGTCGAAATCAATCCTTTTGTCCATAAGATTACTCTCCTTTCAGAACGCGGGCGGGAACGACGCCGATCGCGCTCCGGATCGGGATGACGGCGGCAGCAATGGCCGCAACGAGCGAGATGCCGACGGTCAGCGGCACGACGAGGGGGCGCAGGGACACCCAGGCGCTGAACACCGTCTGGCCGAGGACCTGGGCCAGCGCGAAGCCGACGACGAGGCCGAGCGCGACGCCGACAAGGCAGATCAGCACCGTTTCGGCGAGGAACTGCAGCACGATCGCCCGGTCGTCGGCGCCGAGCGCCTTCTGCAGGCCGATCTCGGGCGTGCGCTCCACCACCATCGCCGACAGGATGGCGTTCACGCACAGCGTGGTGATGACGAGGATGATCGCCGCGACCAGCGCCATGAAACCCTCGATCTTGTCGAGGATGCGCCCGTCGGACTGGGAGATCTTGCGGATCGGCTTGGCCTCGACCTCGGGGAACTGGGTGTTGATGCGCGCGGCCAGCGCGTCCGCCTCCGTCCCTTCGGCGACGACGCTCAGCATGGCGAGGTCGATGCGCCCGCCGGTGCCGAAGATCTTTTTCGCCAGCGACATGTTGACGAACATCTGCTCGTCGGCGGCCTCGCCGGTCTCCACGATGCCCTTGACCCGAAGCTCGGTCCGGAACGTCTTGTCGCGGTTGAAGACGGTGACCGTCTTGCCGACGGTCAACTCCATCTTGTCGGCGAGCCCGCGCCCGACGATGCAGTTGCGCTCGTCGAAATCGACGGTGATCCAGCCGCCTTCGGGCTGCCAGTAGGGCGAGATGGCTTTGAGGCCCGTAAAGTCAACGCCGGCGAGCACCGCATTGCCGAGGTCGAGGCGCACGACGCCATAGAGGAAGGGGCTGGCGCCGGCCAGCTTCTCCTCCGGAACGGAGGCGACGATCCTGCGGTAGGCGGCAAGGTCGAAGCGCCGGTCGGGGCTGGAAGCCGCGGGGCCGACGAAGAAATTCGCTCCGTAGGCGCGCAGCTCCTCGCTCATCTTGCGGGAGATGTCGAGATAGAGGCTGGTCAGCGCAAAGACCACCGCCGCGCCGACCATGATCGAGGCGACGGCGATGGCGGCGCGGCCTTTCCTGACGGTCAGCGCCTTGACGAGCATCCGCCACAGGAAGGCGGAGCGAAGCTTGGAATTAACGGCCATAGAGCACCTCGACCGGCATCAGCCGTGTGATCGAACGCGCCGGCAGGATCGAGCCGGCAAGGGCAGTGGCAACGGAAACGGCGATGACGACGGGAACCGCGATCCAGTGGAAGGCGAGGCTGGATCCGAACACCGCCCAGCCGACCGCCTGGGAAAGGCCGGAGCCCGCCAGGAAGCCGAGAATGCCGCCGACGACGCCGATGATGACGGCCTCGGTGAGGAACAGGAGATGGATCTGCCACTCCGCGGCGCCGAGCGCCTTCATCAGGCCGATCTCGCGCGCCCGCTCCATCACCGCGGTGTTCATCAGCGAGGAGACGCCCATCGCGGCCGAGGCGAAGGCGGCGAGCGTCACCACCAGCATCAGGACCTGCAACTTGCCGATGACGACGCCCTCGCCGGCCGCGACCTGCCAGACGGGCCGGGCCGAAGCGTTGATCACCGCCTCCTCGATCTGGTGGGCGATGGAGCTGACGAAGGCGCTGCAGTACCAGACGTCGTATTCGGAGGTGCTGAGGGAGTCCTGATCGCGGATCGCCTTCCGCGACAGCTCGTTCTCCGGAATGGTGAGCGCGCTGACGCTGACCGACTGCACCTTGCCCTGGAGGCCGGCGAGCGCCTGCACGGCGCCGAGCGGGGCGACGATGGCGTTGTCCTCGGCCTCGCCGGTGGCAAGGATGCCGGTGATCCGGTAGCTCGCCTCAGCCGATCCGCCCGACCCTTCCGTCGGCCGGGTGACGCCGATGGTGTCGCCGGCCGCAACGCCGAGACGACGGGCCAGCGACCGGCCGATGAGCACTTCGGATGCGGACTCGTCGTCCGGCCAGGCGCCGGTCACCTGCCAGTAGGGATGGGTGATGCGCACACCGGTGCGATACTCCTCGTCGCTCGGCAGCGGCATGGATTTCCTGAAATAGGTGCCGATCAGGGAGACGCGGCCTGCGTCCTTGCCGGCGATTTCCACCGGCACGTCCAGGAACGGCGCCAGGCCGACGATGTTGTTGCTCCAGAAGATGTCCTTGATCTTCGTGAGTTCGGCCTCGTCGAGGTAGTCGCGGCCCTTCAGCGGGTTGAAGTCGACGCCGCCGATCTTCAGCGGGATGTTTTCGCTCTTGGGGACGACTCGGATGTTGGAGCCGTAGGCCTTCATCTCCTTTGCCATCTTGTCGCCGACGTCGACGGAAAGGTTGAGGAGCGTCGTGATCAGGGCGGCGGCGAGCGCCACGGTGATCGCCGCCAGCGCCTTGCGCTTGCGCCCCTCGAAGAACGACTGCCGGATCATGCGCAGATACATCGCCTATCCTCGCGTCTGGTGGCCCTGGACCCGGTAGAGGCGCCCCTCGACCTCGCCGGCATATTTCTCCGGCTCGGCCTTGAACGCATCGTAGGAATCCTGGGATTCGAAAAAGAAGGTGTTGCCCTTGAAGTCGTAGCGGTAGGGCGCTTCGAGGTTGATCAGGTCGTTGCCGGTCACCGGGTCGGTGACGGTGATCGCGACCACCTCGGAGAAGTATTTGGCGCCGCGCTCCAGCTCGCGCGCGGCGATGACGATGTCGCCGCCGTCCTCGGCGTGTTCCAGCGGGATCGGATTGCAGCCGCCGGCCTTGCCGATGGAGGGCACGAAGACGCGCACATTGCAGGCGATGCAGATGACGTCGTTGCCGTCCTGGATGTAGCCGTCGTCGCCGCAGATCATGCAGGCGTCATAGACGACGCCGATCTTCACGTGGTCCTCGTCGTAGCGGTTGATCAGGAAGAACCGGACCCGGTGACCGTCGGAGGCGATATAGGCGAAGCGGTAGAGCTTGCCGTCCTTGACGCTGTCGATGGGGACGCGGACGACACCCTCATCGTTCGGCACGGCGGCCTCGGCCTTCGACAGGGTCGGCGGCAGCGAGGCGTAGAGGTCGTAATAGAGGAGTGTCACCGTCAGGAACGTGCCGACGGCAAGCGTCGCCCGCAGCCAGCGCGCCTCACCGAGGGCAAAGGCCCGGCGCTTGCGCCGTTCCGCCCGTCCGTCGCTCGCCTCGCTCATGCCGTCGTCGCTTGAAGGACGAGCAAGGAAGAAAGCCACGGCGAGGAGTGCCAGCAGGACCAGCGCGCCATAGCCGGTCGAGCCGCCATACTGGGTCGCCTTGGCGACGAAGCTGACGCGGCCCGAGGTCACCTCAAGGAGGCCCATCTGCAGGGCGCCGAGCATGACCTCCGCGCCCCAGGTCGCGGCAAGGACGGCGGCGGCGGCAACGAGGACGCCGGTCGCCGTGCGAACCACCCGCCGACTCATATGGGCAACGAACGCCGTCAGCGCGGTCATGAGAATGGCACCGAGGGCGACGGCCGCCGAATTGGCGATGAGTTCGGTGTTGAGGACGGCGGTCGCCGTGAAGCTGCGGTCGGCCGTGCCGGAAAGGACGTCGAACATTGCCTGGAATGCCAGAACAGCGGCAACCCCGATCGTGGCAATCACGAACCAGACGCGGCGCCGGTCGGCAAGGCGCCAGCGCAGCACCGCCAGCACCAGTGCGCCGACGAGCGCCGCGATGGCGACGATCCGGATGACGGTCTTGGCGCGAACCTCGACGCCGTTTGCCGCGGCAAGGCCATAGACAACCCAGCCGACGCCGAGCGCCGCCGCGACCGCCCATGCCGCTGCAACGACATCGCGCCGCTTGGTCTCGCCGGGCGCCAGCGCGACGAGAATCCCGGTGATGAGGGCCGCCGGCAGGAACGCCTCGGCGATATTTGTGAGATAGACAATCATGAAAGGCCGCTCCGCCGCCTCCGGGTCTGGTGGTGTTGCGGGACTATCGTCCCGGTCTTGAAGACGCCTTGAGGGACCCGCTCCGGGCAAACCCGGAACGAATCCCTGCAAAGGCTTTCTTGTCCGGCGGCGCAGGTCATGACAGCGCACCGCCGCATTGCGCGCCGGCTATTCGATCGGCACGTATTTGAAATCGTAGTCCGCGTCGAAGGCCTGGAACCACTTGCCGACGCCGCTCGCCTCGTCGGTGTGGCGGCCGAAGCCCTGGCGCGACGGCGGATCGACGTGGAAGGTCAGCTTGTAGTTGCCGGCGCCCGGCATCTTGATGTTGGAGCCGTAGTGCGGGCCGTCGACGGCGACCATCGGCATCAGGTTGCCGGCGATGACCTTGCCGGTATCCTGGTTTTCCAGCCGGTAGGAGACGGTAAGGTAGGGCACCCATTCGCCGGCGCCGAAGCCGTTGGCGTTGCCCTTCATGGCGTGGATGTCGGCTTCCAGGTGAATGTCGGCCTGGGAGGCCGGCAGGTCGATGCCGCGCGGTTCCATGTCGATCGGCTTCAGATAGACGGCGGCGACCTCAAGCGTGTTCAGTTCCAGCGCCTCGCCGATCGGGAATTCCTTGAACTCCTCGGCGTTCGCGGCGAGCGGCAGCGACAGGCCGATGGCCGTCGCCATTGCGAAAACACAATGCATTTTCATGATGTTCTGTCCCAAATGGTGTTGCCTGTTGATGCGATGCGTGTGCGCGCATCGCGACGTGACATCGTTGCGGTCGATTCTCTCCTTTCCTGTCCGCGTGACGTTTGGAGGTGGGGAATCGACGCTTCGCAATTGCTCATGAAAATCATTTGCAATTCTGTGACGGGAAGCGCCGGTGATCTGTCTCGGGCCCTTCCTGTCAGGAGGCTTTCAGTTCGGAGGCTTCGGTGGCGGGCTCCTTGTGCGGGGGCTTGCGGCGGCCGACGGCGACGAGCGCGAGCAGCGCGGCAGCGATGAGAACGGCCTGGGGCGCCAGGGTTTCCAGATAGGGATAGAGGCCGATGAACGGGATTTCCGGCATGCCGGGCACCAGTGTCGGCGCGATGATCTTGCCCTCGATCAGCTCCATCACGCCCTTGCCGGCGAAAACGAAGGCCATGTAGTAGAGCAGCGCGCTGGTCACCATGAAGAACGGCCGGATCGGCAGCCGCGCCGCGCCGAGGCGGAACGCGAGATAGATGACGGCAAGGCCGACGCAGCCGAGGGCAAAGCCGCCGACGATCGCCCAGAGGCCGGCAGACGTCTCGGCATTGGCGGTCAGCGCCTCGTAGAAGAGGACGGTTTCCGCGCCCTCGCGGTAGACGGCGAGGAAGCCGACGAACCACAGCGCCTTCAGCGATCCGGAGGACAGCGAGCGGGCCATGGTGTCCTTGATATAGGCCATCCACTTCTCGGCCTCGGCCTTGGAGATCAGCCAGTAGCTCATGGAGAAGAGGACGACGGTGGCGAGCAGCATGGTGGCGCCTTCCAGCACCTCCTGGCTGGCCGCGGAGACCTGGAACACCCATTTCACCAGCACCGCGGTGGCGACGCTGAGGGCGAGCGCGACGACGACGCTGTTGACGACGACGCCGAGCTTGTCGCGGTTGCCGGTCTTGACGAGGTAGGTGATGACCGCGGTGACGATCAGCATCGCCTCGAAGCCCTCGCGCAGGATGATCATCAGCGAATAGAGGAACAGCGCCCACGGCGTGTCGGAACCGCTGCCGAGGAGCGCAACGGCGGCGTCGAGGTCGGCGGACATGGTTGCGAGCGCCGCATCCAGATCACCGGCCGAAGCATCGCTCTTCATCAGGCCCATGAGCTTGCTGAAATGGGCCTCGATGCGGCTCATCAGGCCGGCGTCGCGCGCGCCCAGCGTGCTCTCCATGCCGGAGCCCTCGAAGACATCGAAATAGGCATCCTGAACGGCGCCAACCGCTTTGCCGGTGTCGCCGTCCTGATGCAGGGCTATGGCCTTTCGCATCTCGTCGAGCACATTGTCGGCAACGGTGCGCCAATTCCGTTCGCCGGTCTCCTGCGGGGCCTCTTCCACGACCGAGGTGCCCTCGATCAGCGGCAGGCCGGGCAGGACATCCTGCATGTCGTTGACCAGCACCTGGCCCGAGGCGCGCACCATGCGCGCCGGCTTGCCGTCGTCGACGAGCCCGGAGATGCGCCGGAATTCGGCGTTGTAGGCAACGTCCTGGGCCTGGCTGACATAGCGCCGGACGACGGTCTCCAGCAGCGAGTTCTTGTAGCCGTCGAACTGGGCCTCGGTGATGAGGTCGCGGGCCTTGTCCGGATCACCCGCCTCATAGGCGTCGGCAGCGCTGTCGATCAGCGCGCCGATCCGCTCGGTGACGCTGACCCAGTGCGGCTCGACGGTCTGCGGCTCGGCCGGGGCCGCCTGCGCCGTTTCGGGAGCCGTCGCCGCGCCGGCAGCGGGTTCCGCTTCCAGCACGTGGCCGCCTTCCAGCTCCGGCAGCACGGCCCAGATCGCCGCGATGTGAGCGTTGAGCCGCGCCTCGACCGTCTCGACCGGAGCGCCGTCGATGATCAGCTTGCGGATATCGCCGAATTCGCCCTCAAGGACGATGTTCTTCTTGGCCGAGACGTTGACGCGGATCGGCCCTTCCAGGTTCTCGAAAATCTCGAAATAGGAGCGTTGCACCTTGTCCTTGGCGCTGTCGGCGTCGCCTGCCCGGTAGTCCGCCGCGGCCTCGCTCAGCAGCGCCTCGATGCGCTCCATCATGCCGCGGTAGTCGGGCTCGGCGAGGCTATGGCCCGGCACTGCGGCAACGCAGATCAACAGGGCAAGGGCAATCACTCGAAAAAACACGTCTCGTCGCTCCACAGTCTCGCGCATCGACACGGCCGCCGCGCGGCCCGACCTGCGGGACTCCGGCGGCATGGCGTTTTGCAAAAGCCAATGCGTTTCAGTCGCAACACATTAGGCCCGGCCGGTCGTCTCCGGCTTTGATCCCGATCAAGTCGCCGCGGCAGGCCAGGCCCCCGCCGATGCGATCAGGTCATCTGTATAAAGCGTATTTGCAATTAATTCGCAATTGCATCCGGTAAATTGACTAGGTCCCGGACCATTTTTTGATGCGGAGCCGCCGCCGCGATATGCGCTGTTGCGAAGGTCCGGCGCGCGAAACCGCGCCTGCAAGGCGCCCGTGGGGCGCGGAATCTTGCCGCCCGCGGACGATGCCGCTTCCCCTCCGGACACGCCGCGTGCCTGCGCCCTGCAATTCGGCGGCCCGGCATGCGCGAAAAAAATCGCCGGACCCTGTGACCTTTTCGCGCGGGCCGCCATCGTAAACGGTGCCACGTGCCGCCATAATGCACCGATGGAATCCCGCGCCCGCTGAGTCCTGCGCCCGAGGGTTTCCGATCAACGGCGTACCTTTGCGCCCCTTGCACCATCGGACCGCTCTTCCAGATGTTTGCCGTTCTCGCCAATCCGACCTTCCGGCACCTGTTCCTGGCCCAGATCGTCGCGCTTCTGGGCACAGGCCTTGCCACGGTGGCGCTGGCGCTCCTTGCCTATGACCTTGCCGGCGACAGGGCGGGCACGGTGCTCGGCACGGCGCTCGCCATCCGGATGCTCGCCAATGTGGGCGTTGCCCCGGTCGCCGCGGCCGTGGTCGGTCTCCTCCCGCGCCGGGCGCTGCTGGTCGGGCTCGATCTCGTGCGGGCGGCGATCGTCGCCTTTCTGCCCTTCGTCACCGAGGTCTGGCAGGTCTATCTGTTGATCTTTGCCTTGCAATCGGCCTCCGCCGCGTTCACCCCGGCCTTCCAGGCGACCATTCCCGACATTGTCGACGACGAGGCGAGCTACACCAATGCCCTGTCGCTGTCGCGGCTCGCCTACGATCTGGAAAACCTCGTCAGCCCGGTGCTTGCCGCGGCCCTTCTGACGGTGATGGGCTTCCATTACCTGTTCGTCGGCACGGCGATCGGCTTTCTTGCCTCCGCCGCGCTGGTCGTCTCCGTGGTCCTGCCGGCGGCAACGGCAACCGAAACACGAAGCTTCTACGACCGGACCCTGCGCGGTCTGCGCATCTATCTGGCGACGCCGCGCCTGCGCGGGCTTCTGGCCGTCAACCTGGCGACCGCTGCGGCGGGCGCGATCGTCATCGTCAACACCGTCGTCTACGTCCAGGCTTCGTTCGGGCTCGGCGAGCGGGCAACGGCGCTCGCCCTTGCAAGCTTCGGGACCGGATCGATGCTGGTCGCGGTCCTGTTGCCGCGGCTGCTCACCCGCCTGTCCGACCGCAGCGTCATGCTGGGCGGGGCGATGCTGCTGTTTGTCTCCGCGACCCTTGCCGTCTTCCTCGGCGGCTACGCCATGCTGCTGGTGCTGTGGTTCGCCATCGGCGCCGGATTTTCCCTGGCGCAGGTGCCGTCCGGGCGGCTGTTGCGCCGCTCCGCGCACCAGGCGGACCGTCCGGCCGTCTTTGCCGCCCAGTTCGCCCTCTCCCATGCCTGCTGGCTGGTGACCTATCCGCTGGCCGGCTGGCTCGGGGCAAATGCCGGCCTTGCCGTGGCAGCCGGCGTTCTGGCAGCGATCACCGCGGTCGGCGGGTTGCTCGCCGTCGTGGTCTGGCCGGCCGCCGACGACGATGCCCCGGAGCACGACCATTCCGACCTTGCCGCCGACCACCCGCATCTTCTGGAAGGCGAACCCGCCGCGCCCGGCCGCCACCGCCACCCCTTCGTGATCGACGATTTACACGGCGAATGGCCGCGGGGTCGTCAGAGCGCGTCCGGTCCCGGCGGCGACGCGACCAACGCCTGAACCGCCCGGCTCACGGCACCTGAAAGAACTGCCCGACGGCGCGATAGTCGCGGCGCCGAGCCCAGTCCGAACCCGCAAGGGTTCGCAAGCCCGACCGGGCGTCGGCCGGTCTCGCTGCCCCCGCCGAGGCGTCGAGCGCAGCGAGACCGCCGTGAGCGAGAAAAATGCCGGACAAATGGGGAGAACGTTCGAACTCAAAGAGTTCGCAAGGCGAGCAGCCGCCCGAGCCGATGCGAGGTCCCGACTGGAGCGAAGCCCGGAGGGCGACAGCGCGAAGTCAGAAAATGGCGGAGGGAGTGGGATTCGAACCCACGATACGGTTACCCGTATACACGCGTTCCAGGCGTGCGCCTTCGACCACTCGGCCACCCCTCCGCGCGGCGCGCGAGGGCGCCGGAACAGGGCGGGACTATAGCGATGATGGCCGCGCTTTCAAGCGCTTCCGACAGCCAATGTAACGATCCGATGAAAATGAGTTGATGCCTCGCAAACCCTTTCCCGGGCAACGCCCATTGAGGCCGGCGGGCGACTGGACTAAATGACGACAGGACGAAGACAATTGAAATCCTTCCAAGGCGCGGATGCATCCGC
>NZ_NPEV01000037.1 GCF_003258835.1 Rhodobium orientis | reverse complement strand
GGCCCCCACGGAGCCAGCGAGCGAAGCGAGTTTGGCGTGAGTGGGAAGAACCGAGCCCGCAGGGCTCGCAAGCCCGAACGGGCGCCGGCCGGTCAGGCCGCGCCGTCGCAGGCCAGTGAGCGCTAGCGAACGCTCGGCCGTGAGACAAAACCCGAACCCAAAGGGCTCGCAAGGGCGACCGCCCGTCGGCGCCGATGCGCCGCGCCATCGCAGGCGTGAGCGAAGCGAACTGCCGTGAGATGCCCCAATGAAGCCAACGGCTTCGCAAGGCCGACCGGCCGCCCGAGCTCATGCGAGGCCCTCACGGAGCCAGCGAGCGAAGCGAGTTTGGCGTGAGTGGAAAAGAATGGTGGGCGGTACTGGGATTGAACCAGTGACCCCTACGATGTCAACGTAGTGCTCTCCCGCTGAGCTAACCGCCCAAAACCCGGGGTTTTGGCGTCGCCGGGACGACGTTCGGGGGATATAGCCGGCTTCGTTGCGCCGTGCAAGACCCGAAAAGACGGCCAGGCCGGCAAAACCGGTCGGCGGACGATATGCCGCCCGCTTCAGGCTGTTCGCAGCCGCCCGGATCAGGCCGCCAGCAGCCGCTCGACCTCGTTGACGAGCTCGCGCAGGTGGAAGGGCTTGGACAGCACCTTGGCGTCCTTGGGGGCGTTGGAATCCGGATTGAGCGCGACGGCGGCAAAGCCGGTGATGAACATGACCTTCAGGTCCGGATCGAGCTGGGTCGCCCGGCGGGCAAGCTCGATGCCGTCCATCTCCGGCATCACGATATCGGTCAGCAGCAGCGTGAATGGCTCCTCGCGCACCCGCTCATAGGCGCTGCGGCCATTGTCGAAAGAGATGACGTCATAGCCCGCGGTCTGGAGGGCTTTGGTGAGAAAACGACGCATATCGTTGTCGTCTTCGGCAAGGAGTATCCGCGACATTCAGGTACCTGTTCCGATTTTGATTATCTTTGTCGGCCTCTGCCGTCCGTTGTCGCCCCATTAGACCGTCGGTCTGGTAAATAACCGGTGAAACCGGCGCCGATTGCAGGCAGCGATGGACAGCGCCGTGCGTTCTTGGCACCATGCCCGCCATTAACCATTTGCTCCGTCCTTCCATCCGGCCCGGCAGAATAGCAAACTGACGCGATGAAGATCATCGAAAATTTCGACGACAGTCCACCGTTCGAGGTGATCCGCCCGGCCGCCCACGAGATTCCTTTCGTCTTCAATTCGCCGCACTCGGGCCACGACTACCCCGAAGCGTTCCTGGAAGCCTCGCGGCTGTGCGAGAACACCATCCGCCGGTCGGAGGATTCCTTCGTCGACGAGCTGTTTGCCGCTGCCATTGCACGCGGCGCGCCGATGCTGCGGGCGCGCTTTCCGCGCGCCTATCTCGACGTCAACCGCGAGCCCTACGAGCTCGATCCGGCGATGATCGACGGCGAACTGCCGCGCTATGCCAACAGCCGCTCGCCGCGGGTCGCCAGCGGGCTCGGCACGATCGCGCGCATCGTCGCAGAGCGCCAGGAGATCTATATCGACCGCCTGCCGCTCGCCGACGCCATGCGCCGCATCGAGATGCTCTACAAGCCCTATCACGCGGCGCTGCGGCGCATTCTCGCCGAAACCCATGTCCGCTTCGGCCATGCGGTGCTGATCGACTGCCATTCCATGCCGTCGGTCGTGCGCGGCCAGGATCGCTGGCGCCGGCCCGACTTCGTCATCGGCGACCGCTTCGGCACCTCCTGCAGCGACATCGTCTCGGACACCGCGGCGCGCGTGCTGCGCAGCCTCGGCTACTCGGTCGCCCGCAACAAGCCCTATGCCGGCGGCTTCATCACCGAGCATTACGGCCGCCCGGCCCAGGGGCTCCATGCCCTGCAGGTCGAGGTCAACCGCGCGCTCTATATGGACGAGCGGACCTACGAGCGCGCCGCCGGCTGGGGACGGCTGGAGCGCGACATCGCCACCTTCGTCGATGCCATGGCCGATGTTGATCTGGGAGGCTTCGTGCCCCAATCCCAGGCGGCCGAATAGGCGCACGGGCGATAACGCCGGCGCATCGGATCTCGGAAAAAAGGGCCGGAAAAGAAAAGGGGCCGCTCTCTTTTGCAAGAGGCGGCCCAAGTCTAGGGAGGAAACGCCCAAGGAGGGCAGCGATACGACAACGCCGTACCGCACTGCACAAATATGAAAGTGCAGCGCAAAAAGGTCAAGTGCCGTCACGTCGCATCGCGCGCCGAACGCACCTCAAAAGCAAATTTTGGGCGAAATTTACCCTGGGGTTGAAATTGCCTGAAAAACAGCCATACGTCGCAACTGTTTGATTTTAAATAATTTTATTGGACAGTTTTTGGCAGTATGGTAGACGAACATCCGTGAAAACCCGAAGCATTGCGCACTTTGCATGGCTGATATGCTAGCGTCAGATCAACTGAAATTCTTCTGCGAAGCACTCGCGAAAGCGGCCTCGGACGAGATTCTTCCGCGCTTTCGGAACCTCGTTCGAGTCGACAACAAGGACGAAAACGCCTTCGATCCGGTGACCGAGGCGGACCGCGCGGCCGAGGCCGCCATGCGCCGGCTGATCGCCGAGCGGTTCCCCGAGGACGGCATCGACGGCGAGGAGCACGGCCTGGAGCGGGGCGATGCGGAGGCGGTCTGGATCCTCGATCCGATCGACGGCACACGCGGCTTCATCGTCGGCCTGCCGACCTGGGGCGTTCTCATCGGGCGGATGGAGGGGGGCCGGCCGCGCATCGGCATGATGCACCAGCCCTTCGTCGGCGAGACCTTCTTCGGCGACTGCGAGACCGCGGTGCTGACGCGCGCCGGCATCGAGACGCCGCTGAGGACCCGCCCCTGCCCGGACCTTGCCGATGCCGCGCTTCTGTCCACCGGACCGGACTTCTTCTCCGACGAAGAGCGCCCGGCCTTCGAGGCGGTGTCGCGAGAGGCGAAGCTCACCCGTTTCGGCACCGACTGCTACGGCTATTGCGTGCTTGCCGCCGGCCAGGCCGACCTCGTCGTCGAGGCGGGCCTGAAGATCCAGGACATCGCGCCGCTGATCCCGATCGTGGAAGGCGCCGGCGGCGTCGTCACCGACTGGAGCGGCGGACCGGCCGGCTCGGGCGGCCAGGTCGTCGCCTCGGGCGATCCGCGCCTGCACGAACAGGTATTGAAGAAGCTTTCCGGCTGAGGCGTCTCAAGGGCATCGCCGACCGTTGCCGGCACAGCGCACGGATGATGTGGCGGGCAGGGCCTTGCCGCCTGCCTCCGGGGCTGCGGTCGATGCCCGCCCCCCCGAAAAACCTAACCGTTCGCCGCCTTGACGACGACCGTCGGCCTCTTGGCCTCCCGGTCGGCGTCGGAGCCGGGAACATAGGCGTCGAACACGGCCCAGAACTGGTTCCGGAACACGTCCCGCTCCATCATCAGCTCGTGCTTGGAGCCGGCGACGAAGAGGTGCCCACCGCCGCGCAGGCACAGCGCCAGCTCCTCTTGGGCCCGCACCGAGACCACCTTGTCGCCCCCGGCCGTCAGGATCAGCGTCGGCACGTTGACGGTCGGCGGAAAGTCGGTGCGCTTGAACAGCGATACCGTCTGGCACGCGGCATAGAGCCAGCCGATGGTCGGCGCGCCGAGCGCAAGGTCCGGCCGCGCCGCGACCACGGTCTGGGTGCGCGCATAGCGGTCCGGGTCCGAGGTCAAGAGATTGTCCTCGAACGGGATCTGGTAGATGTCGGTGACCTTGCCGCCGGGCACGAACAGCGTGCCGAGGCCCATATAGGAGAGCGTGCCGGAAAGCGGCCCGATCAGGGCCGGCGGCAGCGGCAGCGGGCCGAAGTCGACCAGCGGCGAAGTCAGCACCATGCGCCTGATGCGCCCGTGGAGCCGGCGCGCGGCGCGCAGGAGAACCGCCCCGCCGGTGGAATGGCCGAGCGCGAAATAGGGCGGCCGGCAGGCGGATTCGACCTTGGCGAGGAACGCGTCGAGATCGAGCTCATAGTCGAAAAAATCGTCCACATGGCCGCGCCGCGGGTTGGAGAGCAGCCGCTGCGAACCGCCCTGCCCGCGCCAGTCGACGGTCGCGACCTCGAACCCGCGCGCCTGCAGGTCGTGGATGACCTCGTAATATTTCTCGATGAACTCGGCCCGCCCGTGCAACAGGCAGACCGTGCCGCGATGGCGCGACACCGCGCTCGGCCAGCGCGCGCCGCGCAGCGTGATCCCGTCGCGGGTCGTCAGCGTCCAGACCTCGGCGCCGGCCGGCACCGGGTTGTCGCGGCAGTCGTAAAGGGCGGTCTTCGCGGGCTCGGGCATTGGCACTCCGGGGCTCTCCGGGCAACTCCGGCAGATTTTGGCCGGCACCTTACTGCAAAAGCACGCCGGGGAATACGGCCATGGCTCGATGTCGAGGAAACAAGTGACGGCATCCGTTGCGAAATTCGCCGCGCACCCCTGACCAAACTTAACGTCGCCGCTCACAGCGGAAGCGCCAGCTCCTCGCCGAGCCAATCTAACAGTGCGCGGGTTTCCGCATGGCCGCCCCGTCGGCTGCCGCGGAAGACCGACAGCTCGGTCGGGCGTTTGACGACGTCGGTAGAGGGGCGGACCAGCTTTCCCTCGGCGAGCATGGTATCGACGGTGCGCCGCCAGCCGAGCGCGATCCCCTGCCCCGCGACCGCCGCCTGGACGACGAGCGGAAAGCTGTCGAAATGGGTCGGGCGCAGGTCGGCGGGAACCGGGACGCCGATGACGTCGAACCAGTCGGACCAGTCCATCCAGTCCTGCGGCACGACCAGGTGCGAGAGCAGCGGAAAGGCCGACAGCTCTTGCGGCGCCAGCGGCAGCGACACGCCTTTCAGAACCTCCGGCGCGCAGACCGGAAAGACCTCGTCGGCAGCCGTGAAGGCGAGCCGCGCCGAGCCGGACGCCCGCCCCGTTGTCTGGATCGCGACGTCGAAGGGCTCGCGCGCCGCCGTCAGCGGCTCCAGCGAGCTGACGACGCGCAGCTCGATGTCGGGATGGCGCTCGTGAAACCGGGAGAGCCGCGGCATCAGCCAGTAGAACGCCTCGCAAAGCTGGCAGTGCAGCACCAACCCGCCCGGAACGAGCGCACCGCGCAGATGGGCGGCTTCCGCGGCGATCTCGGCAAGAGCAGCGGTGACCACACGGCCGAAGCGCCGCCCCTCCTCGGTCAGGAACACGGCCCGGTTCCGGCGCTCAAAGAGCGCGGTGCCGAGATCGGCTTCCAGGAGAGAAATCTGCTTGCTGACGGCGGTCTGGGTAAGGCCGAGTTCGGCGGCCGCCAGCGTGAAGCTTTCCAGCCGCGCGGCCGCTTCGAACGGCCTCAGGCGCGAGAGCGGCGGCAGGGAGCGAGCGAAAGAATCCATGATATTTTTTCATGCATTGGCGACAGGAAATCATTTTTAACAGGCATCCGCGCCTGCTTTCCATACCCCATGGAATGGAAATCCCCTGTCTCACCCACCGCCGGCCACCCCACCCTCGGCATCCTGTCGATCACCGGGGCTGTCTTTCTGCTGTCGCTGTCGGACGCCCTGGTGAAAGTCGCCGGCGACCATGTCGGCCTCGGCCAACTCGTCCTCATCCGCTCGGCCTTCGCCGCGATCCTGATTGCGGGCGCCGTCGCGGCGACGTCGGGCCTCGATCGCCTGCGTCCGGTCCGGCCGGGCTGGGTCTGGCTGCGCAGCCTCTGCCTCACCGGCATGTGGCTCTGCTACTACGCCGCCCTTCCCGCCATGTCCTTTGCGCTCGCCGCCGCCTGCTATTACACCGCGCCGATATGGATGGCGGTGCTGTCGCGGCTCGTCCTGAAGGAACCGCTCGGCCGGCGCCGCTGGAGCGCGGTTGCCATCGGCCTTGCCGGTGTCCTCATCGCCATCAATCCGGGCGCCGAGACCGTCTCGCCGGTGGTCGCCCTGCCGCTCGCCGCGGCCTTCCTCTATGCCCTTGCCGGCATCATCACGTGGAGCCGCTGCCGCGAGGAGTCGGCGCTGGCCATGGCACAGACGCTGAATGCCTCGCTGATCGTCGGCGGCGCCCTGGCGATATCGGTTCTGGCGCTGGCCGGCCCGATGCCGGAGAAAAACTTCGTACTGACGGTCTGGCCGCCGCTCGGCCTCGACGACTGGCTTTTCATCGCCGCCCTCGGCGTGCTCCTTGCCGCCATCGAGATCGCCGTCGCCATCGCCTATCGCCTCGGCCCGCCGGACATCATCGGCGTCTTCGACAACACATATCTTCTGTTCGCCGCGCTCTGGGGCGCGCTCCTTTTCGCGGATATTCCGAGCGTGCGGGAAGGGTCGGGCATGGCGCTGATCGCCGCCGGCGCCCTTATGGCGAGCCGGAGGCCGCCTGCAAAAGAAAAAGGCCGGTGCCTTGAGGGGCACCGGCCGAGACCAAACGCCGGCAGGGGCTGATGCGACGTGTGGCCTTTACTATCCGCCTTTCGGCGGAATTCTGCGAAACGATGGCGACCCGTAGGCGCCGCTGGGATGCAGGACGACGCCGGAATAGGCATCGACCATGACGACGACGCGCCTGCCGCGCCGGTTGGTGGCGGCGACCTGCCAGGCCCGGCCGACAAGCCGCGGCTTGGAGAAGCCGGAAAACCCGCGCCAGCCGAGCTGCACCAGCACCTCGTCGGCGGTAAGCCGCGCCGCGGTCGTGAAACGCACGGCCTTGAGACCGACCGGGCTCGCCGCGAAGGTCTCCCCGGAGATCGCCAGGGCCGGCTTGCCTGCACCGGCAATGCCGACCGTAATTGCGCCGAAAACGGCGGCAACGGCACTTGCACGAAAAACGCCGGGCCGGGTCATCGGGTTCCCTTCCGGCCGCTCGCGGCCTCTCTTCATCCGTTGATCGTGACAATGTCGCAAACCGTCTGAACGGAACCGGAAACCGCCGTTCATCTGCCGTTCATATGGGGCCTCGCCCGCGCGGGTCCGCCCTCCCACGGTAAGAACGCGCCGCCGCGCGAAACGGCGCGCAGAAATCTTGACAGCCATTTTTCCGATCACCATTTGAGGATCACGCGGTCGCCAGAAAGGGGCCGCGGGCATCCCGTCCCTGCCAGACCGGAGGGACACATTGAGGATGCGGTGAAGTTAAGTCGCTCAACACTCAGGAGGACTTGAGATGCATCACGTCGACTTTAGCCCGCTTTATCGTTCCACCGTCGGTTTCGATCGGCTGTTTTCCATGCTCGATTCCATGACCGCCGGCGAGAACGGCAACGTCAGCTACCCGCCCTACAACATCGAACGCACCGGCGAGAACGCCTACCGGATCTCGATGGCCGTCGCCGGCTTCGCCGACGCCGATCTGTCGATCGAGGCCAAGGAGAACGTGCTCACGGTGAAGGGCGAAAAGACCGATGAGGCCGACAAGGGCGAAGTGCTCTATCGCGGCATCGCCTCGCGCGCCTTCGAGCGCCGCTTCCAGCTCGCCGATTACGTCCAGGTGAACGGCGCCCAGCTCGAGAACGGCCTCTTGCACATCGACCTGAAGCGCGAGCTTCCCGAGTCGATGAAGCCGCGCAAGATCGCGATCGGCCCCGGTCAGGTGAAGGAACTGGAGGCCAAGACGGTCGACGCCGCCTAAGGGCAGCGCACGTTCTGACTCCAAGGTCCTAAATGTCGGCGCCCCGGAGATCCTCCGGGGCGCTTTTTGTTTCGAAAACCATTCAGTCGTGTCACGCGCCCTCGATGCCGTAAGGCGTCGCAAGCGCGAACGCGCGCCGGCGCCAGTGCGCCGTCAGCCTGCGTGGCGCCTGAACGCCTTAAGAATCAATGCGTCCTGAGCCCCGGCGGCTTGCGTTTCCAGGCGTAGCCCTTGCGGGCGAGGCCGCGGCCGAGGTCGAAGAGTTTCTTCAGCCGCTTCGGATCGAACTCGCCGAGCGTGCCCGTCTTCGTGCCCGCCGGAATGCTCGCCATCCGGTAGGCGACGCCGTCGCGCTGGGCGATGGTGTAGATGCGGTAGAGGTCGGCGACCGCATGGGCCTTCAGGAGCGTCGACAGCGAGCGCCGGGCGATGTCGAAGGGCGCATTCTCGATGGCCGAATATTCCGGCGCCAGCTTGTCGTTGCGGATGATGTAGAGATTGTGCCGGCGCTCCCGGCCGAGCGCCCGGTCGACATCGCGCATGGAGACCTGCGGCGGCGCGAAGAACGCCTCGGTCTGGGTGCCGGCATCGACGTGCAGCTCCACATAGGAAGCGTTCCCGGCCTTCACGGTGATCGGCACGGCCGGCAGGACGACGGGGATGGAGGCGGCGGCAAGCAGCACGTCGACGAAGAGTTCGCGCCGGTCGGGCCGGTTGCTGGCGGCGATCGCGCCAAGGTTCCACATCACCGTACGCTGGGCGTCGAGATTGGTGGTGCCGACGAAGAGCAGCCGCCCGCGGGCATATTCCGCCGCGACCGCATCGAGCAGCTCGTCCGTGACGCGCTTTTCCACGTCCCGGCGCAGCGGATTGTCGTCCGCCTGCACCTCGCCGACGATGACCTTGCGGATGTTTTCCTTGGCGTAGAAGTCGTAGCCGTCGAAGCCGGCGAACATGCCCTGGAGCTCAGGGTCCTCGGAATTGCCGATGAAGGCATAGGGCGCAACGAGGGCGCCGATGCTGATGCCGGTGACGATGTCGAATTCCGGCCGCGTGCCCGCCTCCGTCCAGCCGGTCAGAAACCCGGCCCCGAAGGCGCCGTCGCCGCCGCCGCCGGACAGCACCAGATAGTTGGCGACCGCCCGGTTGCGCTTCTGCGCCGCAGCCACATAGAGCTTGCGCCATTCGGCCCGCTCGGCCACCGACAGCCGGTCATCGGCCCAATACCGGATCTTGTCGTCGGCCTGATATCCGCTGACGGAGGCAATGCCGACGGCATTTTCCGGCACGGCCGTGCGCTCCGGCAGGCTGGCGCAGCCGGCAAGCAGCGCGGCCCCGGCAAGAAGGGAAAGAACGGTTCCGGAAAGGCGGCTCGGCAACGCTCAAGATCTCCAGATGGCGGCGGACGTAAGGCGCGGGAGGACGCCCTGCCCGGCCTACGCGGATATTAAAGACACCTCCGAGACGAAACGCGAAACCTCGTCTTCGGTTGTGCGGAAACTCGTCACCAGCCGGACAAGTTTTTCGCCCGCACTGGGCCCGTCCGGTCCGGGCGCGGCGTGGGACGGCCACTGGTGGACGTCGATGCCTGCATCGGAAAGGCACCTCAGTGCCCCGTCGGTCAGAATCGCGAATACCTCGTTCGACTGCGGACGCCAGGCAAGCCGCGCGGCCGGCGCAGCAACGATGCCCTCGGCAAGGCGCGCCGCCATGGCGTTGGCGTGGCGGGCGTTCGCCAGCCAGTGGTCGTCGTCGAAATAGGCGAGGAACTGGGCGGCGATAAACCGGCTCTTGGAAAAGAGGTGCCCGGCGCGCTTGCGAAAGTATGGAAAATCGCGGCCGCGTTCGGGATCGAAGAAGACGACGGCCTCGGCACACCAGCAGCCGTTCTTGGTGGCGCCGAAGGACAGGACGTCGACGCCGGCCTTCCAGGTCATCTCGGCAGGTGTCTGCCCCGTCGCGACAAGCGCATTGGCAAAGCGCGCGCCGTCCATATGGACGGTCATGCCGCGGCCGTGGGCAAGGTCGGCGATGCGGACAACGTCGGCGGTGTCGTAGACCGTGCCGGCCTCGCTCGCCTGGCTGAGGCTGACGGCGGCAACGCGGCCGTGGTGGACATCGCCGTCCGGCACCTTGGCAAGCGCCTCGGCAAAGCCCTCCGGCGTCATCCGGCCGGCCGGGCCGGCGATGGACAGGAGCTTGCCGCCGCCGGAAAAGAACTCCGGGGCACAGCACTCGTCGACCGCAATATGGGCCTCGGAGTGGCAGAAGACGATACCGCCGGCAGACGTCGCGGAGGCCAGTGCCAGGGCGTTGGCGGCCGTGCCGGTGGCGACGAAATAGACCGCGACATCGCGCTCGAAGATCTCGGAGAAACGCGCGGTGGCGGCGGCCGTGACCTCGTCATTGCCATAGGCCGGAGCCGGCCCGGCGCCTGCCGCGGCAAGCGCCTCGGCGACCTTTTCCGACGCGCCGGCCCAGTTGTCGCTGGCGAAAAACATTACGGCTCTCGTACAAACATGGAAGCCGGAGACATGCCAGCCGCGCCGGCCGTTGGCAAGGTCGGCGAGGGTCCCGGGGCGACGATTTTTGCGGCGGTGCGGCAATTCCGCCATTCGCGCCGCAACCTACCAGGGCTGGGCGGAGCTGCGCTCGCGCTTTGCCAGCAAGCCGTCCAGCGACAGGCCCCCGCCGCCGCGAAGGACGAGGACGACCAGCACGAACACCCAGAACAGCCGCTGGTCGGCGATCATGCCGTCCGGGAAGCGATCGAAGGGCAGGCCGACGGTCGCGGCATCGAGCCCGTGGGCAGTGACGTCGACGACGCTCTGGACGACGATGAAGCCGATCATGCCGAGGCTGGCAAGACGGGTAAAAAGCCCGAGGACGATCAGGACCGGCAGCACGAACTCCGCATAGGTGCCCGCCCAGACGACGAGGCCATAGGGAAAGAAGGCGATCTGCGAGACGTCGTAGCCGGCGCCTTCGGCCACCTTGGGGACGATCTGCGCGTAGGCGCCGACCTGGGGCACGAACATGTCCGGAAAGCCCGAACCGACCTTGGTGTAGGCGGAGTTGAGGTAATAAAGGAGCAGCGCGGAGGCAAAGACGAGCCGGGCGAACAGCGGCAGGACCGAGGGACCGAGGGCGCGCTCAAGCGCGGCAAAGGCCCGCTCCTGGAGGGCAATGAGACGGGCCAGCATGGCAATCACTCCTGAAAATGAAGCGCCGTTGCGGCGCCGGAGGTGAGAATGAGGGAAAGGCTTGCCGCAAGATCGAAGGCCGGATCGGCCTCAAGGCCCGAGGCAGCGGCCGCCCCAAGCGGTGCGCCGTCCTGAAGCGCGGCGAGGAACGCGGCCGTTGCCGGAGCGATCGCATGGACCGCGACGTCGGCCCGCGGACGCGTCACCAGCGCCCCCTCCCCAATTGCATCGAGCTTCAAAGGACCGGCGGCATCGGGACCGCGGTTCGCGCGAAAGAGGGCGACCACGGGATAGTCGGAAACGATGAGCCGGGCCGCCGGATGGAAGCGGAACCGGACGCTATCGAGCCGCTCTGGCGGCAAACGGCCAAGCGCATTCGGATCGAGCGGTGCCGCGTCGGCCGCATGGAGCGCGTCATAGACCGCCCATTCCAGCCGCGCCACGTCGGCGAGATAGGCAACGCTTTTGGCTGGGGGAAAGCCTTCCAGGAATGCCGGAAAGCCGCTTCCATAGGCGAACATCAGCGGCGAGGACGGCGGCTCGGCCCGCACGAAGACGCCGGCAGCGGCGCGGAAGAAGTCCTCACCGACGATGCGGACGGTGGCCGGAAAGACGGCGGCCAGATGGTCGATGAGGCCCGACACGACATTGTTGCGATGGATGGCAAGCCGCTCCGGCCACCCCCCGAGGCCGGCCGGCGTCGGAAATTCCGGATCGAGCAGTGCCGCGGCGAGATCGTGCTCCATCTCAGGTCCCGGCCGCGGCGCGGTACGCGTCTGAAGCCCCGGCGCCATGGACCTGAAGCAAGGCTGCGGCCCGCACCGCCTCGGCGGCGAGCACCGGGAACGCCGGCACGTCATTGTCCCACTCGATCAGCGTCGGCACCGGGCCGGTGCGGGATAGCACCACCTCATAGAGTGCCCAAACCGGATCGGCGACGGCGCGGTCATGGGCATCGATGAGGACGCGGCCGCCGCCGGCCTCGGTCTCGGTCGCATGGCCGGCAAGGTGGACCTCGCCGACGGCATCGAGCGGGAACGCCTCCAGATAGGAAAGCGCCTCGAAACCCTGGTTGACGGCGGAGACATGCACATTGTTGACGTCGAGCAGGAGCCCGCAACCGGTGCGCCGGACCAGTTCGGCGAGGAATTCGGTCTCCGACCAGGTGCTTTCCGAAAACGTCACGTAGCTCGACGGATTCTCCAACAACATCCGCCGGTTGAGGAATGCCTGGACCTCGTCGATATGGGCTGCGACCCGTTGAAGCGTCGCTGCGTTATATGGAAGCGGAAGGAGGTCGTTGAAGAACGTGCCGCCATGGCTCGACCAGGCGAGATGTTCGGAAAAGAGCTCCGGCCGATAGCATTCATTGAGATCGGCGAGCCGTTGAAGGTGCTCACGGTCGAGCGGCCCCTCGCCGCCGATCGACAGCCCGACCCCATGCATGGACAGGAAAAAGCGCTCGCGCACCACAGAAAGCAGCCGGTGCGGCGGCCCGCCGGCGCACATGTAGTTCTCGGCATGGAACTCGAAAAAGCCGATGCCGTGCGGCGTCTCAAGAATCTCGCGGCCGTGCTGCGGCTTAAGCCCGACCCCGGCCGAGGCCGGGATCGGGTTTTTCGTCCGGCCCCGCGCCGGGCCGGCAGAAAATGGCATGGTCATGCTGCCCCCCGCCATGGTCTTGCTACCCCGAATGAGTGGCCGTTCCCGGACTGCGGCTTATGCCGGCACGTCGCGCTCAAGCGGCTCAAGGCTGCCCTTGCGACCCTCGGGGAGTTCCGTGGTCTCGCAGGTGCCCTTCGGCACCAGCTTCCAGGCGTTGCCCTGGTAATCGACCTTGGAGGTGCCGGCGCAGGAGGTGCCGGCCCCGGCGGCGCAGTCGTTCTCGCCGGCGAGCGAGACGCCGTAGCACTTCACCTGCTCGGCCGCGGACGCCGGCTGGACGATGGCGGCGGCCGAGAGGGCCGTGGCGACGGCGCCGGCAAGGATGGCGGCCGAGAAGGTCTTGGGGGATGCGGTCATGGGAAGAAGTCTCCGTTCAAATGTCGAAATGCGGCAAACGGACCGGCGGCAATGCGCCTCGGACCGTTGCCCGACAATGTGGAGAGGCTGTCCATCAAGTGGAAATCAAAGCGATGTCAGAGCGGCTTTCGGCCAGTTCACGGGAGCGTGACGACACCGGCACGATATCGGACCCGGCCACTGGTCGGCTGCGCCTTCTGGAATATCTCACACAGTTAACGTGCTGCCGCATCTTGCTCAACCGCCGGAAATCTGGCAATGTCAGACTTCCGGAATAGGACAGGAATACTGTCCCAGTTACCGCGGCAGGCCCGGTTTTCGCCGTCGAGGAATTGGGAACACATCCTGAAGCATCGGACCGCCGGAGCCCCGTGGATGAGGCAATGAAGCCGGGGCGCGGTCGGAAAAAGATGCACCGGACGGCATTTATGCCATCGGAGCAGTACTGGCATCCAGTATTGTTCTTCTTCGACAGAGCCGCGGTCATTTGCCGGTCTCGTCGCTCGAGCCGCGCCAGTCAAGGGCGCGACCCGCAGGGGCTGGACCGATCATGCAGCGCGGCCCTGCAGCAAGCGTCGGGGCAGGTTTCTTCGTCTCCCGGCGACAAGGGGTAAATTCGGTTTCGGCCGGCAGGACGTCTTTAGAAGAGCGCTGCCGGTCCTTGGATGGTCAGGAAGTGGAGGGGCAGCCATGTCAGGCGCGACGACGGTGCTAGGAACGAACACGCCGAGGCCGGCGGATTCGAATGCCAAAACCGCCGCCACCGCTGCGGACACGCGCCGCGCGGCGATGGAAGCCGGTCTTTACGATCCGGCCAAGGAGCACGATGCCTGCGGCGTCGGCTTCGTTGCCGATCTGCACGGCCGCAAGAGCCACGACATCGTCGCCAACGGCCTCCAGATCGTCGTCAATCTGACCCACCGCGGTGCGGTCGGCGCCGACCCGCTGGTCGGCGACGGCGCCGGCATCCTGACCCAGATTCCGCACGACTTCATGAAGGAAGAGTGCGCCAAGGCCGGCTTCGAGATCCCCGAGCCCGGCCACTACGGCATCGGCTTCTTCTATACCTCGCAGGACCCGGAAGCCTGGGACGCCTGCCGCAAGATCATCGAAGAGGTGATCGAGGAGGAAGGTCAGATCCTGCTCGGCTGGCGCGACGTGCCGGTCGACAATTCGTGCCTGTCCAAGGCCCCGGAGATCCAGGCGACCGAGCCGATCCATCGCCAGCTCTTCGTCGGCCGCAGCCCGGACATCGCCGACGACGACGCCTTCGAGCGCAAGCTCTATGTGCTGCGCAAGTCGTCCTCGAACCGCATGATCGAGGTCCTCGGCCAGGACTACGACCGCGCCTATCCGGTCTCGTTCTCCTGCCGCACCATCGTCTACAAGGGCATGTTCCTCGCCTATCAGCTCGGCGAGTACTACCTGGACCTTACCGACGAGCGCTACATCTCGGCCCTCGCCCTCGTCCACCAGCGCTTTTCCACCAACACCTTCCCGTCCTGGCGGCTGGCGCATCCCTATCGCATGGTCGCCCACAACGGCGAGATCAACACCCTGCGCGGCAACGTCAACTGGATGGCGGCGCGCCAGGCGAGCGTGGAATCGGAACTCTTCGGCAAGGACATCGAGAAGCTCTGGCCGATCTCCTATGAGGGTCAGTCCGACACCGCCTGTTTCGACAACGCGCTGGAATTCCTCATCCAGGGCGGCTACTCGATGGCCCATGCGGCGATGATGCTGATCCCGGAAGCCTGGGCCGGCAACCCGCTGATGAACGCCGAACGGCGCGCCTTCTACGAGTACCACGCCGCACTGATGGAGCCGTGGGACGGCCCCGCCGCCGTCGCCTTCACCGACGGCCGCCAGATCGGCGCCACCCTCGACCGCAACGGCCTGAGGCCCGCCCGTTACTACGTCACCGAGGACGGCCTCGTGGTCATGGCTTCCGAGATGGGCGTCTTGCCCGTGCCGGAGGAAAAGATCGTCGAGAAGTGGCGCCTGCAGCCGGGCAAGATGCTGCTCATCGACCTGGAGGAAGGCCGCATCATCTCCGACGAGGAGATCAAGACGACGCTGGCCACCCGCCACCCCTACAAGGAGTGGCTCGGGCGCACCCAGATCGTGCTTGAGGACATGGCCCCGGTCGGCGCCGAGCCGCACCAGACCTCCGTGCCGCTGCTCGACCGCCAGCAGGCCTTCGGCTACACCCAGGAGGACATCACCCTCCTGATGGGACCGATGGCGACCACCGGCCAGGAGCCGATCGGCTCGATGGGCACCGACACGCCGATTTCCGCGCTGTCGAGCCGCTCCAAGCTGCTCTACACCTATTTCAAGCAGAACTTCGCACAGGTCACCAACCCGCCGATCGACCCGATCCGCGAGGAGCTGGTGATGAGCCTGGTCTCCTTCATCGGACCGCGGCCGAACCTCTTCGACCGCAAGGGCCTGTCGAAACGCAAGCGCCTTGAGGTGCGCCAGCCGATCCTGACCTGCGACGATCTGGAGAAGATCCGCGTCATCGGCGAGATCGCCGACAACCAGTTCCGCACCCAGACGCTCGACATCACCTACGCGGCGGACGGCGGCGCCGACGGCATGCGCCCGGCGCTCGACGAACTCTGCCGAAAGGCCGAGCACGCCGTGCGCGAAGGCTTCAACATCATCATCCTGTCCGACCGCCTGGTCGGTCCGGACCGCATCGCCATCCCGGCCCTTCTGGCCACGGCCGGCGTCCACCATCACCTGATCCGCAAGGGTCTGAGGACTTCCGTCGGCCTCGTGGTCGAGACCGGCGAGGCGCGCGAGGTGCACCATTTCGCCGTGCTCGCCGGCTACGGCGCGGAGGCGATCAACCCCTATCTCGCCTTCGAGACCCTGATCGACCAGCGCGCCAGCCTGCCGGAAGAGGTCGGCCCGGAGGAGATCGTCGCCCGCTACATCAAGGCGGTCGACAAGGGCATCCTCAAGGTCATGTCCAAGATGGGCATCTCGACCTACCAGTCCTATTGCGGCGCCCAGATCTTCGATGCCGTCGGCCTGTCGTCGGAATTCGTCAACGAGTTCTTCTTCGGCACCGCCAGCCGCATCGAGGGCGTCGGCCTGAAGGAGGTCGCCGAGGAATCGGTGCGCCGCCATGCCGATGCCTTCGGCAACGCGCCGGTCTACCGCAACGCGCTCGACATCGGCGGCGAATACGCCCAGCGCATGCGCGGCGAGGCCCACGCCTGGGAAGCCCCGGTCGTCGGTGCCCTGCAGCACGCGGTGCGCGGCAATGCGGCCGAGAAATACGCGGAATTCGCCAAGTCGATCAACGACCAGTCGAAGCGGCTCCTGACCATCCGCGGCATGTTCCGCATCCGCGACGCCGGCGAGGCCGGCCGCCAGCCGGTGCCGATCGATGAGGTCGAGCCGGCCGTCGACATCGTCAAGCGCTTCGCCACCGGCGCCATGTCCTACGGCTCGATCAGCCGCGAGGCGCATACGACGCTGGCCATCGCCATGAACCGGATCGGCGGAAAGTCGAACACCGGCGAGGGCGGCGAGGAGCCGGACCGCTTCGTGCCGCTGCCGAACGGCGATTCCATGCGCTCGGCCATCAAGCAGGTCGCCTCCGGCCGCTTCGGCGTGACGACGGAATATCTCGTCAACGCCGACATGATCCAGATCAAGATCGTCCAGGGCGCCAAGCCCGGCGAGGGCGGCCAGCTTCCGGGCCACAAGGTCGACGCGGTGATCGCCAAGGTGCGCCACTCGACCCCGGGTGTCGGCCTGATCTCGCCGCCGCCGCACCACGACATCTATTCGATCGAGGACCTGGCGCAGCTCATCTTTGACCTGAAGAACACCAACCCGGACGCCGACATCTCGGTCAAGCTCGGCTCTGAGGTCGGCGTCGGCACCGTCGCCGCCGGCGTCTCCAAGGCCCGGGCTGACCACGTCACCATCGCCGGCTATGAGGGCGGCACCGGCGCATCGCCGCTGACCTCCATCAAGCACGCCGGCAGCCCGTGGGAGATCGGCCTGGCCGAGACCCACCAGACCCTGGTGCTGAACGGCCTTCGCGGCCGCATCTCGGTGCAGGTCGACGGCGGCTTCCGGACCGGCCGCGACGTCGTCGTCGGCGCGCTTCTCGGCGCCGACGAGTTCGGCTTCGCCACCGCGCCGCTGATTGCCGCCGGCTGCGTGATGATGCGCAAGTGCCACCTCAACACCTGCCCGGTCGGCATCGCCACCCAGGACCCGATCCTGAGGAAGCGCTTCGTCGGCAAGCCGGAGCACGTGGTCAACTACTTCTTCTTCGTCGCCGAGGAAGTGCGCCAATTGATGGCCGAGATGGGCTTCCGCCGCTTCGACGAGATGATCGGCCAGATGCAGATGCTCGACCGCGCCGCCGCGATCGACCATTGGAAGGCCAAGGGTCTCGACTTCTCGCGCCTGTTCCACAAGCCGGACGTGCCGAAGACCATCCACATCTTCAAGTCCGAGGCGCAGGATCACCAGATCGACGACGTGCTCGACCGCAAGCTGATCGCTGCGGCCGAACCCGCCCTTGGCGAGGGCAAGCCGGTGCAGATCGAGATGCCGATCGCCAGCGTCGACCGCACCACCGGCGCCATGCTGTCGGGCGCGGTCGCCAAGCGCTACGGCCACAACGGCCTGCCGGACGACACCATCCACGTCAAGCTGAAGGGCACCGCCGGCCAGAGCTTCGGCGCCTGGGGCGCCCACGGCGTCACCCTGGAGCTGGAAGGCGAGGCCAACGACTATGTCGGCAAGGGCCTGTCGGGCGGCCGGCTGATCGTCTATCCGCCGGCCGAGGCGCGCCAGATCACGCCGGAGACCTCGATCATCGTCGGCAACACCGTGCTCTACGGTGCCGTCGAGGGCGAGTGCTACTTCCGCGGCATCGCCGGCGAGCGCTTCGCCGTCCGCAACTCCGGCGCCATCGCCGTCGTTGAAGGCGCCGGCGATCACTGCTGCGAGTACATGACCGGCGGCGTCGTCGTCGTCATCGGCCAGACGGGACGCAACTTCGCGGCCGGCATGTCCGGCGGCATCGCCTATGTGCTGGACGAGGACGGCAGCTTCCAGAGCCGCTGCAACATGGCCATGGTCGCCCTGGAACCGGTGCTGGCCGAGGAAGAAATGCTCTCCTCGCACCTGCACCAGCGCCACGACCTGCAGTCGCACGGCCGCGTCGACATCATGTCAGACATGACCCGCTACGACGCCGAACGGCTGCAGCAGCTTATCGAGAACCACGTCCGCTACACCAACTCCGCGCGCGGCAGGGAGATCCTCGCCAACTGGAAGGACTACCTGCCGAAGTTCCGCAAGGTGATGCCGGTGGAGTATCGCCGCGCCCTTGCCGAGCTGGCCATCCAGCAGGCCGCCGCCAAAGAATGCCCGGTACCTGGGGAGTGATCTGAATGGGTAAAGTAACAGGCTTCCTCGAAATCGACCGGCAGGATCGCAAGTACCTGCCGGCGTCGGACCGCATCCAGAACTACCAAGAGTTCGTGATCCCGCTGAAGGAACCGGTGGTGCGCGACCAGGCGGCGCGCTGCATGAATTGCGGCATCCCCTATTGTCACACCGGCTGCCCGGTCAACAACCAGATCCCGGACTGGAACGACCTCGTCTACCAGGACGACTGGCGCGAGGCGGTGCGCAACCTGCACTCCACCAACAACTTCCCGGAATTCACCGGCCGCGTCTGCCCGGCCCCTTGCGAGGCCGCCTGCACGCTCAACCTCATCGACAACCCGGTGACGATCAAGACGATCGAATGCGCCATCGTCGACCGCGGCTGGGACGAGGGCTGGATCGTGCCGGAACCGCCGGCGGCAAAGACCGGCAAGACCGTCGCCGTGGTCGGCTCCGGACCGGCCGGCATGGCCGCCGCCCAGCAGCTCGCCCGCGCCGGCCACGACGTCCATCTCTATGAGAAGAACGCCTCCGCCGGCGGCCTGCTGCGCTACGGCATTCCTGACTTCAAGATGGAAAAGCGCCTGATCGAGCGCCGCGTCGACCAGATGGAGGCCGAGGGCGTCACCTTCCATTACAACGTCAATGTGGGTGTCGACGTCACCACCGCCGAACTGATGGAGGGCTATGACGCCCTGGTTCTGGCCGGCGGCGCGGAAAAGCCGCGCGACCTGCCGATCGAGGGCCGCGACCTCTCCGGCATCCACTTCGCCATGGAGTTCCTGCCGCAACAGAACCGCCGCAACGGCAACGAGTCCCTCGGCGACGTCGAGCCGATCCTGGCCACCGGCAAGCACGTCGTCGTCATCGGCGGCGGCGACACCGGCTCGGACTGCATCGGCACCTCGGTGCGCCAGAACGCGCTCTCCGTCACCCAGTTTGAGATCATGCCGCGCCCGCCGGAGAAGGAGGACAAGCTCCTGACCTGGCCGAACTGGCCCTTAAAGCTGCGCACCTCCTCGTCCCATGAGGAAGGCGCGGAGCGCGAGTTCTCCGTTCTGACCCAGCGCTTCGAGGGCGGCCCCAACGGCAACGTCCGGGAGCTTCACTGCGTGCGCATCGACGACAAGATGCAGCCGCTGCCGGGCACCGAATTCGTGCTGAAGGCCGACCTGGTGCTGCTGGCCATGGGCTTCGTCAGCCCGGTCCATGAGGGCATGCTGGCCGATCTAGGCGTTGACCTCGACCATCGCGGCAACGTCGCCGCCAACACCGAGGACTACGTCTCCAGTGTCGACAAGGTGTTCGCCTGCGGCGACATGCGCCGCGGCCAGTCGCTGGTCGTCTGGGCGATCCGCGAGGGCCGCCAGGCCGCCCGCGCCGTCGACGAGTACCTGATGGGATCGAGCGACCTGCCGCGCTGATTTGCGAGGTCACGAACGGACAAACGAAAAGGCCCGCCAGAGCGTTTCCGGCGGGCCTTTTTCTCATTGATAGGCCCCGCGGCCGAGGCCCGGTCAAAAAAACTACCTGCGCGGCCAGCCGAAATCGTCGACGCGCCCGGTTTCCGGTGGCAGCGGCTCGCCGCGCACGATCACCTTGTTCTGCAGGCTGTCCTCCTTCGGCGCCAGCGGCGTCTCTTCGCCGGCAAGCGGCTCGCCGACCCGCGCCGTCGGTCCGGTCAGCGGCAGCACGGCGCCGATCTTCGGGCCCACCGTGCCGTCCGCATTGAGGCCTGGCAGGAACACACCGCCGGCACCGGTCTCCAGCACCCGCCGCAGTTCCTTTTCCACATAGAAGGCGAGCTTGCGGTAACCGGATCCGGTGAAATGGATGCCGTCCCCGGCCCTCAGGATCGTCGTCTGGCCCTCGACGTCCGGCCCGGTCCTCGTATAGCGCCCCTCCTCGTCGACGAAGCGTTGCCAGATGTCGACGAAGACGACGCCGGAGAGTTCCGCCTCGGCCTTGTAGACGTCGTTGAAATGGGCCATGTCGGCGGAGAACTTGCTGGAGCGCGTCGGCGGCAGGCCGACCCAGATCACCGGCTTGCCGCTGGCCGCAAAGGCCTTCAGCATGTCGACGACCCGCGCCCGGTAGCGCTTTTCCCATTCCTCGGTACGAAGCTGGTGCGAGCCGTCGGCATCGCGGATGCGCTGGCGGTCGTTGACGCCGACCATGACGACGATGGCGTCGACCCTCTCGTCGCCGGCGAAAAACTGCCTCAGTTCCGTCGGCCAGTTGAAATAGTCGTCGCGCACGAGGCCGGACGAGCCGTTGACCCAGCTGCGGATCTGCACCTTGGGCGAGTCGGCGAACGCCACTTCAAGCCCCTTGCCAAGGCCGCGGGCGAGCGAGTCGCCGACCACCAGCACGACATTGGCGTCGGGATCCTTCGGCACGGCCACCGGCGCCGGCTTGTGCTGCCGGGCGGGCCGCTGCTGATGCCGCCGGGCGGTACCGCGCGAGCGCTTGGTCTTGCGCGAGGCGCCCGACCGGTCGCGCCGCTTCGCGCCGAACAGGCGGAACAGCGGGCGCAGCGGATGGAAGCCCTCGTTGCGGGCAACGACGATGCGCTTGTCCTCGGCCTTGGCGGTCGAGCCGGCAACGCCGCAAAGCGCGACGATCACAGCAACGATGAGGGCGCTGGCCGCCAGGACGGTGCGGCGCGCCAGAATGCTTCGGCGCTCCAGCATGCTTCGGCGCATAAGTCCCGCCATTTTGGGTTCCCCTTGTCCAACGGGCGCCGAAAAGCTAGCTCACGGCGCCCGTTCGATCCCATTATAGGTTCCCGGCATCAATATGGCGAGGGACGCGCGATCAACCGTCCTTCAGATTGCTGAGGAGACGGGTGTTGGCGTAGCCGTCCGGCGGCATGCCGATGCGCTTCTGGTAGTCGCGGATTGCCGCCCGGGTCTTCGGCCCGAGCTTGCCGTCGACGGAACCCGCGCCATAGCCGAGCCGGTTGAGGAGCGCCTGTAATTCGCGCGTCTGCGAGTGCGTCAGCGGCTTTTCCTCGCGCGGCCAGGACGCCGCCAGCGATCCCGCCCCCATCAGCTTGTCGGCCAGGTGCCCGACCGCCAGCGCATAGGCGTCGGCATTGTTGTAGCGCTTGATGACGCGGAAGTTCTTCAGCATCAGGAAGGCCGGGCCGCGCGCGCCGGCGGGCATCAGGAGATAGGCCTCGTCGTCCGGGCGCGGAAACACCCTGCCGAGAACGCGGGTCACGCCGAGCGCCTGCCATTCGGCGATCGACCGCTTGCCGTGACCGTCGGCGAGCGCGAAGTTGAAGCCGCGCGGCAGGTCGACCTCGTAGCCCCAGGTCTTGCCGCTGACCCAGCCGGAGCGGTTCAGATAGGCCGCCGTGGAGCCGAGCGCATCGGGGATAGAGGTCCAGATGTTGCGCCGGCCGTCGCCGTCCATGTCGACCGCATAGGCCTCGAAGGTCGTCGGGATGAACTGGGTATGGCCCATGGCGCCGGCCCAGGAGCCGGTCATGTGGCGCGGGGAGACGTCGCCGCGCTCCAGGATCTTCAGGGCCGCCACGAGTTGGCTTTCGCCGAACCGCTGCCGCTTGCCCCCGGCATAGGCCAGCGTCGACAGCGAGCGGATCACGTTCTTGACGATCTTGGGATTGTTGAGCACCTCGCCATAGGAGGACTCCATGCCCCAGATAGCGACGACGACGTGGCGGTCGACGCCGTATTTGGCTTCGATCCGGTCGAGCCAGGTCTTCCACTCAACGAGCTTTTCCCGGCCGTTCTCGACCCGGCGCTCGGAGGCGGCGGACCCCAGATACTCCCAGATCGGGGTGACGAATTCGGGCTGCCGCGACGCCTTCTTCAGGATGTCGGGATCGGGGCTGACGCCGGCAAAGGCCGAGCGATAGGTGTCCCAGGAAACGCCCGCCGCCTTGGCGGTCGGCCAGAAGTCCCTGATCCAGCGGTCGAAGCGGGCATCGGCCTTGGCGCCGACGGACGCGGCCAGGACGAAGATGACCACAGCGGCCCAAAAACCGACAAGGAATGCGGCACCGCGCAGCGAGCCTGCCGTGATGCGGGGAGAAATACCGGTCAATTGTGCCTCCTTTCGGATATCCATTCGAAACAGGTGAAAACGCTTGTCGACGGGCGCGGTCAGTGCCGCAGGATCACGCCGGCCTCGATGCTGTGCGCGCGGTAGTCGTTGCCGCGTTCGCTGGAATCGAGATCCTCGTAGCCGTAGCGCGCGACGGCCGCGACATTGCGGTTGAACGACCATTCGACGCTCGCGTCCGCGGTGCGCCGCCATTCGGTGACGGGGCTCGATTCGTAGTCGCGATAGGAGAGCCCGAGCGCACCGACGAGCTTGACGTTGCGGCGCAGCGACCGGGTCGCGGTCAGGCCGCCCTTGTATTCGATCGAGCCGGCCGAACCGGTCAGCGTCGTGGTGTCGAGCGTGGTCGAGCCGGTCAGCGCGATCGTCGTCAGCCGGCTCGGCGACCAGGTCAGCGTGCCGTCGACGGTCGGGCCTTCCAGCGCCTTCAGCCGGCCGTCGCGCGGCTCCTCGCGGCGCCAGCCGGCGGCGAGATCGCCGGTCAGCTTCGAGGCCATGTCGATGGCGACGCCGCCGCGCAGGGAATAGCCGTCGCTGGAGCGCCGGTATCCGTCGGCATCGCGCTCGTCGTCGAGCTGGCGCTGGAACATGGAGCCCTCGACATAGGGCATCAGGGCCGGCGAGACCTTGTAGCCGGTCCTCAGCGAAATCTCGGTCAGGGTGTAGTCGCGGCCGGTGCCGCCGTCGTTGGAATCATAGGACTGGCGCTCTACGGAACCGCGCAGCCGCACCTGGAACCGGCGCACGTCCTGGACGATCGCCGCCGCCCCGGTCAGCGTGTGGATGTCGGCCCGGTCCGTGCCCTTCTTGCGCTCAGCGCTCTCGGCCTCTTCCTGTTCGAGCTGGTAGCCCGATTCCAGTTCCAGCTTCGTGCCGTCGCGCACGTCGATGCGGCCGGTCGCCTCTCCCTCAAAGGTCGGCGTGTCCTCCGTGGCGCTGTCGATATAGCCCGTGTACTCGCCATTGAGATTGACGTTCAGCGAATGCCGCGACCAGTCGGACTGCACGTCCAGCGACGGGCGGATGCGATAGAAGGCGCCGGACTTGCCGTTGTGGTCCTGGTCGACATTGGTCGAGCCGCCGCCGGTCGTCTCGATCGACGGCTTGAGGATGAAGGAGCCGGCGCGGATGCCGAGCGGCTCGTAGGCGTCCTTGTCGTCGCCGAAATTATCCTCCGGCGCCTCGGCCGTCACCGTGGTCTCGGCCCGCTCCATCACGGTGCCGTCGGCATTGCGCGGTCCGGGCTGCACCGGCTGCACGGCCCGCACCGCCTCCGGGCGACCGCCAAGCCGCTCGCGCCGTGCGTCCTCGGCCGAGCGCGGCCGCGGCGGCGTTCGGGTGCCGTCGGCGGCCGGCGTCGCGGCATCGCTGTCCGCGGTTTGGTCATCCGTGGCGCCGAACAGTGCGTCTTCGTCGTCGCTGAAGCCGCCATCCGTCGGCGCGCTGCCGCGAAGCTGCACGTCACCGTTCGCGGTCTGGCCATGGGCCGGACCGACGGCAGCGACAAGGACGACCGCAAGGGCCACAAGGCAACCGCGCATATCCATGATCGGCGACGATGAAAAGAGGGACACCCGCACCCCGTTTCGAAATCTGGCCGCAAGGGCCGGTTCTTTCCGAAAAGTAAAGGGGCAGGGTTAATGTTTCGTTGGCATCGCGCCGCCAATTCCTGTCAAAGGCGGTTTTTCCGGCGGAAAATCCGTGAAACGCGGCCGAGAACGCGCTATAGGTGTCGCCTAATGGGGACAGTGGCGGGACGTCGTGACGCGCCGCCCGATTTTGCCGGATTGTTGCCACATAGTGGTCGCAATCGCGGACTAGCCACGAGCTTCCCCTTGCCCAACGCCGGGTACAACGAAAACAAAATGGTGTAAAATGGCGAAGCTTGCAATCGTCGGCGGTGGCCCCTTGAGCGTGATCGACCATAGTGACGTAGAGCTTATCGAGTCTGCAGGTCGCACGGTCCACAACGAAATCCAGGGTTTGGTGGCGCTGCAGAAGGCGCTCGGCAATGGTCTTTCGGAGCCTTTCGTCGACGCTGTGCGCCTGATCAGCGGCATTCCCGGCCGCGTCATCGTCACCGGCATCGGCAAGAGCGGCCATATCGGCTCCAAGATCGCCGCCACCTTCGCCTCCACCGGCACCCCGGCCTTCTTCGTCCACCCGAGCGAGGCCAGCCACGGCGACCTCGGCATGGTCACGGCGGGCGACGCCATCATCGCCATTTCCTGGTCCGGCGAGACCCGCGAGATGGCCAGCATCATCGCCTATTCGCGCCGCTTCCGCGTGCCGCTGATCGCGCTGACCTCGAGCGCCAAGAGCACGCTCGGCCGCGCCGCCGACATCGTCCTTGCCCTGCCGAAGGCCGCCGAGGCCTGCCCGCACGGGCTCGCCCCGACCACTTCCACCATCCTTCAGCTTTCGGTCGGCGATGCCATGGCCATCGCCCTTCTGGAGGCGCGCGGCTTCACGCCGCAGGATTTCGGCATCTTCCATCCCGGCGGTCGGCTGGGCGCATCGCTGCAGTTCGTCCGCGACGTCATGCACACCGGCGACCGGGTGCCGCTGACGCCGCTCGACACGCCGATGACCGAGGCCATCGTGCTGATCACACAGAAGGGCTTCGGCTCGCTGGGCATCGTCGACGAGGCCGGACGGCTGGCGGGCATCATCACCGACGGTGACTTGCGCCGCCACCTCGCCTCGGACCTCCTGTCCAAGCGCGTCGACGAGGTCATGACCCGCTCGCCGAAGACGGTGAAGCCGGAACTGCTCGTCGCCTCGGCCCTGGAGATGCTGGAATCCTCCAGCATTTCGGCCCTGTTCGTCGTCGAGGACGAGCGCGCCGTCGGCATCATCCACCTGCACGACCTGTTGCGCGCCGGCGTCGCCTGAGCGAACGCCCGACCGCACCCGCGGTCCTTGTCGGTCGAAACCGGCAGTCTCCCTTTGCCTGCCCGCAGAACACTGCCGGCCGCGCCGCCCCGGCGCGTCTTTCGCCATCGCCGGCGCGCCGTGCGGGTGTCCGCTACCTGCTCTGATCGCAAGGTTTCGTTAAGGTTAACGAAGCGTAAACGGCGCCGTTTTTTGGTGTGCGCTTCCTGAAGCCTATGGCTTATTTCCGAAACGGAGACGAAATTTCGCACCTCGATTAGGGATTATTTAGCCCTGTGATCCATAGACTGCGCCCCGAGGACGGCCGCATGCGGTCTTCCGAGAGGAGTTGGGACAGTTATGGATCTGGCAACAATCATCGGTATTATCGCGGGTACGGCCGTCGTCGTTACCGCGATTTTCCTTGGCGGCAACATCAGCCAGTTCATCGACGTGGCATCGGTTCTTATCGTTCTCGGTGGCGGCCTTGCCGCGACCCTGATCCGGTTCCCGCTCGCCGGCGTCGCTTCGGCCTTCATAACCGGCGCCAAGGTCGCCTTCACCCACAAGAAGATCGAGCCGCGCACCATGATCGAGGAGATCACGGAGCTCGCCGACGTCGCCCGCAAGCAGGGCCCGCTCGGGCTTGAGAACGTGGAAGTCTCCGACGCCACCCTTGCCAAGGGCGTGCAATTCATTGCCGACGGCTATGAGCCGAATTTCATCCGCGAATCCATGGAGCGCGAGCGCGACCTCTATCTCGACCGGCTCGAAGAGGGCCAGCGCATCTTCAAGGCGCTCGGCGACAGCGCACCCGCCTTTGGCATGATCGGAACCCTTGTCGGCCTGGTCCAGATGCTGGCGACCATGGACGACCCCTCGACCATCGGTCCGTCCATGGCGATCGCCCTGCTGACCACGCTATACGGCGCCCTGCTCGCCAACCTGATCTGCATTCCGATCTACGAAAAGCTCGGTGCCAAGGCCAATGTGGAGGACGTCAACCAGACCCTCATCATCGACGGCGTCATGCAGATCCGGGAATCGAAGAGCCCGGCGCTGATCCGCGAGATGCTGATCGCCTATCTGCCGGAGAAGAACCGCGGCGACCTGATCGAAGCCGCGGCGGCGTAGGGGCAGGGCCATGGCCAAGAAGAAGAAGTGCCCTCCCGCCGGCGCACCGGAATGGCTGGTGACCTTCGCCGACCTGATGTCGCTGCTGGTCTGCTTCTTCGTCCTCATCATCTCCTTTTCGATCCAGGACAAGGAGAAGCTGCAGATCGTCGCCGGTTCCATGCGTGACGCCTTCGGCATCAAGGTGGAATCCCGCCACCAGGGCATGATCGAGATCGAGGGCGTGCCGGTGCGCGAATATGTGCGCCGCGTCGCGCCGATGCCGACGGAGACGGATTCCGAGATCGAATCGACCCGCCATGACGGCCGCACCAAGCAGGGCCCGGAAAACAACACCTACGACGTGGAGATCACCGACGTCGAACGCACCCGCCAGTTCGCCACCGCCGCCGCCTCCCTGCGCCAGGCCTGGCAGGACATGCCGGACATCGCCGAGTTGTCGAAGAACATCATCATCGAGGAGAACGACGAAGGCCTCAACATCATGCTGGTCGACCAGGACGGCCGCTCGATGTTCCCGGAAGGCTCCAAGTTCCCCTATGAATCGACCCGGCAACTGCTGGAGCGGATGGCCGAAGTGGTGCGCGCCATGCCGAACCGCATCCGCGTCACCGGCCACACCACCTCCGGGCGGACCTTCAACAATCCGAACTATTCCGGCTGGGACCTGTCCGCCGACCGGGCCAACGCCACAAGGCGCATCCTCAACCAGTTCGGCGTGCGCAGCGACCAGATCTTCTCCGTCGTCGGCAAGGCCGACACCGAGCCGCTGTTCCCGAACGACCCGTTCCTCGCCGCCAACCGGCGCATCTCGATCCTGTTGATGAAAGAGGAACCGCCGCTGCCGCCGGACTACAAGCCGTAGCGGCGCGCCACTCCCCAGTCCCCTAAGCCGTCTCGGCAACCTCGGCCGGCCCGACGCGCAGGAGCGCGCCGTCCGCATCGACGATGGTCACCCGCGTGCCGGCGGCAAGGTCGGGACCGGAAACCCGCCAGACGCTGTCGTCGATCTTCAGCCGGCCGGAGCCTTCCACGATCGGCTCGGTCAGGGTGAAGGTCCGCCCGATCAGCCGCGCGCCGCGGCGGTTGAGGAACGTCGTCTCGGCCGGCTCCGGCTCGCGCGTCCTGCGCAGCAGCATCCGGCTGGCGACCAGCGCGACGACCGCCAGCACCATGAAGACGATGACCTGCGCCTGCCAGCCCCAGGTGATGAACAGCGAGATGGTGCCGACGACGATTGCCGAGACCCCGAACCACAAGAAGAACGTTCCCGGAATGAGGATCTCCACGGCCAGCAGCACCAGGCCGAGCACCCACCAGTTCCAGGGCCCGAGGAAATCGATAACGGTCTCGACGAGTCCCATTACTCGGTCCTCTCACCGGGCCCGGTGCGCGGCACGGAGCCCTGGCGGCGCCTTGCCGCCGCCTCTTCGCCGAAGGATTCCTTGGCGATCTCGGCAATGCCGTTGAGGGCACCGAGGATCGAGGAGGCCTCGATCGGCAGCATCAGGACCTTCTGGTTCGGCGAGCGCGCGACTTCCTTCAGCGCGTCGACATATTTTGTGGCGACGAAATAGTTGATCGCCTGCACGTCGCCCTCGGCGATCGCCTTGCTCACATCCTGTGTCGCCTTGGCTTCCGCCGCGGCCAGACGTTCGCGGGCCTCGGCGTCCTTGAACGCCGCCTCGCGCTGACCCTCGGCTTCCAGGATGCGCGCTTCCTTCTCGCCTTCGGCCTTCAGAATCGCCGACTGCCGCTTGCCTTCGGCCTCCAGGATCGAGGCACGCTTGTCGCGTTCCGCCTTCATCTGCCGCGCCATGGCGTCGACCAGGTCGCGCGGCGGATCGATGTCCTTGATCTCGATGCGCGTGATCTTGATGCCCCATGGCTCCACCGCCGCATCGACCACCTTCAGGAGTCGCTCGTTGATCTCGTCGCGGTTGGACAATAGCTGGTCGAGGTCCATGGAACCCATGACCGTCCGGATATTGGTCATGGTCAGGTTGAGGACGGCGTATTCCAGCCCCGCCACCTCATAGGCCGCCCTCGCTGCGTCCAGCACCTGGTAGAAGGTGACGCCGTTGACCGTCACCGTGGCGTTGTCGCGGGTGATCACCTCCTGGCTCGGAACGTCGAGCACCTGTTCCATCATGTTCATGCGCGCACCGACGACATCGATGAACGGGATGATCAGGTTGAGGCCGGGCCTCAGGGTCTTGGTGTACCGCCCGAAACGCTCGATCGTGTAGTTGAAGCCCTGCGGCACCTGCTTCACGCCCATGAAGACGACGAGGACGATGAGCACGAGGAGGACGATGACGACGATATCGAAACCCGTCAGCGCAAACGGCATTTTGGCTTCCTTTGCTGATGCACCGGACAGCCGGCCCCGCACCGCGCGCGGCTCGCAATGTCCTCGTTCTCGGGTTTTAGCGGGATTCGGCGGCTGCGGCGACAAAAACGGGATTCGAGGCTTAGCGGCCCTCTAACGACGCGGCCCTGTGACCGGTGACGCCGGATCAGATCCAGCCGGAGAGTTCGCGCAGCACCACGGCCTTGATCACCGCCATTCCCTCCTCGCTGTCGTTGAGGCAGGGCAGCGCGGCGAAATGCTCGCCGCCATTCTCCTCGAAGATCTCAGCGTTCTCGCCGGCGATCTCCTCCAGCGTCTCCAGGCAGTCGGCGGCGAAGCCCGGCATGATGACGGCCATCTTCCTGACGCCCTCGCGGGCAAGGCGCGCCACCGTCTCGTCGGTATAGGGCTTCAGCCATTCCTCGCGCCCGAACCGCGACTGGAAGGTGACCATCAGTTTCTCCGGCCCCCAGCCGAGCACCTCGCGCAAGAGCCGCACCGTCTTCTGGCACTGGCAGTGATAGGGATCGCCCTTTTCGAAATAGGACTTCGGGATGCCGTGGAAGGAGGCGAGCACGATGTCGGGCTCGAAATCGAGCGCGGCAAGGTGCTTCTTTGTCGAGGCGGCCAGCGCCTCGATATAGGCCGGATCGTCGTGATAGGGCGGCGCGGTGCGCACCGCCGGCTGCCAGCGCATCTGGGAAAGCGCCTCGAACGCCTTGTCGTTGACGGTCGCCGTCGTCGCCGCGGAATATTGCGGATAGAGCGGCACGATCAGCAGCCTTTCGGCACCGGCCGCCGTCAGCGCATCGAGCTTTTCGGCGATCGACGGATTGCCGTAGCGCATCGCCCAGTCGACGATGATGCGCGGATCGGTCCTGGCCAGATCGGCGCCCAGCTTTTCGCCTTGCGAGCGGGTGATGGTGCGCAGGGGAGATTCGTTGCGCTCGGTGTTCCAGACCTTGTCGTAGAGCGCGCCGGACTTCTGCGGCCGGGTCGACAGGATGATGCCGTTCAGCACCGGCCACCAGATCAGCCGCGGCGCCTCCACAACCCGGCGGTCGGACAGGAATTCCTTCAGATAGCGGCGCATCGACCAGTAATCGGTTCCGTCCGGCGTCCCGAGGTTCACCAGCAGCACCCCGATCCGTCCCGCCGCGATCTCCTCGTGCCCGTCCGGGAAGCGGATGGCGCGGCGCGACGGACCGGAGCCGTTGCTGCCATTGCCTTGATCCTGCGCCACAATCTTCGCTCCGTTTCCGAATTCCAACGACCGGAACATATGACGTCAGGCGCAGGAGTCCACCACGTCAAGGGAACGACGTGACAAAACCCACAAAAAGCCCGCACCGGAGGCCGGAACGGGCCGTTTTTCGAGGCTGTCCCCGGCGCTTTTCCGCAGCCGGGAGCAATCAGAACTCGAACAGGAAGAAGTAGCCGTAGCCGACCAGCACCGCCGGGACGGCGCTGTAGACCGAGGCGAGGAACGCCGCCCGCGGCGCCAGCGCGATCGCCGGGAACAGTGCATCGCCGTCATTGGCGATGGCGTTGGTGAGCTGCGCCGACAGCGGGATGGCGCCGGCCAGATACAGCGTGGTGACGATGATCTGCGGGCCGCAGCCCGGGATCATGCCGACGGCGAGCCCGGCGAGCGGGGCGACGATCGCCCATTCGCCGAACCAGCCCTTCAGGTCGATGCCGAAGAGGAAGACGGTGAGTTCGAAGGCGAGGAACGCCATCACCACCCAGCCGGTGACGAAATTGGTGTCGGCGATCGTGCGCTGCACGGTCGAGCCGCGCAGCCCCTCGCCCTTGCGCACGATGGTGTGGCTGTTGCCATGGATCGAGAAGGCCCACATGGCAAGGCAGAGGAGCGCGCCGACGACGCCGATCTTTTCCGTCAGGCCGGCGCCGGAAAGCGGCCTCATCAGCGCGTCCGCATCGATCTGCAGGGCGCCGAAGACGCCGAGCACGAGGCCCGGCAGCAGCAGGGCGAGCCAGGCCGCGCTGGAGATGCGCGCATAGACCTCCTGGGTCGGCTCGGCGGGCATCGCCCGGCCGAAATCGGGATCGCCGCGCGCCGCCTCCTCGTGCAGGAAATCCGCGCCGTGGACCGCATCGACGATGGCGCCGGAGATCGTGCCGACGACGAGGCTGACGGCGATGACCATGAGCGCCGTTGCCGGATCGCGCGCGATCAACAGGAACGCGGCGTCGCCCATGGTCGCCACCAGCACCGCGACGACGCTGCCGAAGGTGGTGTAGCCGCGCGTGTATTGCGTCACCACGATGATGGCGCCGCCGCAGCCGGGCATGGCCCCGAGCAGCGAGGCGATCAGCGGCTGCCAGCGGGCGCTGCGCGCCAGCATGACGCCGACATCCATCCGCAGCCAGGCTTCCACGAAGTTGACCAGAAACAGCGTGCCGGCGACGAATACCGTCACCTGCAGATAGGCATCGGCGAGCGCCGAGGCGGTCAGGTCCTTCGTGGCATCGGAGATCAGGAGCAGCGCCACGGCGGCGAGCAGTATGATCCGCCACCAGTGCGGATTGACGCGCCAGTCCACCCTGTGGGCGATCAGGCGTCCGGTGGAAAGCGTGAATTCGGTCATCGGTGCGGATCTCTAGCTCGGCGGCAATAAGAATTCTATAACGTTTCTAAGAATGATTTGCAACTACCTTGGCAGACGTGCCTGCCGTCGTCACATTGCAATCGGACGGCGTTAAGATTCTTCTGGAACAAACCGAGAACTGTGCTATCGTCGCCAAACGTTCCGGTTGCAGGGGGTTGTCATGGGAAAGTCGATCGATGCGCTCGCGGCGTCCGTTGCCGTGGCCCTTTTTCTTGTCGCCAGCGTCGCCGCCGATGCCGCGGAGATCACCTTCGTGCTGGTCAACGACATCGACACCATCGAGCATGCCGGGGAGCGGGGCGGCTTTGCCCGTCTCGCCACGGTTGTGAAGGCCGAGCGCGCGGCCCGCAAGAACGTCGTCTTCGTCCATGCCGGCGACAGCCTGTCGCCGTCGCTGCTGTCGGGCCTCGACAAGGGCGCCCATATCGTCGACCTCCTCAACATGACGCCACCGGATGTTTTCGTGCCGGGGAACCACGAGTTCGATTTCGGAAAAGACGTGTTCCTAACGCGCCTTGCGGAGATGAAGTTCCCGAAATACGCCGCCAATCTGCGCCTTGCGGACGGCACTCAGGTCCCGGGCGTCGGCGACAGCCGGCTGATGGAGGTCGACGGCGTGAAGATCGGCATCCTCGGCGTCACGTCCGCCGATGCGCGGGAAAAGTCGAGCCCGGGCGACCTCGTGATCGAGGACGCAGTGAAGACGGCCTTTGCCGAGCGCCGCAGGCTGAAGGAGAAAGGCGCGGACATCTTCGTCGTCGTCGGCCACCTTTCCCGCGGCGAGGACCTCGCCCTTTACCGTTCCGGCGCCTTCGACCTGATCCTGTCCGGCGACGACCACGACCTCTATCTGCAATATGACGGCAGGACGGCAATCGCCGAGTCCCGCCACAATGCCCGCTTCGTCACCGCCGTCGATCTGGATGTGACCGTGTCCCAGCGTGGCGGCCGCCGGCGCATCGACTGGCGCCCCAACTTCCGCATCGTCGATACCGCAGGTGTTGCTCCCGATGCGGCTGTCGCGGCCCGCATCGCCGAATACGAAAAGCGGCTGTCGGAGGAACTGGACGTCGCCATCGGCACCACGGCCAGCGACCTCGACAGCCGGCGCGCGGCCGTGCGCGGCGGCGAGGCCGCGATCGGCAACCTCATCGCCGATGCCATGCGTGAGGCCGTCGCGGCGGACATCGCCATCACCAATGGCGGCGGCATCCGCGGCGACCGGGTCTATCAGGCGGGAACGCCCCTCACCCGCCGCGACATCCTTTCCGAACTGCCCTTCGGCAACCACACCGTGCTCCTGGAAGTCACCGGCAAGACGGTCAAGGCAGCGCTCGAACATGGCGTTGCGCGCATCGAAGAAGGCTCCGGCCGGTTTCCCCAGGTCTCCGGTCTCCGCGTCGCCTTCGACCCTGCAAAACCGCAGGGATCGCGGATCTCCGACGTCGTCGTCGGCGAGGAGCCGCTCGATCCGGAGCGGACCTATCGGCTGGCGACCAACGACTTCCTGGCCCGCGGCGGCGACGGCTACCGCATGCTGAAACGGGCCAAACCGGTGCTCGGTCCGCGCCATTCCGGGCTGCTGGCGAACGCCGTCATGGCCTATATCCGGGATAAAGGGGAAATATCACCTAAGATTGAGAAAAGGATTTATACACCGTAAGCGCAGGGATCGCGGATGTGATCCAGAAAATGAATTCCATCCATAGAATTTTATGTGTCCCGTTAACCCTTCGTATAAAGACAAGTGCCAAACATGCCTGAGTATTTTTGACGAGGGTGATCCCCGTGTCCGCCTTTTCCACAAGCAGCGATTTCGAAGCGCTCCACGTTCTGGTCGTCGACGACAATTCCTTCTTCCGGAAGCTGGAACGGAGCATGTTGCGCCAGCTCGGCGTCGACACCGTCTACGAGGCCTCCGACGGGCTCGACGCCCTGACCCGGCTCGACCAGCGCGAATGCGACCTGGTGCTTCTCGACTGGAACATGCCGTCCTTTCCGGGCGCCGATTTCCTGCGCCTCATCCGCGACAAGGACGACGTCTATTTCCGCTCCATTCCCGTCATCGTGGTGACCAGCTTCGCCAATCAGGCCCTGGTGCTGAAGGCCGTCGAACTCGGCGCCAACGGCGTCGTCGTCAAGCCGTTCTCCATCGCGCTCCTGCGCGACCGCATCCTGGCCACCGGCGCCACCTGTCGCGCCGGCCAGAGCCTTTCCGGCGAACGGCACGAGCGGCTGCCGGCCGTGGCGATTGACGATCCCACCGCGGTCTTCGACATCGACGGCATGATGTGAGGTCCGTGCGGACCCGGGCCGAAGACCCGGCAGCCGGTATCCGGACCCGGATCCGCCGGCGCCTCCCTTAAAGCGTTTTCCGGACGACACGCGCCTCAGACGAAGAACTGCTCCGTCCTCTGGAACCAGGAATCGACCAGCCGGTCGCGAATGCTCTGCTGCGCCCGGCGCAGATTGTGCGGCGAGATCACGGCACTGGCGCCGGCGGCGATCGCCCGCCGTTCCGCCTCCGGATCCTCGCCGTCATAAAGGGCGCAGATCATGCCGGAGCGCAGCGACGCATCCCGCGACACCGTCTCCAGGAAGCCGTAGTCGTCGGCCCGTCGGCCGCTGATGTCGAAAAGGATCATGTCCGGCGTCATGCGCCCGTAGCTGTTGCCGCAGCGGCGCAGATAATCGAGGCCCGTGCGGCCGTCCTCGCAGACGTCCACCTTGATGCGGATCGGCGCCTTTTCCAGCATCTTGCGCATCGCCACAGCATCCCGTTCGTCGTTCTCGACCATCAGGACAAGGGCATCGAAGACTTCTTCGTCGGTCATCGCATCATTCCTTCATCGGCCTTTTCGGGGGCGTTCCGTCACCTCTTTCCAGATTTGTTACCGACTAAAGAAATGGAGATATAAGCTGAAGATAGAAAGCCCCATTTTTTCAGGGGTGTAATTCTATCTACGTACTTTTGACACGGCGCTCTGCCGAGGACATTCGAAATGCTTACATTTTGAATCACTTTAGCGCGATTTTATTCATAAACTCTTTCATCGGCGATGATCTTGCCGTCGTTCGGCAGCGTGCCCGGCGCGACCATCTCGACGGCCCCGCCGAGCTTGGTCACATCGCGCAGGGTTTCCCCGATCGCCGCCTTTAATCCGGCATCTGGCGTATCGCTTTCGACCTTCAGCGTCATGACATCCTGGTCGTTGGCGCGGCCGATCTCCAGCCGCGCCCGGTCGATTTCTGGATGCCGCTTCACCACCCGGTCGATCTGCGCCGGATCGACGAACATGCCCTTGACCTTGGTGCGCTGGTCGGCCCGGCCCATCCAGCCCGCAATCCGCATATTGGTGCGCCCGCACGGGCTCGTCCCCGGCAGCACCGCGGAGAGATCGCCGGTACCGAAGCGGATCAGCGGATAGACCGGGCTGAAATTCGTCACCACCACCTCGCCGACTTCGCCGTCGGTGACCGGCTCACCCGTTCCCGGCCGCACGATCTCCACGATCATGTCCTCGTTGACGATCAGCCCCTCGCGGGCGGCGCTTTCATAGGCGATGACGCCGAGATCGGCGGTCGCGTAACACTGGGCGACGTCGACGCCGCGGTCCGCGTATTCCTGGCGCAGGTCCGGGAACAGCGCCCCGCCGGAGACGAGCGCACGCTTGATCGAGCGAACCGGCCGCCCGAGTTCGGCCGCTTTGTCGAGGAGCACCTTCAGATAATCCGGCGTGCCGGTATAGCCGACGGGCTTCAGGGTGGCGATCGCCTGCACCTGCGCCTCCGTATTGCCGACGCCGGCCGGAAACACCGTGCAGCCCAGCGCCTGCGCCCCGCGATCGAGGATGAAGCCGCCCGGCGTCAGGTGGTAGGCGAAGGCATTGTGGATGACGTCGCCCTGGCGAAACCCGGCGGCAAACAGCGCCCGCGCCCCGTGCCAGGGATCCGACCCGCCCCCCTGCGGCTCCCAGATCGGTCCCGGCGACATGAACACACGCGAAAAGCTGCCGGGCGCGCCGGCAACGAACTCGCCGAAGGGCGGCCGCGCCTTCTGTGCCTCCATCAGGTCGGACTTGCGCAGCACCGGCAGCCTTGCAAGCTTTGCCCGGCTGTCGATGGCGGCAAGGTCGAACCCGTTCAGCCGCCGCTCCCACCCCGGCGCCTTGGCCACCGCCATCTGCAGGTGTCCGACCAGATGGGCGAACAGCCGCCGCTCCCGTTCGTGGGGATCAAGGGTCTCGGTGTCGTCGAAATACTCGGTCATGCCGCCCTCTTTTGGTGTTGCGGGCCAGGGCACCGGACCGAAATGGGCAAAAGGGTTTCGGCAAAATCCGATGCTGAAAAATGTGATCGACCGCCGACGCGGTCCGGTTCAAGCGCCCTCCCCCGGTGGCGCCGACGCTAAGCCAGCCAGCGCTTGCGGCGCTTGTAGTGCTTGACGTTGCGGAACGATTTCCGCCCCTCACCGCCGACGCCCAGATAGAATTCCTTGACGTCCTCGTTCTCGCGCAGCGCATGGGCCTCGCCGTCGAGGACGATGCGCCCCGATTCCAGAATATACCCGTAGGTGGCGTATTTCAGCGCTATATTGGTGTTCTGCTCGGCCAGCAGGAAGGAAACGCCCTCGCGGCTGTTAAGCTGCTGGACGATCTCGAAGATCTCCTCCACAAGCTGCGGCGCCAGCCCCATGGACGGCTCGTCGAGCAGGATCATGGTCGGCCGCGACATCAGCGCCCGGCCGATCGCCGTCATCTGCTGCTCGCCGCCGGAGGTGTAGCCGGCCTGGCTGCGCCGCCGTTCGCGAAGCCTTGGAAAATAGTCGTAGACCAGTTCGAGGTCGCGCCGGACCGCGGCGCTGCCGTCGCGGCGGGTATAGGCACCGGTGAGCAAGTTCTCCTCCACCGACAGGTGGCCGAAACAGTGCCGCCCCTCCATCACCTGGATGCAGCCGCGCTTGACGAGGTCGTTCGGCGACAGGTTCTGCACCTCATTGCCGCGAAAGACGATGCTGCCCTTGGTGACCTCGCCGCGCTCGGCCCGAAGCAGATTGGAGATCGCCTTCAGCGTCGTCGTCTTGCCGGCACCGTTGGCGCCCAGGAGCGCGACGATGCCGCCCTCCGCGACCTTCAGCGACACGCCCTTCAGCACGAGGATGACGTGGTTGTAGATCACCTCGATGTTGTTGACGACAAGGACCGGATCGGCGACCGGCGCGGTCCGTGCCGAAGATGCCATGCTCACGCGGCCATTTCCTTTCTCGTCATCGGTGACGGCACGCCCGAAAGGCCCGGGCGTGCCGCAGCCAGGCCCGCCGCTATTCGCAGGTCCGCGGGGTGATGTTGGCTTCCTTGGCGTAGGCCGCGGAATCTTCTTCGATCAGCGGATCGACGACCTCCCGGTCGGCCGGGATGTAGTCGGTGATCAGCGACCATTTCTTGGCCTTGGCGTCCCATTGCTGGATGGCGCCGAGGCCCGGCCCGCCATGGTTGGCGCAGCTCACCTTGACCGGCACCGTGAAGCCCGGCAGGCCGAGCTCCTCGAGCCGCGCCTCGTCGACGTTGAGCGCTTCCATGCCGTCGCGCATCATCGCCGGCGTGATGTCCTTGGTGTCGTGGATTGTCATCGCCGTGCGCGCCGCTTCCACCGCCCACATCGCAGCCACCATGCCGCGATTGTAGAGCACGGTGCCGGCATTGGTGCCGTCGCCGGCGGCCTTGCCGGTGTCGTAGACGTGCTTCTTCAGGTCGGCATAGATCGGGAAGTCGTCGCCGACGCCGTGGAAGGTGATGGCCTTGTAGCCGTCGGCGCCGTCGCCGGCCGGCAGCACGTCGTTTTCCGAGGCCGACCACCACACGCCGATGAAATGGTCCATCGGGAAGCGGATCGAGGCGGCCTCCTTGATCGCCACCTGGTTCATCACGCCCCAGCCCCACATGATCACGTAGTCGGGCCGGTCGCGGCGGACCTGCAGCCAGGTCGCCTTCTGCTCCTGGCCCGGATGGTCGACCGGCAGGAGCGTGAGCGAAAAGCCGTGCTTTTCGGAGAGCTTTTCAAGCGTGCGGATCGGCTCCTTGCCGTAAGCGGAGTTGTGGTAGACGAGCGCGAGCTTCTTGCCCGAGATGTCGCCCCCCTCCTCGCTCATGATGTATTTGACGATGATCGAGGCGGCGTCCCAGTAGGTGCCGGGATAGTTGAAGATGTATTCGAACACCTTGCCGTTGGCTGCCGAGGTGCGGCCGTAGCCCATGGAGTGGATCGGCACCTTGTCGGCCGTCGCCTTGGGGATGAGCTGGTAGGTGATGCCGGTCGACAGCGGCTGGTAGACGAGGCTGCCGAGGCCCTTGGTGGACTCGTAGCACTCCACGCCCTTGGTCGTGTTGTAGCCGGTCTCGCATTCCGGGTTGTCGATCTTGACGCCCTCGATGCCGCCGTCGCGCTCGTTGATGAGCGTGAAATAGTCGGAATAGCCGTCGGCGAACGGAATGCCGTTCGGCGCGTAGGGGCCCGTGCGGTAGCTGAGCGAGGGGAACACCAGTTCGGCCATGGCCGGCGTGGCGAGCCCCACTGCGAGCGCTGTCGCAAGCGCGATCCTTGTCAATTTCATTGTCGTTCATCCTCCCGTTGGTGTTTTCGGCCCGGTTTTGTCCGGGCGTTTCGTTGCTGCCGCCCTCGGCGGCGTGAGGTGATTTTTGTGACTGGCGGCGCACCCCGCGCCGATCTGAAAAATCTCTGCCCTAGTGCGGGAACGGCCAAAGCCTCAGCTTCTCCTTGGTGGTCCGCCACAGGGCGGCGATGCCGTGCGGCTCGACGATCAGGAAAAAGATGATCAGGCCGCCGACCAGCATCAGTTGCAGATATTGCGACAGGTCCGTCGGCCAGCCGAAAGCGCCGACGAAGATGTTTTTGAAAAGCACCGGCAACAGCACCATGAAGGCGGCGCCGACCAGCGAGCCGAAGATCGAGCCGAGCCCGCCGATGATGATCATGAACAACACCATGAAGCTCTGGTTGATGCCGAAGGCTTCCGTCACCTCCGCCGCCCCCTGCCACAGCGCGAAGAACAGCGCCCCCGCCATGCCGATATAGAAAGACGAGACGGCGAAGGCGGAGAGCTTGGTCCGCAGCGGATTGACGCCGATGATCTCCGCGGCGATGTCCATGTCGCGGATCGCCATCCAGGACCGGCCGATCCGCCCGCGAACGAGGTTCCGCGCGACCCAGGCAAAGACGAAGAGGAAGGCGAGGCAGAACAGATAGGTCGTTGCCGGCTGCGCGGCAGCCCCGGTGACGGCAAAGCCGAAGACGGTGCGCTCCGGCGCCGTGATCTGGCCGGTGGCCGAGTAGTTGTAGAACCACGGCACCTTGTTGAAGAGCCAGACGAGAAAGAACTGCGCGGCGAGCGTCGCGACCGCCAGATAAAAGCCCTTGATGCGCAGGGACGGCAGCCCGAACAGGATGCCGACCGCGGCCGTGACCGCGCCCGACAGAAAGATGATCGGCACCATGTTGAGGTCCGGAAAGGCGGTCATCAGCTTGTAGCAGGCATAGGCCCCGACGGCCATGAAGCCGCCGGTGCCGAGCGAGACCTGGCCGCAATAGCCGGTCAGGATGTTGAGGCCGAGGGCGGCGAGCGCGAACACCATGAACGGGATGAAGACCGCCTTTTCCCAATAGTCGTTGATGAGAAACGGCACGACCAGGAAGGCGAACGCCGTCACCGACCAGAAAAAGATCCGGTCGAAGCGGATCGGGAACGTCGCCTGGTCGGCCTTGTAGCTGGTCTTGAACTCGCCGGCTTCGCGGTAAAACATCAAACCTCTTCCCAGGTGGCGGCGTTGTCGTCGAACTCCCGGCGCTGCGGGTCGACGATGCAGAAGCGGTGGCCGGTCGGGGCCTCCATGACGATCCAGCTCTTCAGTTGCCGCACCTCACGGGCGCCGAGGGCGGCAAGGCGATCCCGTTCGGCGTCCTTGTCGTCGGTCTCGATGTCGAGATGGACCCGTGGCTCGTGGTCGACGGCCTGGATCAGCACCCGGATCTCGTCGCCCGGCCCCTGGATCACGGCGTATTTCCCGTCCGCATCGATGCTTCCCGGCAGGCCGAGAAGGCCCGACCAGAACACCAGGGCGTCGGTAAGGTCGTCGGTCTTGCAGTCGATCACGATGCATCCAAGGCGGCTTTTGTGGCTCATGTCATCCTCACACTCTTTCGATGATCCTTTCGCCGAACAGCCCCTGGGGGCGGAACAAAAGGAAAACAAGCGCGAGCATATAGGCGAACCAATTCTCTGTCGCCCCGCCGAGCATGGGCCCCAGATAGATCTCGAACAGCTTCTCGCCGACGCCGATGATGAGGCCGCCGATGATGGCGCCGGGGATCGAGGTGAAGCCGCCGAGCATGAGCACGGGAAGGGCCTTGAGGGCGATCAGCGACAGCGAGAACTGGACGCCGGACTTCGCTCCCCACATGACGCCGGCGACCAGCGCGACAATGCCGGCGACCGACCAGACCACCCACCAGATGGTCTCCAGCGAGATGCCGACGGAGAGCGCCGCCTGGTGGTCGTCGGCAACGGCCCTGAGCGCCCGTCCCATCTTGGTGTACTGGGAAAAGATCGTCAGCGAGACGACGAGCAGGACGGCGACGATGGCCGCCGCGATCTCCAGCTTTTCAACGAACATGCCGGTCGCATCGATGATGGTGTCGGACGGCCCGGTCGGCAGCCCGACGTCGAGCGTCTTGACGTCGGCGCCCCACATGATGTCGCCGAGACCTTCCAGCACGTAGGCGAGCCCGATGGTCGCCATGAAGAGGATGATGCCCTCCTGGTTTACGAGCTTGGAAAGCGCCAGCCGCACGATCAGCCAGGCCAGGCCGATCATGACCAGCAGCGTCAGCACGATGGCGAGGAAGGTGTGCGTGCCCTCGCCCCAGTGCTGGATGTTGGTGCCGAGGACGGCGTTGATGAGATGGGAGAACGGCACCTGCCCGGTCTGGAAGCCGACCAGCGTCAGCGCGGCAAAGAGCGCGAGCACCCCTTGCGCGAAATTGAAGATGCCGGAAGCCTTGAAGATCAGCACGAAACCGAGGGCGACCAGCGAGTACATCACCCCGGCGAGGAGGCCCGACACCACCACTTCCCAGAAAAAGACGTCGAAGAAAGCCATGCCTGAACCGCCCTAATCGTGCGCCACGCCGAGATAGGCGTCGATCACATCCTGGTTGCGCCGCACCTCGTCCGGCGGCCCGTCGCCGATCTTCTTGCCGTAATCGAGGACGACGACACGGTCGGAAAGGTCCATGACCACGCCCATGTCGTGCTCGATGAGGGCGATGGTCGTGCCGAACTGCTGGTTCACGTCGATGATGAAGCGGCTCATGTCCTCCTTTTCTTCAACGTTCATGCCGGCCATCGGCTCGTCGAGCAGGAGCAGCGCCGGCTCGGCGGCGAGCGCCCGGCCGAGCTCCACCCGCTTCTGCAGGCCATAGGGCAGCCGGCCGACCGAGGTCTTGCGGATGTGCTGGATTTCGAGAAAGTCGATGATCCGCTCCACCACCTCCCGGTGTTCGATCTCCTCGCGCTCCGCCGGGCCACGCCAGATCGCCTGCCAGAACATGTTCTTTTTCATCTTCGTCAGGCGCCCGGTCATGATGTTGTCGAGCGTCGACATGCCCTTGAAGAGGGCGATGTTCTGGAAGGTGCGGGCGATGCCCTCATTGGCGATCTGGTGCGGCTTCAGGGCCTTGCGCTTCTTGCCGCGGAACCAGATCTCGCCCTCCTGGGGGTGGTAGAAGCCGTTGATGACGTTGAGCATCGACGTCTTGCCGGCGCCGTTCGGCCCGATGATGGCGCGGATCTCGCCCTGTTTGATGTCGAACGAAATCGCCGTGATCGCCTTGACGCCGCCGAAGGACAGTGAGACGTCTTCGACGCGAAGCAGCACGTCGCCCTTCTGGCCGGCATCGGCGTCGCGGATCTGACCCGGGTCGACGAAGGCCATCACTCCGCCGCCTCCCGCGCGCCGGGAGCAGAGGGCACCTCGGCCATGTCGCGAATTTCCACCGTCGCGCGGATCTTGCCGGTGCGGCCGTCCTCGAAAGTCACTTCCGTCTCGACATATTTCTCGTCCGAGCCGTCATAGAGCGCCTCGATCAGCGGCGCGTAGCGCTCGGCGATGAAGCTCCGCCGCACCTTCTGGGTCCGGGTCAGTTCGCCGTCGTCGGCATCGAGCTCCTTGTGCAGGATCAGGAACCGGCGGATCTGCGAGCCGGCCATCGCCTCCTCGGCTACAAGGTCCCGGTTCACCGACGCGACGTGCTCCTCGACCATGCCGTAGACGTCCGGGTGCGCGGCGAGCTCCTGGTAGCTGCCATAGGAGACGTTGTTGCGTTCCGCCCAGTTGCCGACGGAGTTGAGGTCGATGTTGATGAAGACGGTGGCGTAGTCGCGGCCGTCGCCGAAGGCCACCGCTTCCTTGATGTTGGGGAAGAACTTCAGCTTGTTCTCGATGTATTTCGGCGCGAACAGGCTGCCGTCGGTGAGCTTGCCGACGTCCTTGGCCCGGTCGATGATCTTGAGCTGGCCGTCCTTGGCGAAGAAGCCGGCGTCGCCCGTGTGCACCCAGCCGTCTTCCGTCTGCGCCTCGCGGGTCGCCTCCTCGTTCTTGTAATAGGCGACGAACTGGCCGGGACTGCGGAAGATCACCTCGCCGCTCGAGGCGATCTGGATCTCCACATTCGGCGCCGGCGGGCCGACCGTGTCGGCGCGCACATGGCCGTCGGCATGGGCGGTGACGTAGAGGAACGCCTCGGTCTGGCCGTAGAGCTGCTTCAGGTTCATGCCGAGTGAGCGGTAGAAGGAAAAGAGGTCCGGGCCGATCGCCTCGCCGGCGGTGTAGGCAACACGGATGCGCGAAAAGCCGAGGACGTTCTTCAGCGGTCCGTAAACCAGCAACTCGCCGAGCCCGTAGAGCAGCCGCCCGGTAAGCGGCACGCGCTCGCCGTTGAGGATCCGCTCGCCATATTTTTTTGCGACGCCGAGAAAGTAGTGGAACATCCGCTGCTTCAGGCGGCCGGCATCCTCCATGCGGATCATCACCGTCGTCAGATTGTTCTCAAACACCCGCGGTGGCGCGAAATAGAAGGTCGGGCCGATCTCGCGCAGATCCTGCAGCACCGTCTCCATCGATTCCGGACAGGCGATGCAGAAGCCCGCGACCATGCCCTGCGCATAGTTGAGATAGTGATCGCCGACCCAGGCGAGCGGCAGATAGGCGAGCGCCTCGTCCCGGTCGGTGAGCTTGTCGAAGGCAACCGTGTCGCTGGCCGCGGCGATGCAGCGTTCGCCGGAGAGCATCACGCCCTTGGAGCGGCCGGTCGTGCCGGAGGTGTAGAGCATGATGGAGATGTCGGAGCCCTTGCCGGCGTCGATCTCGGCAAGCCAGGCCTCGGCCGCACCGGGGTCGCTTTCCAGCCGCCGCCGGCCGATCTCCTGGACGTGGGTGAAGGGGTGCAGCCGCGCATGGTCGTAGTCGCGCAGGCCCCGCGGGTCGTCGTAGATCACCCGCTCGATGGTCGCCGCCCGGTCGCGGACGGAAAGGATCTTGTCGACCTGCTCCTGGTCTTCGACAACCGCGAAGGTGACGTCCGCATCAGCCAGCACCTGGGCCAGTTCCTCGGCCACCGCATCGGCATAGACCGGCACCGGCACGCCGCCGAGCGCCTGCGTCGCCATGATCGCCCAGTAGAGGCATGGCCGGTTGGAGCCGACGATCGCGACCCGGCTGCCGCGCTTGAAGCCCAGCTCCTGAAAGCCCAGCCCGAACGCCCGCACCTCATCGGCGACCTCGGACCAGGTCCAGGTCTGCCAGATGCCGAGGTCCTTTTCGCGAATGGCGGGCCGGTCTCCCCGGATCCGAGCGTTACGCAGCAACAGCTTCGGAAACGTATCCTCTGCTGGCGAAGCGGCGGCAACCGCATCGGCCATGGCGTCTCCTATCCCTCTGACGCCTGCATTTTTGAGCCGCAGGCTTTTTATTTGCCCTCAACTAAATCCGACCGCCGGTCGCAAATCAAGGGCTAAATAAAGGAGAGAATCCGCCACCGCTATCGGCCGGAAAAGCGCCATCGCCTGGCGCTGTCAGCGTTTTTTTACACCAATACTCCGTATTGTCGACATACCGAATATCGCTTTATTTGCAGCGCAGAAGTAAATGCTGCGTCGCAGCAAGCGGGCGGTTCAGGGAGCGCCGCGATTACTCCGCGGCCTGGCGGACCGCAGTGCCGCCGCTGCGGAAATCGGAAAGCAGCGTTTGCCGCGCCGCTTCAGCGCGTTTCACCGATGCCTCCTTGACGTGGCCGTAGCCGCGCACGAGGTCCGGATAGCCGGCAAGGGCGACGGCCGCGGCATGAGTGTCGGCCGTCAGTCCTTCGGCGATCTCGCCGAGAACCGCCTCGTAGTCGGCAAGGAGCCGCCGTTCCATGCGCCGTTCCGCGCTGCGCGAAAAGGGATCGAGGAGGCCACCGCGAAGCCGGCGGAGCGGCGCGAGAAACCGCATCGCCCCCATCAGCCAGGCCCCGAACCGAGCCTTCTTCAGATGGCCCGTGTCCGGGTCGCTGGTCGCGATCACCGGCGGCGCCATGTGGAATTCCAGCTTGTCCCAGCTTGAAAAATGCCGGGCGAGCTCCCGCTCGAAGACGCCGTCGGTGAAGAGCCGCGCCACCTCGAATTCGTCCTTGATCGCCATCAGCTTGAAGAGGTTGCGGGCGACGGTATCGAGAAGCGCGTCGGAGCCGGGAACCGCCGCCGCTGCGGCCTTGCGGATCGGCGCCAGCGCCGCCTCGAAACGCGCCGCATAGGCGGCATCCTGGTAGTCGGCCAGGGTCGCGACGCGCCGGGCAATAGCCTCCTCGACGCTTTCCGACATCCGCCGGTAGTCCGCGCCGCCGGCCGGGCGGGCCCGCGCCGCAACCTTTTCCGGATCGTGGGCGGCAAGCCGGCCCCAGCGGAACGCCGACTGGTTCATGTCGACGGCAACGCCGTTGAGCGCGATCGCGTCCATCAGCACCGTCTCGGCAAGCGGCACGGCGCCGGTCTGGAAGGCGTAGCCGAGCATGAACATGTTGGTGGCGATGGCATCGCCGAACAGCCTTGTGGCCAGCCTCTGGGCGTCGACGAAATGGCTGTTGCCCTCGGCGCAACGTTCCGCGATCTCCGCTTCCAGCCGCCGCATCGGCAGGGTGAAGTCGGTATCGCGGGTGAAGTCGCCGGGCAGCGTCTCCTGGGTGTTGACGACGGCAACGGTCTTTTGCCGAGCCATGCCGGAAAGCACCTTGGACGAACCGGCAACGACGATATCACAGGCAAGCACCAGGTCGGCATCGCCCGCCGGCACGCGGATCGCGGCGATGTCCTCCGGCCGCGGCGCAAGGCGGATGTGGCTGGTCACCGCCCCGCCCTTTTGCGCAAGGCCGGCCATGTCGATGATCCCGCAGCCCTTGCCGGCAAGGTGCGCGGCCATGCCGAGGATGGCGCCTATGGTGACGACGCCGGTGCCGCCGATGCCGGTGACCATGATCGCGTAGTTGCGCTCCAGCGGCCGGAGGACGGGCATCGGCAGGTCGGCAAAGACCTCGCGGTCATCGCCCGCCGTGCCCGCGTCCTTCCTCAGCTTGCCGCCATGGACGGTGACGAAGCTCGGGCAGAAACCGTTGAGGCAGGAAAAATCCTTGTTGCAGGCCGACTGGTCGATCTGCCGCTTGCGCCCGAATTCGGTCTCTACCGCCTGGATCGCGACGCAGTTGGACTTGACCCCACAATCGCCGCAGCCCTCGCAAACCCGCTCGTTGATGAAGACGCGCCGATCCGGATCGGGAAACGTGCCGCGCTTGCGCCGGCGGCGCTTTTCGGCCGCACAGGTCTGGTCGTAGATGACGACCGAAAGGCCTTTTGTGGCCGCGAATTGCTTTTCCACTGCGATCAGGTCGTCGCGGTGATGCACCGTGGTGCCGGCCGGCCAGGCCATACCGGCCGGGTACTTGTCCGGCTCGTCGGAGACGACGGCGAGCTTGGTGACGCCGATCGCCGCCACCTGCCGGGCGATCTCGTCGACGGTAAGGTCGCCGTCATGGGCCTGGCCGCCGGTCATGGCGACGGCATCGTTGTAGAGCAGCTTGTAGGTGATGGTGACGCCGGCCGCCTTTGCCGCCCGGATCGCCATCATGCCGGAATGGTTGTAGGTGCCGTCGCCCATGTTCTGGAAGACGTGCCCGCGCGTGGAGAACGGCGCCTCGCCGACCCAGTTGGCGCCCTCGCCGCCCATCTGGGTGTAGCCCTCCGTCGAGCGGTCCATCCACTGCGCCATGTAGTGGCAGCCGATGCCGGCATAGGCGCGCGAGCCGTCCGGGACGACGGTGGAGCGGTTGTGCGGGCACCCCGGGCAGAAATAGGGGATGCGCTCCGCGATATCGACGGTGGCCGCAAGCCGCTCCTCGGCCGCCTCCAGCGCTGCCACGCGGGCCGCAAGGTCCTCGCGGGCGGCATAGGCGAGAACGCGCCTGCCGATGGCGATCGCGATCCGGTTCGGATCGAGCGCGCCCTTGGCCGGAAACAGCCAGCAGTCGTCTTCGTCCTTCTTGCCGTAAATCGCCGGCTTGTTGGCCGTGTTGTAGAGGATGTCCTTGAGTTGCGGCTCGATCAGGCCGCGCTTTTCCTCAACGACGAGGATGGTTTCCAGGTCGTCGGCGAACTGGCGCGCGCCCTCCGGCTCCAGGGGCCAGGTGCAGGCGACCTTGTAGAGCCTTATGCCGAGATCGGCGGCGATGACCTCGTCGATGCCGAGGGAATCGAGAGCTTCCAGCACGTCGAGATAGCTCTTGCCGGAGGTGGCGATGCCGAGCCGCGCCGTGCGTCCGCCGGAATAGATGGTCCTGTCCAGCCGGTTGGAGCGGATGAAGGCGAGCGCTGCCGGCAGCTTGAACTCGTGCAGTCGCGGCTCCTGGACGATGCGGTCGTCGCCGGGCCGGATGTTGAGCCCGCCGGCCGGCAGCTCGAAATCGTTCGGCGCCACGATCCGCACCCGGTCGATGGAGCCGTCCACCGTGCCGGTCGACTCGATCGTATCCTTCATGCATTTGAGGCCGACCCAGAGGCCGGAAAAGCGCGACAGGGCCCAGCCATAGAGGCCGTAGTCGAGCACCTCCTGGACGCCGGCCGGGCTGAGGATCGGCATCATCGCGTCGACCAGGGCGAATTCGGACTGGTGGACGGTGGTGGAGGATTCCGCCACATGGTCGTCGCCCATCAGCACGAGGACGCCGCCATGGGGCGAGGTGCCGGCGAGGTTGGCGTGGCGGAAGACGTCGCCGGAGCGGTCGACGCCCGGCCCCTTGCCGTACCAGATGCCGAAGACGCCGTCGAAGCGCCCCTCGCCGCGCATCTCCGCCTGCTGGGCGCCCCACACGGCGGTGGCGGCGAGATCCTCGTTGAGCCCGGCCTCGAAGTGGATGTCGCGCCCGGCAAGCAGCGAGCGCGCGCGCCAGAACTGCTGGTCGACGGCGCCGAGCGGGGAGCCGCGATAGCCGCTGATATAGCCGGCCGTGGCATAGCCGTCGCGGCGGTCCCTCTCCTGCTGCATCAGGCAGAGCCGGACCAGCGCCTGCGTGCCGGTCGTGAAGATCCGCGACTGGTCGAGATCGTATTTGTCGCTGAGGGCCACTTGCCGCTGGGCCATGGGGCTACTCCCGTACTGGTCGCTTTCGAGTGGTTGCACCCGACGACCGCATTTCTTGGTTATGTTGGGCAGAACCGGACCTTGGCAACGGCAAGGCCCCCCGTCAATTCAAAGGATCAAGGGAGTTTGAATGTGATGGCCGACACCGCGCTCTCGCCTGCGGAACGGGATGCCGCAACCGATGCGATCGTCGCCTGGTTCGAGGCGGAACTCGGTCAGGAGATCGGCCGCTTCGATGCCGGCTTCCTGCTCGATTTCTTCCTGAAGGAAATCGGGCCGATGTTCTACAACCGCGCGCTCTACGACGCCCAGGCGATCCTTTCAAAGCGCCTCGATTCGATTTCCGAGGCGATTCTCGACCTGGAAAAGCCGGGCGGCATCGGCCCCGGCTGACGCGCGATCCCGGCCGATCCGTGGCTGGGATGTCGCCCGCATTGTCGCCGCTGGCCGATAAAAAAATAGGTCGCCAGGCAAGGAATCCCCTGCGCCGCGAGCCTTTTTGCGCGGTGTCCGACAAGGTGCCGGTCGCTTTTTCGCCCGATATCCCTATATAATACGAAGGTGTTTAACGCCGTGTTGGCCTGACTTTTCTTGGCAAAAACATGCCGGGGCCGGGTTGGAAATGCGGCACCGCTACCATTTCGCGAAAGAAATCTGGAACGCAAACCGTGACGGATGTAGGATGCATCCGTTGTCAAGGGCGGCGCGATGCCCGGTCTCGCAGCGCCGCCGATGATGTCGTCGGGTCCCCATGCCGAGCGCTTCGGCAACGACACCGGCTTCGCCCTCGCGACGGCATGCGTTGATCAGCAAAGACACCAGCAGACCGCTGGGATCGGCGTGTCCGCCAGGACATGTCGCGATTACCGCGCTTTCCCTTCGAAAGCGGCCGGATTTTCGAGCGCCATTCCCTCCAGCAGCGGACGTGCCCGGAGCCCGGCCCGTCCACTGCCAACCGCCCCGGAATTCAACAACCACGGAACCCGAAAATGCTGCACCAGGAAGACAAACACTTTGCCAAGCCGAACAAGACACCCTCCCGCGCCAACAAGGCCGATGCGATAACCGTCGCCGTGCGGGAAATCATCACGGCCGAAACGACCGCGCGGAACGCGAAAACGGAACGCCTGAGGCAGCTTCGTCTTGAAAGACAGGCCGCCGAGGAAGCCGACGCGGCACAGGCCGCGGCGCTTGAGCCGAAGAAAAAGCGCAAGGCCCCCGCCAAGCGCGCGTCTCGCGCAAAGACGGTGAAAGCCTGACGGACTATCGGACAGGAGCGCTTCGCCGCCCACCTGGCAAGACACCGAACCCGTTGAAAGGGGTCCGTGCATGCTGATCCGATACGGCTACGACATCACCCTGACCTGCACCCAGCCGACGCCGATGATCAGCCTGCTCGCCGTACATGACGAACGGCGCCAGGACGTGCACGCCCCGGAACAGATCGTCACCACGCCGCCGGTCGGGATCAGGACCTATCGCGACCTCTACGGCAACACCTGCCGCCGCTTCGTGGCGCCGGCCGGCGATCTTTCCCTGTGGGGCGACGGCACGGTGGCGGACGATGGCCAGCCCGACCCGGTCGACTGGAACGCTGCCGAGGCGCCGGTCGCCGAGCTGCCCGACGACAGCCTGGTCTACCTGCTCGGCAGCCGCTATTGCGAAACCGACCGGCTCAGCCAGACGGCCTGGGACATGTTCGGAACCGTCGCGCCGGGCTGGGGCCGGGTTCAGGCGATCTGCAATTTCGTCAACGGCCACATCGCCTTCGACTACCTGAGCGCGCGCGCGACACGCACCGCCCATGAAGCCTTTCATGAGCGCGTCGGCGTCTGCCGCGACTATGCCCACCTGGCGATCGCGCTCTGCCGCTGCATGAACATCCCGGCCCGCTACGTGAACGGCTATCTCGGCGACATCGGCGTGCCGATCCTCGACCCGATGGATTTCAGCGCCTGGATCGAAGTCTATATCGGCGGACGCTGGATGACGTTCGATCCGCGCAACAACATGCCGCGCATCGGCCGCATCGTCGTCGCCCGCGGCCGCGACGCCGCCGACGTCCCGCTCATCAACTCCTTCGGGGCCCATACCCTGAAGGCGTTCAGGGTCTGGACCTACGACGTCACGAGCCTCGCATCGACGACGCCGGCCGGCAGCGGCTGACAAGCCTGCCGGACCATGGCACAGCGTCTACGGCCCGTAGACGATCGTCGGCAGCCAGGTCGCCAGCGACGGCCAGTACCACAGGACCGCAAGTGCCAGCACCTGGATCATCACGAACGGGATGATGCCGATATAGATGTCGGACGTCCGCACTTCCTTCGGCGCCACCCCCCTCAGATAGAACAGCGCAAAGCCGAAGGGCGGCGTCAGGAACGACGTCTGCAGGTTGACGGCCATCATGATGCCGAGCCACACCGGGTTCATCGGCTCGCCGTTCGGCATTTCCATCTGCAACAGGATCGGCGCCACCAGCGGCACGACGACGAAGACGATCTCCAGGAAATCGAGGAAGAAGCCGAGCACGAACATCAGCGCCATGACGGCGATCATCGCGCCGACCGCACCGCCCGGAATGCCGGTCAGGAATTCGTGCACCATGTCGTCGCCGCCAAGGCCCCGGAAGACGAGGCTGAAGAGGGCCGCGCCGATCAGGATGATGAACACCATGGCGCTGACCTGGGTCGTGGAGCGCACCACCGGCACCAGCACGTCCTGGTCCCAGACCCGCCACAGCGAGACGATCAGCCCCCAGGTGATGCCGGCGCAGAACAGGACGGCGGCCCAGATGCCGATCTGGTCGGCCTCAGGGATATCGTTGCGCGCGACCCGAAGGTCCATGTAGCTCGTCAGCACGAGGATGCAGATCAGCGACAAGACGGCGACGTAGATCGCCAGCGGCCGCTCCTCGTCGAGCCGGTAGCCGGCGAGCAGGATGGCGCCGACGGCGCCGACGGCGGCCGCCTCGGTCGGCGTCGCGATGCCGGCAAGGATCGAGCCGAGGACGGCGATGATGAGGACGATCGGCGGCACCAGCGCGTGCAGGATCTGCATCACCGTGACGTCGCCGGCCTCTTCCATCGGCATGGCCGGAGACGACTTCGGCTGGGTGATCGCCATGAAGATCTGGTAGAGCATGTACATGCCGACCAGCACCAGACCCGGGATCAGCGCGCCGGCAAAGAGATCGCCCACCGACACCGTGTCCGGCGAGAAGATGCCCATGTCGAGCTGGGCCTTCTGGTAGGCGTTGGAAAGCTGGTCGCCGAGAATGACGAGCACGATCGAGGGCGGGATGATCTGGCCGAGCGTGCCGGCCGCGGCGATGGAGCCGCAGGCAAGCCGCGGGCTGTAGCCGCGCTTCAGCATGGTCGGCAGCGACAGCAGCCCCATGGTGACGACGGTGGCGCCGACGATGCCGGTCGAGGCGGCAAGCAGCGCCCCGACGATCGAGACGGAAAGGCCGAGGCCGCCGCGCAGCCGCCCGAACAGCCGGCCCATGGTCTCAAGCAGCTCCTCGGCGACCTTGGAGCGCTCCAGCATCACGCCCATGAAGACGAACAGCGGCACCGCGATCAGCACCTCGTTGATCATGGTGCCGAAGATGCGCTGCGGGAACGCCGACAGGAACGACGGGTCGAACGCGTTGAAGGCATAGCCGAGGAGCGCGAAGATGAGGGCGGTGCCGGCGAGCGTGAAGGCGACCGGGAAACCGGCCATCAGCAGCACGCAGACGACGGCGAACATCAGGATGTCGAGGGCCTGGGAAAAAGCTTCCAAAATCGGCCCCTCAGTCGTGGTGGTGGCTGAGCGCCACCAGTTCATCGGTGTCGCCGGAAAGCGCCAGCAGCGAATGCAGGATCATGGAAACGCCCTGCAGGCCCATCTGCACGGCAAAGACCATGATCGCGGTCTTCAGGAGAAAGACGCCCTGGATGCCGGAGGTCTCCTTGGAGCCCTCGAACACCGCCCAGGAGCCGGCGACATAGTCCCGCGACACCCAGACGATGAGGATGCAGACCGGGATCAAGAGGAAGGCCGCACCGAGAAGGTTGACGAGTGCCTTTTTCGCCGGCGCCGCCTCCCGGTAGAAGATATCGACCCGGACATGGCCGTCGTTGCGCAGCGTGTAGGCGGCGGCCAGCATGAAGTTGAAGGCGTGCATATAGACGATCAGTTCCTGGGCCCAGATCGAGCCGACCCCGAAGACGTAGCGCCCGACGACGATGGCGAACTGCAGAAGCACGATGAACAGCGCGAACCAGGCAACGAATTTGCCGATGGCGCTGTTGACCGCGTCGATTGCCTGCGCAAGGCCGCGCATGCCCCGCCTCCCTCACCGGCCGGTTCTGAAAGACCGGGATGCGACCCGCGCCCGGCCGGCGGCGGCGGATCGAAAAAGGCCGGCGCGGAGGCGACAGGCATCCGCGCCGGCATGTGTGCGATGAAAACGAGCCCTAGCCGAACAGCGCCTTGGAACGGGCGTTGAGATAGGCCTTCTCGCCGATGTCGTTCCAGCGGCCGACATTGTTGCGGGCCTTGTGGAAGCTCTCCAGCACGCGCTTGCCCATGTCGTCGTCGGCGGACTCGTCGACGACCTCGTCGCAGACCTTGGCGACGGCTGCCCAGACGTCCTCGGGGAATTCGCGCAGCGTCACGCCGTGCTTGTTGACCAGCGTGTCGAGCGCGTTGCCGTTATTGGCGTTGAACTCGGAGTACATCATGTTGGTCTCGGCATGCGCGGCACCCGCGAAGATCGCCTTGTCGCTGTCGCTGAGCTTGTCCCAGACGCCCTTGTTGATGCCCATGCTGAGGCCCGAGCCCGGCTCGTGGAAGCCCGGCCAGTAGTAGTATTTGGTGATCTTGTAGAAGCCGAAGGCCAGGTCGTTCCAGGGACCGACCCACTCGGTCGCGTCGATGGCGCCGGACTGCAGCGACGGGAAGATCTCGCCGCCGGGCAGCGACACGGCCGTCGCGCCGAGCCGGCGCAGCACTTCGCCGCCAAGGCCCGGAATCCGCATCTTCAGACCCTTCAGGTCTTCCAGCGAATTGATTTCCTTGTTGAACCAGCCGCCCATCTGGACGCCGGTATTGCCGGCGATGAACGACTTGACGTTGAAGCCGGCGGACAGCTCGTCCCACAACTCCTGGCCGCCCATGTGGTTGATCCAGGCATCGAGTTCGGCGGCGGTCAGGCCGAGCGGCACCGCGGCGAAGAAGTTGAACGCCTTGTGCTTGCCCTGCCAGTAATATTCGGCGCCATGGTAGAGGTCGGCCGTGCCGGTGGAGACGGCATCGAAGGATTCGAACGCCGGGACCAGCTCGTTGGCTGCATAGAGCTTGACGGTGATGCGGCCGTCGGTCATCGCGGTGATGCGATCGGCGACGCGCTGGGCGCCGGTGCCGAGGCCGGGGAAGTTCTTCGGCCACGTCGTGACCATTTTCAGTTCCATATTGCCCTGCGCGATGGCAGGGGCGGCGAGCGTGGAAGCCGCGGCACCACCGGCCGTGGCGAGTCCCGCCTTCTTCAGAAATGAACGACGATCCATTGGTATCCTCCCTGGGAAACGAATTTCGGAGACGGCGAGCAGGTTGTCCCGCTTCCTTAAAGCCCCCGCCGGCCCGTAAACCACCTGCGGCAGCATGGCCGAGAGTTAAACCGTAACTTCACGGATGGTACAAGGGCAATAGCGCTTGATTGGCCAAGATATCTAACCACTTGGACCGGAGGCATTTCGACGCAAATACTTGGCCCCGCAGCGATCCGGCAGGCCTCTCGCCAGTCGCCGGGAAATGTGCGAAGGATGATCCGACCGGGCCGGCACCCCCGCCGGCCACCTCAGGGATTCTGGCCAAAAAGATTCTGGCCAAAAAGATTCTGGATTGAAGAGCGATGCAAGACAGGCCTCCGCTCGTGCTGGTCACGGCAGACGTCAAGGAACTGGACACCTATCGCTGGCACGCGACGGTCTCCACCTACATCAACGCGGTTGCCGTCGGCGCCGGCGCGATCCCCCTGATCCTGCCCTCCCTCGGCGAGGACATTGACGTCGATGCCGTACTCGACCGGGTCGACGGCGTGCTCGTCACCGGCTCGCGCAGCAACGTCCATCCCTCCAATTACGCGGTCGAGGAGAACGACGACTTCGCCCCCTTCGACCGCGAGCGCGACATGACGACCCTGCCGCTGATCGCCCAGGCGGTGGAGCGCGCGGTGCCGCTGTTCGTCATCTGCCGCGGCTTCCAGGAACTGAACGTCGCCTTCGGCGGCACGCTGGCGACCGAGATCCAGCGCCAGCCCGGCCGGCTCGACCACCGCGCCCCGCAGTCCGACGACCACGACGTCCGCTTCGCGCTCGCCCATGACGTCGCCCTGAAGGAGGACGGCGTCATCGCCGGCATCGTCGGATCACCGACCATCCGGGTGAATTCCCTGCACCGCCAGGCCGTCGACCGGCTCGCCGACATGCTGGTTCTGGAGGGCACGGCGCCCGACGGGACCATCGAGGCGGTTCGCGTGCGCGATGCCAAGGGCTTTGCCATCGGCGTCCAGTGGCACCCGGAATACTGGGTGACGAGCGACGAGCCCTCCAAGCGCCTCTTCAAGGCCTTCGGCGATGCGGTGCGCGAGCGCCAGCGCCTGACCCAGGGCGGCATTGCAGGCAGCCAGGCCGCGGAATAGGCGGCGGATCGCGGCGCCTCTCGCAAAGCCTCTGGCCTCCGGCAACACCTCTGCTACTCTGTCGCAAAACGACTTGGCAGGGGGAACCAGATGTCCGCCCATCACCCGGACGACGATCACTCGCATCTCGACGCCATGACGCTGAGGGTCAGGGCGCTGGAAACGGTGCTGACGGAAAAGGGCTATGTCGACCCGGCCGCCCTCGATGAGCTGATCGACATCTACGAGAACCGCGTCGGCCCGAAGAACGGCGCCCGCGTCGTCGCCCGCGCCTGGTCCGATCCGGCCTATCGCGCCCGGCTGATGGAAAACGGCACCGAGGCGATCCGCGAACTCGGCTATGCCGGCCGCCAGGGCGAGCACCTCGTCGTCGTTGAGAACACGCCCGGCGTCCACAACATGGTCGTCTGCACGCTGTGCTCCTGCTACCCGTGGCCGGTGCTCGGCCTGCCGCCCGTCTGGTACAAGTCCGCGCCCTATCGCTCGCGCGCCGTCAACGATCCGCGCGGCGTCCTTGCCGAGTTCGGCGTGGAACTGCCCGAAGGGACCGAGATCAACGTCTGGGACTCCACCTCCGAGATGCGCTACCTGGTGCTGCCGATGCGCCCGGAAGGCACGGAGGGCTGGAGCGAGGAGGACCTTGCCGCGCTCGTCACCCGCGACGCCATGATCGGCACCGGCCTGCCCCTCTCGCCGGAAGAGGTGCCGGCATGACCACCGTGCACGACATGGGCGGCGTCCACGGCTTCGGCGCCGTAGAACCCGAGGCGGACGAGCCGATGTTCCACGCCGAATGGGAACGGCGTGCCTTTGCCGTCACACTCGCCTCCGCCACCCCCGGCGGCTGGTCGATCGACGAAAGCCGGTTCACCCGCGAAAGCCTGCCGCCTGCCGAATACCTGACGTCGAGCTACTACGAGATCTGGTTCGCCGGCGTGGTGAACCTCCTGAAGTCCCGCGGCCTCGTCACCGACGAAGAGCTTGCCGCCGGCCACGCCCTGGAGCCGCCGAAGCCGAGCGTGAAGGCGTTGAAGGCGGCGGACGTCGCCGCGACCCTCGGCCGGGGCGGGCCGACCGAGCGCGAGGCAACAGCGCCGGCCCGCTTCAAGGTCGGCGACCGGGTCGTCACCAGCCGCGCCAACCCGCCGACCCATACCCGCCTGCCGCGCTATGCCAGGGGCCGCATCGGCACCATCCACCGGGTCCACGGCGTCCACGTCTTTGCCGACAAGAACGCGATCCACGCCGGCGAAAACCCGGCCTGGCTCTACAACGTCCGCTTCGAGACGGGCGAACTCTGGGGTCCGGACGCGCAGAGCCCCGGCGCCGTCCATTGCGACCTCTGGGAGCCGCACCTTGAGGCCGCGTGAGGCGTCAGCGCTCGACGCGCTCCCCGCCCTGCCCCGCGACGACGACGGCCCGGTCTTCGCCGAGCCCTGGCAGGCGTCCGCCTTCGCCATGACCCTGGCCCTCAGCGAGAGAGGCGTCTTTTCCTGGGCCGAATGGGTCGACACCTTTTCCGGCGAACTGAAGCGCGCGGCCGAGGCCGGCACGCCCGACGACGGCAGCCGCTACTACCACCACTGGCTCGCCGCCCTGGAACGCCTGATCGCCGAAAAGGGCCTCGCCGATCCCGCCATTCTGGTGGATGCGCGCGACGCCTGGGACCGCGCGGCAAAGGCGACGCCCCACGGCAAACCGATCGGGCTGAGCCCCGACGACCTTGCCCGTATCCGCGACGCCGGTTGACAGGACGTCCCTGCCAATGGAAAATTGGCCAACGATTCCAAACAATTACATAAGGGGAGATATGTCATGAGCAAGATCAAGGACGAAGTGCTTGCCGCCAACGAGGCCTACGCCGCCGACTTCGGCGACAAGGCCAATTTGCCGATGCCGCCGGGCCGCGGCTTTGCCATCCTCACCTGCATGGACGCCCGCCTCGATCCGGCGAAATATGCCGGCCTCGCCGAGGGCGACGCCCATGTCATCCGCAATGCCGGCGGGCGCGCCAGCGACGACGCCATCCGCTCGCTGGTGATCTCGCACAAGCTGCTCGGCACCAATGAGTGGTTCGTCATCCACCACACCGATTGCGGCATGGAGACCTTCACCAACGAGGTCATGGGCGAGCTTCTGTCGAAGAGCCTCGACACGGCCACGGTCGACGACAGCGGCTGGCACGACACCGGCGCCGGCCCGGGCTCCGAGGAAGGCCGCTACATCAACTGGCTGACGATTTCCGACCAGGCCAAGAGCGTGCGCGGCGACGTCGCCCGCATCAAGGGCCACCCGCTGGTGCCGAAGGACATCCCCGTCCACGGCTACATCTACGACTGCAAGACCGGCAAGCTGGTCGAGGTCACCGGCTGACCGATTGCCGATCGGCTATTGAAAAGAGAGCCGGCGTCGCAGGGCGCCGGTTTTTCTTTGTGATTTCGCCCGGGATACCAATTCGCCGCGCTTGCACAATGGTGGCATCAGCGACGTCCGCACTCCGATCGCATCCCACTCCGCGTCATTGCCGGGCTTGACCCACTACTGTCCGGTCTAATTTTGTAGACAGGGTGCATGGCATTGATTCTACTTGGTTTCAGACGTTTCGCGGCGT
>NZ_NPEV01000036.1 GCF_003258835.1 Rhodobium orientis | reverse complement strand
GGAGGCTTCGCAAGGCTGACCGGCCGCCGGCGCTTATGCGCCGCCCCCGCGGAGCCGCGAGCGATAGCGAGCTCGGCGTGAGCGAAGACCGAAGCCGTCAGGCTTCGCAAGGCCGACCGGCCGTCCGAGTGGATGCGAGGCCCCGTCGGAGGCCGGTGAGCGTTAGCGAACGCGCGGCGGTGAGACATAAAGAAACCAGCCGCGCGCGAAGCGCGCTGGCGCGAGCGAAAAACTAAAGCTTCATCAATCCCGTGATCTCATCGACGGCAAAGCTTGCCGAGAGCCGCCCCTCGCGCACCGCTTTTTCCAGCTCCGGCAGCCGCTCCGCGGTTGCCGGATTATTTTTTAACGATGCCATCAGGCGGTCTTCCAGCATCGACCACATCCAGCTCACCTGCTGGGTCCGGCGCCGGTCCTGGAAGGTGCCGAGCTTCGTCATCTTTTCCCGGTGCTGCTCAATCTGCCGCCACAGGCCGTCGAGGTTCTCGTTGGCGAGCCCGGAGACGGTGATCACCGGCGGCGTCCAGTTGGGATCGCGCGGCGCCAGGATGTTGAGCGCGGCGCGGTAGTCGGCGGCGGCCGCCTCCGCCCATGCCTTGCCGTCGCCGTCGGCCTTGTTGACGGCGATCATGTCGGCGATCTCCAGAACGCCCTTCTTGATGCCCTGGAGTTCATCGCCGGCGCCGGGCAGCATCAGCACGAGGAAGAAGTCGACCATCTCCGAGACCGCCGTCTCCGACTGGCCGATGCCGACGGTCTCCACCAGCACCACGTCGAAACCGGCGGCTTCGCACAGCAGCATCGACTCGCGCGTCTTTGCGGCAACGCCGCCGAGCGTGCCGGCCGACGGCGAGGGGCGGATGAAGGCGTTGGGGTCGACCGCGAGCCGCGCCATCCGCGTCTTGTCGCCGAGGATCGAGCCGCCGCTGCGGGTCGAGGACGGATCGACGGCGAGCACCGCAACCTTGCGGCCGGCCGCCGTCAGATTGGCGCCGAGCACGTCGATGGTGGTCGACTTACCGACGCCCGGAACGCCGGTGATGCCGACCCGGAACGCATGTCCGGTCTCCGGCAGCACGGCCTGCAGAAGCGCATGGGCGCGCTGCTGGTGATCCTGCCGGCGCGATTCGACCAGCGTGATGGCGCGGGCGAGCACGGACCGGTCGCCGGCGCGCAGCCGCTCGGCCATGGCGTTGATATCGGTGCCGTCCATCGGCTTTACGGGCGCGGGGTCGGCCATGAAAACCTTTGCTAGCCGTTCGGGGTCCACACGAAGCGCTGCAGCACGGCATCGCCGATCTTGCCTTCCGGCGGCATCCGGTCGAACGGGCCGCGATAGCCGGGAAGGGCAAAGACGAGGGTGACGTTCTTTGCCCCCTTCGACGGGCACACCGCCATGCCGCGCCACAGATTGCGGCCGACCCGGCAATTGGACCGGCTCATGCCTGCCTGGCGGAAGGTCATGCCGACCTGCTCGCCGGCGGGCCCGGCAACGACGCCGCTGGCGGCGTGGATTTCGGAGACCTTACCGCCCGACCCCTTGAAGAGCTGCAGCACCTGCTGGCCGTCATGGAGCGCGACCAGGGTGTTGGCGACGCCGTTCTCGCGCGCGGTCTCGGCCGTCGCGGTCTCGAAGCCCGGCAGTTTCGCCTGCAGCTCCCGGCTCGAATAGGCGGGATCGGTGCCGAGCGGGCCGGCGGTCGTTGCCGTGAACTGCATGATCGGCGTCGGCAGCGGCGTGTCGTAGGCCGCACCGGTATAGGGGTTGGTTTCCGAAAAGGCGTTTTCCGGAACGTCGCCGCCGATCGGGCCGATGCCTTCCGGCGGGGTGGCGCCGCTGCAGGCGGCAAGGCTGAGGGCGAAGCTAAGGGAAAGGATGAACCGGCCGCGCACGCGAACCATTTGCTGAAGACTCCTGACTGCTGCGGCACCGGCCGCAAGGCCCCCGAAGGCCCTGACGCCTAGTCGGATAGGCGAGATCGGCGCCAAGGGCAAGCGTCGGCATCGCCGCCGGGTCGTGCCGTCGCGATCTCCGCCTGCGCGGCGAAAAACCGGGATCGCGGCGCGCGCGGCCGACAGCACTCGCGACGAGATGCTGCTAACAATTTGACAACATTGTGATATCGGCGAGGGAGGGACTTGCCACGTCGCGTTTTAATGGGGCACGCTTTGAGCCGAGTTGGTGGCAAGGGGAGCCTCGCATGCGCCCAACGGATCTGGAACGCCAGCTAAAGGGCTACGGCCTGACCACCGCCCACATCCTCTACCGGATGCCGGACTACCCGGCGCTGCTGCAGAGCTATGTCTGGCAGGACTACGACCTGGCGCCGGACTTCCCGGAGATGCATGGCTTCCTGGAGTTCTGGCGCACCAGCCTGGAGGGCGCGCTGCATTCCGTGCGCTATGCCCACAAGCGCCTGATCGCGCCGGGAAGCTGGCACTGCGTCGACGGCCAGATCGTCCTCAATTGAGTCGCGTCTGGTGCCGGGCGCGCCGCGCCGTTTGACCGCACATCTGCGTAAGGCCGTCGCAGCCGGTCCGGCGTAACCGGAACGTCATCGACCTGACACGGCTCCGTTACCGGGCTCTGGTTTCATCCCGCCGCCCCATAGATGCCACTTCAGGCCCAACACGCCACTTCAGGGATGAACCCCGATGACCAAGACCTGGAAGACCCTTCTGATGACCGCCGCGGCGGCGACGCTGGCCTCTGCTGCCCCCGCCAGCTTCGTTGGCGCCCAGCCGGTCGAACTCGGCCCGCGCCCCTTCTTCCTCATCGACCAGATGCAGGACGGCGCGCTGAAGGACAAGCTCGCCGCCTGCGCCGACAAGGAAATGGCCCCGAGCGCCTTTTCGATCGGCCACCGCGGCGCCGCCATGATGTTCCCCGAGCACACCCGCGAGTCCTACGTCGCCGCGGCCCGCATGGGCGCCGGCATCGTCGAATGCGACGTGACCTTCACCAAGGACAAGGAGCTCGTCTGCCGCCACGCCCAGAACGACCTCCACACCACCACCAACATCCTCGGCACCGACCTCGCCGCCAACTGCACCAAGCCGTTCGCTCCGGCCGAAGGCGAGACCGCAGCGAGCGCCGAATGCCGCACCAGCGACATCACGCTCGCCGAGTTCAAGAGCCTGAAGGGCAAGATGGACGCCGCCGACAAGACCGCGACGACGGCGGAAGCCTACATGGACGGCACCGCCAACTGGCGCACCGACCTCTATGCGGAATCCGCCGGCACGGTCATGACCCACGCGGAATCGATCGCGCTCTTCAAGGAACTCGGCGTCAAGTTCACGCCGGAGCTGAAGTCGCCCTCCGTGGAGATGCCGTTCGACGGGCTCTCGCAGGAAGACTACGCCCAGAAGATGATCGACGAGTACAAGGCGGCCGGCGTCGACCCGTCCGACGTCTTTGCCCAGTCCTTCAACCTCGACGACGTCCTCTACTGGATCAAGGCCGAGCCGGACTTCGGCAAGCAGGCGGTCTATCTGGTCGAATGGGGCGACGGCTTTAACGAGCAGGACGAAAAGACCTGGAAGGAAGACTTCAAGGCTCTGAAAGCTGAGGGCGTCAACTACCTCGCCCCCTCCATGAACATGCTGGTCACCGCCGACGGCAACAAAATCGCCGCCTCCGCCTACGCCAAGGCGGCCAAGGACGCCGGCCTCAAGATCATCACCTGGACCCTGGAGCGCTCCGGCCCCCTGAAGACCGGCGGCGGCTGGTACTACACGCCGATCAACGACATCACCAAGTCGGACGGCCGCATGTACGAGCTGCTGAACGTCCTCGACGAAGACGTCGGCATAGAAGGCATTTTTTCGGATTGGCCGGCGACGGTGACGTACTACGCGAATTGCATGGGGAAGTAGGCTGAGCCTTCATCTAGCAGGTTGAAACGACGGCGGGCGGCGCGAGTGTGCCGCCCGTCTTGCATTGGCACGAACGCATGGTGCTCTTGCTCTTCGCGAACTGTTCGCAACCGAACAAGAGCCGTTTCCGCGCCTTGATGTATTGCCGCTTTGTGGACGAAGCAGACTCCGCGCAATCATTGGCGTACAGTGTTATACAGCTTTGGGAAGAGCAGCGTGCGGGGAAAGGTTTAGAGATGCGTCCTGATGAATATTGGAAGAATTTCAATCTTGGTACAGAATTAGATATTGCCGGTAGATTTCTGTTCAATGGGCTGCAAGCATTCCATGAAATGAGAAACTTCGCAGCCGAGGAGGATGCCTTTGAGTTCCTCTATGGCGTCGCTGTAGGAATCGAACGATTGCTAAAAATCGCAGTTATCTTGACCGAACACGATAAGGTCAAGGATCAAAGTGAGTTTGAGCAGGGGCTCATCACCCACAGCCACCAAGAATTAGTCAAGCGTGTTAAAGAGAGACATGAATTCAATCTCGCTGGCGTGCACAACGAGTTCATTGGTATTCTTTCCAGATTCTACAAATCCCACCGTTACGGCCGTTACAACTTGGCATCGGTGTATGGTCCGGCGCGCGAGCGGGACGACCTCAATGCCTTTTTGGAAAAGCATCTGAGTATCAAGATCGACATTGAGGGCATGTTCACTGTCACGCCCAATGAGCGTCGCCACAAGAAGTTCATTGGTAACGTGATCTCGAAAATCGTGCTTCCGATTTTCAAGATCGTTAGGAGCGAGGCAGGTAGACTCAACCTCTATACATATGAAGTCGAATATGGCTCAAAAGCCTCGAAGATTTTTATCGGAGAAAAGTTCGATTTTGAGAACGAAGATATCCTGCAAGTCGAGTTGATCGCTTACTTCTCTTCCAGAGAGGCAGCTGGCCCCAACGTTAGATTCATACGTGACCTCATTAAGCCCCTGCCATTCGATCCGGCATTAGAAGCCGACTACATCGCAGCGTTGAGATCAGATCGTAAGAAGCAGGGAGTGCTCGACGAGTTGGAGGCGCACTACGAGGATGTCGAAGACTTCAAAGAAAGGCGCGAGATGCTGGAGGTAGCGACTTCTGACCACTTGAGTTACGGCGAAGTTGAAGAGGACAGTGAGGACGACCTTGGTCAATGGCGTTGAGAATGTCCTAAAAGGGCTCGGAGCTGCCATTGGTGCAGAGCCGCGTCACAACACCCGAACCCGCAAGGGTTCGCAAGGCCGACCGGCCGCCGGCGCTTATGCGCCGCCCCCGCGGAGCCGCGAGCGCAGCGAGCCTGGCGTGAGCGCTAACCCTTAAGCCTTATACCCCATCCGCACCCCGCCCCAGTGCCGGCCCGCAATGTGCACGGGCGCCGAGATATCCTTCATCAGCACGAATTTGCCGCCGCCCATGTCGCGGCGGTAGGTCTGGAGGAGGAATTTCTTGGTGTTCTGGCCGGCGGCAAGGCCGACGCGGTCGTTGAAGATGCGCCGGTTGCGGCAGTTGGCGGCGTTCCAGACGGGGTCGTCGCCCTGGGGCTTTGAGAACTTCTTGTTGTGGGTCGGCAGGTAGCCGTTGATGTCGATGGCGGCGCAAAAGACGATGTTCTTGTCCCGCTCCAGGATCGCCTCCTGCAGGTCCGGCAGGACGCGGTCGGTGAGGGGGGTGAAGGGCGCCATCACCTGCTCAGGGTCGGTGCCGGGGATCGGCTTGTAAGAATAGTCGAACAGCTCGGCCTCGCGGATCTGGCTGTTGGCGATCGCCTCCTCGAAGCGCCGGGTCACTTCGTCGGCCATCTCCAGGATGATCTTCACGAACTTGGTGTCGCCGGTCTCGATGCCGCTGGTGGCGGCAAGGCCGACCATCTTGTCGGTGGAATAGAGCGCACCGAACATCTCGCCGGCGCAGGTGCCGAGCTGTGAGACATTGGCGTCGAGCGCGGCGTGCATGGCATCGATCCGCTCGCCGAAATGGGAAAGCCGCTCCTCGTTGCCGGCAACGTTTTCCTCGATCGCGCGGGACGAGACCTCGATCTCCTCGATGGAGCGCTCGATCTCGGCCATGGAGGCGCCGAGCGACCCGGCGCTCTCGTTGACCTCGCCGGTGTATTCGATGGCCTGGTTGCCGAGCAGCACCAGCTTGTCGGCCTCGCTGTCGAGTTCCGACAGGGTCGAGGCGATCTGCTCGGTCGCCGAGCTGGTCTCACCGGCGAGCGCCTTGACCTCCGAGGCAACGACGGCAAAGCCCTTGCCGGCCTCGCCCGCCCGCGCCGCTTCGATGGTGGCGTTGAGGGCGAGGAGGTTGGTCTGGCGGGCGATGGCGTCGATGGCGTCGGCCACCTCGCGCACGCTGCCGAGCGCCGACTGCAGGCCCTGGAGCTGCTCGTTGATGTTGCCGACCGCGCCGATCAGGCCCTCGATGCGCGTGAGCGCCGTCTCCAGCGTCTGCCGCGAGCCGCTGACGGCCTCGCCGGCCGTCGCCGTTGCCGCGACGGTCTCGCTGCAGGACTGCGAGATGGACTCGTTGGTGGCGCGCACCTCGCTCGCCGCGGCGGAAAGCTCGTCGAAGGTGTCGGAAAGCTGGTGCGCCGACGAGCTGCTTTCCTCCACGACGCCGGTGGCATCGGCAATGACAAGGCCGAGCGCGCCGAGGTCGCGGGCGATCTCCGACAGCGCCTTGCGCATCTCGTTGACCGCCTCGGTCTCGGCGAGCGCGGCAACCGCCTCGGCGGCGTCTGGCTCGTCGGTCGCCTCGGGCGCAGGGGTGTCGGGGAAACGCTGTTTCAGCAGCTTCAGCATCAGGTACGCACCTTCCCATGACTAACTTGATTGGGTCTGTAGTCTTTTGCGGGATCGTCGCCGATGAAGATTAAGGTTTGGTGTGTTCGGACGTTGAAACTGCGCCAGAAGGCTTACTATTGCGAGTGACGTGATCCTGCTGATCGGGAAAATGCGCTCGGCCGGACCTTTGTGCGCCGGCGAAAGCTCGAAAGAGCATTGCTGCAAACGGGAAATACCGGCGCCGCGCGGCGCGGCACCGGTGTTCCGGTTCCGGGGAACGGGACCTGGCGGGAAGGGCCTACTCCGCCGCTTCCTTCTCGTAGCCGAGATTGACGTTGATCTTGTGGATGAGGTCGCTGGCGGCCTCCGCGATCACCGTGCCCGGCGGGAAGATGGCCGAGGCGCCGGCGGCATAGAGCGCCTCATAGTCCTGCGGCGGCACAACGCCGCCGACGACGATGAGGATGTCGGGCCGGCCGGCCTCGGCAAGCGCATCGCGCAGGGCCGGGACGAGGGTCAGGTGGCCGGCAGCGAGCGAGGAGACGCCGACCGCGTGGACGTCGTTCTCCACCGCCTGGCGCGCGGCCTCGTCGGGCGTTGCGAACAGCGGGCCGATATCGACGTCGAAGCCGAGGTCGGCGAACGCCGAGGCGATCACCTTCTGGCCGCGGTCGTGGCCGTCCTGGCCCATCTTGGCAACGAGGATGCGCGGCCGGCGGCCGTCATTGGCCTCGAACGCCTCGACCAGCTTCTGCACCGTGTTGACTGCGTCCGACATGGTTCCGACTTCCCGCTTGTAGACGCCCGAGATCGCCTTGATCTCCGCCGTGTGGCGGCCATAGACCTTCTCAAGGGCCTCGGTGATCTCGCCGACCGTCGCCTTGGCCCGCGCCGCCTTGACGGCCAGGTCGAGGAGGTTGCCGTCGTTCCGCTCGGCCGCCGTCGTCAGGTCGGAAAGGGCGCTTGCAAGGGCCGTGTCGTCGCGCTCGGCGCGCAGCCGTTGCAGCTTCTCGATCTGCGCCCCGCGCACCGCCGAATTATCGACCTTCAGGACCTCGATCTCGTCCTCGGTGTCGGGCTTGTAGCGGTTGACGCCGACGACGATCTGGTTGCCGGAATCGATCCGCGCCTGGGTCTTGGCCGCGGCCTCCTCGATGCGCAGCTTCGGCAGGCCCTTCTCGATGGCCTTGGCCATGCCGCCGAGGCCTTCCACCTCGTTGATGTGGGCGAGCGCGCGATTGGCAAGGTCGTGGGTCAGCCGCTCCACATAGTAGGAGCCGCCCCAGGGATCGATCACCCGGTTGTTGCCTGTTTCCTGGGCCAGGAAGAGCTGGGTGTTGCGGGCGATGCGGGCGGAAAAGTCCGTCGGCAGGGCGAGCGCCTCGTCGAGCGAGTTGGTGTGCAGCGACTGGGTATGCCCTTGCGTGGCCGCCATCGCTTCCACGGCCGTGCGCACCGCGTTGTTGTAGACGTCCTGGGCCGTCAGCGACCAGCCGGAGGTCTGCGAATGGGTCCTGAGCGAGCACGAGCGCGGATCCTGCGGGTCGAACGCCTCGCGCATGAGCTTGGCCCACAACAGCCGGCCGGCGCGCATCTTGGCGACTTCCATGAAGAAGTTCATGCCAATCGCCCAGAAGAAGGAAAGCCGCGGCGCGAACTTGTCGATGTCGAGCCCTGCCGCAACGCCGGCCCGGGCGTATTCGATGCCGTCGGCGAGCGTATAGGCGAGCTCCAGATCCGCCGTCGCTCCCGCCTCCTGCATGTGGTAGCCGGAGATCGAGATGGAGTTGTACCGCGGCATGTTCTGGGAGGTGTAGGCGAAGATGTCGGAGATGATCCGCATGGAGGGCAGCGGCGGATAGATATAGGTGTTGCGGACCATGAACTCCTTGAGGATGTCGTTCTGGATCGTGCCCGAGAGCTTTTCGGGCGAAACGCCCTGTTCTTCCGCGGCGACGATATAGAGCGCCATCACCGGCAGGACGGCGCCGTTCATGGTCATCGACACGCTCATATGGTCGAGCGGGATGCCCGAGAAGAGCGTGCGCATGTCGTAGATGGAATCGATGGCGACACCGGCCATGCCGACGTCGCCGGCGACCCGCGGATGGTCGGAATCGTAGCCGCGGTGGGTGGCCAGGTCGAAGGCGACGGAAAGGCCCTTCTGGCCGGCGGCAAGGTTGCGCCGGTAAAAGGCGTTGGAGTCCTCGGCGGTCGAAAAGCCCGCATATTGCCGGATCGTCCAGGGGCGTTGCACGTACATGGTCGGATAGGGCCCGCGCAGGAACGGCGGCAGCCCCGGCCAGGTATCGGCGAAGGAGATGTCGGCGACGTCGTCCGGGCCGTAGACGGGCTTGACCGGGATTTCCTCCGGCGTCTGCCAGGGATCGGGCCCGGCCCCGGCCGGCTCGGCGGCAAAGGAGAACGGCACTGCGGAAAAATCGGGAATTCGGCTCATGGCATTTCGGTCGCCGTTTGCGGCGGTCTCCAGTCCGGTGGGGTGTCGTGGTCGGGGTGCTGGAACGAGGTGATCCGGCGCTTCTGAGCTGCCGGAAGGGAGGTCTCCTCGCCGGGAAGGGCGGCAAGGCCGGCGAACCAGGAAAGCCGGCCCTCGATGCCGTACTGGTTCGCAGGCGGGACCTCTTCCGGGTTGTCGAGGCTGCCGATGGTAACGTCGATCCAGTCGCTGTTGACATAGTGGAAGGTCAGCGGCGTGCCGCAGTCGCGGCAGAAATGGCGCTCGGCTATGGTCGAGGAATAGAACGCCGCGGGCGAGCCGCGGGTCCACAGGAAGTCGCCCTTCCTCACCGGTGCCAGCGGCGCGAACGGCCCGCCCACCGCCTTCTGGCACATCCGGCAATGGCAGATATGGACGTCCTCGGGCGGCTCAAAGAGCGCGTAGCGTACCGCGCCGCACTGGCAGCCGCCGGTCAGCACCGGGGTCCTGTCCTCGCTCATTGCACCGTGCCTTTCGCCTCGAGCGCCCGGTAGGCGTCCTCGAGCTCCTGAACGATGTCCGAGCCGGCATAGACGAAGCTGTCGACGCCGGCATTGGTCAGGGCATCTTCCATCCCTTTCGCCTTGCCGGCAAGGCAGACCCGCGTCGCGCCGGCAAACTTCAGCGCGTCGGCCGCGGCCGGTCCGAGCTCGGCATAGAGCTCGTCGGAGGACGCAATGCAGGCGATCGCCGCGCCGCTCTCCTTGAACGCTGTCTCGATATCGGCCGGGTCGTCGAAGCCGTCATTGACGGTGGTTGCAAAGCCGCCGGCCTCAAAGACGTTCTTCACCCAGCCGGAACGCGTGGTGAAATCGGCGATCTTGCCGAGATTGGCCAGGAACACCTTCGGCCGCGATCCGGTCTCGGCCTCGATGGTGTCGGCGCGGTCGCGCAGCGCCTCGAAGGGTTCGGCAAGCCGCATCGGCTTCAGCGCCTCGATCTTCAGCGCGGAATCCTCGCCGGAGACCGGCAGCGGCAGGGCCGGTACCGCCAGCACCTTGACCTTCTTTTCCGATACGTTCGGGAATTCGCTGGTGCCGGTGATCGCCCGCTTGCGGGTCTCGATCGCCTTCCTGCGAACGGCGTTCGCCTCCCGGACCTGCTTTTGCGGGAGGCCGGCCGTCAGCGCCGCGACGATGCCGCCGGCCGCCTCGAACTCCTGGAACAGCGCCCAGGCCTTTTCGGCAAGCTCGCTCGTCAGCGTCTCGACATAGCCGGAACCGGCGCCGGGATCGGTCACCTTGTAGAGGTTGGATTCGTCGAGCAGGACGTTCTGCGTGTTGCGCGCGACCCGGCGGGCAAAACCGTCGGCAAGGCCGAGGGGCGCGGTGAAGGGCAGCACCGTGACGCTGTCCGCGCCGCCGACGCCGGCGGCAAAGGTGGCAACGGTCGCGCGCAGCATGTTCACCCAGGGGTCGCGCTCCGTCATCATCCGCCAGGAGGTCTCCGCATGGACCCGCATCGGCACCGTATCGAGGCCGCAGGCCGCGGTCACGTTGCGCCACAGCGCCCGCAGCGCCCGCAGCTTGGCGATGCCGAGGAACTGGTCGGCATCGGCGGCGACGGTGAAACCGATCGCGCCGGCGGCCCGGGCAAGGTCGACGCCGGAGGCTTCCAGCATCTTCAGATAGGCAACCCCGGTGGCGATGACGGCGGCAAGCTCCAGCGCTTCCGTTGCCCCGGCATTGTGGTAAGGCCGGCCGTCGGCGGCCAGGAACGGGCCGGCAAAGCCCTTGTCGCGCAGTGCCGAAATGGCGTTGGCGGTATGCGTCTGCACGGCGTCCCACGGCTCCGGCAATGCGCCGCTGAGGGCAAGGGCGCCGATCGGATCGAGGCCGAAATCGACGTCGAGTTCGCCGGGCGCGATGCCGAGCTTCTCGGCCGCCTGCGCCATCGCCAGGGCAAGCCGCGCGCCGTGCGGGCCGGGCGACAGCCTGAGGCGGATGCCGTGGAGATAGACGTCCTTGAAGACGGCGGCGAGGTCGTCGGCGGCAAGGGCTGTGAGCCCGTAGCCATAGGCATTGGGGCTGCTTGCCGCGACCAGTTCCAGGGCGTCGGCGCCGCCGGCGAGGTCGGCCAGCGCCAGCCGGTTGGCGTCGGTCGGCTCGGGATGGTCGATGCGCTGCATGACCTTCCAGCGTCCGCCCGCCGGGCGGGCCGCCTGCGCCGTGCCGTCCTTGAGCCTGCCGTAAAGCGGATCGATGGCGATCCCGTCCTCGGTCCTGGAGGAGAGCCTGTCCGGGGAGGCGCCCTTCAGCGCCTTTTCGACCGCGGTCCGCCAGGCCTCCTCGCTGAGGTCTCCGGTCGGCTGGAACAGGTCGGGCGCGAATGAGGTCATCGATACCAATTCCTTCTCGGCGGTCCCCCGAAAGGGGCGCTCAACTCCAACGGACGGCCCAGTCTGGCTTTGCGAGGTCATCTGGCCTTGTCAGGTTATTAGGAGAAGCGGCAAGGCCCCGCAAGTTAGGCAAAAGGCGGGCTGGCACCGTTACGAACCGCAAACCACGTTCCGATCCGGGCTCTTTTTTTGCCATTTTTCAATGACTATCAACTTTGAGGACGTGGCATATACGCAATCTGACTGACAGAATGTCGATATTGTAGCAACTTGCCGGCGAAAAGGGGCCGCTTCTGCAAGGAAGTGTGCCGGCTAAAAATGACAATGGACGATATCAAGCATCGGGTGGCGTCCATCCGGGACGCGACCGATCCAGCCGCTGTGTTTGGTGCCTTGGGCGACGCGGTTCGCGCGCTTGGAGGATCGCGGATGTTCCTCACCGGGCTGCCGATGCCCGGACGAACCCTGGAAATGCTGATCCTTTATTCCGATTGGCCGGGCCTTGCCGAGCCGTCGATGCCGCTTCCGCAGGTGCGGCCGGACGACCCGGCGCTGGAGCTGGCGCTGATCGCCCACTGGCCCTTCGTCATCGCCCCCGAGCAGGCCTGTTACGACGAGCTGAAGGGGAGCCGCTTCTGCGAGGCGGAATCTCCCGAAGGCGCTGTAATCGTTGCTCCTTTTCAGTCCCACAATCCCTATCAGGGGGTCCTGATCGCCGGCGGCCTCGACCACCGTCCGGGCGGTCCGGAACTTGGCGCCATGAATGATCTGACAATGGCTGCCTTTAGCCGGCTTCTGGGCATGGACGAAATGATGGCGGAGCGGGCCGGCGGCCTGTCGCCGCGCGAACGCCGCGTCGTGGAGCTGACGGCCTTCGGCAAGACCGCCAGCGAGATCGCCGAGATGCTGCAGATTTCCCACCGCACGGTGCATGCCCATCTGCAGAACGCATCGGGCAAGCTGGACGCCCGCAACAAGACCCAGACCGTGGTCGAGGCGATCCGCTACGGCCAGATTTCGCTCGCCGCATCGCTGGCCAAGGCACCGCCCAGAACCGGATTCCAGTACAGCTAGGGTCGCCCGCGGACGCGCCGGATCTCGCCCGGCGATGCGATATCCACCGACCCAATGGGTCAATTATGCATACTTTTGGTTGCAAGGCCCCGCGTGCGAGGCCGCGAATCGGTGTCGCGGCATGCGGGAAATGGCAAAAAAAGCCCGCGTCGGATTCGCTCCGGGCACGGCTCGGGCCGGAGCGGACGGCCGTCACAAGCGCACGCCGGCAAGGGGGACCGCGGCGCGGCCCCCGCTCGATCAGCCGTTCGATATCAGGAGTGAAACGCTCTAGTACGTCATCATCAGTACGTCATCATCGGATCGAGCGTCTTTGCTTCCTCGATCCATTTGGTGACGTTCTTTTCGCTCGGCAGCAGGCGCACAAGCTTCTTGGTTCCGTTCACCTCGGCCATCTTGGCGGTGAGGTTGGCGGCGTTGCGGTGCTTCAGTTCCTTCACCGTGTCGACGCCGGCCGCTTCCAGGAGTTCGGAATATTCTTCCGCAACGCCCTTGATGCGCATGAGGTCGGCCATGTTGGCCCATTTCAGGATCAGGGTCTCGTCGATGCCGCTGTCTTCGGCGAGCTGCTTGCGGCCTTTCGGATCCTTTGCGCGATCGAGCAGCTTGCCGGTGGTGCGAATGCCCACGGCCTTCAGCTTCTCGGCGAATTTCGGACCGATTCCCTCAATATCCAGAATTGGATAGGACGACATTGACCTGTAACCTCCACGCTGCTGTGTCACCCCGCCACCGCGGCGGGACCCCCGGGAACGGACCGCCTTCCGATCGACGTCTGTCCGTCCTGTCTCTGTATTCTCATGCACGCCGTTGTCCCGAGGCCGGCGACGGGCCAGGGGCGGCGCGCTCTAGATGGCGATCTGGCTGAGGCCAGGGATCGACGAGATCGCTGCGTCGACCTGTTGCGGATCGGTCTTTTCCTTGGCGAAACCGACGATCTCGTGGGCGGTTCCCTTGACCTGGTCGATGTCGAGCCCGGCGCTGGTGAGCTGGTTCAGCGCGGCCATCGCGCCCATGGCGCCGCCGAGGCCGCCGAGCATGTTGCCGAGGCCGCCGAACAGCCCGCTCTTCTGCTCTTCCTCCGGCGCGTGCTCGGCAAGGAACTGCCGCGAGCCCGGAATGGCATCGATCAGCGGCGCCACTTTCTCCGTGTCGCCATCTTTCTCGATAAATCGCAGGATAATGGCGACGGCCTGGCGGGCCGTTGCTTCGTCTATGCCGACTTTTGCGACGATGCGAGCGATCAGCTCGTCCATGGGCGGGCGCTCCTTGTCCGGCGAGTGGCCGACACTGTGACACCAGCAAACCGTCAAAAACAAGCGCTGCCGGGCGTTTTTGGCCGTGCCGTGTTACTGAAGCCACGTATACAATCCGGTTTCCATATTCCTTGTTCCATTTCGGGATCATCGGCTTTGTTGTCGCCCGGCGAACAGGCTCCTATAAGGGACGATCCCCATCGGAGACCTGCCAATGCTCAGCGACACCGCGGTCTATCTCGGAACCAGCGTCAAGCCGGAATACATCGCGCTCAGATACGCCAACCGCCACGGCCTCGTCACCGGCGCCACCGGCACCGGCAAGACCGTTTCTCTGCAGATCCTGGCGGAGGGGTTCTGCGCCGCCGGCGTGCCGGTCTTCTGCGCCGACATCAAGGGCGACCTCTCCGGCATCGCGGTCGCCGGCACGGAAAAGGACTTCCTGAAAAAGCGCGCCGAGACCATCGGCTTTGCGGACTACCGCTACGAGGCGTTCCCGACGGTGTTCTGGGACCTCTTCGGCGAAAAGGGCCATCCGATCCGCACCACGGTCTCCGAGATGGGTCCGCTCCTCCTGTCGCGCCTCCTGGAACTCACCGACGTGCAGGAGGGCGTTCTCAACATCGCCTTCGCGCTCGCCGACGACGAGCGGCTGCTGCTGCTCGATCTGAAGGATCTGCGCTCGCTGCTGACCCATCTCGACGAGCGCCGCAAGGAGATCTCGGTCCGTTACGGCCGCGTCTCGACCGCCTCGATCGGCGCCATCCAGCGCCGCCTCCTGGTGCTGGAAGAGCAGGGCGGCGAGGCCTTCTTCGGCGAGCCTGCGCTCAGCATCGCCGACCTCATGCGCACCGACGCCAACGGCAGGGGCACGATCAATGTGCTCGCCGCCGACCGGTTGATGGCGAGCCCGCGGCTCTACGCGACCTTCCTCCTGTGGCTGATGTCGGAGCTGTTCGAGGAACTGCCGGAGGTCGGCGACCCGGAAAAGCCGAAGCTCGTCTTCTTCTTCGACGAGGCCCATCTCCTCTTCGACGAGGCGCCGAAGGCGCTTCTCGACAAGGTCGAGCAGGTGGTGCGATTGATCCGCTCCAAGGGCGTCGGCGTCTATTTCGTCACCCAGAACCCGCTCGACGTCCCGGACGAGGTGCTCGGCCAGCTCGGCAACCGGGTCCAGCACGCCCTTCGCGCCTACACCCCGCGCGACCAGCGGGCCGTGCGCGCCGCGGCGGAAACCTTCCGGCCCAATCCCGAGCTGGATACGGAACGCGCGATCACCGAACTCGGCGTCGGCGAGGCGCTCGTCTCGACCCTTGCGGAAAAAGGCGTGCCCTCCATCGTCCAGCAGACGCTGATCCGCCCGCCGTCCTCGCGGCTCGGGCCGATCACCGATGCCGAGCGCGAAGAGCTGATCGCAAGGAGCCCGCTCCTTGGCCGCTACGACGAGGCCATCGACCGCAACTCGGCCTATGAGGTCCTGCAGCGCAAGGCCGAGGAAAAGGCGCGCCAGGAAGAGGAGCAGCGGCGCCAGGAGGAAGAGGACCGCGAACTGGAACGCATCCGCCGGGAATACGGCTCGGCCAAGCGCACGCGCTCGACACGCACCCGCCGCACCGCGCAGCCAGATTCCCTGACCGAGAGGGCCGTCAAGTCGGTCGTCGACGGCGTCACGGACGCGCTTCGAAAACGCGTCGACCGCTTGCCGGATACGATCGGCCGCGACATCTTCCGCGGTATCCTCGGCAGCCTGAAGCGCGGCTTCTGACGTGCCGCCTGCCGCAGTTATTTGAACCCGTCGACCGACGCTCCCCGCCGGCCGTATCACTCCGGAGCCCCGTTTCCATGTCGCTGAATGCCGTCCTTTCCCGCATCGATGCCAATCTCAATGACAGCCTGGAGCGGCTTTTCGAGCTGATCCGGATCAAGTCGATTTCCACCGATGCCGCCTTTGACGCCGACTGCCGCGCCGCCGCCGACTGGTGCGCCGCCCAGTTGAGCGCCATCGGCATCGCCGCCGAGCCCCGCAAGACCATCGGCAAGCCGATGGTCGTCGGCCACCGCAAGGACGCCGGCGCCAGGGGCCCGCACGTCCTCTTCTACGGCCACTACGACGTCCAGCCGGTCGACCCGGTCGAACTCTGGAACACCGATCCCTTCGAGCCGCAGCTCGTTGCCCGCGACGACGGCTCAAGGATGATCGTTGCCCGGGGGTCTGCCGACGACAAGGGCCAGCTCATGACCTTCGTGGAGGCCGCACGCGCCTGGATCGAGGAGACCGGCTCGCTGCCGGTCCCGGTCACCGTGCTCCTGGAAGGCGAGGAGGAGTCCGGCAGCAAGTCCGTCGGGCCGTTCCTTGCCGAGAACACCGAGGAGCTGAAGGCCGACCTCGCCCTCATCTGCGACACCTCCATGTGGGACCGGGAAACGCCGGCGATCTCCACCATGCTGCGCGGCCTCACCAGCGACGAGGTCACCGTCAAGGCGGCGAACATGGACCTCCATTCCGGCATGTTCGGCTCCGCCGCCCGCAACCCGATCCATGTGCTGGCGAAAATCCTCGCCGGTCTCCACGACGATGCCGGCCGTGTGACCCTGCCGGGCTTTTACGACGGCGTCCCGGACCTCCCCGACGATATCAAGGCGATGTGGGACGACCTCGGCTTCGACGGCGAGGCTTTCCTGGCGGAGATCGGCCTGTCGGTTCCTGCCGGCGAGACGGGGCGCACGGTGCTGGAGCAGATCTGGTCGCGGCCGACCTGCGAGGTCAACGGCATCACCGGCGGCTACACTGGCGACGGCTTCAAGACCGTGATCCCGGCCGAGGCCTCGGCCAAGGTCTCGTTCCGCCTCGTCGGCGACCAGGACCCGCAGGCGATCCGCGCCGCCTTCCGCAAATATGTGGAGGAGAGCCTGCCGGCGGACTGCTCGGCCGAATTCCACGCGCACGGCTCCGGCGCGGCGCTCACCATTCCCTTCGACGACCCGTTCCTTGCCAAGGGCCGCAAGGTCCTGGAGGAGGAATGGAACAAGCCCGCGGCCCTGATCGCCATGGGCGGCTCGATCCCGATCGCAACGGATTTCCAGAAGACGCTCGGAATGCAGTCGCTGATGATCGGCTTCGGCCTCGACGACGACCGCATCCATTCGCCGAACGAGAAATACGAGCTGACGAGCTTCCACAAGGGCATCCGCTCCTGGGCCCGGCTCATCGGCGAGCTTGCCGAGACGGCATAAGCGGAAGAGGATTCAGCCGAGGTGGGGCAGGCCCGAAAGGTCCTTGAGGACGACGGCCGGCGGCAGGTCCGAATATTCGTCCGGCACGCCGGCCCGGTTGATCCACACGGTCCGGAACCCGAAGGCGGTTGCGCCGGCGACGTCCCAGCGGTTCGACGACTGGAACGAGACGGCTTCCGGGTACACCCGGAACTGCGTGGTCACCATCTCGTAGATGCGCGGGTCGGTCTTGTAGGCACGGAGTTCGTCGACGGAGATGACGGCGTCGAGATAGTCGGCAATGCAGGCCGAGCGGACGGCGGAGTCCAGCATCTCCGGCGAACCGTTGGACAGGATCGCCAAGCGGCAGCCGGCCTCCTTCAGGCCCTTCAGCACCTCCGGCACTTCCGGATAAGCGTCGAGCTCGCGATAGGCATCGAGCAGCATCGGCTTGACGGAGGTATCGGCGCTCGGCACGGCCCGGAAGGCGAAGTCGAGTGCCTGCTCCGTCAAGCTCCAGAAGTCCTGGTAGCGGTCCATCAGCGAGCGGACCCAGGAATATTCGAGCTGCTTGGCGCGCCAGATCTCCGACAGCTTCTGACCGTCCGGGCCGACCGCCTCGGCGTGCCGGCGCACCGCCGCATGGACGTCGAAGAGCGTCCCATAGGCATCGAAGACAAAGACGGAATGCGACATGGCGGACGGTCCTGCGGTTGGGCGGTAGCGCGCGTTTGTGACGGGCGCCAAGGGAACCGGGCCGGACCGCCGCCGTCAAGCGTCTTTCGGCGGCGGCAGTTGCAACATTCCGGCATCGTCCATCGGGAAGTCGGGCACGAAGGCGATCTCAAGGAAATGGCCGCCCGGGATGCGGACATAGGACGAATAGCCGCCCCAGAACACGCGCTGCGGCGGCTTCACCGGCCGCGCGCCGGCAGAAACCGCCCGCGCATAGGCCGCGTCGACCTCCGCCTCGCTGCGCCCGTTCCAGGCGATGGTGACGCCGTCGCGCCCGGCCGGGCCGATCTCCGAGCCCACATCCTCGGCAAGGGCCGTGCGGCCGAACAGCGCCAGCACGGTGCCGGGCAGGGCAAAGAAGACGATCTCCGGGCTCTCGAACCCTGAGGGTTGCCAGCCGAGCCCGTCGGCAAAGAACCGCTTCGTCGCGCCAACGTCGTCGACGCCGAGCGTGATCATGTTGAGGCGCTGTTCCACGGTTTCCTCCGCCCGGCTGTTTGCTGCCGTCGCGATTGCACCAATAAGAACATAGCAGGAACAGATGCGCAAGCCGCGACCGAATGCTTTTTTGCCGCCGCGGGTGTTGACGGCGTCCCCGCCGCAGCGTTCGATCACACCGGCATATCGGAGGACACGACATGGCGGATTGGTCGCAAACCTGGACCTGGATCGACGGCGGCTGGATCGAGGGCAACCCGCCCATCATCGGGCCGCGCACCCATGCCGCCTGGCTCGGCTCGACCGTCTTCGACGGCGCCCGCGTGTTCGAGGGCGTTGCGCCCGACCTCGACCGCCATTGCGCCCGCCTCAACGACTCCGCCGTCGCCCTCGGGCTGAAACCGGTCAAGGAGGTCGGCGAGATGGTGGAGCTGACGCACGAGGGCGCCGCGAAATTCGCCCCCGATGCCGCGATCTATGTGCGCCCGACCTATTGGGCCGAGCGAGGCGGGCCGTTCGTCGTCGCCGCCGATCCGGAGTCCACCCGCTTCTGCCTCTGCTTGTTCGAGGTGCCGATGCCGCCGCAGGGCAAGACCACGACGGTCACGAAAACGCGCTTCCGCCGCCCGACCATCGAGACCATGCCGGTCAACGCCAAGGCCGCCTGCCTCTATCCCAACAATGCCCGCATGCTGAACGAGGCCCATGCCAAGGGCTTCGACAACGCACTGGCGCTCGACATGCTCGGCAACGTCGCCGAGCTTGCCACCGCCAACGTTTTCATGGTCCGGGACGGCACCGCGTTGACGCCGGTCCCGAATGGCACCTTCCTCAACGGCATCACCCGCCAGCGCATCATCGCCCTCCTTCGCGGAGCCGGCATCACCGTCGCCGAGACGACGCTGACCTATGACGATTTCCTCGGCGCCGACGAAATCTTCTCGACAGGGAACATTTCCAAGGTCGTGCCCGTTTCGCGTATCGATGAGAGGGAATTGCAGCCCGGACCGATCGCCAAGATGGCCCGTGACCTCTACTGGGATTTCGCCCACGCGGGCGGATGATCGAGAGGCGGCGGGCCGACCGCGGCGAAGGGCAAAATACTCCGTGTTAATCCGATCCGGAGATTGCCTTAGGCCCTGATGCGACCTATTTACACAGGTGTCCCTTTCTAGCCGGCGTTTCGCCGGCATTTGACTTCTTTACACCGATTCAAGGAGGCCCAAATGGCTTTTGAACTGGCCGATCTGCCTTACGCCTACGACGCGCTGGCGCCCTACATGTCCGCCGAAACGCTCGAATACCACCACGACAAGCACCACCAGACCTATGTCACCAAGGGCAACGACCTGGTGAAGGGCACCGAGTTCGAGGGCAAGAGCATCGAAGAGGTCGTCACGGGCTCCTTCGGCAAGGATGCCGGCATCTTCAACAACGTCGCCCAGCACTACAACCACACCCATTTCTGGAAGTGGATGAAGGCCGGCGGCGGCGGCAAGAGCCTGCCGGAGAAGCTCGCCAAGGCGATCGAGTCCGATCTTGGCGGCTACGACAAGTTCCGCGAGGACTTCATCGCCGCAGGCGCTGCCCAGTTCGGCTCCGGCTGGGCTTGGGTCGCCGTCAAGGACGGCAAGCTTGAGATCATGAAGACGCCGAACGGCGAGAACCCGCTGGTGCACGGCGGCACGCCGATCCTCGGCTGCGATGTCTGGGAGCATTCCTATTACATCGACTACCGCAACAAGCGCCCGGACTACCTCGCCGCCTTCGTCGACAGTCTCATCAACTGGGAATATGTCGAGGAGCTCTACGAGGCCGCGAGCTGACGGCGTCGATAGCTAAAACCATTCAATACGAAAAACGGCGGAGCGATCCGCCGTTTTTTATGCCCGGTCTTGCGAAAACAGCGCGATCAGTCGCGATAGCCCGGCGTGCAGCTTTGCAGCCGGATGACGCCGTTGACCTCGCCCTGCCAGATGGCGAGCCAGGCGCGGCATTCGGTGTGGCTGGCAAAGCAGGCGACGTCGGAGAGCTGGCGCGCCGGCTCGTCGGCGAGGGTTCCGGCAAAACGGCCGGTCCAGACCCGGTCGGCGCCGTATTTCGGCACCGCGATGCGGCAGTCATAGGCCGTGCCGTAGGCGTAGGGCGGCGCCTCGAAGGGCTGCAGCGGAATATCGCCGTCGAAGGAAAAGAGCCCGAAGGCAAGGCCGAAGCCGGCAAGGACGGTGTGAATCATGGACGCCTCTTGGAGTTTGGCCAAGGGTAACGTGGTTCAAGGCGAGACGGAACCACGCCCTGGTGGCGGTTTTGCGGCGGCGCGGATCGCCGGTGCGATGATGGGCTATTGCGCTCGGGCCCGTCCGGGTGCCAAAGATCGGCCATGAGCGAAGCAATGCAACCGGCTGGCGACTGGGTCGCCGCCTTTCCGGCACTGGTGCAACTGGACGCGCCGGCCCGGGCCGCCCTTTCGGCTGCCGGCCAGCGCATGACGCTGCCGCCGGGCGCAGAAGTCTTCGCGCCGGGCGATCCCTGCCGCGCATGGCTGCTGGTGGAATCGGGCTCGGTGCGCGTCCAGATGACGTCGGACACCGGCCGCGAGGTGGTGCTCTACCGGGTCGGCCCGACGGAAAGCTGCATCCTGACGACCGCCTGCCTGCTCGGCGAAGAACTCTATTCGGCGACCGGCATCGTCGAGACGGAAACGGTCGGCATTGCCGTTGGCGTCGGTGCCTTCCGGCGGCTCCTGGAAGACTCCGCCGGCTTTCGCGACCTCGTCTTTGCCGGCTTCGGCCGCCGCTTCACCGACATCCTGATGCGGCTGGAAGACGTCGCCTTCCATCGCCTCGACATCCGCCTTGCCCGCTTGCTCCTTGCGCGCGCCGCGGATGGATCCGTCGACGCCACCCACCAGGACATCGCTGTGGAGTTGGGCTCGGTCCGGGAGGTGGTCAGCCGCCAGCTCAAGACCCTTGAGCGCGACGGCCTCATTCAACTCGATCGCGGCCGCATCGAGATCCGCGATCCCGCGGGCCTTCAGCGCATTGCCGCAGCCGGCTGATATCGGCCAGTTACTCCCCATTTCTTCGTTTGGTGACAAAGTCACGGAAGGCGACCGTGCGTTGCGTTAACGTGCCTTCAGCGTTTCACCGGCCGCGCCGTTGGCGACGGCCACAACAACGGAGACTTTCCATGGGTTCCCTCATCAATATGGGGTCTGTCGACCGCATCCTGCGCCTCATCGTCGGCGTGCTGCTCGTCCTCTTTGCCCTTTACGGCCCGGCGGACATCGCCTGGAAGTGGGTCGGCTGGATCGGCGTCGTGCCGATCGTCACCGCCATCATCGGCTGGTGCCCGGCCTACACCCTGTTCGGTCTGCGCACCAAGAAGAGCGCCTAGCCTCAACGGACAAGCGCTCCTCGCGCGTAACCGGGGGAAGGACCGGCGGTGCCATCCGCGGGCAAGTCGCCGGTCCTTTTCTCGGCAAATGCCGGTCACGCGGTATCCTGGAAGTCGGAGAGCTTGCGAAAGCGCTCTTCGACTTTTGCCATTTTTTGCGCTTTTTTCGATGCCCGCCGGCGTTCGCGGTTGAGCCGCCAGGCCTTGCCCATGGCGCGCCGGCGCCGCCGTTCCGCGATCCGAAGGCGCAGCCAGCGCCGCTTCAGGGCCGTCGCGCCGCGGCCGAGATCGACCATTTCCGCCTGATAGGTCTCGCCGAGCGCGGTGCGGAAATCGGTGATCCCGTCCTTCGCGACCTCCAGGAAGTGGCGCACGATCGACATCCAGAGCGGACTGACGAGCAGCGACAACGCGATCACCGTGACGGAGAACCGGTAGCCGTCCACGTTGATGACTCCGCTCGAGGCGCCGATGGCGGCGAGGACAAATGAGAACTCGCCGATCTGCGCCATCATCAGCCCGGCCGGAAAGGCGCGCTCCCATGGCTCACCCACGGCATGCAGCAGCAGGACGTTGACAAGGGACTTGGCGGTCAGGATGCCGAGGACGAACAAAAGGATCGGCCACAGATTGGCCCAGACATAGTTGAGGTCGATCAGGAGCCCGATCGACAGGAAGAACACCACCACCAGAACGCTCTGGATCGGATGGGTGACGGCGATCGCTTCTGAGCGCAGGGTCGAGTTGGCCACCAGCAGCCCGGCAACGAAGGCGCCGAACGCCGCCGACATGCCGAACAGGGCCGAGATCGCGCCGGCGGCAAAGCACAGCGCGATTGCGGCGACCGCCACCACGTCGCTGCGCCCCTGCACCGCCTTGGAAAAGGGCAGGGTGATTTTCTTGCGCCGCGACAGGAAGCGCAGCACCAGCACCAGGACGCCGAGCGCCAATGCCAGCTTCGCCGCCACCCAGCCGAAATTGGTCTCCGCCCCGCCGCCCATGGAGCCGATCAGGATGATCATCGGCACCACGGCGATGTCCTGGGCGATCAGCACGCCGACGGTGATGCGCCCGGTCATCGACCGCATCTCGCCGAAGGATTCCAGCATGGTGATGGTGACCGCGGTCGAGGAGATCGAGACGATGAAGCCGAGCAGGAGGCTCTGCTGCAGCGGCCAGTCGAACACCGCGCCGAAGCCGAAGGTGATGCCGAGCGAGACCGCGATCTGGCCGATGACGGTGAGGACGGCCGGTCGCAGCACCAGCATGAAGGCCCTGAGGCTCAGTTCCATGCCGATCAGGAAGAGCAGCAGCACGACGCCCAGCTCGGCAAGCACCAGCACCGATTCCGTCGCCCGGACGAGACCGAGCCCGGTCGGGCCGAGGACGACGCCGCCGAGGATATAGCCGACGATGGGCGGCTGCTTCAGGTAGAGGAAGATGATCCCGACGATCGTCGAAACCGCAAGAACGATGGCGATACCTGTGAGTTCGGCGACGTGACCTTCCAATCGGCCCTCCGGGGATGATGCGCTGGCGTCAGAATCAAAAAGCTAGCGCATCTCCCGGAAAGTTACGAGACGGTGGCGAGGCGCCGACCGGTTCTGCGGCTCAGCTTGCCGGTTCATGCGAGGGCTGGCAGGCCTTCAGGTCGGCAAGCACCGCCGCCATCATCCGGAAATAAAGGCCCGGACCGGCGGCCTCGCCGAACGCCTCGACCTTTTTTGCTGCCGCCGGACAGTTCGGCGCGGCGAGGTTGAATCGCCAGGTGAGGTAGAGAACGTCGGAGGCGGGTACGTGCAGCGGCACGCCCTCCGGCGAGCCCAGCGCCGAGCGCATGGAAGCCTCCAGTTCCTTCAGCCGTTCTTTCAGCAGGATCTCGTTATCGAGGATGCGGTTCGCGTCGTCCGGATAGACGCGCACCAGATTGGAGGCGATGCGGCCGACGGCGGTCCTGGCAAGGCGCGGGTCGAGCCAGAAGCGCATGTCGTGGCGCCCGCTCGGCCGGTCGGCATTGTCCGGCAGCGAAATGCTCATCAACGGTGTCGTCGCCCCCAGCGTCAGGCTCTTCAGGCTGACGGACGGATCGAGGGTCCTGAGGCCGGCAAGCGCGGTCTCGTATTCCCGTCCGGCCCAGACCACCATCTCGGCCCCGTCGATGGCGGCCATGGCGTCAGCGGACGGAACGGGCGCGGCAAGGTCCTTGCGCGAGGCGAATAAGAGGCCGGGGCTGTCGACGCCTTCCAGCAGCGTTGCGACGAGCGAATGGAGCGGCGGGGTGGAGACGACGACCTTCTCGCCGGCCTCGGCGATGCCGAAACCGGAAAAGAGGGTGAGAAGGAAGGCGGCCAGGGGGCGGCCGGTCGAGAACAGGCGGTGCATGGAAATATCCTCATATGACACGGGTTCCCTCGGGCGCGATGGCGCAAGGGCTGCGGTTCGTTGTTCTGGAAAAAGCCGTGTCAGGCGAGGGGAGGGCCGCGGGTGGTGCCGGCGCGCCGCCAAGGCGTCGCCAGCCGGAAGTCGGACACTTCTGGAACGACGGCAGCGACGACGACCGTTGCCGGGCTATCGAGGACGGGAGCGGCGGCCGCGACGGCGCCTCCGACTGCGGCGGTGCCGCACAAAAGGCAGGACGCGCCGTCATTGCTGCGCGGTACCGGCTTGCCGTCGGCGCCGAGCGTGACGATGCCGTCCGCGGTGCAGATCTGCAGGAAGCCGAGGGGCGTTCCGTCCGGTCCGCCGATGGCAGCCGCAACGGCCATGGCCGAGGCGTGCTCCGCCGCAAAGGCGGCCTGCAGCAGCATCGCCCACAGGGCGAGCCACGCCGACAGGCGCCTGCGCTTCAGAATGCGGCCGTGTCGCTGAAACAAGAGCCCCGCCCCCCGGTGCCGGCGTTCTTTAGACGCCTTCCGGAGTGGCAGGATAGGCGGTTTTCCGCCGTGGTCAAGCAGGTGCTAATCTATCTTGCCGGTGACCTTCAGCGCGAAGGCGTAGTTGAGGGCGACCTCTTCCAGCCGGGCAAAGCGCCCGCTGGCGCCGCCATGGCCGGCCTCCATGTTGGTCTTGAGGAGGAGGAGGTTGCCGTCGGTCTTGGTTGCGCGCAGCCGCGCTACCCACTTCGCCGGCTCCCAATAGGTGACCCGCGGGTCGGTGAGACCGCCGACGGCAAGGATCGGCGGATAGGCCTTGGCCTCCACATTGTCGTAGGGGCTGTAGGATCGGATCGTCTCGAACGCCTTCTTGTCGCGGATCGGATCGCCCCATTCCGGCCATTCCGGCGGCGTCAGCGGCAGGGTGTCGTCGAGGATGGTGTTGAGGACGTCGACGAAGGGCACCTCGGCAAGGATACCGGCAAAGAGGTCGGGTGCCATGTTCGTCACCGCGCCCATCAGGAGCCCGCCGGCCGAGCCGCCATGGCCGACGATTTTGCCCTTCGAGGTGATCTTTTCGGCAACGAGGAACCTTCCGGCCGCGATGTAGTCGGTGAAGGTGTTGGTCTTGTGCTCGCGCCGGCCGAGCCTGTACCAGCGATAGCCCTTGTCCTTGCCGCCGCGGATATGGGCGATGGCATAGACGAAGCCGCGGTCGACCAGCGACAGGGCAGTCGTGCTGAAGGAGGCTGGGATCGAGATGCCGTAGGAGCCGTAGCCGTAGAGCAGGCACGGGGGCGAGCCGTCGAGCGGCGTGTCCTTGCGATAAAGGAGGGTGACCGGCACGGTCTCGCCGTCGCTCGCCGGCGCCATCAGCCGGCGCGTGACATAGGCGTCCGGGTCGTGGCCGCTCGGCACTTCCTGCTCCTTGCGAAGCGTCCGCTCGCGGCTTTCCATGTCGTAGTCGTAGACCCGCGACGGCGTCGTCATCGACGAATAGGAGAATCGGAGGCTGGTCGTGTCGAATTCGAAGCTGCCGGCGAGCCCCAGCGAATAGGCCTCTTCGTCGAACGCGATCTCGTGTTCCGCCCCGTCCGAAAGCCGGCGGATGATGATGCGCGGCAGGCCGTTGGCGCGTTCAAGGCGGACCAGATGGCCCTTGTAGGGCGTCACCGACAGGATCAGCCGGCCTTCCTCATAGGGCACGAGGTCCTGCCAGTTTTCCCGGCCCGGGGCGGTGACCGGGGCGGTGACGATCTTGAAGTCCTCCGCGCCGTCGCAATTGGTCAGGATGAAAAGCGTGTCGCCGCCATGGTCGAGGTTGTATTCGTGGTCGACCTCGCGGGCCGCCACCATCACCGGAGCGCTTTCGGGGCGATCGGCATCGATCAGCCGGATCTCCGAGGTCTGGTGGTCGCTGGCGTTGATGACGATGAAGCGGTCCGACTGGGTCTTTTCCAGATCCATGTAGAAGCCAGTATCCTTTTCCTCGTAAACGAGGACATCGTCTGCCGGATCGGTGCCGACCACATGGCGGAACACCTTGCTCGGCCGGTGGTTGGCGTCCAGCCGGATGTAGAAGAGGGTCCTGCCGTCATTGGCCCAGACCGCCGAGCCGCCGGTATCTTCCATGACGTCGGCAAGGTCGGTTCCCGTCTCGGCCGTCCGGACCTTCAGGGTGTAATATTCCGAGCCGTTGCCGTCGAACGCCCAGGCGAGAAGCTTGTGGTCCGGGCTGTGGCTGACACCGCCGAGGTGGAAATAGGCGGCGCCTTCCGCCTCCCTGTTGCCGTCGAGCAGCGTCGTCTCGGCACCGCCGTCCCGGGGCGTGCGCACATAGATCGGGTGCTCGGCCGCCTCGACATATTTCACCGCATAGGCAAACGGTCCGTCCGGCGCCGGCACGGAGGAATCGTCCTCTTTGATGCGCCCCTTCATCTCGGCAAAGAGCGTCTTCTGCAGCGCCTCCGTGTCGGCCATCATTTCGGCCGTATAGGCGTTTTCCGCCTCCAGATAGGCGCGGATGTCGCCGGCCAGCACCGACGGATCGCGCATCACGTCCTGCCAGTTGTCGGCCCGCAGCCAGCCATAGTCGTCGGTGAGGGCAACGTCGTGGACGGTCGTCGTGACGGGACGCTTTTCGGCAATGGGCGGCTGCATGGGAGGGACCTGGATGTGTTGGAGCGAGGGACGGGAGGGTTCGGCCACGAAGGCCTCAGGCGATCTACTCCTCCGCGTCCCCCGTGTCGAGCTTCAGGGCCGTGCCGTTCATGCAGTAGCGCTGGCCGGTCGGCTCCGGCCCGTCGGGAAAGACGTGTCCGAGATGGGCATCGCAACTGGCGCAGCGCACCTCGGTGCGGCGCATGAACAGGGCACGGTCTTCGTGCTCGCTGACGGCGCCGTCGGCGACCGGCGCAAAAAAGCTCGGCCAGCCGGTGCCGGAATCGTATTTCGTCTCAGAGGAAAACAGTGGTGCGCCGCAGCACACACAGGCATAGACGCCGTCGCGCTTTTCGTCGTGATAGGGGTGGCTGAAGGCCCGTTCGGTGCCGTGCTTGCGGGTGACGCGGTATTCTTCCGGGCTGAGTTCCGCCTTCCAGTCGGCGTCGGATTTCGTGACCTTGGGCGGTGCGGATGCGGTGCTCATGGAGGGAACCTCGTTCGGCTGCTTGGACGCTTTCTGAAATAGGGTCGAAGCTGCGTTGCAGCAACCGGCCGCGTATACGTTGAAGATTCGGCTGAACAACCGCCAATCGGCAGATCGTGTGCCTTGCCCTTCACCTAATCGCAAGATATGTCACAGATATTCGCCCCTCGCGAATCGGCAGCGTTTTCGCCGCTATTCGTTCTTCCTCCTTCGGGCCGTTTCCGGGATCGCGCATGGGACTGAGTGAACACGACCTGTTTCTTCTGGCAGTCCTATCGCCGTTTGCGGCGGCGGCGGTGGCCCCATTCGTGACGCGTGTTCTCGGCCACCGGGCCGGCTGGTTGCTGGCGCTGGTGCCGCTTGGCATCTTCGCGCTGATCGCCTCCCATATCGGCGAGGTCGCCCACGGCGGCAACACGGTCGTCGCCTATGACTGGGTGCCGAGCTACGGCATCAAGCTTTCCTACTACCTCGACGGCCTGTCGTCGCTGTTCGCCATGCTGGTCTCCGGCATTGGCGTCTTCATCGTCATCTATTCCGGCGGATATCTGAAGGGCCACCGCTATCTCGGTCGATTCCTCGCCTTCATGCTGTTGTTCATGGGCTCGATGCTCGGCGTCGTCCTCGCCGACAACCTCATCACGCTGTTCATCTATTGGGAACTGACGTCGATCACGTCGTTCCTGCTGATCGGCTTCGACAACAACCGCGAGGCCTCGCGCCGCGCCGCCCTGCAGGCGCTGCTGGTGACCGGCGCCGGCGGCCTGTCGCTCTTGGCCGCGTTCCTGCTGATTTCCTCCACCACCGGCATTACCGAGATGTCGGTGCTGAACGCCTCAGGCGATATCCTGCGCGACAGCGCGCTCTACCTGCCGATCTTCATCCTGGTGCTCGGCGGCGCCTTCACCAAGTCGGCCCAGTTCCCGATGCATTTTTGGTTGCCGAACGCCATGGAAGCGCCGACGCCGGTCTCCGCCTACCTGCACTCCGCGACCATGGTGAAGGCGGGCGTCTATCTGCTGATGCGCATGCATCCCTCCCTCGGCGGCACCGAGCTGTGGACCACCGTGCTGCCGATCTTCGGCGGCGTGACGCTGATTGCCGGCACGTTGCTGGCCGTGCGCCAGACCGACCTGAAGCTGATGCTGGCCTATACGACGGTCGCATCGCTCGGTCTCCTCGTCATGCTAACCGGCACCAGCATCGATGCCGCCATCACCGGCGCGGTGCTCTATCTCTTTGCCCATTCGCTCTTCAAGGGCGGCCTGTTCATGGTCGCCGGCACCATCGACCACGAGGCCGGCACCCGCGACATCACCCGGCTCGGCGGCCTCGGCCGGGCGATGCCGATAACGTTCTTCGCCGCCGCCCTTGCCGGGCTGTCCATGTCCGGCCTGCCGCCCTTCATCGGCTTCATCGCCAAGGAAGTGCTCTATGACGGTACCTTCGGCGCCACCACCGACAACTGGGCCGTCACCGCAACCGCGGTCGCCGGCAACGCCCTGATGCTGGTGATCGCCGCCGCCGTCGCCTTAAAGCCATTCACGGGCGAGAAGGTGGAAACGCCGAAACACGCCCATGAGGGCCCGGCTTCGCTCTGGCTCGGCCCGCTCACGCTTTCGCTGATCGGCCTTGGCACCGCGCTTTTCGCCCACACCACCGGCGAATACCTCATCGGGCCGATGGCGGCGGCCATTTCCGGCGGCACGGCCGAGGTCGAGCTGCACCTGATCCCGGCCCATTTCGGCGCGCCGGTTGTCCTGTCCATGGTCACCGTCGCCCTCGGCATCGCCGTCTTCCTGATGCTCGATACCGCCCGCGGCATCGTCGCCGGCGTCCTGAGGGCGATCGGCTGGGGCCCGGACCGCGGCTTCGACCAGGTCGTGCGCCTGATCATCCGCATGGCCATCGTGATCACGCGGGTGATCCAGCCGGGTCGCATGCAGACCTACATGCTCGTCGTCTTCCTGTTTACCGCGCTCGCCCTGTTCGTGCCGCTCTTTGCCTATGGCGAGATGCCGGAATGGCCGGAATGGCCGGCCTTGTCCGGCTCCAACTTCTACGAATGGGCGATCATCGCCATCGCCGTCCTCGGTGTCGGTGCCGTGCTGATCGCCAGCACCCGCCTCAACGCCATCGTCTCGCTGGGCATCCAGGGCTTTGCCGTGGCGCTGATCTTCATGCTGTTCGGCGCGCCGGACCTGTCCTTCACGCAGTTCATGGTGGAGACGCTGTCGGTCGTCATTCTCGCCCTCGTCATGACCCGCCTCGACCTCGGCAATCACGGCCACCGGCCGCTGCCGGCGATGATCCGCGACGGCACGGTCGCCGTTGCCGTCGGCGTCGGCCTCGGCCTCTTGCTGCTGTCGGTCACCCAATGGCCGTTCGACGCGCGCCTGTCGGAGTTCTTCACCGCCAACAGCCGGGCCATCGCCCACGGCCGCAACATCGTCAACGTCATCATCGTCGACTTCCGCGGTCTTGATACGCTCGGCGAGATCGCCGTCGTCATGACCACGGGCCTTGCTATCCTGGCGTTGATCCGCATCCGCACCCGCAAGGTCGAGCAGTATGACGGCACCAAGCGGGAGGTGCGCATCGCCCGCACCTATAGCGGCGAGAGATGGGGAGGGGACGTGTCGTGAGGACCGTTATCTTTCGCACGATCGCGCCGTTCCTGGCGGCGATCATGGTGCTGTTCTCGATCTTCGTGCTGCTGCGCGGTCACAACGAGCCGGGTGGCGGCTTCATCGGCGGCCTCATCGCGGCTTCCGCCTTTGCCATCTACGGCATCGCCTCCGGCGTCGCGCCGGTGCGCCGGGCGATCTACTTCCATCCCATGGGCATTGCCGGCTTCGGCCTCTTCATCGCCGCCGTCGCCGGCCTGCCGTCCATGCTCAAGGGCGTGCCATTCCTCACCGGCATGTGGACGGCCATCGAGGTGTTCGAGGTCAAGGTCGACCTGTCGACGCCGATGCTGTTCGACATCGGCGTCTACTTCGTCGTCGTCGGCGCCATCACCTCGATCGCGCTCGCCCTGGAAGAACGGGAGTTCGATTGATGGAACCCGTTCTCTGCGTGCTCATCACGGTGCTGTTTTCGGCCAGCTTCTACCTGATGCTGTCGACCCACATCATCCGGGTTCTGCTCGGCGTGGCGCTGTTGTCGAACGGGGTCAACCTTCTGATCTTCACCGCCGGGCGGCTCTTGCGCGAAGTGCCGCCGATCATCGCCGAAGGTCAGATGGTGCCGACCATGGCGACCGCCAATCCTCTGCCGCAGGCGCTGATCCTGACGGCGATCGTGATTTCCTTTTCCTTCTTCGCCTTCCTGCTCGTGCTCGGCTTTCGCGCCTATCAGGCGCTCGGCACCGACGACGTGAACGAGATGCGCGTCGCCGAACCGGAGCGGGAACCCGAACCGCCGATGGGATACTGACATGGCCGCCGAAAGCCACGCCGTAGACCTGTCCCATGCCATGTTCACCCAGCCGGTGGCGTTCGCCGACTGGCTGGTGATCGCACCGGTGGTCACCACCATCATCGGCGGCGCCATCTGCCTGATGACCCGTAAGCAGACCACCCTGCAGCCCTGGATCGGCACCTTCGTGATGGCGCTCCTGGTCGCCATCGACGCCGCGCTCCTGCTGCGTGTCGTCAACAACGGTCCCGTCACCATGGTGATGGGCAACTGGCTGCCGCCCTTCGGCATCGCCTTCACGGTCGATGCCTTCGGCGCTCTGATGGCGCTGGTCGGCGCGGTGATCGCGCTGACGGGCTCGGTCTATGCCCTTGTCGACGTGCGCACCCTGTCCCGGCGCTACGGCTTCTATCCGCTCCTGATGCTGCTGATGACCGGCGTTTCCGGCGCCTTCCTCACCGGCGACATCTTCAATCTCTATGTCTGGTTCGAGGTGACGCTGATCTCGTCCTTCGGCCTGCTGATCCTCGGCTCCTCCAGGCCGCAGCTCGACGGCGCCGTCAAATACGCCTTCCTCAACCTGATCGCGACGACGCTGTTCCTCGTTGCCGTCGGCTATCTCTACGGCGTCCTCGGCACCCTCAACATGGCCGATATCGTGCGCTCGGTGCGCGAGCTGCCCGATGCCGCGCCGATCGGTACCATCGCCGCCCTGTTCCTCCTGGCCTTTGCCATGAAGGCGGCGGCGTTCCCGATCAATTTCTGGCTGCCGGCCTCCTACCACACGCCGCGCATCGTCGTCGGCGCGGTCTTTGCAGGCCTCCTGACCAAGGTCGGTGTCTATTCGCTGATCCGCATCCTCGTCATGCTGATGCCGGAAAACCGGGCGGCGATGTCCGATATCATTGTCTGGCTGGCGATCGGTACCATGCTGTCGGGTGTGCTCGGCGCGCTCGCCCAGAACGATATCCGCCGCATGCTCGGCTATCTCGTGGTCTCCGGCATCGGTTCCATGCTCGTCGGCCTGGCGCTTGGAACCGCGGACGCGGTCGGCGGTGCGCTGCTCTATGCCATCCATTCCATGCTGGTGATGACCGCGCTCTACTATCTGGCCGGCATCATGCGGCGCACCGGCGGCGCCTTCGACCTTGCCGGCCTCGGCGGCCTTTACGGGGCCAATCCGCTGCTCGCGGGCCTGTTCCTGGTGCTCGGCCTTGCCGTTTCCGGGCTACCGCCGTTCTCCGGCTTCTGGCCCAAGGTGGTGCTGGTCGAGGCCTCGCTGAAGGCCGGCGAGGGCCTGCTTGCCGCCGCCATCCTGTTGACCGGGTTCCTGACCACCCTTGCCGTCGGCCGGGTCTGGCTGTTTGCCTTCTGGCGTGGCGGCCCGCTCGGCACCCCGGACGGCGCGGAGCACCTGCCGACGGCGCGGGTGCCCCATGAGACGCGGCTTGCCGCCTATCTGCCCGTCTTCTTCCTCGTTGCGCTTATCGTCTGGCTCGGCGTCTGGCCGGAGCCGGTCTTCGCCGTTGCCAACCAGAGCGCGCTCGGTATGGTCGATCCGAGCGCCTATCTCGACTCCGTCTTCGGAGGCTCCGAATGATCGCGCTCTACCTCATCAACATCCTTCTGGCCATCATGTGGGCCGCCGTCGGCGGCAGCTTCACGCTGGTCAACATCCTGTTCGGCTTCGCGCTCGGCTCGCTCGCGCTTCTCATCATCCGCGAGCAGGCCGGCACCGTCGCCTACGTCAAGCGCTCCTACAAGGTCGTCGCCCTGGCGCTCCTGTTCCTCTACGAGCTGGTGCTGTCCGCCCTCAAGGTCGCCCGTGTGGTGCTGTCGCCGAAGATGCGGCTCAGCCCCGGCATTTTCGCCTATCCGCTGACCATTGACCGGGATTTCGAGATCACGCTGCTCGCCAACCTGATCACGCTGACGCCCGGCACCCTCAGCGTCGACGTCTCCGACGACCGCAAGGTGCTCTACGTCCACGCCCTCGACATCCCCGACGTCGACGCCGCCATCGCCGATATCCGCAACGGGTTCGAGCGCAAGATCATGGAGGCTTTCCGATGATGTCGTCGTCCGCCGCCTTCCTGCAATGGTGCGTGTTGCTATCGCTGGCAGTGCTGGCCGTGTCCTTCGTCCTGATCGTTGTTCGGATCATCATCGGGCCGACGCTGCCGGATCGGATCCTCGCCCTCGACATGCTGGTCGCCGTCGGCATCGGCTTCATTGCCGTCATCGGGGTGAAGACGTCCTACTATCTCTACCTCGACATTGCGATCGCACTCGGCCTCGTCGGGTTCCTCGCCACCGTTGCCTTTGCAAGGTTCGTCCTCAACCGCGGGCGGATGGAGCTCGCCCAGGAGGAATCGGCCCGTTCCGCGGAGGATCCGGCATGAGCGACGTCCAGAACATTGCCGTCGGTCTTATTCTTCTGACCGGCTCGTTCTTTGCCTTCGTTGCCTCGATCGGCCTGTTGCGGCTGCGCGACATCTATATGCGCATGCATGCCGCCAGCAAGGCGGGCACCCTCGGCTCCGGCCTGATGATGGTCGGGCTTGCCGTCTATGCCGCCGAGATCGACGTCATCTCCCGGGCGCTTGCCGGCGTGGTGTTCTTCCTGCTGACGACCCCGGTCTCGACGCATTTGCTTGCCCGCGCCGCCTATCTGGTCGGCCACAAACCGGCCGAGGAAACGCGAATCGACGACTATGCCGACGCGGTGAAGTTCGACCGCGACAGCTGACTCTCCGATTCGCCGTCTCTGAGTCGCTTTTTGCTGCGCGATAAACCACTAGTAGTGGTCTTCAGGTTTTTACCTGCCAGCGCAATATGATTAATGGTATCCGAACTCTATCTAAAAAACGCAATTAATGGATAGGTTGAGCGTTAGTCTTTTCCGGCTCTTGTTTTTTGGAGAAAATGATTTATACCTCTTTTTCATCCAATGTCGGATATTTGAAAACTTCACACCAGTGCCGGGCCTCCCACGAGAACTTGGCGGTAAGTTTATCCGGCGTTCTAGCGGGGAATTTCGAGGTAAATTGGCGCATTTCTGCGCCTGAATGGGTGAAAAGATGAACGAAGAAGCGATGGACTCCAATTTGATCGATCTCACAGCGGACATCGTGTCCGCCTATGTGAGTAATAACGCCGTTGCCTCGGCCGATTTGCCCGGCCTGATCTCCGAGGTGTATTCGGCCCTGCAGAAAACCACCGGTGAGGCCGCCGAGCCGGAGCCGGAGCCGTTGAAGCCGGCCGTCCCCTACAAGAAGTCGGTGACGCCCGATTACATCATCTGCCTGGAAGACGGCAAGAAGTTCAAGTCGCTGAAGCGCCATCTGCGGACGCACTACGATATGACGCCGGAAGAATACCGCGAGAAGTGGAATCTGCCGCCGGATTATCCGATGGTCGCTCCGAACTATGCTGCCGCCCGCTCGGCCCTTGCCAAGAAGATGGGTCTCGGCCAGCAGCGTCGGCGCTCCAAGTAAGTCCGACCGGATACCGATCCGGTCTTTGAAATGCCGCGGCCGCGATGGCGGGCCGCGGCATTTTCTGTTGTGCCTTCGCTCGCCGGGTGAAGGCCTTTGCGCGTGTGCGACGTGGTTATCCTCGCTTTGACGCGGTGCACACAAAAAGAATTGCACGTAATACTTGTATTGCTTGTTGTGTGTCGGACCGGCGAATGCGCAAAATACCCTCTAAAAAACAATATATTGCGACAAGCGTAGATTGCCGGCATCAGGTCTTTTCCCGAGCGCTTCCACGAAAGACAACTTGAGATAAACCCATCGACAGCGGGGAAAGTTATCCCCGAGCGGTCTGTCCGGCCCCATCCTGTCCGAGGCATTTATTCCTAATTGCGTGCCGTAGGAGCGTGTTTTCGGAAGGACGGACCCCCATGATTCATCCCTGCCCACCTGCCGTGGCTTCGTGCCCACCCTTTCCCCTGCGCCGGGATTTCGGCACCGCCGAGGCCTGCCGTTTTCTGGAGCTCACGGTGGCCATGGCCTTTCGCATGCCGGTCGAGGAGCTGCGGGCCCGCACGCGCCGGCGCGCCCCCGTCGCCTTCGCCCGCCAGGTCGCCATGTATGTCGCCCATGTCCGCCTCGGCCTGTCGTTGACCGAAGTGGGCCGCCAGTTCGGCCGCGACCGCACCACCGCCGCCCACGCCTGCCGGGTGATCGAGGACCAGCGCGAGGACCCGCGTCTCGACCGGCTCCTCGATGGCATCGAGCAGGCCGTCGGATCGTGGAAGGACATGATCGCCGCCAATTTCTGGGAAGCGGCGTAAGGGGAGGGCGCCATGGCTCGGCTCCGCACGTCCGGCGGCAATGGCAGCGGCCGGACGAAGCTTTTGAAACGCATCGCCGGCGGCGGCTGCGTTCTCTCGGAGACAGATGGCCCCGACGGCCAGGGATCGAAAACGCTGGATCCGGACATCTGGCGGCCGCTGGTCAGCGACGGTCTCGTCGTTCGCGGCAGCGACGGCGCCGCAGCGCTGACCGATGCCGGCAGGGCGGCGCTCAAGCGGGCGCTCAGCGGTGCCGACGGATTCGGCAACCAGCACCGGTCGCTGCGCACGGCAACCATCTTGGAAGAAGACGGCCGCCGGCTCCGGGTCACCGTCAACGACACCGAAAGCCCGCTCGCCTGGCTCGCCCGCCGCCGCGGACGCGACGGCAAGCCCTATCTGAGCGAGGCCCAGGTCGCCGCCGGGGAGCGGTTGCGCGCCGATTTCGAGCGCGGCCGCATGGCGCCGCGGGTGACCGCGAACTGGAGCGCCATGGACCTTCCCGCCGACAGGCGCAGCGGCGAACGCGGCGGCATTGCGGACCTGACGGACGCCGCCCTTGCCGCCCGCGGGCGGGTGGCGAAGGCCCTCGATGCCGTCGGCCCGGAACTCTCCGGCATCCTTATCGACGTCTGCTGTTTTCTCAAAGGGCTGGAGGAGGTGGAACGGGCGCGCAGTTGGCCGGCCCGCGCCGGCAAGGTCATCCTCGCCATCGCGCTCTCCCGCCTCGATGCCCACTACGCGCGGGGCGCCTCGGCCCGGCACCAAAAACCGGTGCCGCGGCAGCACGCCATCCTGATTGCGGAAGAATAAGCCGCTGTTCGCCCGTCAGACGGCGGCCGCGGCCGCGTCCTTGCGGATGCGGGCGATCATGGCGTTGAGGCCGTTGGCCCGCTGCGGGGTCAGGTGGTCGCTGAGGCCGATGCGCTGGAACGTCGCCGCCGGATCGGCACCCAGAATCTCCGGCGCGGTCTGGCCTGAAAGCTGCGCGAACAGGATGGCGATCAGCCCGCGCACGATATGGGCGTCGCTGTCGCCGCGGAAGATGAGTCGCGGCGCACCGTCGCCATTCTCAAGATGGGTGGCGAGCCAGACCTGGCTGGTGCAGCCATGCACCTTGTTGGCCTCGGTGCGCTCGTCCTCCGGCAGCGGCTCCAACTCCTTGCCGAGTTCGATCACGTATCGATAGCGATCTTCCCAGTCGTCGAGGAGTTCGAAGTTTTCGACAATGTCGTCGATCTGCATGGCGCTGCCGCTGGCTGGAGGTATCCGGTCGCCCGCAGATATAGGGCATCGCCGGCGCCGTTGGAACCCGCCGCGGCAGCGCGGCCGGAGCGGAAAAAAAGCGCCGCAAGCGCGGACGGCTTGCGGCGCAGGGATGATCGATCGCGGACGGAAACGGCGATCGATGGCAGCTCGTCAGGGAGAAATCTCTCTCGGGGGGCCGGCGCCCTTGCCGCCACGCGGTCCCGGCGGGTGCCGGGCGGCGACGAAGGTGCCGGCTGGTCTTGGGAGCGGTTTGCCCGTTCCTCCCCCCTTGAAATCTGTCGTTCAGGCCGAGGGTTCGGCCTTCGCGGTGCGCCAGGCCGGCTGGCGATCGGACGCGGTCAGCGTATCGCCGGCGGCCGCATCGGGCGCGGCGTTCGCGTCGGGCGCTTCGCCGAGATTTCCGTCCAGATACTCGTAGACCATCCTGGCGCCGGCCTTCGCCTTCTGCCCGACATGCTTGATGGCCGCGCCGCCGGTGGCGCAGGCCGCTTCATTGCGGTCGCAGAAATGCGAGAAGTCGTCGATCACCGAAGAGGCGGCGCCGATCGCCTGGAAGGTGCTGATCTGCGGCTGTTGGCCGGCATCGTCGGTTTCCACGTCGATCGGGAGAATCACCAGAAGTAAGGTGAGCCAGAAAGCGGTGCGGATCAAAAACATGGGGTCTGCCCTTTCCCTGTTTTGAAAACTCGTTCCGGCTTGTTTTTGTTCTGCCGGATACACTCGCACCCTAGCAATGACGTATAAAACTTGAATTGAATGCGCGGCCTACATTTGAGCGAAATACGAGATAAACTTGAGAAGTATTTGAGTAAAATTTTCGCATAGGTTTTTACGGTCTGTTTACCATGCGGAAAATCGCAGGAATCCGCGGTTCTTGCGCATCGGCGCGGTTCCGGCCTCGGAACGACCATGGTTTGGCGCACGTAAAAACCACCGTGAAACGGCCGGGCGCGGCGGAAAGCATCGATTAACCACGTCGCGCAAAACCCCCTCTCGCGGGTGCGATCCCGGCTTGATTTGCGCGTTTGAACGGGTGTGTCGGGCGTTCATTTCAACGTTCCTTAAGGCCCCGCTGGCAGCATCGGAATCGAATTCAAGAGGAGCGGCGCGCTTTTCCGTGCGTTGAGTACCGAGTTGTCGCACACCGACGTTTTTGCCTCTCTGTCCCGGTTTGCCGACGGCCTCGTTCATCCGAGCGTGGCTGAAGACCCGATCCATGCCGCGCGTCACAAGACGTTCATCTCCGCCAACCTGATCGGCGGCGTCGCGGCCTTGGCGCTTCTGCCGCTCTATATTGCGCTCTGGGGCAGGACCGACGTCTATGTCGTGGCCGCTTTCGCCTGGATCGCCGCCCAGGCGCCGGTCGCCCTTTATCTGTCGCGCACCGGACGCTTCGAAAGCGCCCACCTGCTCCTTGCCGTTGCCTTTTCGGCGCTGGTCGGCACCATCGCCGGCGTCACCGGCGGCGTCGGTTCCGTCTTTCTGTTCTGGCTGCTGCTGGTGCCGGGCGAGGCCGCACTGTCGGGATCGCGCAGGGTGGTCGCCGTTGCCGCGGCCATTGCAGCCGCGACCCTTGCCACCGTCATCGGGCTCGATGCCGCGTCCGTCCTGCCGGCGCCCCACGCAACCGGTATTTCCGACTGGGCGCTCAATGTCGTCGGCCTCGTCGGCGGCATCGGCTACGGCGCTCTGATCGCGCTGCGCGCCCAGTTCTACCAGCGCCACACCGAAAACATGGCCGTCCTGCGCGACAACCGCTATCGGCTGGTCGCCGAGAACATGAGCGACATTGTCAGCCTGCACACCCAGGACGGCGACGTCGTCTTCATCACGCCTGCGGTGCGCCGCGTGCTCGGCCTCGATACCAGGAGCGCGCTCGGCCGCGGCTTCTTCGACCATGTCCATGTCGCCGACCGGCCGGCCTTTCTGAAGGCGATCTCCGACGTCATCGCCCATCGCGGGGCCCAGTCGATCGAGTTCCGCGCCTCGCGCAAGGGCGCCGATGGCGGCGCGGCGGGCTATGTCTGGATGGAGATGCGCTGCCAGGCGCTTACCGAGCCCGATCCGATCACCGGCGCGGCCGAGATCCTTGCCGTGACCCGCGACATCAGCCGGCGCAAGCGCCAGGAAGACGAGCTCAAGCAGGCGCGCGAAGCGGCCGAGGCGGCAAGCCACGCCAAGACCCGGTTCCTTGCCAATATCAGCCACGAGCTGCGCACCCCGCTGAACGCGATTATCGGCTTTTCAGAGATCCTCTCGCAGCCGGAAGTGCGCGAGAACTTCGACGCCGACCAGCACGTCCAGTACGCCCAGCTCATCCACGATTCCGGCCACCACCTCCTGCAGGTCGTCAACGACATCCTCGACATGTCGAAGATCGAATCGGGCAATTTCGAAATCGTCGCCGAACCCTTCGACGTCGGCAGCCTGATCGAAAACTGCCGTCAGCTCATCGGGCCGGCCGCCACCGAAAAGCAGGTCAGCCTCAGCAGCGCGACGGGCGAAAACCTGCCGGAACTGGTTGCCGACCGCCGGGCCTGCAAGCAGATCCTGCTGAACCTCTTGTCCAACGCGGTCAAGTTCAGCGATCCGGGCGACGAGGTACGCATTGGCGCACGGCGCGAAGGCACCCGCATCGTGCTCTTCGTCCATGACGACGGCATCGGCATTGCGGAGGCGGACATCGTTAAGCTGGGCAATCCCTTCTTCCAGGCCGATTCCGGCTACGACCGGCGCCACGAGGGCACCGGCCTCGGCCTGTCGGTGGTCAAGGGTCTGATTTCGCTGCATGGCGGCAGCATCGACATCCGAAGCGTTCTCGGCGAGGGAACCAAGGTCGAGGTGCGCTTGCCGATCAACTGCGAGGCCGCGGCCGAGCCGCTGCCTGCCCGCAACATTGCAGCACCGCGCGCGGCGATTGCGCCTCCGCCGGTGGAAAAGCTCAGCGCCTGAACGGGGGAGAGACATGGCGCGACAGGAAGACACGATCGATCGACGTTTGCCGGGGAGCTGGCCGCTGAGGATGCTTGCCCGCGCCGCCAACGATCCGTTGACGGCCGGCGGCCTTGTCATCATCGCACTGACGGCCGGGACGATCGTCTCCAATGCGCTCCTGCTGCAGGAGGGGCGCCATCCGGCACCGCTGTTCTATACCCGCTCCGGCGCCGAGCCGGCAGCGGCCGAGACCGGCTCGATCCGGCTGGTGCCAACCGATGCCGTACGCCCGGCGCCGCGCCCTGAAGCGGCCGGCGAGACCATGCCGCCCGAGCGCTCCGACCTCGTTGCCGACATCCAGAAGGCGCTTGCCGAGCGCGGCCTTTACGACGGCCCGATCGACGGCCTTGCCGGCACGATGACCCACGGCGCGATCCGGGCCTTTGAGGAGAAGCGCGGCCTCAGCCCGACCGGCGAGCCGAGCCCGCGCGTCCTTGCCGCCCTGCAGCTTTCCGGCATGACGGCCAAGAAGGTGCAGGTCACGACCATCAAGGCCCCGCCCGTGCCGCGCGCCGCACCGGTGCCGGAGGCCGGCCGCACGCCGACCGCGACCCCGACGCCGCCGGCCGCGATCGGCGACGTCCGCATCGCCAAGGCGCAAAAGGCCCTCAACAATCTCGGCTATGGGCCGATCGACGTCGACGGCCTGATGGGCTCGGCGACGGCCGGCGCGATCCGCCGCTTCGAGCTTGACCGCGGCCTGCCGATCACCGGCACCATCGGCGACAAGCTGTTCCTGGAACTGATCGCCATCGGCGCTATCCCCGCCGGGTAATCGCGGCGTATTCTCCCGGCCATGAGAGTGACATCGTCCCTGTGGGTCGGCGCCTATGTGCGCCGCTGCTTTGCCGCCGGCGCCATGGCTGCCATCTGCCGCCGCGGCGCCGAGGCGGCCGGCGCCATCTACCTGAAGATCAACCGGCTTGACGGCTCCTTCGACCTCTACGGGCCGGCGCCGCAGGCCTCGTTCGATGAGGACAAGCCCCGCGACCGCCGTTTCGAGGCGCTGAGGACCGGCGTGGCGGAGCCGGAGGTCGACGGCCTCCTGGCGCGCGAATCGGACTTCGATCCGGATATCTGGGTCGTGGAGGTGGAAGACCGCGCGGGCCGGGCGTTTCTGGACGCGTGATAAGGACGCGTGGCGCTGCCGGGGCGGTCGCCGAATCTGCGAAATCCTGGACGGAAATCAGTCGTCGCCGTTGCCGGCCTTCAAGGGCGGGGTGCCGGGCTTCGGCATCTTGTCGGCGAGCCGCAGCAGGATGCGCGGCTGGCCGGGGCGGCGCTGGGCCGTCGGGGCCGACAGGGTCGCGACTCGCTTGGCCGGCCCGCCGCCGCGCCAGCGTGCGATCAGGAGGTTGGCGATCTCCGGCGTCAGCGTGCGATGGTAGAGCGTCAGCTCGGTAAACCTTTCCACCGACGTTCCGGTCGCCTCGACGGCGTGGAGATAGGTGTTGAAGGCCGGCTTTTCCGGAACGCCGATGGCGACCAGCGCCACGGCCAGCGCCTCGCCGTCGGCGTCGTCGAGGATGCGGGCGGCGAGGTCGCCGCGGATCTGCAGCCGCTCGGTGAGTTCGCCGATAAGCTCCCGCCGGTCTTTGGCGTAGGCGGCTGCCATAAACCGGGCACCGGCCTCGGCCGCCGCCTTGTCGGCGTCCGCCTTGTTGCCGTTCTGCGCCGACTGGCCGCCGGACTTCCGCTTTACCTGCTGGCCCATGGCCGCATTGGTGGCGGCCGTGATCGCCGCCTTGCGCTCGGCCTGGGTGAGGTCGAAGAAATGGTCGGCGAGATCTTCGAATGTCGTGAAGCGCAGGGGCGGCTGATCTTCGGCCTGGTGTTCCGTCACTGCGCCTTCGGTGCCAGAGTCCTCTTCCACAACCTCCTCCTCAGATGCCGCGGCCGGTGCATCGGTACGGTCGGAGTGCTTTTCCGCCGGCTCGGCCGCAATGAATTCCTCGGTCTCGCCGACAACAGCCGCTTGCGGCGCGACCGGGTCGAGAAGGTTACGGATCGCCTCCGGCAGGTCTTGGCGGTCCGCGAGAGCCGCGGCTGAGGCGCCGCCTTTTTCTGCGATTTCGGCAAGCTCCGCCTCGCCGAGCGCAGGGGAGTTGACGATGACCGCCCGGGCGATCTCCGGCTCGTCGAGCGCCAGCGCCCGCATCAGGTCGCGCGGCGCGTCCCGGCAGGGCGCCAGCCGCTCGGCCACGTAGCGCCGCGTCTCGGCCGGGCATTCGGCGAGCAGATGGATGCAGAGTTCGCCCAGTTGCCGGACCTCGCCCTCGCTGTGGGTGTCGAGCGCGGCGAACAGGTCGACGGCGATGCGCAGCAGCGCGGCGGCGCGTTCCGAATCCTTCGCGCTGACGAGCAGGTCGAAACCGTCGGGGGGAGGGGTCATGGCGCTGGGCTCATTTGGCTTGAAAATGTATCAAATCGCGGTGGCGCCGATGGTCGGTCAAAAGCGTTAGCAACCTGTTAACCTTGCCGGGTGATTAATGCCCCAAGCGCTTCGCGTCCCGTCCGCCGGGCCCGGAAAAGGCCGGCTCGGGCGAGAAACGCTGCATACGGACCGATCGTGGACATTTCGTTCGGGTCCCCCAACCGGTTCCCGGGCGAAACAACCGCCAAGGAGGTCGGAATGGGCACGATCCTGCAGTTTGTGGCATCGCCGCAGTACCGGCACCGGCCGCCGAGGACGGTTCCGGGCGAGAGCGGGAGCGTCTTGATCTTTCCGGGCGTGCGTATCGAACGCTGGGAGAAGAAAACATCGGCCCCCTGCCGCAAATGCGCGGCAAAGCCGAAGACGGACGCCGATCCCGCGACGTGGCGCTGAGCCGCGGCCGCCAGTTCCGAAAGTACGACAAGGAGTTCCCGGTGCCGCAGGTGTTGGCCCCGCGCGGCAGGACGTGTGCCGTTCTCGCCGTCGCGATCGTAGCGATCGCACTTGCCGGCTGCGCCCGGCCGAAAGGTGATTTCGGCCGGGCCGAACGCACGGTCGTACACGACCAGATGATGCCCGCCGTCGGCAAGGTGATGGCGCGCGGCCGCGAGGAACCGGTCTCCGATTTCAACTACACCGACGACGAGCGCGAATTCCGCGACCGCACCTGGTCCATCGTCCGCCCGATGCACGCCCGCGACTGGCTCGCGGCCAACAAGGCCGAACTGCAGCGCACCCGCATCGTCGGCGAGGTCGACCACACGCTCGATCCGGAAACCTATTACAAGCTCCTGCGCTCCGACCGCTACCGGTCGAGCGAGGCCCGCTACGAACGCGTGATCCTCGACATCCGGTCCGACCAGGACCTGCTCGATCCGTTCTACGCGCTGTTGCTGAAGGTCCAGGCCGCCGACGCCGAACGCATCCGCGTCGCCCGCGCCTCGATGTCGGCGACGCCGAAGGAGCGCCACGACGCCCGCGCGCGGGTTGCCGAGAACCGGCAGCTCCAGGAGTGGGCCTGCCGATCCCTGCGCTTCCGGCTGATTGCCTATCGCAACGCCATCGACCGGCTGGAGATCGAGACCCCGTCGAAGCGCCTGTTCGAGGCCAACACCGCCTGGCGCCGCCTTGCCAGCGCGGTCAATGCCTGCGCCACCGCCGGCACGGCCTCGGCCCAGCGCGTCGCCGCCAAGGAGCGTCCGTCGCGCTTTGCCACCGGCGGCTGGGGCACGATGTCGAAGCCGCAACAGAAATAGGGGCTGGGTAGCGCTTGCCTCCGTCGGATCACTGTTGCCAAAGCCTGCGATTTTCTTGACGACTGATCTGGATTGCTTCGCTGCGCTCGCAATGACGTTTCCTCAATATTCTCAACGTCATTGCGAGGAGGCCGACAGGCCGGCGCGGCAATCCAGGCGGCGTGGCACGGCGTTTCTGCCGTCCGTATTTCCCATCGACCGTACATTCGACCCCGGTAGACGAAGCACCCGTCAGAACGGCCGGATCTCGCAGCGCGCCGCATCGAGGCCGGCATGGATTTCCGGCGTCAGCGTCGTATCGCCGTTGAAGACGTGCAGCAGCGCGAAGCCCTGCATGTCGTCGGTCTCGATGATCAGGATGTCCTGAAGCTCTTCCGGCGGGTTCTCGCGGATGATCGCGAGCTGGTCCGGCGTCAGCACCAGCATGTCGAGATCCTTGGTCGCGACGGCCCGGTCGTTGATCGAAAAGATGTTTTCGCCGCGCCGGTTGTAGAGCGCCACCGACCAGTAGGTGTCGGGCAGGGTGGCGCGCATGCGCACGGCCCCCGCCTCCAGCGAATAGCGGCAGACCGCGTGCTCCATCATCGGATCGAGCATCGGGATATGCACAGCATCGTCGTCGGTATCGGCCCTGATCCGCAGGAACCGGTCGAGCGGCGCGATGTCGGCGATCCGGCTCCAGGTGTCCTGCGGCGCGAATGCCGGCACCTGCAGGACGCTGACGATGTGGATGATGCCGGCGAGCATGACGCCGCCGACGGCGAACAGCAGGGCGCGGATCATATGCAGGCCCCCCGTTCGATCGTCGGCATTTCCAGCTCGATCATTGTCGAGCCGCTGGTCACCGGCGTGTCGTAGAGCCTCAGCACCATGCGCAGCCGCTCGGTATCGCGGATCGGGAACCAGTTGCCGCTCTTGGCCGAGGTCGAGACGACGATCCGGAACGAGCCGTCGGCCTCGCGCAGGATATCCTTGCTGTGAAAGCCGACGCGGCCGCGCGGGTTGGCGGCCGAGCGCCAGCCGTCTTCCAGGATCGACAGCGTCCACAGCCGCGCCGGCGGCGTGTTGCCGGCGATCACGTAGTCGCATTTGCCGGTCAGAAGGTTGCCGGCGCTGTCCCGCTCGGCGATCAGCGCCAGGCCCTCGCCGCTGCCGAGCGCGACCTCGCCGGTGCGCGCGAAGGCTGCGGCGGAGTAGGGGTCTGCCTCGGGCGTTCCGGCATTGGGCGAGGCGATCCAGCCGCTGATGGCGACGGAATCCACCAGATGGCCGTTTTCCACGGCCAGATAGGCCGAGCCGAGGCCGAGGCCGACGCCAAGGACGATGGCGCCGAAGAGTTCGAGCACGAACCGCACCGGGCGGATCCGGAACGAAGGCAGGGACGGCATCTTCAGCTTCACGGCTGCCAACGCTCCGCGAAAAGGATCGGTAACGGCATGCCCATCGGCCCGCGTCTCATTGCGTCTGTCTCGTTGCCGCGGCGCCGTCCTCATGGCCGGCGACCACGGTCATGCCGGGTCCCGTCACCCGCATCGGCTTCAACACCGCCTGCCGGCTGTCGGCGCGGGTGATGTTTTCCCGCATCAGCCGCTCGATCTCGGCCAGCACCTCGCGCGACTTCTGCGGCAGGCTGAAATTGCGCAAGGTCCCTTCGCCGGACCCGTCGCCGCCACTGGCGACCAGCGCCGGATCCTGGCCCGGCTCGTCGGCGTTGTCGCCGAAGCCCGGCATCGCCTTCAGCTTCACATTGGCGTGGGCGACCTTCATGAAGGCGTTCCAGGTCATCGCCGGCAGGCTGCCGCCGGTCAGTCGCCGCGTCGAGGTGTAGTCGTCATTGCCGAACCAGACCGAGGCGACGTAGTTACCGGTGAAGCCGATGAACCAGGCATCGCGATAGGCCTGGGTGGTGCCGGTCTTGCCGCCGGCAAGGATGCCCTCCAGCCGGGCCCGCCGGCCAGTGCCGCGCTCCACGACCTGGGTCAGGATCTCGGCGAGTTCATGCACCTTGTCGGGCGGCATCACCTGTTCGCGCCGCGGCCCGTCGCGCTCGCGCTCCCAGACGACGTCGCCGCTGGAATTGAGGATCGTCTGGATCGCGTAAGGGGTGGCCTTGCGCCCGCCATTGGCGATCACCGCATAGGCCCCGGCCATGTCGATGGCGGTCACTTCGGAGGTGCCGATCGGCAACGAGGCGTCGTTGCGCAGTTCGGAGCGGATGCCCATGCGCTTGGCGGTCTCAATGATGTTCTTGCGGCCGATCTTCAGCGACAGGCGCACCGGAATAGTGTTGATCGAGCGCACCAGCGCGTTGGTCAGCGTCACCGGTCCGGAATAGGAGCGGCCGTAATTGCGCGGCGACCAGTGGCCGATGGTGATCGGCCCGTCGCGCACGACGCTCTTCGGCGAAAAGCCGTGCATGAAGGCTGTCATGTAGACGAACGGCTTGAACGAGGAGCCCGGCTGGCGCAGGGCGTCCGTCGCCCGGTTGAACTGGCTGGAATCGTAGTCGCGACCGCCGACGATGGCCCTCAGCGCCCCGTCCGGCTCAACCACCACCATCGCCGCCTGCTTGACGCCATAGGGCCGGCCGTACTGGCGCAGCGACGATTCCACCGCCTCGTCGGCCGTCTTCTGCAGGTCGACGTCCAGCGTCGATTTCACGGTCAGCACGTGATCCGGCCCCGGCGCGATGCGCTTGATCTCGTCGAACACGAAATCCAGGAAATAGTCCGGCAGTTCCTGCTTGGAGCGGTCGACGACGCTGGCCGGATTGCGGCGGGCGCCGATGACCTGGCCTTCCGTCATGAAGCCGGCCTCGACCATGTTGGACAGCACCTCGTTGGCGCGGGCGCGCGCCGCCGGCAGGTCGATATGCGGCGCATAGCGGGTCGGCGCCTTGAACAGGCCCGCCAGCATGGCCGCTTCCGGAAGGCTGATGTCCTTGACCGACTTGTTGAAATAGAATTTGGACGCGGCCCCGACGCCGAACGCGCCGCCGCCCATATAGGCGCGGTCGAGATAGAGCTTCAGGATATCGCGCTTGGTCAGGTTCGCCTCCAGCCACATGGCCAGGAACGCTTCCTTGATCTTGCGCTGCAGGGTCCGCTCGTTGGACAGGAACAGGTTCTTGGCGAGCTGCTGGGTGATCGACGAGCCGCCCTGGACGACGGTGCGCGCCCTGACGTTTTCCAGAAGTGCCCGGAAGGTGCCGATGACGTCGATGCCGAAATGGTCGAAGAACCGCCGGTCCTCGGTCGCCAGCGCCGCCTTTACCAGATAGTCGGGCAGCTCTTCCAGCGGCACCGAATCGTCGAGCAGCATGCCGCGCTTGCCGACCTCCTTGCCGTAGCGGTCGAGAATGGTGATCGAATAATCGGCGGTCGCCCGCCAGTCCTCGCGCGTCTCCTCGAACGCCGGCAGGGCGAAGGCGAGCATGACGACGGCGCCGGCCATGCCGAGCGTGAAGACCTCGGACAAAAGCTCGTTGGCGCCCCGGGCCGGACCGCGCAGGCGGAACCGGCGCATGAAGCGCGCGTAGCCGGAAAAGGTGCGCGACAGCCAGTCGCCGATCCGCCACACCGTCGTGTCGATGAAGGCGTCGGCGGCGAGCAACCGCGCAGAAAAGCGCTTGCGCGGACGTTTCGCGGGGTCGTTGTCTGGTTCGGACACGATGCTGTTCCGTTTTCGTGCGCCAATTCCTGAACCTGGCCGATGGCCGAACAGGGTCGACTGGACTATGTAACCGTCTTGTCGCCGCGAGCAAAGACCGTGCCGTGACGGTTTCGGAGCCGTGCCTCGGGTGAAAGAAAAAGCGATTGGAGCGTTAAGGTCAATGGCCGTATCCGATGTTTCTGCTGCCGAGATTCCGTTTTGGGAGGCAAAGGCGCTGGAGGAGATGAGCCGGGCCGAGTGGGAATCGCTGTGCGACGGCTGTGGCCGCTGCTGCCTCAACAAGCTGGAGGATTACGACACCGGCGAGATCGCCTGGACCGACGTCGCCTGCACCCTGCTCGACGACAAGACCTGCCGCTGCCGGGACTACGAGAATCGCACCAAGGTGATCCCCGACTGCGTGCCGCTCGATGCCGCGACCGTCCGGACCATCGCCTGGCTACCCCCGACCTGCGCCTATCGGCTCATTGCGGAGGACCGGGACCTCTACTGGTGGCACCCGCTTCTCTCCGGCGACCCGGATACCGTCAAGCTCGCCGGCATCTCCGTCGAAGGCAAGGTGATCTCGGAGGACGAAATCCCCGTCGAGGACTACGAAGACCGCGTCGTCACCTGGCCGGAAGAGGAGGGGTAGGGGACGCGTAGCGCCCAGCCGCTTGCCGCCGGCATTCCCCTGCCAGACGGCCAAAAACGCCGAAAATACCGGTTATTTCCCAGCGTCTTCGCCCGTCCTTGACGCCCGCATCGGAGCCCGGCTGAGGTCGTTGACGGCATCGACGGCCTTCTTCAGCAGCCGCAAAAACTCACCCGCCTCGTCCTCGCTCAATCCCCTCAGCATGACGGTCTGCGCCGCCTCCACCGCCGGCGCGATTTGCTTCAGCACCGCGTCCCCCTCCGCCGTGACGTGCAGTTCATGTGCCCGCCGGTCCTTGGCGCTCGCCCGGCGCTCCAAAAACCCCTTATACACCAGCCGGTCGACCACCCCGGTGATCGTCGTGCGGTCATAGGCGATCAGCCCGGCCAGCGTCTTCTGGTCGATGCCGGGCGCGGATTGGGCAGCGGCGAGCGCCGCGAACTGCACCGGCGTCAGGTCGGATCCGGCCGCCCCCACCTCGGCCTGGAACACGGCGACGGCCACCTGCTGGAACCGGCGCACCAGATGTCCCGGCATTTCATCGACGTCTCTCACCGTTTCTCTCCGATCTCGCGCATCAGCTTAGAATCGTTTTGACAAGCATACTGATAATCAGCATACTGAGTAAATATTTCGCCGCCGGATCGGTTTCGCGCCCGGCGGCCCGATCGACAAACCGACCGGGGATATCCCGGCGACAGCAAAAACCATCGGGCGGGGATAACCCCAAGGTCCGGGAAAGTTCTGGAGGAGACCACCATGCAATTCCATCTCAACGGGTTCAAAGCCGGCGATCCGACCGTTTCCGCGCCCGCCAAGGGCGCCCTTGAAGGCGATGACGTCGCCGCCGCCGCGACCGATGCCTCGCCGGCCGTTCCGGAAGAGGTCGACGTCCTCGTCGTCGGCTCCGGCCCCGCGGGTCTCGCGCTCGCCGCCCAGCTCTCCCGCTTCCCCGACATTAGGACCTCGCTCGTCGAACAGAAAGCCGCCCCGATGGAGCTCGGCCAGGCCGACGGCGTCGGCTGCCGCACCGTCGAGATGTTCCAGGCCTTCGGCTTTGCCGAAAAGATGCTGAAGGAGGCCTATTGGGTCAACGAGACCACCTTCTGGAAGCCGGACGGCGCGAGCGGCAACGCCATTTCCCGCAGCGACCGCATCCAGGACGTGGAGGACGGCCTGTCCGAATTCCCCCATGTGGTCCTCAACCAGGCCCGCATCCACGATTTCTATCTGGAGGTCATGAAGAACTCGGCGAACCGGATGGAGCCCTACTATTCGCGCCGCCTCGTGGATCTCACCGTCGACCCCGACGGCGGCGACTTCCCCGTCACCGTCCAGCTCGAGCGCCTCGACGGCGGCCATGAGGGGCGCATCGAGACCGTCCGCGCCCGCTACGTCGTCGGCTGCGACGGCGCCCGCTCGGCGGTTCGCAAGTCGCTCGGCCGCGAGCTGAAGGGCGATGCCGCCAACCAGGCCTGGGGCGTCATGGATGTGCTGGCCGTCACCGACTTCCCCGACATCCGCATGAAGTCGCTGGTCCAGTCGGCCGAAGAGGGCAGCATCCTGATCATCCCGCGCGAGGGCGGCTACCTGGTCCGCATCTATGTGGAGCTGGACGAACTGAACGAAAACGAGCGCGTCGCCAACCGCAACCTCACCGTCGACCACCTGATTGCCGCGGCAAACCGGATCCTCCGCCCCTATACCCTCGACGTGAAGGAAGTCGCGTGGTGGTCCGTCTACGAGATCGGCCACCGCACCACCGACAAGTTCGATGACGTAAAGGAGGGCGAGGACCGGCTGCCCCATGTTTTCATCGCGGGCGACGCCTGCCACACCCACAGCCCGAAGGCCGGCCAGGGCATGAACGTCTCCATGCAGGACACCTTCAACCTCGCCTGGAAGCTGGCGGCGGTGCTTCAGGGCCGCATGGCGCCAACAATCCTCCACACCTATTCGGCCGAGCGAAAGGCCATCGCCCAGGACCTCATCGACTTCGACAGCGCCTGGGCCCGCATGCTGAGCGCGCCGCTGAAGTCGCCGGAAAATCCGGACGGCGTCGACCCGGCCGAGATCCAGAAATATTTCCAGAAGGGCGGCCGCTACACCGCCGGCGTCGCAACAAAATACAAGCCCTCGGTACTGACCGGCGAGGCAACTCACCAGCATCTCGCCACCGGCTTCGATATCGGCATGCGCTTCCACTCCGCCCCGGTCATTCGCCTCGCCGACGCCAAGCCCATGCATCTCGGCCACGTCATCGAAGCCGACGGCCGCTGGCGCCTCTTCGCCTTCGCCGACGCCGGCGACCCGGCCGCCGACGGCTCAAAAATCCGCGCCCTCTGCGATTTCCTGCAAAAGAACCCTGCCTCCCCGGTCGTCAAATACACCCCAAAGGGCGCCGACATCGACGCCGCCATCGACGTCCGCGCCATCTTCCAAGAGGGGTTCAGGGAGCTGGCCGTCGACGCCATGCCGTCCTTCCTGAAGCCGACCAAGGGCCGCTACGGGCTGATCGACTACGAAAAGATGTTTTGTCCGGACCTGAAGAGCGGCACCGACATCTTCGACATGCGCGGCATCGACCGCACGGAAGGCGCCCTCGTCATCGTGCGACCGGACCAGTACGTGGCACATGTGCTGCCGCTGGATGGGGTTGAGGAACTGGCGGCGTTTTTTGATGGGGTTTTGTTGGGAAATTAAAGCGTTTTCCCAAAGTGGCGAGAGATTTCTGGGGCAAGAAATCGCATCAAAAATGAATCTAAATCATGTTGCGTGTTTCAGGAAAACGCAACATGATTTATAGCTTTGGCGCCCACATTCCAGTATTAAGCATAGGAAAAACAGAAATTTAAATAAGAAATAGAATATCACAGTCTTAATTAAGTCGAGCTGGGTTGCGAGCTTAAATACTATTACAGTCCGGACAAGAAACGAATTCATTTTGACGTACGATACGATTATATAGCGGGTCGCAAATCAATTTGGGGTGATAATGGGTGACGATCATGGATGATGGAATGTCCTGATGTAGGCAAAACGAAAAATTCTTTTCAGGAATCCAGCTGGGGCGATTTACCTTGATGCGGGTCCATTCCTGTAAGAGCGCTTCAAATAGATGTTTAACTACCTCAAAATTTATAAGGTTTAGTGGGAGATCTACAACAAAAATTGTTGGATAGCCTCGATTGCGTAGTGTTGAATGGGCGCGAGGGCCCAAAAGGCCAACTAACCACTCGCTTCCGTAAATTAAATAATGCCCAGCCGAACTAATCATAAATCGATCATCGAGAACGACAAATACATTTCCTTGATCTTGGTCTCTAAAAATATACTCGATTATTTCTTTTTCGATGGACGGCCGAAGGGATGTAAGTGTTTCGTCATCATAGACAAGGCGCCGCGCCTGTTCCTCCAGTGCGCGTGGATTATTCATCATGATACCATCTTCATGATACGTCCTTGGCGCAACTGGCCGGCATCCATGGAAGGTGCGTATCGTACTCGCGTGAACCGCCTCAGCGAAATCTTGGACGACGAATTCAATATCTTTATTCAACACAGATTGAGTAATGCCAAGCCATTCGGAGTCATCCCAGCAAATTTCTTGATATCCAAATCTTTGAAGATAACGGATGCCGCGCTCGTTTAGATGGGGGCGAATCCAACGAGAGAGCAACGGCACCCAGGTGTTGGGCCGTTTCCATTCAATAGTCTTACCATTCCATATTTTGCTCATGATTCTGTGCTCAGTAAAATTTGTGGAGTGCTCCGAATATTTTGGCTACGAATCGAAGTTGTTCATCAAAAAGCCAACGTGCGGTATCAAGTGAGTTGCGATCCCTAGATGTTCTCGTGCAATCGCGATGTGGGCGCTGGAAAGCAAGTTGCTATAATAGTCAAAATGTTGATGGCGAGCGCTCCTCAAAAGATTTATTCATTCGAACAGGAAAAAATTCCTTGACAGCGTGACGCTCCTTCGCTAGGGTTGTGCCATCGTCCGACAGTTTCGGCTGCGGCGGTTTTCCGGAAAATCCAGACAGGAACGCGGTGCCGGCCCTTGCCAGCGCGGCGCTCGCTTGCGCCATGCGCGGCATCGACGGCATACCGTGCGGTGAGGGGCAATGGACCCCGGGTCTGCGCTTCGCTCCGCCCGGGGTGACGGCGGAGGGCGTGGCGGGCCGGGGACGTCCAATCGCGAGCGGATTTGCGGTGCGGACGCTCGTGAGGGCGGTGTGGCGCTTGTTCTCGTGCGATGGAGCAGGTGAGGGGCTTCTAGGAATAAATGCGGGCGACCCGCTCCGTTGAGGCCCGGATGCCCTGCGGCGCTTGCGGCCCGTGCGCGCGCCGCGCGCCCTTCACTCTCCCGTCACCCCGGGCGGAGCGAAGCGGAGACCCGGGGCCCATTGCCCGCCTCGACACGGTATGCCGTCGCGGGTTGGTCGCGGCGGTCGCCAATGACGTGCGTGGCATCGACGGCATACCGGGCGGTGAGGGGCATTGGCCCCCGGCCCACGAACCACTATGCGGCTGGGGTGACGGCTGAGTGTTGTGCCGGCGGGAGCGGCGCAATCGAGAAATGGTTCGAGGATCATGCGCTCTGCTCGCCACTCACTCTGCATCATCACCGGGCGTGACCCGGTGATCCATGAGGCGGCGCGGCCCTGTTGTGCGGTTCGGCCCCCGACCTGGGGTCCGCGTCGCGGGACCCGCTGACAGAGGAGGGCTTTGAGGCGCGGCATGGATTGCCGTGTCAAGCACGGCAATGACGCGGAGAGAGAGGCGGCGCGGAGTGGGCGCATTTTAGAGGCCAGCCGCCGGCAGTCGAGCTCGCCGGAACCCAGCATGGATTGCCGCGTCGGCCTGCCCAGGCTCGCGTCACGCGCCGCTCCCCGTCCTTTGGACCCTCGCAATGACGTTGAAAGTCCTCAGGAATCTCCGCCGTCATTGCGAGCGGAGCGAAGCAATCCAGAAAGCCGCGCCTCGGCAGACTGCGGCCCCTCCGGCCAGACGACAGACAAAACCAAAAAGGGCGGGTCGCGGAAACGCGGCCCTTTTTTGATGACCGACACGCCCGAGAAAGACCCGCCCGGCTCCCCGCAAGGCGCCGACCCGCCCGACACCGACGCCCTGCGTCACCAGGCGCGAAAGCTCTACGAGGCGGGCACCCTCTCCATCGCGGAGACCTGCGGCACCTTAAAAATCTCCCGCAGCCGGCTCTACCGCTGGGTCAAGGCCGGCAACTGGAAGCGGCGCTATGACGAGCCGCGGCGGGCGGGAGCGAAGGTGGAGGCGGGCGACCAGGAGCGCCGCATCGCCGCCCTTTACCGCGCCTATGAGCGCGAGGTGGAGGAGATCGAGCGCCGCTTCGCCGAACCGTCCACGACCCGCACAACCGGCAAGGCCGACGACGCCTCGGCCCGGAAAATTGCCGCCCTGGTCCAGACCCTTGCCAAGCTGAACGAGCTCGATGCCGCCACAAAATCCGCCTCCGGCTCCGACGACGCCTCCGGCGACATCGAGGGCCTTCGCAAGGAGCTTGCGCGCCGATTGGCTCGCATGCGCAGGGCGGGGACGGAGTGACGCCCGCGCCGCCGAGCTGCTGGCCGGGCTCGCCCCGGTGCTTTTGGAGCTCTTCAACCACGACTGGGATTTCTGGGCCCGCGACGACCAGCTCGCCCCCGAAGGCGACTGGTTGACCTGGCTGATCCTCGGCGGCAGGGGCTCCGGCAAGACGCGGGCCGGCTCCGAATGGGTTCGGACCCTGGCGCTCGGCACGCCCGAAAAGCCGGGGCCGCAGGCGGGCCGGATCGCCCTTGTCGGCGACACATTTGCAGACGTTCGCGAGGTCATGATCGAGGGCGATTCCGGGCTCTTGGCGGTGCATGGCAATGCCGAGCGGCCCGAATGGTTCCCCTCGCGGCGCCGGCTGGAATGGCCGAACGGGGTCATCGCCCACGCCTTTTCCTCCGACGATCCGGAGGCGCTGCGCGGACCGCAATTCGATGCGGCCTGGTCCGACGAACTCGCCAAGTGGCGCTATGCCGAAAGGGCCTGGGACATGCTGCAATTCGCGCTGCGGCTCGGCGAGCGGCCGCGCCAGGTGGTAACGACGACGCCGCGGCCGATCCCGCTGGTCAAGCAGCTTTTGGCCTCGCCCGGAACCGTTGTCTCCCGGGCGGCAACGCGGGAAAACCTTGCCAATCTGGCGCCGGGATTTCTGGAGCGCGTCGTCGGCCGCTACAAGGGCTCGCGCCTCGGCCGCCAGGAGCTCGACGGCGAGCTGATCGAGGATCGGCCGGACGCCCTCTGGCGCCGGGAGATGTTCGATGCGGGCCGGGTCGAGCGCCCGCCGGATCTCGGCCGCATCGTCGTCGCCATCGACCCGCCGGCCTCCTCCGGCGCTCGCGCCGACGCCTGCGGCATCGTCGTTGCCGGGCGGGCCGCGGATGGCGCCGCCTACGTGCTGCAGGACGCCAGCGAGCAGGGCCTGAGGCCGGCGCAATGGGCCTCGCGGGCGATCGAGCTGTTCCACCGCTTTGCCGCCGACAGCCTCGTTGCCGAGGTCAACCAGGGCGGCGAGATGGTGACCCAGGTGCTGCGCGAGGTCGATGCGACGATCCCGGTGCTGGCGGTCCGCGCCACGAGGGGCAAGTGGATCCGCGCCGAACCGGTCGCCGCGCTCTACGAGCAGGGCAGGGTGCGCCATGTCGGCGCGCTGCCGAAGCTTGAGGACGAGATGTGCGACTTCGGCGTGGAGGGGAGGGCGAAAGGCCGCTCGCCCGACCGGGTCGATGCCCTCGTCTGGGCGTTGACGGCCTTGATGCTCGATACGTCCGGCGCCCCGCGCCTCCGGTCCTTCTGACTTTCGAATAATCCGATAAAGGGACTCTCCCGATGGCCCTCTTTTCCCGCCTGCGCCCGAAAAACAAGGGCGCGGACGCTGCCGCCGTATCTCCTCAGGTGCGTGAGGCGAAGGCCTCCCGCACCGGCCCGCTGATCGCACTGTCGAGCGCCGGCCGCCCGGTCTGGACGCCCCGTGACTACGCCGCCCTTGCCCGCGAGGGCTTCTCGCGCAACGCCGTCGTCTACCGGTCGGTCCGCATGATCGCCGAGGCCGCCGGCTCGGTCTCCTGGCTCTTGCATGACGGCGCCCGCGAGTTCGACGCCCATCCGCTCCTCGACCTCTTGACCCGCCCCAACCCCCGCCAGTCCGGCAACGCCTTCCTGGAAGAGGTCATCGGCGCGCTGATGATCGCCGGCAACGCCTATGTGGAGGCCGTCGGCCTCGACGGCGACGTCCGCGAGCTGCATGCGTTGCGGCCCGACCGCATGAAGGTCGTGCCGGGAACCGACGGCTGGCCATCAGCCTATGAGTACACCGTCGCGGGCCGCACCGTGCGCTTCGACCAGGTGGGGTCGACGCCGCCGATCCTGCACCTTAGCCTGCACAATCCGACGAACGATCACTACGGCTTTCCGCCGATCGAGGCGGCCCAGGTCGCCATCGACATCCACAACGCGGCCGGAAGCTGGGCGAAGGCGCTGCTGGACAATTCAGCCCGTCCCTCCGGCGCGCTCGTCTACCAGGCCCGCGAGGGCGGCAACCTGACGGAAGAGCAATTCGAGCGCCTGAAGAAGGAGTTGGAGGAGGGCTTTGCCGGGGCGGGCAACGCCGGAAAGCCGCTGCTCCTGGAAGGCGGGCTCGACTGGAAGCAGATGGGCCTTTCCCCCCAGGACATGGACTTCATCGAGGCCAAGAACCTCGCAGCCCGCGAGATCGCGCTCGCCTTCGGCGTGCCGCCCATGCTGCTCGGAATTCCCGGCGACAACACCTACGCCAACTACCGCGAGGCGAGCCGCGCCTTCTGGCGCCAGACCGTGCTGCCGCTGGTGCGCCGCACCGCGTCCTCCCTCAGCGCCTGGCTCGCCCCGACCTTCGGCGAGCGGCTGAAGCTCTCGGCCGATCTCGACGCCATCGAGGCCCTGTCGGGCGAGCGCGAGGCATTGTGGCGGCGGGTCTCGGCCGCCGATTTCCTCACCGACGACGAAAAGCGCGAGGCCCTCGGCTATGGCGCCCGCAAGGCGGACTAAACGAATTTCCGACCTTTCGTAGAACGGATAGAAAAATGACGAGCGCGGATCCTTTCGGGCGCGAGGTAAAGTTCGCCCGCGCCGACCTGACCTCGGTGGAAGCCGACGGCAGCTTTTCCGGCTATGCCAGCCTCTTCGGCCTCATCGACCTCAACCGCGACCTCGTCGAGCCGGGCGCCTTTGCCGCGAGCCTTCGGGCGCGCGGGGCCGCCGGCATCAAGATGCTCTACCAGCACGACCCGGCCGAGCCGATCGGCGTGTGGACCGAGGTCGCCGAGGACGGCACGGGCCTTTTCGTGCGCGGCCAGCTCATGACGTCCGTCGCCCGCGGCGCGGAAGTGCTGGAGCTGATGCGCGCCGGCGCCCTCGATGGCCTCTCCATCGGCTTTCGCACGGTCAAGGGCCGCAGCGAGGCGCGCACCGGCATCCGCCGGCTGATCGAAATCGACCTTTGGGAGATCTCCGTCGTCACCTTCCCGATGCTGCCCGGCGCCCGCGTCGCATCGGTGAAGACGGCGACCGGAACCCACCCCACACGACGCGAACTGGAACGCTGGCTCACGCAGGACGCTGGGCTGACGCGAAAGGCCGCCCGCGCCCTCCTTTCCGGGGGCTACCGGGCGCTCACCGGCACGCCGGACGCTGCCGACACCGCCGAAGACCGGCTCCGGAGCGCGCTGCTCCGGGCGACCAGACATCTGAAATCCGCGAGGTAAACGACAAATGCCGACCCCCACCGTTCCGGCGACGGCGCGCCCGTCCGCCCCCACTTCCGCCCTCGAAATGGCCGAGGCCTTCGAGGACTTCATGACCGCCTTCGAGGCCTTCAAGGAGACCAACGACCGCCGCCTTGCCGATCTGGAGCGCCAGCGCGGCTCGGACCCGCTGACCGAGGAAAAGCTCGACCGGCTGAACCGCTCGCTCGACGACCAGAAGCGGCTGATCGACGGCTATCTGATCAAGTCCCAGCGCCCGCGCCTCGGCTTTGAGCGCGGCCGCACCAGCGTCGCCGGCCTGGAGCACAAGGCCGCGTTCGACGCCTATGTGCGCTCCGGCCGCGACGACGGCCTGCACCGGCTGGAGGAAAAGGCGCTCTCCGTCGGCTCCGACCCGGACGGCGGCTATCTGGTGCCCGACGAGACGGAAACGGAGATCATGCGCCGCCTTGCCGAGGTCTCGCCGATCCGCGCCATCGCCGATGTGCGCCAGGTCTCGTCCTCCGTCTACAAGAAGCCGTTTTCGATCTCCGGTCCGGCCGTCGGCTGGGTCGGCGAGACGACGGATCGCACGCCGACCGCGGCGCCGACGCTGGACGAGCTCAGCTTTCCCACCATGGAGCTCTACGCCATGCCGGCGGCGACCGCGACGCTCCTCGACGACACCGCCGTCAACATCGACGAGTGGCTGGCGGCCGAGGTCGAGACGGCCTTCGCCGAGCAGGAAGGCAGCGCCTTCGTCGCCGGCGACGGCAACGCCAAGCCGCGCGGCTTCCTCGACTACGACACCATCGCCGAATCCAGTTGGGCCTGGAAGAAGCTCGGCTACGTGGCGACCGGCATCGACGGCGCCTTCCCGGCCGACACCCCGTCGGACATCCTTATCGATCTCGTCTACACGCTGAAGGCGGGCTACCGCCAGAACGCGCGCTGGGTCATGAACCGCAGCACGCAAGGCGAGCTGCGCAAGCTGAAGGACGCCGACGACAACTACATCTGGCAGCCGCCTGCGACGGCCGATGCCCAGGCGATGCTGATGAATTTCCCGGTCGTCGAAGCCGAAGACATGCCGGACATCGACAGCGATACGATGGCCATCGCCTTCGGCGACTTCCGCCGCGGCTACCTGATCGTCGACCGCCTCGGCGTCCGCGTCCTCCGCGATCCCTATTCGGCCAAGCCCTACGTGCTCTTCTACACCACCAAGCGCGTCGGCGGCGGGGTGCAGGACTTCGACGCCATCAAGCTCTTGAAGTTCGGAGAGAGTTAAGGGGAGCGCTCACGGCCGAGCGCTCGCTTTCGCTCGCTGGCCTCCGCGGGGGCGGCGCACGAGCGCCGGCGGCCGTTCGGCCTTGCGAAGCCTTCGGCTTCGATTGGAGCTCCTTCTCCACGGCAAACTCAGCCGTCACCCCGGGTCGAGTGTATGTCCCGGGGAGATGGCTTACAGCGTTCGGGGAGATGGTTGACACTTTTGGCATGGATAGGCGGAGGAGGCCG
>NZ_NPEV01000035.1 GCF_003258835.1 Rhodobium orientis | reverse complement strand
GAATTGACGCGGCCGCGTCTTCCCTCCTAAAAGACCGGTCACACGACTAAGCAGTTGATCGGCAATGTCCCACAACAGTTTCGGCCATCTTTTCCGCGTCACCACCTGGGGCGAGAGCCACGGGCCCGCCATCGGTTGCGTCGTCGACGGCTGCCCGCCGCTGATCCCGTTGAGCGAGGCCGACATCCAGGCCGATCTCGACCGCCGCAAGCCCGGCCAGTCGCGCTTCACCACCCAGCGCCGCGAGGCCGATGCGGTAAAGATCCTGTCCGGCGTCTTCGCCCATCCTGAGACGGGCGAACAGGTCACCACCGGCACGCCGATCTCGCTCCTGATCGAGAACACCGACCAGCGCTCCAAGGACTATTCCGACATCGCCGAGCGCTACCGCCCCGGCCATGCCGACATCACCTACGACGCCAAATACGGCATCCGCGACTATCGCGGCGGCGGCCGCTCCTCGGCCCGAGAGACGGCAATGCGGGTCGCTGCCGGAGCGATCGCCAGGAAGGTCGTCGAAGGCGTCACCATCCGCGGCGCCCTCGTCCAGATCGGCCCGCACAAGATCGACCGCGCGCGCTGGGACTGGGACGAGACCGCCAACAACCCGTTCTTCTGCCCCGACGCCAGGACCGCCGAGCTCTGGGCCGATTATCTCGACGGCATCCGCAAGGCCGGCTCCTCCGTCGGCGCCGTCGTCGAAATCGTCGCCGACGGCGTCCCCGCCGGCCTCGGCGCCCCGGTCTACGGCAAGCTCGACCAGGACCTTGCGTCTGCGCTGATGTCGATCAATGCGGTGAAGGGCGTTGAGATCGGCGCCGGCTTCGAGGCCGCCGCGCTGACCGGCGAGGAAAACGCCGACGAGATCCGCATCGGCGAGGGTGGCGCGCCGGACTACCTCTCCAACAAGGCCGGCGGCATCCTCGGCGGCATTTCAAATGGCCAGCCGGTCGTTGCCCGCTTCGCCGTCAAGCCGACCTCCTCGATCCTGACGCCGCGAAAGTCGATCACCCGCTCGGGCGAAGAGGTGGATGTCATGACCAAGGGCCGCCACGATCCCTGCGTCGGCATCCGCGCGGTCCCGGTGGGCGAAGCGATGGCCGCCATCGTCCTTGCCGACCACTTCCTGCGCCACCGCGGGCAGGTCGGTGCATAGCCCGACTGAACCCCTCAAGATTGTATGTCGCAGAAATACCCGGGGGCGGAAATCCCCCGGATATCTGCCAATTTACGCATTTCTACGGTTGGTCCGACGCGAGGCTGGAAACCCCCGCTTAACCTATAATTGTTAGGGGTTGTTCACCCAAGCCTCAACCTCCCGCATTCGGAGATGCCGCCATGCTGGAACTGTTTCGCCGGTCCCCGGACGCTGCGTCCGGAGCCGTTGCCATGGCCGCAATGCCGGACGATGACGCGCCGGACAAGGCGGACCTGATCCGGGTCCTCAACGATCTCACCCACGGCATCTTCAACACCGCGGATGCCCTGCCGGGCGACGTCGGCAGGACCGTGCGGCGGCTGGCGGAGTTTCTCGCCGACGACGCCCACGACGCCCTGGTGCGCACCGTCTCCTATTCGATGCAGGCGAGCGATGCCATGGCCGCGGTCTCGCGGCTGACCGGCGACATCCGCGACATCAACGCCAACAGCACAACCATGGCCGTTGCGATCGAGGAAATGGCGACCTCGACGGACCAGGTCGCCCAAAGCAGCAGCGACGCAGCCGCCGAGGCCGGCAAGGTCGAGGAAGGCGCGCAAGGGGCGATCGCGGAGGTCGAGCGCTCGGCGAGCGCCATGCGCGACATCAGCGACCAGGTCGGCTCCATGTCCGACCGGCTGCACGTGCTGGAACAGGCTGCCGAGCAGATCAACGAAATGACCCGGTCGATCGAGGAGATCTCCGACCAGACCAAGCTCCTTGCCCTGAACGCGACCATCGAGGCCGCGCGCGCCGGCGAGGCGGGCCGGGGCTTTGCGGTCGTCGCCTCGGAGGTCAAGGCGCTGTCGGAACAGACCTCCAAGACGACCGAGCAGATCCGCGCCCGCGTCGGCACCCTCAATGAGGAAATGACGGCGATGTCGAGCGCCGTGCAGCGCAGCGCCGACCTCGTCGGCGAAGGCGAGGGCACGGTCAACGCCGTCGGCGCCAGGATCCGCGAGATGAACGAGGAAGCCTCCGGCGTCGCCGTCCGCATGAGCGAGATCGCCAACGTCCTCGCCCAGCAGCGCGAGGCGACGGCGGAGATCGCCGGCAAGGTGACGAAGATCGCAGACCTCACCAACGTCGCCCGCGACCGGGCCGAACTGGTGATCTCGGCCGTGGGTGCCTCCGAAAAGCTGATCGAGGAACAGTTCGACCACCTGGAAAGCCACAACATCCCGAACTGCGTGCTCTACCGCGCCCAGTCGGACCATGTGCTGTGGAAGAAGCGGCTCGCCGAAATGCTGGTCGGCCGCACCAGCCTGAAGGCCGAGGAACTGTCGGAGCACCATTCCTGCCGGCTCGGCCGCTGGTACGACAAGGTCTCCGATCCCAAGCTCCTCGCCCACCCGTCCTTCCGCGCCCTGAAGGAGCCGCACAAGGCGGTCCACGGCCACGGCAAGGCAGCCGCCGCCGCCTGCGCCCGCGGCGACAAGGAAACCGCGATCGCCGAATACGAGCAGATGGATATGGAATCCCAGAAGGTCGTCAAGCTCTTGCGGGAGCTGACGGCGTAAGGCGCACACCGGCCCTTGCCGGAAAAACGCGGGCCGCGCTGGCGCGATCCCGCCGCCTTACGTCTTCCGCATCACCACGATCTTCGACAGAAACGCCGTCCAGCTCTTCTCGGCGACGAGCCCGTTCGCCTCGAAGGCGCCGAGGACGTCGTCGTCGAGATAGTGGGCGTAATAGGGCTCGTGGAAGAGGTGGGGGAAGTTCTCCAGCATGCCGTCATAGTCCGGCCGGTCGCCGCGCTGGAGCGAGTCGACGAAGATCAGCCGCCCGCCGGGCTTCAGCACCCGGGCGAATTCCCCGGCGACGATCCGGCGTACCTTCGCCGGCAGTTCGTGGAAGAGATAGATGTTGCTGACGCAATCGAGGCTGTCGTCGGCGAGCGGCAGGGCCTCCGCATTGGCAACGGCGAACCCGGTGTGCGAGGCGTCCTTCAGCCGGCGTCTGGCCGTCTTCAGATAGGGGTTTGAGAGGTCGATGCCGATCTTGGTAAGGCGCGGGAAGGCATGGGCGATATCGTTGAGGAAGGCGCCGGAGCCGCAGGCGATGTCGGCGAGCACCAGATGGCGCTGGTCGGCCTCGCGCACCATTTCGGCAATCGGCAGCAGCGCCTGCCGGCGCATGGCCCCGGCCGCGCCGCGGAACAGCACCTCGACCTGGAAATCGTAGAGCTCGGCGGATTCCTCCGACAGCCAGCCGCCGGACTGGTAATGGAAGTTCTGCAGGTAGTAACGCGGCATCGCGTTCTTGCGGGTGGTGGTGAAGACTTCCTGGTGGGATTTTTCCACCTGCCGCCGGTGCACCTTCGGAAGATCGGCGAAATAGCGCCGGCTGAGCGCGAGGAGCCTGGGCAGGCTGTCGGCGTCCTCCGGGACCGGATAAAAGCCCCTTTCGACATTTTTCATGTCGCGGCGCAGCAGCTCGGTGATGTCGGCGAACACCTGGTCGCGGTTCGGCACCGGCCCCGTGGGCTTCGGCGCCTTCGGCCTGGCGTCCCCTGCCTTCTTGTCGAGCCGCGCGATCACCCGCCGGGCGGCTGCTTCCTGCGCGCCGTACCAGGCGAGGCGCGCGCCCTGTCCGATGGCGTATTGGGTGCGCAGAATCAGGCGTTCGACCGGGCTTGTCTCCATTCGCAACATTCCTTTTTTCGCTCGCGGCCAAAGGCCTCCGCGGGGGCGGCCTGACCGGCCGGCGCGCGGTCGCGCTTGCGACCTTCGGTCGGTTTTGGCGCGCTCCGCTCAGCCTTTGGTCAGCGTTGCAACCACCTCTATATGGGGCGACCAAAGGAACTGGTCCACCGGCTGCACGCTCGTGAGCCGATAGCCGCCGTCAACGAGGAGCTTGAGGTCGCGGGCGAGCGTTGCCGGATTGCAGGAGACGGCGATGACGGTCGGCACCTTGGAGGAGGCGAGTGCTGCGGCCTGGTCCTTGGCGCCGGCGCGCGGCGGATCGAAGACGACGGCCTCGGTCTTCTTCAACTCCTTGGCCATCAGCGGCCGGCGGAAGAGGTCGCGGCGTTCCGCGGCAATCGGCTTGATGCCGCTGCCGTGCCGTGCGGCCGTACGAAGCGCCTCAACGGCCGCCGCGTCGCCCTCGAAGGCATCGACCGCATGGCTGCGTGCAAGGCGGAAGGTGAAGGTGCCGACGCCGGAAAAGAGTTCCGTGACCCTTTTGGTGCGGGCAAGCGCAGGTGCGATGGCCGCAAAGAGGCTCGCTTCGGCGGCGGCGCTCGCCTGGGTAAAGCCGCCGGGCACCGGCAGCGCCTTGGTGCCGGCCATGTCCAGCACCGGCGGGCGGGTCTGAAGGATCGTTTCGTCGCCGATCGAGAGCCGCGCGTGGTCGGCGTCCACCGTGTGCCGGACCAGTTGCTGGCGCAGATCGTCCGAGAGCTTGGCCGTCTCGGCGAGGTGGATGTCGAGGCCGTTGTCGGCGGCAAGGACGGTCATGCGCAAGGTGCCACGCCGCGGCGCGGCAATGGCCGCAAGGCGCTGAAGGCGGGGCAGGGCGGCGACGATCTCCGGCACCAGAACCGGGCATTCGGAAATCGGCACCACCTGATGCGACTTCACGGCGTGGTAGCCGAGGACGACGGCGTTGGCCGTCCTCACCGCGGAAAGCACCGCCCGGCGCCGGGTCTCGGGCGCGATCGGCGCCGTGGCGGCAATAGGCGCCTGAAGGCCGCGCGCCTTCAGCGCTTCGACGACGAGGTCGCGCTTGAAGGAAAGGTAAGGCTCGGGCGCCAGGTGCTGCAGGGCGCAGCCGCCGCAGGTGCCGAAATGGCGGCACGCCGGCTCCCGCCGGTTGGCCGATGGCTCCACCACCTCCAGAAGCTCCGCGCGGTCGTCCTCGATCCGCGCGCGGACGGTCTCCCCGGCAAGGGCGTAGGGCACGTAGACCGGCGCGCCGTCCAGCGTCGCGACGCCGTCGCCGCGATGGCCGAGCTGGTCGATGGTCAGCGTCTCGATACGGTCGGCGAGCGACATCAGGCGGCATCCTTGATGGCGCCGGCAACCGTTTCGCGGTTGCCGTCGGCGCCGGAAATGGGCGAGGCAACGGTGCCGACGACGCGCCAGCCGGGCCGGGCCCCGATCCAGTCGAGAACGCCGGCAACGGAGGCTTCCGCGACGCCCGCGTCGCGGACGATGCCGCCCTTGCCGATATGCTCCCGGCCGACCTCGAATTGCGGCTTGATCAGAAAGACGCCGAAGGCGCCGGGTGCGGCCAAATCCAGCGCCGGGCCGAGGGCCAGCTTCAGGGAGATGAAGCTGACGTCGGAGACGATGGCTTCCGGCGGGTCCGGAAGGTCCTCGGCCTTGAGGTCACGCGCATTGAGCCCCTCGCGGGCCAGCACCCGTTCGTCGGCCCTGAGCCGGTCGTGCAGTTGCCCATGGCCGACGTCGAGGGCGGTGACGCCCCGTGCGCCGCGCTCCAGCAGCACCTGCGTGAAGCCGCCGGTCGAGGCGCCGATATCGAGGCAGGAAAGGCCGGCGGGATCGAACCCGAAGGCATCCAGTCCGGCGATCAGCTTCAGCGCCGCCCGCGAGACATAGCCGGCCGCCGGATCGTCGATGGCGATCGCACACGTCTCGGAGACGAGCGCGCCGGGCTTTTCGACCACCGTGCCGTCGACGGTGACCGTGCCGCGCAGGATGGCGTCGCGGGCCCGCGCCCGGCTGTCGGCGAGCTTCAGGGCGACGAGACGCTGGTCGAGGCGCTGGCGGTCGGTCATGGCGACAAGGGCGGGGGCGGCGGTCAGCTTTCGGACCGTTCGATCAGCTTGCGCAGCTTGGCGAGCGCCTTGTCCTTTTCCGCCTGGTAGGTGATGGCGCCGACGAAGCGGCCCTTGCCGTCCATCAGATAGACCGAGGCGGTATGGTCCATGGTGTAGTCGCCGTCGTCGAGCGGGATCTTCTTGCGGTAGACCCGGAATTCGTCGAGCACCGGATCGAGCTCTTCCGGGGTGCCGGTGAGGCCGATGATGCGGGTGTCGAAGGCGGAGATGAATTCCTTCAGCTTTTCCGGCGTGTCCCGCTCCGGATCGACGGTGACGTAGATGAAGGCGATCTTGTCGGCGTCGGGCCCGAGCGCGTCCATCCAGCCGTCGATCTCGGACATCGTCGTCGGGCAGACGTCCGGGCAATAGGTGAAGCCGAAGAACATCGCCCGCGGCTTGCCGGCGAAATCGGTGTTGGACACCTTGTTGCCGTTGGTATCGGTCAGCGTGAACGGGCCGCCGATCTCCGTCACCGGGGTACCGAGGTCGTCGCTCTTTTGCGCGAACTCCACCCGGTACCAGCCGATGCCGACGGCGACCGCACCGATCGCGGCACCGGCGACCAGGATCCAGAGGGCGATACGCAGGACACCGAGGCTTTTCATGATTGACGTCTCGCGGGGGATTGGGGATGTCCAGTGATGCCGCACCGGACGCACCGGACGCAAGACCCGAATGGGTCGCGCGACGAAATACGCAATCCATCTGCCGGAAATATCGGCCGCGCGGGGAAGGCGCGGGCCGGGGAAGGGGCGGCGCTCAGCGCGTCACGCCGTCGCCGGCCGCCGCAGCGACCTCCCGCTCCCGCACCTGCCGCGCCGATTCTTCTTCCTCTTCGGGCGCGTCCGGATTGGCATCGTCGAGGGAGGCCTCGAAGAAGACCTCCTCCGGAATGACGACATCCGGGTCTTCGGCGTCCAGCGGTTCCGGCGTGATGACGCCGCCGACCGGCGCCGTCGAGCCGAGATCCCAATCCGTCTTGTCCTCTTCCGTCGGCGCGTCATGGATGCGCACGCGGTAGATGATGTAGGCGAGCAGCACCGCTTCGGTGATGCCGATCATGACGAAGAGCTGCTCCGGGCCGGCCGCCCGCATCATCATGGACGCACAGAACGGGCCGACGATCGAGCCGATGCCGAAGGCCAGCAGCATGCCCGACGAGGTCTCCACATGGCCGTCCGGTTCGACATAGTCGAAGGCGTGGGCCACCGCGATGGCATAGGCCGGCTGGCTGAAGATGCCGAACAGGCCACCGAGCAGGATGATCGTCAATGGCGGCAGGGTGGTGGCGAACACCAGCACGCCGCAGACGACGATGGTGCCGGCACAGGTCGCGCCGAGCACGATACGCCGGTCGATGCGGTCCGAGATGCGCCCGAACGGCCACTGCCCGAGGCCGCCGCCGACCAGGATGGCGGCGACGAAGAACGCCGCCTGGTCGGGCGTCAGGCCGATGCGGGTGGCGAACACGGTGGCCAGCGTCCAGGACGAGCCGATGGCAAAGCCGATGAGGATGCAGCCGACGATCGCCGTCGGCGAGTTCTGGTAGAGGAGCCGCGGCCGGAAGCGCACCAGCGTGATCGGCGCCGGCTGCTGCGAGCGCGTCAGCGCCACCGGCACGACGGCGAGCGAGACGAACATGGAGGCGATGATGAAGGGCACGAACAGGTTGTCGCCGAAGATCGTCGTCATCACCTGGCCGGCCGAGATGGCGGCGTAGTTCACCACGACGTAGATCGACATGACCATGCCGCGGGTGGTGTTGGTGGCGCGCTCGTTGAGCCAGCTTTCCACGATCATGTAGAAGCCGGCAACACCGAAACCGGAGACGGCGCGGGCCAGCGTCCAGGTCACCGGATCGACCAGCAGCGGGTGGATCAGCGCCGCCGCCGAGGCGATCGAGACGATGGCGGCGAAGGCCCTGATGTGTCCCGCCCGCATGATGGCGAAGGGGACCAGCAGGCAGCCGGCGACGAAGCCCGCGAAATAGCCCGAGGACATCAGGCCGATGGCGACGTCGCCGAAATGCGCCTGTTCCGCGCGGATCGGCAGCAGCGTCGATTGCAGGCCGTGTCCGACCAGCATGGCGGCGACGGCAAACAGCAATGCGGAAATCGGAGCGATGAGCGTTGCCATGGCAAACTCCAAACCCGTTCGGAACAGTCAAAAAGCCGGTACGGAAACGACGCGCGTCAATGCCGGCATTGGGTCGGTTGGAACGCTCAGAACTTTTCCTGAAGCGGCCTCTGGCACGAAATGCAGGCGCGGTCAATCGCGCTCGCAGCGTGCCCGGTCACAATCCTGCAAAGCTATGAAAGATTAGTGAAAATCATGGTTGCGCGTGTATACCGACTCGCGCAAAAAGGGCACCGCCGCCCGTCGTGGCCGGCGCAATCTGTCAGGTGATTTGCGGCAAGGGCCGGATCAGGCGCTGCCCATCAGCCGTTCCCCATCAATCGCTCCGAAGGCGGCTCGGTGGCAACGTTCTGGCCGACGAAGCCTTCGGTGTGGATGAGGTCGTCCTTTGCGCCGAGGCGCTTTGCCACCGCCGTGCACTCGTCGACGAATTCCGGGCTGCCGGCGATATAGACGCTGTAGCCGGAAAGGTCCTGGTAGAGGTCCGGCAGAAGTTCCGGAATCCGGCCCGAAAGGTCCGGTCCCGTCTCGCGCGTCAGTGTCGTGCGAAACCGGAAATTGCGGTATTTGGCTTCCAGGAATTTCAGAAGGCCCGTCTCGTAGAGGTCGGCTTGCGTGCGGGCGGAGAACAGTACCGTCGCCGGGTATTTGAAGCCGCCGCGGGTCAGCGCCGCCGTCGCCAGCGACAGGATCGGGGCAAGGCCCGAGCCGGCGGCAAGGCACAGCACCGGGGTCTTGGCCGACGGATCACCGATGAAGGTGCCGTAGGGGCCGGAGAGGCGAACCTTGTCGCCGATCTTCAGCGTGTCGTGGATCCACAGGCTCGTGGTGCCTTCGTCGATGCGGGTGACGTGCAGCGTGATCTCGCCGTCCGGCTGCGGCGGGTTGGCGATGGAATAGCAGCGGGTGGGCACACCGTTGCGCTCGTCGCCGAGGGTGACGTACTGGCCCGGCCAGTAGCGCATGGGGGACCCGATGGGCCGCAAGCGGATTTCCAGGATGCTCGGGGTGCGCGGGACGCGGTCGGTGAGCACGTAGAACATGTTCTCGGCGGGCGGGAACAGCTTCGGCTGGGCGTCCTCCGTGCCCCATTCGATCTCCAGCACATCGGAGATCGGCTTGGCCATGCACATCAGCCCGAAGCCGGCCTCCCGGTCCTCCGGCGACAGCGCCATGTCGAGAACCATGCCCTGGTCGAACTCGCCGGAGCGCACCTTGACCTTGCATTCGCCGCAGGCCCCGGCGCGGCAATTGTTCGGCAGCGCATAGCCGGTGCGCTCCAGCGCCGCCAGAACGGTGTCGCCGGGAAGGGATTCCACTTCCTGACCGGAGGGGAACATGCGGATCGTCGCCATCGGCGCGCCTCCCGTCTTTTTTGTTTGTTTTCTCGTTGCCGATCCTGCCACGCCAAAGAGGTCTTACCAAGCGCGCGGTCACCAAGCGGGAGGGATCGAGGACAAAGCACCGGGCAACCGGTCAGGCCGCCCGGCGGCAGGGCAACCACGGCGACGGTCGCCGTGGCGTGTCCCGTTGCAGAAAAATCAAAAGACCGGGATGATCTCGTCCATGTCGACGTCGGTGATCTCGCGGCCGGTGATGCCGACTTCCGGGATCGCCGGGAATTCCGTGTCGTACTTGTCGAGGACGCCCTTCAGGTTGAGCATCGCCCGCTTCCAGTTTTCCTTCTTTTCCTCATAGGTCGGAATGCCGAAGCCGGCGGCGCGGGAGATCTCCTCCGCCTCGCGCTGGGTGGCGATGAAGTCGGACGGGATGTCCCAGAACTCCTCCGGCGGCTCGAACAGGACCGCGGATAGGAACAGGTAGCCGGCGCGGATCTGCTTGGTGATGATCGGCTTTTCGTCCTCGGTGAGGTTCGGGTAGTCGCGCTCCATCAGCGACATGCAGATCGCCATGTGCCGGCCCTCGTCGCGGCCGATATTCTTGAACGCCTCCTGGAACACCGGCTCCGAGCAGCCCTTGGCCATCTGGTGGAAGATGGTGGCAGCAGCAATCTCGCCCATCAGGAAGGAGGAGAAGAGAACGGCGAGCGAATATTTCGGCACCGCCTTCTTATAGCCGTTCCAGTAGCGTCCGCCGTTGAAATAGAGCCACTTGGCGTTGCGCTGCAGGCGCCGGCCGAGATCGGTCTTCGGCTCGTAGGAGATGGCGTCCGGATGGTCGAGCAGCTTGGTGATGGCTAGGCCGCACATCTGCTCGTGGTTCTGCTCGTCGCGGGTGACGGAGAAGAAGCAGCGGCGGACCGGGTCCTCCTCGTGCTCCTCGTAGCACTTGATCAGCGCCTCGGCGAAGACCGGCGGCGCGGAGGCGTCAAAGACGGACAGGATCGTCCACCAATAGGCGATCGCCTCGCGCTCCTCCCACGAATAGCGCTCCGGGTCGAAGGTGTCCCAGGACAGTTTCTTGGGGTCCCACTGCTCGCGCTGCGAGGCGTCCCAGATCTCTTCCATCTTCTGGGTCTTTCTCTCCCAGGTCAGCGGATAGATGTTGGGCTGGTCCGTCTCCGGCGGAAATTCCATCTTGTCGGCGAAGCGTTCTCTCTCGGCCATTTTCGGCTCCTGTCCTTGGGGTCGTTTCGGCGCCTTTTTGAAAAAGGCGCTCCCGGTTTCGTTGTTGTTTCCGGCGCGTCTGCGGCGCGGGTTTCTTGCGGCAACTGGTCGCAGCCTGTGGTGGGTCGGAACATATGTTACGGAAAAATGCATTTCAATCGGAATTTGGTTACATCTCGTATAAATTAACTGTCCGAGCCATTCGATCGGCCTATAGCAGGCGCTGAGAAATCGTAATGGCGGCGTCGCGCAATTCGTGTAATCTCGCGCCATCCAATTGTTTTTCGGGAGAAAATCGCCGTGCGTGTGATTCTGACCGCCATCGCCTTTCTGGCTGCCTCGCTCACGGGGGCCGCCAGCGCCGACTATTTCTGGGTCAGTTCAAAGACCGATACCGGGGCGTCCGCCGGCCTCGTCGGTTGCCGCGAATGCGACGACATCGCCCTCTGGCTCGACTGCGACCGCGCCACCCAGACGGTGCGCATCTCGCTGTTCTCCAGCCACCTCGCCGAGCCGCCGACCAAGCCGCGGCAGATGCAGGCGACCTTCTTCGTCGACGATCTCAAGCTGCGCCGTGCGGCCGGGATCGTGCGCGACGAGATGAACGCGGCCTGGCTGCCGGTCGTCACCATCAACCGCTTCGATCCGGTGCTGCGCCGCCTCGTCAAGGGAACCTCGCTGGCCATCGAGATCGACGGCAAGCGCTCCGAGCATTCGCTTCAGGGCGCCGAGGAGCACCTCGCCAAGATGCGCAGGCAGTGCGCCCGGCCGCTGGTGTCTCAGCCGGACGGCGGGCCGGGCGGCACCACGAAGTTCTGAACGATAGAAATCAGAAAGGCTGGGCGACCGGGTCGCTCCGCCTTTTCTTTTAGCCTGTCAAAGACCGCGGTCAGAGATCCGTTGGTCAGTTGCCGGCGATCTCCCGCAACGTGTCGGAGAGCGCCGTGCCGTCGGTGACGATGTCGTCGATCAGCCAGGAATCGTCCAGGGTGACGAGGGTGTAGACCAGTTCGTGGGTCTTGGACTCGCCGCCGAGCGTGTTGGTGAACCGGACCGTCACCGTGGCGGTCTCGCCGTCGATCTCAGGATCGGAAATCGACAGATCGGTGATGTTGTAGTCCTGGCCCGGGACGATCGGGTTGAAGTCGAGTTCTTCGGTGCCGGACTTTTCCTTCATCGCCGCCTCGGCTGCCTCGACCAGCTCCAGTATCCGGTCGGAGAAGTACCAGAGCCGGCGGTTCTTCGCCCACACCCCGACATCGGGATCGGGCAGCGTATAGATGTCGGCAATCAGCGCGCGCGGGCCGTCGCCTGCCGCATCGGCGGTGGCGGCTTCCGGCTCGTCGGCAGCGGCCTCTTCGGACGCTTCGACGGTCTCGGCGATGGCGTCCCGCTGTTCGGCGCCCTCGTCCGCGCCTTCGGCGTTCTCAGCCCCGGCGTTCCCAGCTTCGGCGTTTTCGGCCTCCTCGGCCTTACGCCTTGCCTCGGCCGCCTCGGCGAGGATGTCGCGCGGCTTGGTCTGGCGGGGGGCGGTCGCCTCGGGCGCGTCGCTCTCGTCCGCCTCGGCCGATGCCTGGTCGCTCGGGGTGTCGTCGGCGACGGCCTCGTCGTCGCTTGCGTCCTCGGGCATGTCGGCCATCTCCTCGTCCGCCGCGTCGTCGACGGAGTCGTCCGGTTCGGGGGCCGCGGCGACGTCCGGCTTGGGCGGCTTCGGCTTTGCCGCCGGTGCGGTCGGCGCCAGGTCGTCGCTTATGGGGGCCCTTGCCCGTTCGCTGCGCGGCGCGGTGCGCGGCTCGGTCCGCGGTTTTTGCCGGGCGATGCCCCGGCGCTGCTCGGCGCGGGCCGCGGCCAGTTCGCGATGGAGGCGCCTTGTGATGCCGCCGGTGCCGCGAATGCCCCGGTCGGCGAGGAACTGGCGGATGGTCTCCGCGGTCTGCTCGCCATAGAGCCCGTCGACCGGTCCCGGATCGTAGCCGAGTTCGGTAAGCTGGCGCTGCACGGAGCGCACCTGCGGCCGGTCCGGCCCCTCACGGACGACGGGCGCGGGCGGCACCACGGGGTCCGGCGCACGGCGGATCGCCGGGCCGGGCCCGGAGCCCAGGCAGCGCCGCGAGACGCAGCGCCGGTAGCCGGGATGGTTGATGCTGCCGAAATCATCGAGGCAGGTTCGGGCGCAGCGTTGCACGTCGCCGCGCTGGGCCGCGGCCGGCGTCGCCAGCAAGGACGGCAACAGGGCGGCCAGAGCCAGCGCGAAAAACGCCGCCGGAAGGCGGTAGAAGCCTCGGGTTTCTGCTGAAGTCGCCGAAACGGTCATGAAATCTCCCCGCAAAGAGGTAACGCCCCGCCGCCGCGTTAGTAGCCGCGGCGTGCGGCGCAAAAAGGGCCACGTTCGGAAAAACCGACTGTAATGCGTGTCCCCCACAAGTGGGAACCGGTATTGGGAAAAAGGCACGGGGAAAAACGTAGCGCCAAAGCACCGCGCGTCCGTCCGATCGGACGCGCCATGCCGGGGTCATGTCGCGATGGGGCCGAAACGCCTCAGGCGCGCCGGAAGTCGGAGACCGTCTGGTGGCCGAGCGCTTCGAAGACCTTGGAGACGATGCCCTTGGCGTCGAGCCCGACCTCGCCGTAGATCGCCTCGGTGTTGCCGTGGTCGAGGAAGGCGTCGGGCAGGTGCAGCGAGCGCACCTTGAGGCTGTTCTCCAGGAGCCCGTCATCGGCGAGGAAGTCGAAGACCTGGGCGGAAAAGCCGCCGACGGAGCCTTCTTCGACGATGATCAGAACCTCGTGATTGCCGGCGAGCCGGCTGACCAGGTCGCGGTCGAGCGGCTTGGCGAAGCGGGCATCGGCAACCGTCGTGGAAAGGCCGGCCGCGTCCAGCTCGTCGGCGGCCATCAGGCACTGGCCGAGCCTGGCGCCGATCGACAGCAGCGCCACCTTGGAGCCCTTGCGCAGCACCCGGCCGCGGCCGATTTCCAGGACCTCGCCCTTTTCCGGCATTTCCACGCCGCGGCCCTCGCCGCGCGGATAACGAAAGGCGATCGGGCCGTCATTGTAGGCGGCGGCGGTCGCCACCATGTGGACGAGATCCGCCTCGTCGGCGGCCGCCATGACGACCATGTTCGGCAGGCAGGAGAGATAGGCAAGGTCAAACGCGCCGGCATGGGTGGCGCCGTCGGCGCCGACGATCCCGGCCCGGTCGATGGCAAAGCGCACCGGCAGGCCCTGGATGGCGACGTCGTGCACCACCTGGTCGTAGGCGCGCTGCAGGAAGGTGGAATAGATCGCGCAGAACGGCTTCAGCCCTTCCGCGGCAAGGCCGGCGGAGAAGGTGACGGCGTGCTGTTCGGCGATGCCAACGTCGAAGAACCGCTTCGGGAACTTTTCCGCAAACTTGTCGAGGCCGGTGCCGGCGGGCATCGCCGCGGTCACAGTGACGATCTTGTCGTCCGTTTCGGCCTCTTTGGCGATCGCTTCGGCGAACACCTTGGTGTAGGAGGGCGCCTTGCCGGACGATTTCACCTGGGCGCCGGTGACCACGTCGAACTTGGCGACGCCGTGATACTTGTCGGTGGAACGCTCGGCCGGCTCGTAGCCCTTGCCCTTCTGGGTGACGACATGGACCAGGATCGGCCCGTCCTTGACGTCGCGCACGTTCTTCAGCACCGGCAGAAGATGGTCGAGATTGTGGCCGTCGATCGGGCCGACATAGTAAAAGCCCAGCTCCTCAAAGAGGGTGCCGCCCGTCCACATGCCGCGGGCGTATTCTTCGGCCCGTGAGACCGGCTCGTGGAAGATCTTCGGCATCCGCCTGAGCAGTTGTTTGCCCATGTCGCGGAGCTGCAGGAAGGTGCGGCTCGACACCAGCCGGGCGAGATAGGAACTCATGGCGCCGACCGGCGGGGCGATCGACATCTCGTTGTCGTTGAGGATGACGATCAGCCGCGATTCCTGCGCGCCGGCATTGTTCATCGCCTCATAGGCCATGCCCGCCGACATCGAGCCGTCGCCGATGACAGCGATGACGTTGTTCTCACTGCCGGCAAGGTCGCGCGCGACGGCAAAGCCGAGGCCGGCGGAAATCGAAGTCGAGGAATGGCCGGCGCCGAACGGGTCGTAGCCGGATTCCTTGCGCTTGGTGAAGCCGGACAGGCCGCCACCCTGGCGCAGGGTGCGGATACGGTCGCGTCGCTCCGTCAGGATCTTGTGCGGATAGCACTGGTGGCCGACATCCCAGATCAACCGGTCCTGGGGCGTATCGAAGATGTAATGCAGCGCGACGGTGAGCTCCACGACGCCGAGGCCGGCGCCGAGATGGCCGCCGGTGACCGATACGGTGTCGATCACCTCCTCGCGCAGCTCATCGGCGAGCTGCCGCAACTGGGCGGGGTCGAGCTTCCTGAGGTCGGCGGGGCTGCTCACCTGATCGAGCAGCGGGGTGTTCGGTTTGTCTGTCACGTCCGTATCGCACTGTCAGAATTCGGAAAACACCATGCCTTATAGCAAGGCCACAAGAACCGTAAACGTGTCAAGGAAAATTGACACATAAGGCTCCGCGGCCAATTGCGGCAGGCGATCTGTCAACAAGTATAGACACTATTGCTCCGGCAACGGGATGAACTCGCTCTCGTCGCCGGCAACCAGCGGGAACCGGCCGGCCTTCCAGTCGGCCTTGGCGTCCTCGATCCGTTCCTTGGAAGAGGAGACGAAATTCCACCAGATGTGGCGCGGCCCGTCGGCCGTCGGCCCGCCGAGGAGGGCGACCCGGGACGCCTCTTCGGCCTTCACCGTGGTGGCATGGCCGGGCGCCAGCACCGCCAGCTCGCCGGCCGAAAAGGTGCTGCCGGCAAGGACGATGCGCCCGGACAGCACATAGACGGCGCGCTCCTCGTGGTCGGCATCGATCGGCGCTTCGGCCCCGGCATCGAGCGCGATGTCGGCAAAGACGAGGTCGGCGACCGTCTCCACCTCCGAGGTCGCGCCCCACAGCGTGCCGGCGACGACGGTCACGTCGATGCCGTTGCCGACGACGGTTGCGACCTCATCGTTTGAATAGTGGACGAAGGACGGGTCCGTCTCCTCGCGATCCTTCGGCAGCGCCACCCAGAACTGCAGGCCGAAGAGATCGTGGGCGTCGGCCCGCGCATCCTCCGGCGAGCGCTCCGAATGGGCGATGCCGCGGCCCGCCGTCATCCAGTTGACCTCGCCGGGCCGGATCACCTGGGCATGGCCCTGGGAGTCCCGGTGCATGAGCGCGCCGGAATAGAGATAGGTGAGGGTGGAGAGCCCGATATGGGGGTGCGGGCGCACGTCGATGCCGGTGCCGGTCAGGAACTCGGCCGGGCCGATCTGGTCGAGGAAGATGAACGGCCCGACCATGCGCCGGCGCGCCGAGGGCAGCACCCGCGCCACCTCGAAGCCGCCGAGATCGCGCGTGCGCGCCGCGATCACCGTATCGATGGCCGGATTGTCGGCGCTCACGCGCCGGTCCCCAGATTGTCGGCGCTCATGCGCCGATCCAGTGACTGGACGCTGCAAAGCCGGGCATTGGCGGGCGGAACATGGGCAAGCTCCCGAAAGACTGCAGTCCGGGAAGATGGGGCGTTCGCGCCGGCTTGCCAGTGCGTTTCGGCAATCGGTGCGTTTTCGCGGCTATTCCACGTCGAGCGGTTCGGTGCCGACCGGATTGCCGTCGCCGTCGGTGCGGATCTTTTCCACCTTGGCCTCGGCCGCCTTCAGCAGCGCGTCGCAGTGCTTCTTCAGCGCTTCGCCGCGCTCGTAGATGGCGATGGACTCGGCAAGCGGAACGTCGCCGCGCTCCAGCTTTTCGACGATGGTCTCAAGCTCCGCCAGCGCCTTCTCGAAGCTCATGGCGGCAATGTCGGCCCCGGCTTCCGCTCCGCTCGCGCTTTTGTCGGCCACTCCGGCGATCCCTTCGTTGATGACGGGCGAAAGGCCCGCTGATTCCCATTGCGCCCAAGGATTTGCCCTGGGAGCCCAAAGGTCAACCCGGCCCGGCCAGGTGTCAGGACCCCATCAGCGACAGCACATGGGCGGCGGTGGAGCGGGCGAGGGATTCCAGGTCGTAGCCGCCTTCCAGCAGCGAGACCACGCGGCCCTCGCAGGTGCGGTCGGCGATGTCCATCAGCTTCTTGGTGGCCCAGGCGAAATCGGCCTCCACCAGGTTGAGGTGGGCGAGCGGGTCCCGGGCGTGGCCGTCGAAGCCGGCCGAGATGATGATCAGGTCCGGACTGAACTTCTCCACCGCCGGCAGGATGGCGATGTCGAAGGCCTCGCGGAATTCCGCCCCGCCGGCGCCAGGATCGAGCGGCGCGTTGACGATGTTGCCGACGCCGGTCTCGTTCGCTGCCCCGGTGCCGGGATAGAGCGGAAACTGGTGCGTGGAGGCGTACATCACGGTGGGGTCGTTCCAGAAGATGTCCTGGGTGCCGTTGCCGTGATGGACGTCGAAATCGATGATCGCGACCCGCTCCGCGCCGTGCTTGCGCTGGGCCTGGCGGGCGCCGATGGCGGCGTTGTTGAACAGGCAGAAGCCCATCGAGGTGTCGGCCTCGGCGTGGTGCCCCGGCGGCCGGATGGCGCAAAAGGCGTTCTGGACGATGCCCTTCATGACGTCGTCGACGGCAAGGATCGCCGCGCCAGCCGCCCGCGAGGCCGCCTCCCAGCTTCCCGACGAGACGGTGGTGTCGGAGTCGATATGGGCGACGCCCTCCATCGGGATCGACGCCTCGACGTCGAGGATGTGCTCTTCCGGATGGGCAAAGAGGAGCTGTTCCATCGTCGCCTTCGGCGGCACGTCCCGCTGCAGCGACTGGAAACGCTCGTGCTCCAGGATGCGGTCGATGGCGCGCAACCGGTCGGCGCGCTCCGGATGGCCGAGCGGCGTGACGTGTTCCAGGAACACGGGGTGCGAAATGTAAAGCGTGGCCAATGGCGTTTCCTGTTGCTCCCGAATTGGGAATCAGACGATGGAGCCGGGACGCTTGTCAACAAGTGTATTTTACGGATGATGCATATTTCGCGGTGCAGCCGCTCTGGCAAGCCGGTCGCGGATCGCCTCGCCGAGGCCGTCTGCCGGGATCGGCATGACGGCAATCGTCGCCGCGCCGCTTGCGTCGAGCCGACGCATCAGGCCGAAGAGATTTTTCGCCGCTTCCGTCAGATCGCCGGCAGCCGAGAGGTTGGCAACGGCAAGGGCGGCGTCCGCTCCCGGCGGCAGATCGGGACCGAAGGCGAGCAGCGCCTCGCCGGGCCGGACGTCCTCGGCATCGAGCCGGACGCCGGCATCGGGCGCGTAGTGCGAGGCGAGCATTCCCGGCGCCGAGGGGCGGTCCGCGGCGTCCTTAGGGGCCGCAAGCGGCCGGCCGAGAAGCTCTTCGATGGCGCCGCGGGGGATGCCGCCGGGCCTGAGGAGAACCGGGTCGGGCCCGACGATGGCGACGATGGTCGACTCCACGCCGACCGGGGTCGGCCCGCAATCGATGATGCCGGCGATGCGCTCGCCGAGATCGGCGGCGACGGCTTCCGCCGTCGTTGCGCTGATGCGTCCGGACCGGTTGGCGCTGGGCGCGGCAAGCGGCCGGCCGAGCGCCGCCGTCAGCGCCCGCGTCACCGCCGTGGCCGGGACCCTGAGCCCGACGGTCGACAGCCCCGCGGTCGCAAGATCGCAGATCGGCGACGAACTCCGGCGCTCCACGACGAGGGTCAGCGGGCCGGGCCAGAACGCCTCCGCCAGCTTTCGCGCCGTCGCATCGAAGACGCCGTGGCGCTCGCCGGCTTCCAGGCTCTCCACATGGCTGATCAGCGGGTTGAAGGTCGGCCGCTCCTTGGCCGCGAAAATGCCGGCCACCGCATCGGCGCTGGTGGCGTCCGCCGCAAGCCCGTAGACCGTCTCGGTCGGCACGGCGACAAGGTCGCCCGCGGCAAGGTATTGCAGCGCTTCGGCAAAGCCCGGGTCGCCGTCGAAACGGGTCGGCAGAGGATCGATGGGCCAGATCTTCATGGCGGTCCCCGGGAGCCGGCGCCGGCCGGTCCGCAGCGGCCGGGCACGCGTAACCCGCCATTGACGGGGCGGCGGGGGGCGATAGAGTGCTGGAAAAAGTACGAACTGGCGCGGTTTTGACGCCGCTTGCCGCAGGCGTCAAGGGGCCGGTGCCGGTCCTTGAGGGAGGAATTTCATGAGCTACCGCGCGCCGGTGTCCGATATCGCCTTCACCCTGAAGCACATGACCGGCGTCTCGGAACTTCTCGCCGAGGGCCGCCTCGGCGATCTCAGCGAAGACCTGATGGACGCCATCCTGGAGGAGGCCGGCAAGTTCGCGAGCGAGGAGATCGCGCCGCTGAACCGCGTCGGCGATGCCGAGCACGCCCACTTCAAGGACGGCAAGGTGACGATGCCGGAGGGCTGGCGGCGGGTCTATGAGGCCTGGTGCGCGGCCGGCTGGGCGGGTCTTTCCGCGCCGGAGGAATTCGGCGGCCAGGGGCTGCCGACGGTGATGCTCGCCGCCACACAGGAGATGTGGAATGCCGCGTCGATGGCCTTCGGCGTCGGCCCGACGCTGACCGTCGGCTCCATCGAGGCCTTCGCCGCCCATGCCAGTCCCGAGGTTCAGGAGCGCTATCTGAAAAGGCTCGTCTCGGGCGAATGGATGGCGACCATGAACCTGACCGAACCCCAGGCCGGCTCCGACCTCAATGCGCTGCGCACCCGGGCCGAGCGCGCCGGCGACGGCAGCTACCGGTTGTTCGGCCAGAAAATCTTCATCACCTATGGCGAGCATGACCTCACCGACAACATCGTCCATCTCGTGCTGGCGCGCCTGCCCGATGCGCCGGCCGGCACCAGGGGCATCTCGCTCTTTGCCGTGCCGAAATTCCTCGTCAACGAGGACGGCAGCCTCGGGCCCGCCAACGACCTCCTCTGCGCCAATGTGGAGGAAAAGCTCGGCATCCACGGCTCGCCCACCTGCACCATGCTCTACGGCGAGAAGGACGGTGCCGTCGGCTGGCTGGTCGGCGAGGAAAATCGCGGCCTTGCCTGCATGTTCACGATGATGAACAACGCCCGCCTGATCGTCGGCCTGCAGGGCGTCGGGATCGCCGAGCGCGCCTTCCAGCAGGCGCTCGCTTATGCCGAGGAGCGCCGCCAGGGCCGCAATCCGGACTGGCAGGGCGAGGGCATGGCGCCGATCGCGCTGCACCCGGATGTGCGCCGCAACCTCGCCACCATGAAGGCGCTCGTACACGCCTCGCGCGCCATCTGCTACGCCTGCGCGGAAGCCATCGACCGCGGTCGCATCGAGGAGGGCGAGGCCGGCAAGACCTGGCAGGAGCGGGCCAACCTGCTGACGCCGCTCGCCAAGGCGTTCTCCACCGACATCGGTTTCGAGGTCGCCTCCATCGGCGTCCAGATCCATGGCGGCATGGGCTATGTGGAGGAGACCGGCGCCGCCCAGCACCTGCGCGATTCCCGCATCGCCATGATCTACGAGGGCACCAACGGCATCCAGGCGATCGACCTCATCATGAGGAAGCTGCCCCAGTCCGGCGGCGAGGCCGTACGCGGGTATCTGTCTGAGCTGCGTGAGGTAGCGGAAAGGGCCGCAGCCTCCAACCGGGTCGATTTCGGCCGCATCGGCGAGAGGCTGAATGCGGCGCTGGACGACACGGAGGTCGCGACGGAATGGCTGCTTGCCGCCGTCGGCGAGGGCCGCATCTCCGAGGCGCTGGCCGGGGCAACGCCCTATCTGCGGCTGCTGTCGCTCGCCGCCGGCGGCGCCGGCCTTGCCCGCGGCGCGCTTGCCGCGGCGAATTCCGCGGACGGCTCGGGTGCCGCCGCCGCCCACATCCACACCGCCCGGTTCTTTGCAGAAAACATCCTGACGGCCAGCGGCGGCCTGAAGGAAACGGTCACCGGCGGTGCGGCGAGCATCCTTGCCGCCGATCCCGACCTCCTGTCGGCGTGACCGCGATGACCGAACACATCCGCATCGACCGCGAGGCCGGCGTCCAGCGCCTGCGCCTCGACCGCCCGGAAAAGAAGAACGCCATCACCAACGCCATGTACGAGACACTCACCGAGGCGCTTCGCACCGGCGAGCAGGACGAGGCGGTCCGCGTCCATCTGCTGGCCGGCGTGCCCGGCGCATTCACGGCCGGCAACGACATCGAGGACTTTTTGAGCTTTGCCGAGGAGGGCGCGCTCGGCGAGGCGGTGATCCACTTTTTGAAGACGCTGGCGACCGTCGACAAGCCGATGATCGCCGCCGTCGACGGGCTCGCCATCGGCATCGGCACGACCATGCTGATGCATTGCGACCTGGTCTATGCCAGCCCGAACTCCGTGTTCCGCACGCCCTTCCTCGACCTCGGCCTGGTGCCGGAGGCGGCCTCCAGCCTGCTCGCCCCGCGGCTCCTCGGCCTGCCGCGGGCGTTCGAGCTGCTCTGCCTCGGCGCCACCTTCGACGCCGAACAGGCCCACGCGGCGGGCCTCGTCAACGCGGTGGTGCGCAGCGACGATGTGGAGACCCAGGCCTTCGCCGCGGCCCGCGAACTGGCGGCCAAGCCCCAGGCGGCCCTGACGGCCGCGCGCCGGCTGCTGCGCGGCGATCCGATGGACGTCATCGCCCGCATCGAGGAGGAAGCCGACCTCTTCCGCGAGCGCCTGCGCTCCGAGGAAGCCCGCACGGCCTTCCACAGTTTCCTCAGCGGTAAGCCGGGGTAGGGGAGCGTCGTCGCCGGCATCGGAGCGGGTTGCCCCTGGATTGCTTCGCTGCGCTCGCAATGACGATAACTGATTGATTCATAAAACAAGACGTCATTGCGAGGAGGCCTTTAGGCCGACGCGGCAATCCAGCGGGCAGTCGCAAAGAATAAACAGCCATCAGTAGATCATCATCGGTGGCCGTCCGTTGCAGATCAATATCTCAGAAGCGTCCGCCCTACGCCGCGCCGAATTCCTCGCCGCGGGCGGAATAGCGCCTGGCGTCGCGCCATTTCTTCATCAGCTCTTCCAGATCGCTGTCGCCGCCTTCCGGCAGGGTGATGCGAAGCTGGATCAGGAGGTCGCCGCGCCCGCCCTTAGCGAGCGGCAGGCCCTTGCCGCGCAGCCGCAGGGTGCGCCCGCCATTCGAGCCCGCCGGCACCGTCATTTCGACCGCGCCCTCCAGCGTCGGCACCCGCACCTTGGCGCCGAGCACGGCCTCGTCGAGGCCGATCGGCAGGTCGAGCTTCAAGGTGTGGCCGTCGACCTTGAAGAGCTTGTGCGGCGCAAAGGCGACCTTGACCAGCGCATCGCCGGCCGGCCCACCGAGCTGGCCCGGCTGGCCCTGGCCCTTGAGCCGGATCTGCTGGCCGTCGTCGACGCCCTGAGGCAGCGCCACGTCGAGGGTCTTGCCGGTCGGCAGCGTCACCCGCGCCTTCCTGCCGGCGACGACGTCCTCAAGGCTGACGGAGGCCGTCACCGTTACGTCCTCGCCGCGCACGGCCTGGGGCTGGGCCCTTGCGCCGAAGCCACCGGCCTTGGCGCGCCGGCCGCCGCCCATGCCGCCGAGAATCTGGCTGAGGATGTCGTCCATGCCGACGTCGGACATGTTTTCCGAGGAATAGCGGAAGCCGTGGGCCTGGCCGCGGTCGCCGCCGAAGCCTCCGAACCCGCCGCCCGGATGGCCCTCGAAGCCGTGAAAGGTCGGCTTGCCATCGGCGTCGATCTCGCCGCGGTCGAACTTGGCCCGCTTTTCCTTGTCGCCGACGATTTCATAGGCGGTGTTGATCTCGGAGAATTTCGCCTGCGCGGCCTTGTCCCCCGGATTGCTGTCCGGGTGGAACTTCTTCGCCAGCTTGCGGAAGGCCTTCTTGACGTCGGCCTCCGAAGCGTCCCGCGAAACACCGAGAACGGTATAAGGATCACGCATTCAGATCGTCCCGTATGTTGTCTTTTCCGCCGACGGCGCAGACCGCGCCCGTCGGCCCTCTCTCACCGGCAATATGGGAACCGATAGGAAAAAATTCCAGAAGCCGGCAGGCGCGCGAGTGCGATCCCGCACCATCCGCCGGCGCGCCCGCCGAGTTGTAGCGGCTGGCGGGGTGATTGTCAGCGCGATTTGCTGTATGCCGCGATCCAGAAGGAAGAAGAAAACAACGATCAGGATCTCCAGCCGTGACCCAAGAGGCCGAAGAGCACGATATTTTCGACAGTGACGAGCCGTTCCGGCTGTTCGGCGAGTGGCTCGCCGAGGCGGAAAAGACCGAACCCAACGACCCCAACGCCATGTCCCTGGCGACCGTCGATGAAGACGGCATGCCCGATGTGCGCATGGTGCTTTTGAAGGGCGTCGACCCGGCCGGCTTCGTCTTCTACACGAACCTGGAAAGCACCAAGGGCGTCGAGCTCGCGGCAACGCCGAAGGCGGCGCTCTGCTTTCACTGGAAGAGCCTGCGCCGGCAGGTGCGCGTGCGCGGCCCGGTCGTTCCCGTCACCGATGCGGAGGCGGACGCCTATTACGACAGCCGCGCGCGCCAGAGCCGTATCGGCGCCTGGGCCTCACAACAGTCGCGGCCGCTGGAAAGCCGGTTCCATCTGGAAAAGGAAGTGGCCCGCTATGCCGCCAAATACGGCATCGGCAAGATCCCCCGGCCGCCGCATTGGTCGGGGTTCCGCGTGGTGCCGCAATCGATCGAGTTCTGGCGCGACCGCCCGTTCCGGCTGCACGACCGCCTGGTCTTCAGCCGCGACCACGACAAGGCGCCGTGGCAAACGGTGCGCCTGTTCCCGTAAACGAGAAGAGCGCGAACGCCGAACATCCCGACCCGTTCACCGCAAAGGCCGTCCCGCCAGCCGCGGGGCGCTCCGCGAAATCGCCGAAAGATCCACCCTCGCGGCGTGACGCCGGAAAGGGGCGCGGCGATGTCGGGATGTTTTTTTAGAAAGACCCGGTGGTCACTTGCGCGACTTGCCGGCGTCCTTCTTTTCCTGGCAGCAGATGGCAGCAGCGCTGACGGCCGCAATGCCGACCGGCTTGTATAGACGGTCCAGATCCGAATCCTTGTCATTGCGGATCATTGCTTCGGCAGTCTTGTAGTCCATAACGAAAACCCACCCATCGTGTGGTTTGCGGACCCCGACACAGTTCCCCGAGCCCGCGGTGATGTGACTGTTTTGCGCCCGACTTGGACGCGACGGCTCACCTAGGAGGCGATTGCGCCATAATCGTGATGGTTTCTGAAACCTTCCCTATCGAGCCAATCACATTCTGTGTCGCTCCATGACATAGTCCGCCGATTTCGGCGCCATGGTGCAATTTTCGGCATGCTGCCGCCGGTGCCGCACCTTCAATGTGCATGGCATGTGCGGGTGAAACAGTATTCCGAATACTTGTTATCCCGGCGCGATCTTCAGATAGGAAAATCGGAATTGATTCCGAAATGACAACAAAAACAGTAAAATGGAATCCCTTGTGTCAATCATATGGTCTTTTACGGAAAGGCCGTAAAACGCGTTAAGAGGTGCAAGGAATTGGTCGAAATGCGATTTTCGCCGGCGCGACTGTTGCACAAAAAGCGCGCGCCAAAACGAATTCAAATCTGTGATCACGAAATCGCTTTGCACGGCGCATGTTACCGCATGTGAGGCGAAATATTTCAACGCGTGAGCCCAGTCCGCGGCTTTTCGTTAACACTTTTCGCCGCTCTGTCGGGCCGTCCGGCGGGTCAAAAATCCCGAATCTCCGGAATTCCCCTTATCCATCAAAAGTATAAGAAGGCGGGTGAATCCACTTAATGCATGTAGAATGAATGTATTGTGGATGGGGCCGATACGACGCGGGTGAGGCGGCGTTCACAGGCGCCGGCGATCTGGTGCTCGCCATCGCTTCCCTCTGCCGTCACCCCGGCCCTCGAGCCGGGGTCCGTTGCCCTCACCGGACGGTAGGCCATGGGTTGGTGAAACAAGGCCTTTGCGTCGACGATGGCCGCATCGAGGTCCGCGATGGGCTGCCGCGCCGGGAGGGGCAATGGGCCCCGGGTCTCCGCTTCGCTCCTCCCGGGGTGACGACGGAGAGCTGCGCCGGCTTTGTGCTGAAGCCGGCACGCCGTGCACCTCGATCCCGATAGGGATCGCAAGGCCGAACGGCCGCCGGCGCCGATGCGCCGCCCTCGCGCAAGGCCAGCGAGCGTTAGCGAACGCTCGGCCGTGAGCGAGAAAAGAGCTTTTACTTCTCCCGAAGCCCTTCCTTGCGGACCCAGTCCTCCGCGTCGCCCAAGGCCGCTTCCATCTTGTCGAACAGGAGGTCCAGCTCCGCCTCGGTGATGACCATCGGCGGGCAGAGGGCGACGGTGTCGCCGATCGGCCGGAAGATCGCGCCGCGCGCCTCGGCGAATTTGACCATCCGGGCGGCAACGCCGGATTTGGCGCCGAACGGCCGCTTTGTGGCCTTGTCGGCGACCAGTTCCACGCCGCCGATCAGCCCCTTGCCGCGCGCCTCGCCGACGAGGGGATGATCGGCAAGCTTTGCGAGCCGCGCCTCGAACTGCGGCGCCAGTTTCCGCACATGGCCGAGGATGTCGCGCTTCTGGTAGATCTCGATGGCCTTGGCGCCGACGGCGCAGCCGAGCGGGTGGCCGCCATAGGTGAAGCCGTGGCCGAAGGCGCCGAGCTTGGCGGACTCCGCCTCGAACGCCTCGACCATCCGTTCAGGCACCAGGACGGCGCCGAGCGGCGCATAGGCCGACGTCATCTGCTTGGCGGCCGACAGCGTGTCCGGCTCGAACCCGTAGGTCTCCGCGCCCCACCAGTTGCCGGTGCGCCCGAAACCGCAGATCACCTCGTCGTCGATGAAGAGGATGTCGTGCTCGGCAAGGATCGGCCGGATCGCCTGAAAATACCCCTCCGGCGGCAGGATGACGCCGCCCGCGCCCATGATCGGCTCGGCAATAAAGGCGGCGATCGTCTCCGGGCCTTCCGCCTCGATCAAAGCCTTCAGGTTTGCCGCCAGACGGGCGACGAAATCATCCTCGCTCTCGCTCGCTTCGGCGAAGCGGTAGTGGTGCGGGCAGTCGGTGTGGAGGACGCCGGCCACCGGCAGGTCGAAGTCGCCATGGACGATCGGCAGCCCGGTCAGCGAGCCGCTCATCACGGTCACCCCGTGATAGGCCTTCATGCGCGAGATGATCTTCTTCTTTTCCGGCCGGCCCAGCGCGTTGTTGTAGTACCAGGCGAGCTTGACCTGGGTGTCGTTGGCCTCCGAGCCGGACGAGGTGAAGAACACCTTGGAGACCGGCATCGGCGCGATTTCCTTCAGCTTTTCGCCGAGCTCGATGGCCGGCTCCATGCCCTTGCCGCCGAACAGGTGATAGTAGGGCAGCTTGTGCATCTGCTCCGTGGCGGCATCGATCAGCTCCGCGTCGCCGAAGCCGAGGCCGGCGCACCAGAGCCCGGACATGCCCTCGATATATTCGTTGCCCTGGGTGTCGTAGACGAAGACGCCCTTGCCGTGGTCGAGCACGAGGGGGCCGGTCTGGGGCAGCGTGTGCAGCGGCGTATAGGGGTGGAGGATGGTGGCGAGATCGCGCGCCTGGACATTGGTCAGCGGCATGGTCGGCTCCTCAAATGATAAAAGAAGGCGCGGCCGTCGGGCTCTCTCATCTGTCGCGAAAAGGGCGCGGCCGGGTCGTAACGATCCCCCAAGCCTGATCACAGTTGTGGGGCGACCGCAAGGCCCGCCGTTGGCGCGGCGCCAAGGGGCTGCTATGTCCTCGCGCGGCGCCGGACGCGCCTGGTCGTTGGTTATCCGTGAAGACCGGCAGGGGGAGAAAAAAACGTGACGATCCGGGCTGTGCTGTTCGACAAGGACGGAACGCTACTCGACTTCGACGCCACATTCGGCCCGGCCGCCCATGCGGTGCTGGACGATCTGTGCACCGGCGACGCGGCGACCATGGCGGACCTCGCGGAAATCGCCGGCTACGACCTGGCGACCCGGCGCTTTTCCCGCGACTCCATCATCTTCGCCAACGCCACCGGCGACTACGCGCCTTTCCTCGCCGAGCGGCTGGGCATTGCCTGCGACGCCGCCCTCATCTCCCGCATCGACCGCTTGCTGGAGGAAAACTCCGTCCGCCACGCCGCAACGCTCCCCGGCGCGGAAGCCCTGCTGACAGACCTTGCCGCCGCCAACATCCTCACTGCGTGCATCACCAACGACACGGAATCCTGCGCCCGCGCCCAACTGGCCACCGTCGGCATCGACACCCACCTCAAAGACGTCATCGGCTACGACACCGGCCACGGCTGGAAACCCGACCCCGGCCAGATCAACGCCTTCGCGCAGATGAACGGCCTGGCGCCGCGCGAAATCGCCTTCGTCGGCGACTCCTTGCACGACATGCGTGCGGCCAAGGCCGCTGGGGTGTTGGCCATCGGGGTGACGACGGGGATGCATGAACGCGCGGTGTTGGCGGAGCATGCGGATCATGTGGTGGAGGAATTGGGGGAAGTGTTGGGGGTGGTTGGAGTGGAGTAGGGGGATTGGCTGATGACGCGGGTGTAGGGCGCACTGCGCCGAGCTCGCCGCGACCAATGGCCATGCGTGTCAATCGTCGTTCAACGCTATGTTCCTACAGCCGAAAATTGTATCCTTGCCCACCAAGCGCAGCCGCCCGACCGTGCATTCGAAAACAGCTTTCGATACGAAAGCGCCCCAAGCAGAGAAACGCGAAAATGAACGCAAGAAATAGGGAGAGTTGGCTTAAATTTATTATGTGTTTTGGTTTCTTGATCATGTCAGGCCAGAGTTCCTTATCCGGAGAATTTGACGAAGATGAATTTAATAACGCTATCCGTGAGAAGAGATATGAATTCGCGTGGGAATTAATCCGGAATTACTCTCCGGAGGATGACGGCGGTATATACTTCCAGAAAGCAGTATTGCTTGGATCTGGGTTCCTCAAAACCGGTATTGACAGATGCGGTGCCGTCAGAAATTTGGAAACAGCCGAGGCCCAGGGTGCAAAATACGCGAGAGGCGCACTGAATTATCTCTATAGAGGAGACTGGGCGACAATTGCGGCGTTGGAGGGAAGTCCGGCTGCCTTGTTCGAAATCGGCGAAAGGATGCGTGGTGCAACACCTTCCGGCAACCCGTTTGCCGCTCTGGACCCAGGAAGAAACATTAGACTTTCTTATAATTACTTCAAAAATGCTTCGATGCTCGGGCACAAGGGCGCGCAGAAGGAGTTGCTTGAGCTAGAAAGGGAGTTCGGGAAAAGGTTCTTCGAGGGGGGTTACAAGAAGATGAGCTTTAGATCCGTGATCTGCCAAATCAGGCAATAAGACGAATATTGAGACTGAGATAATCCGCGCCGCCTCTTGGCCAACTATTCTTCGAAAACTCGTCTTTCCGACCGCTCGATCGCAGCGCCCGCCCGGCCTCTGCCTTCGCCCCCCCCTACCGCATCAACAAAATCGGCACCTTACACGTCCGGATCATCTCCGAGGTCGTCGAGCCGATGATCAGGTTGCGGATGCGGGAGTGGCCGTAGGCGCCCATGACGAGCATGTCGTAGCCGCGCTCTTCGACGAGGCGGGCAAGGGCGGCTTCCGGGCGGCCGGGCTCGACGACGATCTCCACGTCGAGGCCGCCGGCGGACAACAGCGCCCGCGCGTCGTCAAGGGCCTTTCGGACCTCCCGCGTCTCCGTGCCGGCGAAGGCGAGCGCCACGGGCAGGCGTGCGGCGAGCGTGCTGCGGGCCAAAAAATCCACCGCCTTCAGGGAGGAGGGGCCGCCGTCGAAGGCGATCAGGATCTTTGAGACCGGCGCGAATTCGCGGTTGGTGACGAACACCGGCTTGTGGCTGGAGCGCACGACCCGCTCCAGGTTGGAGCCGAGATGCCCCTTTGCCATGTCGGCCGCCTCGCCGCGCTTGCCGATGACGACGATGTCGCCATTGTGCTCCTTGGCCTGCAAGGTCTCGACCAGATCGCCCTGGCGCAGCCGGGTCTCGACCGCAACGCCGTCGGCTTCCACGATCGCCCGCGCGTCCTCCAGGATGGCGCGGCCTTGGGCGTGGCTGAGCTTGGCGCGCTTGGCGTCGAGCTCGGAGAGTTCCGCCAAAAGGTTGGAGCGGGCGCCGAGCTGGATCGCGCCGCTGAGGTCGTGCCGGTCGTCGCCCTCGGTGCGGGCGGTGACGTGATAGATCTTGACCGTCGCCTTCAGCCTTTTCGCCAGCCAGGCCGCGTAGTGGCAGACGCTCTTTGAGTATTTCGAGCCGTCCACAAAGGCGATCAGAGTGCCGGTTGTCATCGAAATCTCCCTAATGCCCGAGCAGTTTTTCCATGGCGCCGGGCTTGTCGTGAATAGCCAGCCTGTCGACGATGGTCTCCGAGGCCTCGTTCATGCCGACAATATCGACCTCGGCCCCCTCGCGGCGGAATTTCAGCACCGCCATGTCCAGCGCCGAGACGGACGAAATGTCCCAGATATGGGCGTGGCTGACGTCGATAGTCACCTTCTCCGGCGCTTCCTTGAAGTCGAGCGCCTGCATGAAGCTTTCCACCGAGGCAAAGAAGAGCTGGCCCTCGATGCGGTAGGTGCGGTGCCGCCCGTCCGGGCTGATCGTCGTCGTCACCCGGAAGATCTGGGCGATCTTCCAGGCAAAGAACAGGCCCGAGAACAGCACGCCGACGAGGACGCCGATGGCCAGATTGTGCGTGTAGACGACGAAGACGACCGTCGACAGCATGACGATGGAGGAGGAGCGGGGATGCTCCTTCAAATTCTTGATCGAGCTCCAGGAAAAGGTGCCGATCGAGACCATGATCATGATCGCGACGAGGGCCGCCATCGGGATCTGGCCGACCAGGTCGCCGAGCACGACGACCATGAAGAGGAGGCAGGTGCCCGCGGTAAAGGCGGAAAGCCGGCCGCGCCCGCCGGATTTCACGTTGATCATCGACTGGCCGATCATGGCGCAGCCGGCCATGCCGCCGATGAAGCCGGTCGCCGTGTTGGCGAGGCCCTGGCCGATGCATTCCTGGTTGCGGTCGGACGATGTGTCGGTGAGGTCGTCGACGATCTGCTGGGTCATCAGGCTTTCAAGCAGGCCGACGACGGCAACGGCCAGCGAATAGGGAAAGATGATCCGCAGGGTCTCGAAGGTGAACGGGATGTCCGGAATGAGGAACACCGGCAGCGTGTCCGGCAGATCGCCCATGTCGCCGACGGTGCGCACCTCCCAGCCGAAGGAGATGGTGAGCGCTGTCAGGACGACGATGGTCACCAGCGGCGAGGGCACGGCGCGGGTGAGGCGCGGAAAGAGGTAGATGATGGCAAGGCCCGCCGCGACCAGAACATAGGTCAGCGGCGGCACGCGCGACGGGTCGAGCTCGGGCAGCTGCGCCAGGAAGATGAGGATGGCGAGCGCATTGACGAAGCCGGTGATCACCGAGCGCGAGACGAACCGCATCACCGAGCCGAGCTTCAAGAGCCCGGCCCCGACCTGCAACAGTCCGGCAAGGACGGTGGCGGCCAAGAGATACTGCAGGCCGTGGTCGCGCACCAGCGTCACCATCAGCACGGCCGTCGCCGCCGTCGCCGCGGAGATCATCCCCGGCCGCCCGCCGGCAATGGCGACGACCACCGCGATCGAGAACGAGGCATAGAGCCCGACCTTGGGATCGACCCCGGCAATGATCGAAAACGCAATCGCCTCGGGAATAAGCGCCAGCGCCACGACGAGGCCCGACAGAAGGTCGGCCCGGATGTTGTCGGTCCACTGGTGTCGGTAGCGGGTGAAGTCGATCATGAAGAGCCCAAATTCTATCGCCCTGCGCAGCCGGCGCAGCCATGCAAGAAAGGTGTCGCGGAATGTCCGACGGATCGGCGGCGGGGGAGGCGCCGCCCGGGATCATCGCCCGGATCCGTGGTGTGGGGGCTCTCATAGCGTGTTGCAGTGCAAAAACCAAGTCGGGAGGGGAATTCGACGGTGGGGAAGGGGTGCCTCCTTGCGGATACATGATCGCACGAGGCTGTTAGAGTATGCTGATCGCGTTGTGGCGTTCTCGACGAAGGTGTTTGGCTTTCGAATCCGGAGGCCATCGAGCGAAGATAGTCGTCATGATTTGGAATTGGGCTTGATATCCATTTCCGATAATGTTCCGACGGTTGACTGCTTATTATACAGATCGTTTCGAATCTTGGATTCACGGCGGGTGAATTTTGAGTTTTGACCTAGAAAATTCCAAGAAATAGGAGAGTGTAATGGTAAAGAAAATTAGTGGGGCTGAACATCCGCTATCGAAGATTTTTAGCTCTGAATTCGAGTTCGTAATTCCTCCTTATCAAAGGCCGTATGCTTGGACTGTTGATCAAGTTTCGGAATTATTGGATGACTTGATAGAATTTTATGGAGAAGAGGAGGAGGAAGGGTATTTTTTAGGTAGTATAGTTCTGATAAAATCAGATTTTTCTTCGTATTCTGAGGTTATTGACGGTCAGCAGCGTCTTACGACACTGACCATAATGTTGTCAGCTATGGCTTCCGCGCATTGTGGGGCGTTGGCACCCGAGCTCAAGCCGTACATTCTTGAACCGGGAAAAAAGATGGAGGGCATTCGGCCAAAGCCACGATTGACGCTTCGCGAGAGAGATATTGAGTTCTTCGAAAATTATATACAAAATTTCCGGCTCGATGAGTTGTTTGAATTGAGCGAGTCATCGTTATCGAATGAGTCGCAAATAAACATTAAATTAAATTCTAAATATATTTTAAATAAGATTGAGAAAAAGTTCGAAGAGGTTGCGGATTTAGAGGATTTTGTGCGCTTTTTGATGACGCGTTGCTATCTGGTTGCAGTTTCTACTCCCACTCAAGAATCTGCATTTCGTGTGTTTTCAGTCATGAATAGCCGCGGGCTCGACCTTCAGCCCACAGATATCATCAAAGCAGATGTGATCGGTAAGTTAAGGGACGAGGCCGCACGTCGATGTTACAACGAAAAATGGGAGGAAATGGAGGTAAAATTAACAAGAGGCGGTTTTAACGATCTATTTAGCTATATTCGGATGATTTTTGCCAAGGAAAAAGCCAAACGCTCTCTTCTCGAAGAGTTTAGAAAGCATGTATTGATCGTAAATCCATATCCCGATAAATTGATTGATGATGTCATTGAGCCATTTTCGGACGCTCTCGATGATATTCGTTCAGTTTCATTTGCTTCAGAAAGATACGCCGAAGAAATAAATAGATATATTGTCTGGTTGAAGAGGATAGATAATTCGGATTGGGTTCCTCCCGCCATGCTTTTTTTGAAAATGCACAAGCACAGGCCAGTGCACGTTTTAAGATTTTTTCAGCTTTTGGAGCGCTTAGCGGCCTTCATGCATCTTGCTCGATACAATGTTAATGATCGAATTGATCAATACGCGGACACTATTTCGGAGGTAGAGAAAGGGCTTGAGCCTGATGAAATGGATTCGCTTTATTTCGATAGGGATTACGCAAGGGAGTTCGAAGAGATTCTTGATGGGGATATTTATAGACTGACGCCCCGGAGACGAAATTACCTGGTTCTTCGCCTGGATTCTTTTGTCTCGGATGGGGCGGCTACATACGATCCTCGGATTTTAACGATTGAACATGTGCTTCCACAAACTGTAGATGAAAGTAGTCAGTGGGCGGATTGGTGGCCGGATCTCAATGAGCGCCAACGTTGGGTTCATCGCTTGGCGAATTTGGTGCCTCTAAATAAAAGAAAAAATTCGTCGGCGCAAAATTATGAGTTCTCGAAGAAATGCGATATATATTTTTCTGGAACAAATAATGTTTCCTCTTACGCGCTGACAAGCCAAGTAATTGCTCAAGAAAAATGGGTTCCAAGGATAGTTAAGAACCGACAGAAGACGCTTATAAGGGCGCTAATGCATGGTTGGGAACTCGAACGGGAATAATGGAGAATTTCATGGATCTGAAGGAAATAGAATAGTGGTCCTTTTTTCATAACACGGCCGATTTGATCGGGCCGCAGCCACATAACGGACCGACCGTGATGATACTGGAGTACGAATGCCATCGATAGGCGATCAGCGTTGCAATTTGGAACTGGCGCCCACTCACGCCCCCTCGACAAACCCTCTCCCCAGCCGCTTAATTGCACCCAACGAGAACAAAACTCCAGGGAGAGACGCCATGCTGGGCCTGATGCAGGACTGGCCGCTGTTGTGTACGAAGATCCTCGACCATGCCGCCACCTATCATGGGCGGCGCGAGGTGGTTTCGCGGTCGGTGGAGGGGCCGGTCCATCGCACCGATTATGCGACCCTGCGCCGGCGCTCCCTGCAGGTCGCCAAGCGGTTGGAGCGGGAGGGGATCGGGCTCGGCGACCGCTGCGCGACGCTCGCCTGGAACACCTGGCGCCACATGGAGGTCTGGTACGGCCTCCTCGGCCTCGGCGCTATCTACCACACGGTCAATCCGCGGCTCTTTGCCGACCAGATCACCTGGATCGTCAACCACGCCGAGGACCGGCTGCTGTTCGTCGACCTCACCTTCCTGCCGCTGGTGGAAAAGATCGCCGCGGACCTGAAGACGATTGAAAAAATCATCGTCCTCACCGATCCGGACCACATGCCCGAGGTGTCGCTGCCGAAAGAGGTTGCGGTCTATGAGGACTGGCTGGCCGAGGCCGACGACGATTTTTCGTGGGCCGAGTTCGACGAGAACACCGCCGCCGGCATGTGCTACACCTCCGGGACGACGGGATCGCCCAAGGGCGTCGTCTATTCCCACCGCTCCAACGTGCTCCACGCCATGGCCGCCGTGACGCCGGACATGATGGCGATTTCGAGCCGCGACCGGGTGATGCCCGTGGTGCCGCTGTTCCATGCCAATGGCTGGTCGCTGGCCTTTTCCGGCCCGCTCGCCGGCGCCACCCTGGTGCTCCCCGGCCCGCGCATGGAGGGCGAGGCGATCCACGGGCTGCTGCAGGACGAGCGGGTGACGATGACGGCCGCCGTGCCCACCGTCTGGCTGATGCTCTTGCAGCACCTGGAGGCGACTGGCGGCACGCTCGATTACCTTGAGCGGGTCGTCATCGGCGGCTCGGCCTGCCCGCGGGCGATGACGGAAGCCTTCCAGACCCGCTACGGCGTCGAGGTCTACCACGCCTGGGGCATGACGGAGATGAGCCCGCTCGGCTCGATCTGCACGCTGACCCCGGAATATGCCGACCTTGAGGGCGCCGCGCGCCTCGACATCCAGGAAAAGCAGGGCCATCCGCCCTTCACCGTGGAAATGCGGGTGACCGACGACGAGGGCGTCGACGTGCCGTGGGACGGAAAAACCTTCGGCCGGCTGAAGGTGCGGGGCCCGGCGGTGGCGGAAGCCTATTTCAAGGGCGAGGGCGGCGAGATCCGCGACGCCGAGGGCTTCTTCGATACCGGCGACGTCGCCCATATGGACGAAAACGGCTACATGCAGATCACCGACCGCTCCAAGGACGTTATCAAGTCCGGCGGCGAATGGATCTCGACCATCGACCTGGAAAACCTCGCCGTCGGCCACCCGGACGTCGCGGAAGCCGCCGTCATCGGCGTTGCCCATCCGAAATGGGACGAGCGCCCGCTCCTCGTCGTCGTGCCGCGCGAGGGCAGGGAGCCGAACCGCGACGATATTCTGGCCTTCATGGCGGGCCGGGTCGCCAAATGGTGGCTGCCCGACGACGTCGTGGTCGTGGAGGAAATCCCCCACACGGCGACCGGCAAGATCAAGAAGACGACGCTCCGCGAGCAGTTCGGCGACTACCGGCTGCCGACCGCCTGAGCCGGCAGGAAGGCGTCGCAACCACGTAATTTCAGACGCCGCAATCGATGCGTGTGGCTGTTGCCATGCAGTATTACCAATTCCTACGAAGCAAAACATTTCAAGGGGTTGCGTCGATTTTGCGCAGCCTGTTACCGCCGGTGCTTAAAAGAAATATTAAGTGTATCCAGCCTAATGTCCCGCAAGCCAATTCTGGCATCCTTCGCGCATCATCTGAGGACAATCCAATGCGTCGTCTCTTCCCGAAATCCATGGCGGGAAAACTCTACGGGCTGGTCGGGTTTTTCACCATCTGCTTCGGCATTTCTTTGCTCTACCAGATGCAGTCGCTGCACGAGAACCTTGAGGTTTTCAAAAAGGCGGAAATCAAAAGCGTCGTTGAAGCCGCAAAAAGCATCGTCGCCTCGTATCACGACCAGGCGGTGAAGGGGGAACTGACCGAGGAAGAGGCGGTTGCGCGGGCCAAGGCCGCGCTCAACGCCCTGCGCTACCAGGACGGAAGCTACATCTTCGTCAACAACGAGGATGCGGTGACCATCGTCCATCCGATCCATCCGGAGAATATCGGCAAGGATCGCTCCAACGCCAAGGACGGCACCGGCAAGCTCTACGTCAAGGAATACCAGAACGCGGCGATCACCAAGGGTTCCGCCTATGTCGGCTATTCCTGGAAGAACCGGCAGGGAGAGTTCCTGCAGAAGATGAGCTATGTCACCTACTTCAAGCCCTGGGGCTGGGTCATGGGCACCGGCGTGCTGATGGAGGACCTGCAGGCAGTGTTCTGGAGTGCCGCCTATCGCAGCGCCATCATTTCGCTCGTCTTCGTCATCGTTGCCGTCGGCCTCGGCTTCCTGCTCGTGCGGTCGGTCACGGTGCCGATCCGGGCGCTCAGCCAGCGCATGCTGTCGCTCGCCGACAACAATCTCGACGATCCGGTCGAGGGGACGGAACGCAGCGACGAGATCGGCGAGATGAGCCGTGCCGTCTCCGTGTTCCGGGAAAATGCCCTCGTTCGCGGCGAGCTGGAGCAGCAGACCGAAGAGGAGCGGCTGAAGGAACACGAGCGCCAGAAGGAGGTCGACCGGTTGATCAAGTCGTTCCAGGCCGACGTCCAGGAGGTGCTGGGCACGGTCGAGGAGAACGCCGTCCGCCTGGAAGGCGCGGCCAAGAACCTGCAGGACATCGCCGCGGAAACCGAGCACAATTCGGCAAGCGCGGCCTCGGCCTCCGAACAGGCGACGGCGAACGTCCAGACCGTGGCGTCCGCGGCGGAAGAACTGTCGGCCTCGATTGCCGAGATCACCCGCCAGGCGACCCAGTCGAGCGCCATCGTCGACAAGGCCACCAGGAGCGCCGAGGCGTCCAATGCCAAGGTCGCGAGCCTCGACCAGGCGGCCCAGAAGATCGGTGAAGTGGTCAGCCTGATCCAGGCGATCGCCGAACAGACGAACCTTCTGGCCCTCAACGCCACCATCGAGGCGGCCCGCGCCGGAGAGGCCGGCAAGGGCTTTGCGGTCGTTGCCGCCGAAGTGAAGGAACTCGCCACCCAGACCTCAAAGGCGACGGAAGAGATCTCCGCCCAGATCCACGCCATCCAGGGCTCGACCCGCGAGACCGTGACGGTGATCGAGGAAATCTCCCGGATCATGGAGGAGGTGCACGGCTACACCACGGCGATCACGACGGCCGTCGGCGAACAGAACGCCGCGACCATCGAGATTTCCTCCAACGTCCAGGAAGCGGCCGGCGGCACCCGCCACGCAACCGAGAACATGGTCGGCGTTACGGAAAAGGCCGCCCAGACCACCGAGACCGCCAAGGACGTGCTCCGTTCCACCACCGAGACGGCCTCGAACACCGCGCGCCTGCGCGGCCAGATCGAGCACTTCCTCGGCGCCGTCGCGGCGAGTTAGCGCGTATTCCCGAACCGAAGGTCCGCGTCAGCGAAAAGTGGGGACCGGTTCTCGGACAAGAATACGCGTCGAAACAAAAAGCTAGAGCGTTTCGGGCGGTTCCGTGAACGCGTGAAACGCTCTGGCAACGAGCCCCGGCTTCAGACACCAAGAGGCGACGAACGAACGGCCCCGGAGGCGACCCCGGGGCCGTTTTTTGTGCTGGACCTTCAAGGTTCGGGACGCGGGCGCATCGAACGGAACCCGCACCGGGCAGAGGCGGGCATCAGTAGAAAAAATCCACGATACACCACTTATGCTTGAATAAAGGGTGCCGGGCACAGCATCCGGAGGGCGATAAGCAAAGATTAACGCTTAAAAACTAGTTTCCGCTCAGATCTGATCGGCCCTCCAGGAGCGTATCCAATGCATAAACTACTTCCAAAATCCTTGGCTGGAAAGCTTTATGGATTGGTCTTGTTCTTCAGCGTCTGTTTCATCGTCTCGTTGCTGTATCAAATGCAGACGTTGTACAACAACCTGGAGTCGTTCAAAAAGTCGGAAATCCGCAGCGTGGTGGAGTCGGCCGAAAGCGTCGTCGCCGGCTATTACAAGATGGCCGAGGCGGGCACGATCACCGAACAAGAGGCGATGGCCCGCTCCAAGGACACCATCAACGCCCTCAGGTACCAGGGTAACGGCTATGTCTTCGTCTTCGACGAGAACTACACCGGCGTGGTCCATCCGGTCCGGCCTGACAATGTGGGCAAGAATTTCTACGACGTCACCGACAGCAACGGCAAATACCACGTCCGCGAGTTCGTCGACATCGCCAAGTCCGAGGGCCGCGGCTACACCGACTATTCCTGGGAAAACCCCGAAGGCAGGATGCTTCCCAAGAAGAGCTACATCGCCCACTTCAAGCCCTGGGGCTGGATCATCGGCACCGGCGTCCTGATGCAGGACATGCAGGATATCTTCTGGTCGGCGGCCTATCGCAGCGCCGGCATCTCCCTTGTCTTCGTGGCGTTCGCCGTCCTTCTCGGTTTCTTTGTCGCCCGCTCGATCGTCCGGCCGATCAGGTCGCTGAGCGGGCGGATGCTGGCGCTTGCCGACAACAACCTCGAAGACCCGATCGAGGGAACGGAGCGCGGCGACGAGATCGGCGAGATGAGCCGGGCCGTTGCCGTCTTCCGCGAGAACGCGCTCGTCCGCAGCAAGCTGGAACACCAGACCGAGGAAGAGCGCCTGAAGGAAATCGAGCGCCAGAAATACGTCGAAAAACTCATCGCCTCGTTCCAGGCCGACGTCCAGGAGGTTCTCGGCACGGTCGAGGAGAACACCCGGCATCTGGAAGAATCGGCGAACCACCTGCAGGAGATCGCCGCCCAGACCGAGCACAATTCGGCCAGCGCCGCCGCCGCCTCCGAGCAGGCGACGGCCAATGTCCAGACCGTGGCGTCGGCGGCGGAAGAGCTGTCGGCCTCGATTGCCGAGATCACCCGCCAGGCGACCCAGTCGAGCGCCATCGTCGAAAAGGCGACCAGGAGTGCCGAGGCCTCCAACCAGAAGGTCGCGAGCCTCGACGAAGCCGCCCAGAAGATCGGTGAGGTGGTCAGCCTCATCCAGGCGATCGCCGAGCAGACCAACCTCCTCGCCCTCAACGCCACGATCGAGGCGGCCCGCGCCGGTGAGGCCGGCAAGGGCTTTGCGGTCGTTGCCGCCGAGGTGAAGGACCTCGCCACCCAGACTTCCAAGGCGACGGAGGAGATTTCCGGCCAGATCACCGCCATCCAGGGCTCGACCCGCGAGACGGTGACCGTGATCGAGGAGATCTCCAAGATCATGGAGGAGGTCAACGGCTACACGACCGCGATCACGACCGCGGTCGGCGAGCAGAATGCCGCTACCGTGGAGATCTCCTCCAACGTCCAGGAGGCCGCCGGCGGCACCCGCCAGGCGACCGAGAATATGACGGACGTGACGGAAAAGGCCGGACAGACCACCGAGACCGCCAAGGACGTCCTCGGCTCGACGACCGAGACCGCGGCGAGCACCAACCGTCTGCGCAATCGTATCGAGACGTTTCTGGCCGACGTTGCCGCCGGCTAACGCCGGCCCGCGCCGCACGACGAAGAGGAACGGCCCCGCATTCCGGGGCCGTTTTTCGATCACGGGCGCAACATGGCCGTACTTGCACCCCTTGCAATGGTTCTCTCGGCACGCCCGGACATGCTATGGGCTTTGTCGGGACAACGCATCGGGACCTCCATGACCGCAAGACTGCGCATCCGCCGCTCGCGCCTGGCGCGGCTCAGCCGCTGGCTCGGCATCCTCGCCGTGCCGATCCTGGTGATCACCGGCCTTGCCCACCGGGCCGGGGTGATGGATCCCATCGCCGCCCTGATGGGCATCGGCGTCGGCTCCATCTTCGGCTTCTTCGCCGTGCTGTTTGCAGTGACCGCCCTCGGCGTCATCTGGTATCGCGGCCATCTCGGCACCGGCGATGCGTTTCGCGGCCTGATCGGCGGCGCGCTCGCGCTCATCCCCATGGGCTTCGTCGTCTGGGGCATCCTGCAGTTCCCGCAGATCAACGACATCACCACCGACATCGACAACCCGCCGCGCTTCACCGGAACGGTCAGGAGCGGCTGGGGCGTCAACGGGCCGGCGCCGCCGGAGCGCGATGTGCGCGAGCGCCAGCGCGCCGCCTATCCCGACATCGTGCCGCGCCGCTTCCCCCTAGAGCCCTCGCAGATGTTCGAGGCGGCCAAGCGCGCGGTCGCCGGTCTCGGCTGGCAGATGGTGTCGGAAATGCCGCCGGTCGAGCCCTTCAACGAGGGTCACCTGCAGGCGATCGACCGCACCCTCCTCTTCGCCCTGCCGGACGATGTCGCCATCCGCATCCTGCCCGACGACTACGGCGCCCGGCTCGACGTGCGCTCCGCCTCCCGCTACGGACGTCATGACATCGGCACCAATGCCCGCCGCATCCGCGAGTTCTTCGCCGCGCTCGACGATGCGGTTCTGGAGGTCGCCGCCGAGGCGGCCGGCGAGGAAGGCGAGGGGGATCAGCCGGCGAGCGAATAGCGGTTGTCGATCCCCGGCGCGCCGTCGGTGACGACGATACCACGGGCGACCAGGTCCTCCAGATGCGCCAGCAGCGACAGGCCGGCGGCTCCGTAGAGCCGGCGGTCGACGTCCGCATAGATCGTCTCGACCATCACCGGAATGGTTTCGTCGCCAGCAACGAGCCGCGCAATGACGGCGCGCTCGCGGCCGCGCCGGTGGGCGATCAGCCCGGCAAGGAACGTCTGCGGATCGTCGACGGCGGCGCCGTGGCCCGGCAGCAGCCGGCGGTCGTGCCGGGCGATCAGCTTGTCGAGCGAGGCCATGTAGTCGACCATCGCCCCGTCGGGCGGCGCCACGATCGAGGTCGACCAGGCCATCACATGATCGCCGGAAAACAGGAGGTCTTCCTCCGCGAGCGCGAAACAGGCGTGGTTGTCGGTATGGCCGGGGGTCGTCACCACCTCGATGGTCGCATCCTCGCCCGCGATCCGCATGCCGTCGGTGGCGAAGATATCGGGCATGAAGTCGGTGTCGCCCGAGGCATCGAGCGGGTTGATCTCGCCGATATGGAGCGGCCGCGCCGGCCGGTGCGGACCCTCGGCGACAATCGGCGCGCCGGTTGCGGCCTTTAGTGCGCGCGAGGCCGGCGAGTGGTCCCTGTGGGTGTGGGTGACGAGGATGTGGCTGACCGGCCGCTTGCCGATGGCGGCGATGAGCGCCTCCACATGGGCCGGATCGTCCGGCCCCGGATCGACCACCATCACGGTCCGATCGCCGACGATGTAGCTGTTGGTGCCGTGGAAGGTGAACGGGCCGCTATTGGCGGCTGTCACCCGCGCAACCAGCGGCGTCAGGCGCACGGGCTCGCCGTGGCGGGGCTCGAAATCGGTGACGAAGGCAAGGGCACTCAAACGGGATCTCCCGGTCCGGCAGCTCGTCGGCCGCGTGGCGGCGGCCTCTCCACTCCCCGGGAAAATTGCGCGGTCGTGCCGGGGCGTCAATGCTTCGCAGTTGCGGACCGGCGGACGAGGGGCGCGTGAGCGGTCGGCTTTTCGAGGCCGGGAGCGGCCTCAATAGTCCTTTTCGAAAAAGATGCCGGCCTTCGACTCGCCGTCGTTTCCGACCTCGCCGCGGGTCTTCACGTTCTCGGTGATGTCGAGGTCGATGGTGACCTTGGTCGAGCCCTTGCCGGTGCCCTGCTTGACGCCGACGAAGACGTCGTCGGCGATGTACTTGCCGGCAGTGAGTTCCGCCTTGCCCTTTTCGTCGGTGGTCGCTTCCAGCCGGTCGACGCCGAGGCCGTGGCGCACCTGGTCGAGCACGCCGGGCCCGCCGCCGGCTCCGGTCAGCGTGGCGATGCTGGCGGCAAGCTGGGCGATCTGGAACGCCGACAGCTTGTCGACGCCGCGATCGAACAGGAACCGGGAGAGGACCTCGTCCTGGGGCAATTGCGGCGAGGAGCGGAACGCGAAGTCCGGCGCCGAGGCGCTGCCGTTGATGCTGATCATGATCGTCACCTCGCTCGCTTTGGTCGTGGCGTAGAAGTCGAGGAGCGGATCGAAATCGCCGCCGAAGCGGACGATGCCGCGCTCGAAGGCGACCCGTCGCGACAGGATGTTGAGGCGGCCGCGGCGCATGGAAAAACCGCCTTCCACGAACGGTGCACCGACCGGCCCGCGCAGCTTCAGGGAGCCGCCGAGTTCGGCATCGAGGCCCCGGCCACGCACGAAGATGCGCGCCGGAGCGGAAATCTCCAGGTCGAGCCGGGCGTCGCTGTCGCCCTTGTCGTCCTTCCTCGGCAGCACCTCGCGCACCTGCTGTTGGACGGCCGGCGGCGCGTTCTTGTGGACGATGTCGAGGGCGGCGATGCCGCCCGGCACCTGTTCGGGGATGTTGATGTCGGCGCGGTCGATGGTGACCTTGCCGGAGACGGTCGGGCCGCGCGCAAAACTGCCGGAAACCTTGAGGTCGGCCGCGACCTTGGCCGAGACGAGGTTGCCGTCCACATAGTGCCCGTCGTCGAGCTTGACCCTTATGTCGCCGGGAAGGGCGGGATCAAATACGCCGATGGTGCCGCTGGCCGTCAGCGTGCCGCCCTTGGCAAGTCGGCCGTTCACGCTTTCGATGGAAAGCTGCTTGCCGGAGAGCTTGAGGCGTGCCGACAGGTTCTCGATCGTCGTGCCGCTTTCGATATGGGTGACGCGTGCGCCGGACGTCGTCACCGTGCCGTTGATCGCCGGCGAGCCGAGCGGCCCGGTGACGGTCAGGTCGACCTTGGCCGCACCGCTCGCCGCAAGGCCGGAATCGGCAAGCGTTCTGGTGGCGACCGAGAACGGCACGGTGCCGTCCACAGAAATGTCGAGCCTGCCGGTCGGCGCCGCCGGCACCGTGCCCCGTGCCTTCAGCGACATGTTGGAGATGCCGCCGACGGTGGCGTCGAGGCGGACGACGCCCTTGGCGAACTGGCCGCTGGCATCGGCGGTGAGTGCCGGCAGACCCTGCGCGCGGAGCGCATTCGCCGTGGCGCCGCGGGCCGAGACCTTCCAGTCGGCGCGCGGATCGCTCGCCGGGCCTGTGACCTTGGCCGAGGCCGTCAGCGTGCCTGCAGCGCCCGTGCCGGGGGCAAAGGCATTGGCGAGCGCCAGCGGGAAATCGTCGATCCTGATGTCGAGGTCGAGCCGGTCGGCAACGCTGCCGGAAAGGGCGATGCGGCCCGAGCCGACGGCAAGCACCGTGCGGTCGATCTGGACGGTATCGCCGGCAAGGCGGATGTTTGCCGGATCGACGAGCCTCGTCTTGATGCTGGTGTAGCGCCCGTCAAGGGTTGCGATCTCGATGGCGAGCCCGTCGTCGGTTGGTGTCAGCCGCGCCTTCGTCGCCACCTGGGCATCCGGCAGCTTGGCCGTGACGTTGATGTCGGTGGCCGGCCCGTCGCTTTTCGCCGTCGCCCTGACCGAGGAAATCACCGTGTCGCCAGCCCCGAGATCGGCAAGATCGGCCGAGCCTTCCGCCTGCAGCTTGCCGAAGGGGTCGGTGACGGTGGCGTCGATGCGGGCGGTTTTCAGCTTCGCGCCCGGCGCCTCGACGTTGCGGGCATCAAGCGCGAGGTCGATCCGCGGCGGGGTTTGCTTGCCCAAAAAATCGATCTTTCCGGTGATCGCACCGCCGATCTTTTGCAGCACCAGCGGCGAGAGCTCGGAAAGGTCCGGCGCGTCGATGGCGATGCTGCCGTCGGGAACGTTCTCCGGCGAGACCGTCAGCGCCCCCTCGGCCCGGTTATGCCCGGCGATCAGCTTCAGCCCGTCGATGCGCTTGACGCCGCTCTCGTCGGTGGCGACCTCGGCATGGGCCTCCACCGGCAGGCTGTCGAGACGCGCGGTCAGCGACAGCGTGCCGTTCGGCGCCTCGGGCGAGAGCACGGCATCGACTTTGAGCCGGGGATCCGTCAGGTCCTTGCCCTGGAGCCGGACATTGCTGCCGGTGCCGGCAAGGGACAGCTCCGGCGCCGCCAGCGGACCCTTCAGCGTCGCGTCGGCATTGAGCCGGCCCGCCATCGCCGGATCGACCGCGGCAAGGTCCTTGATGGCGACGGTAAGCCCGAGATCGGCGGTCTCCGGCGTCACGGTGCCGGTGGCATCGAGGTCGAGGCCGGAACTTCTGACGGCAAGGGTGTCGATGGCGAGAGTGCCGTCGTCGTCGCGGGTAAGAGCGCCGGAAAGCTGGGTGGCCTTACCAAGCAGGCCGTCGACGATGGCCTCGCCCGTGGCGAGATTGTCGATGGTACCGTCGAATTTGAGCGACACCGGCGCGCCGGAATAGGAAGCGGCCGTATCGGCGGCAAGTTGCAGCCTGCCGGCGAGCGGGCGCCCGGTCTCCTCGGCGAAACGGGAAAGGTCGGGGATGGAGAGCGTCACCCTTCCGTCGAGCGCCTGGTCGGTGACCTCGCCGATATAGCCGAGCACCAGTTCCGACGTCCTGACGGCGCTCTCGGAGACGTCGGCGCGCCGTTCGGCGGCATCGACGACGGCCTTGGCCGACAGCGCGATCTTGCCGCCGACGACGGCATCAATGTCCGGATCGCCGAGCGACAGCCCCTCGATGAGACCGTTGAGGGTCGCGGGTACGCGGCGGGCGGACAGGATGTGCGGCGTCTCGGCCGTGCCTTCCAGCCGCACCACCGCATCGCCGAGCGCGATATCGCCGGTGGCGATGCCGGACCCTTCGGTATGGACGTGCCAGGCGAGCCCGCCACCGGCCGGCCGTATCCGGCTGTCGATCTGAAGGGCGTTGAGGCGGATCGGGTCGCCGCCGACCGGCAGCACCAGCGCGGTGCCGTCGTCCCTGCCGAGCCGCGCATTGAGCCGCAGGTCGTCGCTCGACCCGGCGACGCCGAGCCTGCCGGAGAGGGTCGCGGTCAGCGCCGGCAATCTCACCGTGCCGCGGCTGACGGTCAGCGCGATTGCTTCCGCTTCATCCGTCCCGACGGTGGCGTCGAGGTCGATGGTCGCGGTGCCGCCGAGCAGGGCCTCCCATCCCATCGGGACGAGGCCGGCGAGGTTGCCGTCGAGCTTGGTCGTGATCCGCTGGGCGTTGCCGGCGGAGACGACCCGCGCCGTGCCGCCGAAGGCGCGCTTGTTGCCGGCCATCAACAGGAGATCGCCGGCGATGTCGTCGAGCGTGCCGGAAAGCTGCATGGAAAGGTCGAGGGCCGGCAGGTCGGGGCGCTCGAAAAGGCTCGCCACATAGCCGCCCTCAGGATCGGTGAGGACCGCGTCGAGCGCCACCGTGCTGCCGGCAAAGCCGTAGTCGAAATCGGCCTTCAGCGCGCCGCCCGGATCGTCGAGGCGTTGTGCCGTCAGTGCGCCGTTGAGGCCTTCCGTCAGGTTCTTGGCGGCGAACCGGCCGCCGATCCGAAACGTCGCCGGGCCGCCGGGGATCGCTTCGCCGAGGACGAGCTTGTCGACGGTGAGCTTGTCGACGGTGACGGTGATGCCGGGAAGACCGCCGCCCTCCTCGTCGGTATCTTCCTCCTCGCCCGATGAGACGGGAAGGCGCAGCAGCGCGATTTCCTTGGCCGAGACGTCGTCGACCGCGACATGGCCGGCAAGGAGCGGCAGGACCTGCCAGTCGAGCGCGACGTCCTCAAGCTGCAGCCAGATGCCCTCGGCGTCGCCGATGGCAACGTTGGACACGCGCATGTCGAAGGGAACCGAGCCCTCGATGGTGCCGAGCCTCAAGGTGAAGGTGTCGGAGGAGGCGAGGTCCTCGGCAAGCCCGGCGATGCCCGAACGCCCGCTGCCCGTCTGCAGCGCGGCAAGCGCCAGAAGCGGGATCGCGACGATCACCGCGACGACGATAAGGGCGATCCGGAAAGCCCAGGATCGCTTTCTGGGTCGGGTCTCTTTTTCCATCAACTAGAAGCTTTGGCCGATTCCGACGTAAATGCCAAAATCCGGATCGCCGTCCTGCTTGTCGAGCGGCACGGCCGCGTCGAGCCTCAGCGGCCCTATCGGCGTTAGATAGCGTATGCCGGCGCCGACGCCAGTCCTCAGCGGCTCGGAGAAGTCCGGATAGCGCGTGCGGAACGCGTTGCCGGTGTCGACGAAGGCGACCGCGCCGATACTGTCGGTGAGCCGCGTGCGCACCTCGGCCGAGGCGAGGAAATAGCTGAGCCCGCCGATAATCTTGCCGTTGCCGCGATGCGGGCCGACATTCTGGTAGCCGTAGCCGCGGATGGTGCCGCCGCCGCCGAGATAGAAGCGCCGGTCGGCGGGAATGTCTTCAAGCCCGGCGCCGAGCGCCGAGCCGACGGCGACCTTGCCGGCAAGGATGAAGCGGTCGGCCGAATCGATGGAGCGGTAGGCGGAAAGGCTGGTCTCCGACAACAGCATGCCGTTGCCGCCTTCCGCGTCGTAGAGCGGCTCCATCTCCAGCATGGCGAGGAAGCCCTTGGTGGCGTCCAGCTTGTTGTCGCGGCTGTCATAGGTGAGGCCCAGCGGCACGCCGGTCAGCAGGTAGTCGTGCTCGCCGAGCGCATCCTCGATCCGCGAACGCTCGACCTCCGCGCCGATCTTGGCACTGATCTCGTCGGTGAACTTGTAGCTCATCCCGACGATGGCGCCCGCCGCGGTCCGCACATAGGCGTCCGGCTCCTCATGGATGGCGAAGACTTCGGCGGTGAATTCCGTCGCCGGCCCGAGCACGCCCGGCTTGGCGAAGGTCACCTTGGTCGAATAGTCGAGATCCTCGTAATCGCCGTCGCCGAGCCGGCCGACCTTGCCCTCGATGCGCAGCCGCTCCGCGCCGCCGAAGAGGTTGCGGTGGCCCCAATAGAGTTCGACCGCGCCGCCCTCGGTGTTGGAATAGGTGACGCCGGCGCCGAAATAGCGGCGCTTTCGCTCCTCCACCTGGATGGTCAGCGGCAGCGTGCCGTCCGGGCCGAGCTCCTTGCCCTCGCGGATCTTCACGCCGTCGAAGACGCCGAGTTCGCGTAAGCGTTTTTCGGCCTTGGCCAGTTCCTCCGGATCGTAGCGCTTGCCCGGTTCGATCGCCGCGTAGCGCAGGATGAAATCCGGGTCCATGCGCTCCTGCCCCTCGACCGTCGGCGCGCCGTAATGGGCGACCGGGCCGGGGGTCAGGTGATAGGTGACGTCGACGGTGTTGGTGGCGTGGTCGGCGACGATCTCGCGCTCGTCGACCCTGGCGAGGGCATGGCCCTTCTGGCGCCATTTCAGCGCGATCCGGTCGCCGGCGCTCAGGATTGTCTGCGAACCGGCGACCTCGCCGGTCTTGATGCCGTAGTCGGCCGGGTTCTCGGAGATGTCGGCGTCCGAGCCGGCCGAGACGATGCGCGCCTCGTCGAAGGTGAATTGCGGCCCCGGATCGACGGTGATCTTGACCGGCACGTCGCCGTCTGAGGCCGGCGGCTCGCCACCGACCACGATGTCGTCGATCGGCATGCCGTTGATGGCGATGTCGACGGTGCCGCCATAACGCCCGTCGGCATAGAGCGCGGCGATCAGGCGCTTGCGGTCGGAAACGGCGCGGGCGTAAAGCGCGTTGACGCCGGCCGGTGGCTCGTCGGCCCGCGACACGAGGTCGGAGGATTCTTCAAGGCTTTCCTTGAGCTCCTCGTTTTCCTCCGTCAGCGTCAGGTCTGGTTTGTAGGGGACGGCTTCGGCGGCTTCCTCGGGCGTCAGCTCCTGCTTCTTGTCGCCCCAGAGGTGGTAGCCGAACAGCTCGAACGCCTCTGCCGCCGGGGCGAACGCCACCGAGGCGGCCGCAAGCGATGCAACCACCAGGAAAGACGGCAGAAATGGTCGGCGACCCCACATGAGTGCGCCCCAGGTCATACGCAGTACGAGATACCCCTTTCGAACAGGCTATCCATCCCAGATGAAGGAAGAATTGACAAGCTTGACAGTGAAATATGGCAAGCATAACTGCGGCCGCCAGCGGCGGCGGGCGCGTCGGGCAAGCCATTTTCCAGCTGCCTGGAAATCGGGCTCCGATCCGGTCACTGACGGCTCGTCCGTCGGTGGTCGGCAAGCGCGACCGCGCGCCGGCGCTGTTGCGCCGCAAAGCCTCGCGTGGCGCCTGAACGCGAAAAAAAAGCTCTAATCCCCGTCGGCGATGCCTCGCGCCCGCATGCGCGCCCGCCGCGCCCGGTAGGACGGCAGCAGCACCAGCACGCCGGCAAGGATCAGCAGGCCGAGGGTCATCGGCCGCTCCAGGATGAAGCCGATACCGTCATAGAGCTGCATGGAGCGGGCGAAATTGTCCTCCAGCATGCGGCCGAGAATGAAGCCGATGAGGAGGGGCGCCAGCGGATAGTCGGCGAATCGCAGCACGGTGGCGCAGACCCCGAGGCCGATGAGGATGAGGAGTTCGGTGGAGTTGTTCTGGCCGATATAGGACCCCATCAGCGTGAAGAACAGAATGAAGGGGATGAGGAACGTGCGCGGCACCGCCAGGATCTTCGCGATATAGGGGATCAGCGGCAGGTTGAGGATCAGGAGGATCAGGTTGCCGAGATACATGGAGATGATCACGGCCCAGAACACTTCCGGCTTGTCGACCATCAGCCGCGGTCCGGGGGTGACGTTGAGGGCGATCAGGGCGCCGAGCAGGATCGCCGTCGTCCCGGAGCCGGGGATGCCGAGGGTGAGCAACGGCACGAAGGAGCCGGTCGATGCGGCGTTGTTGGCGGTCTCGGGCGCCGCCAGGCCCTTGATGGAGCCGTGGCCGAAATGCTTCTGCTCCTCCTTGGTGGCAAGGTTCCGCTCCACCGCATAGCCGAGGAAGGAGGCGATGGTCGCGCCGGCACCGGGCAGGACGCCGATGAGGAAGCCCTGGATCGACTGCCGCCCGATCACCGGCGCGATCGCCCGCGCCTCCGCCCTGCTGATCCTGAGGCCGCTGATCTTGCCGCTGTCCTTGTCGCCCTTGGTCTTGGAGCGGGCCGGGTCGAGCACCAGAAAGATCGCCTCGGGCAGGGCGAACATCGCCATCGCCAGGGTGATGAAGTTGAAGCCGGACTGCAGGTCCATGATGCCCATGGTGAAGCGCGGCATGTTGAACAGTGCGCCTTCGCCGACGGTCGCCATGATCAGGCCGAGGATCGTCATCATCAGCGCCTTGCCGACCTGGCCGGTGCCGGCAAAGGCGGCGATGGCCGACAGGCCCACCACCATCAGCGCGAAATATTCCGCCGAGTGGAAGAGGAGGGCGACCGAGGCCAGCATCGGCGCGAAGATCATCAACAGGATGGCGCCGATGGTGCCGCCGCAGAATGACGAGATGGCGGCAATGGTCAGCGCCTTGCCGGCCTCGCCGCGGCGCGCCATCGGATAGCCGTCGAAGCTGGTCGCCACCGTGGAGGCAACGCCCGGCGCGTTGATCAGGATCGACGAGGTCGAGCCGCCGAAGACCGCGCCGTAGTAGACGCCGGCCAAGAGGATGAGGGCGGCGGACGGATCGCCGATGGTGATCGCCACCGGGATCATGATGGCGATGATCGACATCGGCCCCAACCCCGGCAGCATACCGATGAAGGTGCCGATGAGGCAGCCGCCGATGACCATCAGGATATTGGTGATGGAAAAGGCGGTGGTGATCCCGATGAGAAAGCCTTCAAGCATCTCCGGTCCTCACAACAAATGCGGCAGGAATGACGGCAGCGGGCTCAGGAAGATGCCGAGCACCTGCTGCACCAGATACCAGACGACGCCGGCCGCGAACGCAGCGATCGCCACAAGCAGCACGTAGCGTCGCTCGCCGAGGGTGAGCCCGCCGACGACGAGGAACAGGAACGTTGCGGACAGGAATCCGATCGGTCGCAGCAGCAGGGCATAGGCCACCATGGCGCCGATCAAAAGCAGCGCCTGGCCGAGCTTGTACTCGTGCAGCCGGCGATAATTGATGTCGGAGGCGACATGTCCCTTGTCCGACTTCTCGAAGCCAAGCAGCACCGCCAGCGAGACGACGACGCCGAGGCAGGCGAGGATTTTCGGAAACGTGCTCGGCCAGATCGGATTGCGCTGCATGAACGGCGGCAGCCCGGCATCCATCGCAAAGAACGCCGCAAAGCCGTAGACGAGGCAAAGGATCAGGAAAACGAGCGCGATCCAGCGATCGAGCGCCATGGCAACCCCCTGAAAGTCCCCGGACATCCCGGGCAACGCAAAAGCGTATCGCCCCCACCCGGCGCACCGGGTAAGGGCCTTTGGCGGATTCGCGAAAGCGCCGGGATCAGAGGAAGCCGAGCTTCTTCATGAGGTCGCCGATGGCCTTTTCCTGGTCCTCCAGGAAGGTCTTGAAGTCGTCGCCCGGGTTGAAGATGTTGACCCAGCCATTGCGGGCGCGGACCTCTTCCCAGGCCTCCGTGTCGTACATCTTGGCGAATATGTCCTCGTATTTGGCGAGCTTTTCCTTCGGCAGGCCCGGAGGCCCGAAGAAGCCGCGCCAGTTGACGAAGGTCACGTCGATGCCCTGTTCCTTCATGGTCGGCGCGTCCTTGTAGGCCGCCACCCGCTCCGGTGCGGTCACGCCGATGATCTTGACCTCGCCGGCCTCGGCCAGTGCCACGGCTTCCGAGAAGCCGGTGGAGAGCGCCTGGATCTCGCCGGAAAGGAGCCCGGCCATCGCCTTGCCGCCCGCATCGTAGGGGATGTACTTGACCGCCACCGGATCCTCGCCGGCCGCTTCCATGACCATCGCCGCGACCAGGTGGTCCATGCCGCCCGGCACCGAGCCGCCGCCGATGGCGACCTTCGACGGGTCCGCCTTGTAGGCGTCCAGCAGGTCCTTCATGGAGTTGATCTTGCTGTCGGAGTTGACGACGAGCGCGGCGTAGTCGCCGATCGTGCCGGCAACCAGCGTCAGGTCGCGGAAGTTCTGCGGGAAGACGCCGGTCAGCGAGCGGATGATGATCGGCGTGGAGTTGACCATCAGCGTGTCGTGGGAGCTTTCGGCGTTCTCGATCATGTAGCCGATCGCCTTGCCGCCGCCGCCGCCGGACATGTTCTCGTAGCTCGCCGTGCCGACGAGCCCGGCCTTGGTCAGCGCCTCGCCGGTGCCGCGCGCGGTGCCGTCCCAGCCGCCGCCGGCGCCGCCGGGCACGAGGAAATGGATGTTGTCGACGATCGGTTCGGCAGCGACCGGCGCCGAGGCGACGATGCCGGCAGCCGCGGCCGCCAGCGCGACCCGGCGGGTCAGGCTGAAAAATGACATAGGATCCTCCCGGTTCATGCGGGCAGCTTTCTCTGCCCTTGCAAAGGGGATGCTTATTCGGAAAGCTGACAGCAACCTGTCGTGGACGAAACAAACGTCATTCCATGCGCTTTTTGTTGATCGAGGATAACGCCAAGCTGGCTGCCGCCGTCGTCGACCGGCTCGGCCTCGACGGCCATGTGGTCGACAGCGCCGAGGACCTGGCGACGGGCGTTCATTGCCTGGAACACACCACCTACGACCTCATCCTGCTCGACATCATGCTGCCGGACGGCGACGGCCGCACTTTCCTGGAAAAGCATCGTACCGGCGAGGACACGACCCCGGTGATCGTGCTGACGGCGCGCTCCGAGGTGTCCGACCGGGTCCGCGTGCTCGACCTCGGCGCCGACGACTACATCACCAAGCCCTTCGACTTCGCCGAGCTGGAAGCGCGCTGCCGCGCCGTCCTCAGGCGCCGCCACGGATCGGCCCGCAACGAGCTGCGCTTCGAGGACGTCGTCTTCGATCCGCTCGGCGGCACCGTCACCGTCGACGGCCGCACCGAGGAGTTGCGCAACCGGGAATTGCGTCTGCTGGAAGTGTTCTTCTCCGCGCCCGATCGGATCTTTTCCAAGTCGCAGCTCGTCGACCGGCTGTTCTCCTATGACGAGGACGTCTCGGAAAACGCCATCGAGGTCTATGTCGGCCGGGTGCGCAAGAAGCTGCAGGGCGGGCGGGTGCGCATCGAGACGATCCGCGGCGTCGGCTACCGGATGTCGCGCCTCGGAACGGGCCCATGAACCAGCCCTTCAAGCCGGCGATCTCGGCGACGGGCTCGCTGAGGCGTCGCCTCATCGTCCAGCTCCTCGTCATCGCTGCGCTCCTGTCCGTCGTCCTCTACGTCTCCGTCAGCACCTTCGCCCGCCAGGCGGCAGAGACGACGCAGGACAACATTCTGGAGGCCTCGGCGGCGGCGATTTCCGAGGCCGCGCGGGCCGAGCGCGACCAGGTCTTCCTCGACATCCCCTATTCGGCGCTCTCCATGCTCGGCGCCGTCAGCGAGGAGCGGGTGTTCTACCGGGTCATGGTCGACGGCGTGACGATCACCGGCTATGCCGATTTGCCGGCGCCGGAGGTTCCCCCGAAGCTGCGCCGGCCGTCTTTCGAGACCACCGTCTTTCGCGGCGACGAGGTCCGGGTCGTCGCCACCGTGCGCCGCATCACCGTTGCCGACGAGACCGTGCGGCTGACGGTGCTGGTCGCCCAGACGCGGGCCGGCCTTGCCGCCATCTCCTTGCGTATCTCGATTGCCGCGGCCGCCGTCGGCATCGGCTTCTTCCTCGTCTCCGGCACGCTGAGTTGGTTCGCCGCCCGCAATGCGCTGCGGCCCCTCGACCTTCTCGCCCAGTCTGTCGCCCGGCGCGGCGCCCATGATTTGAGGCCGGTGCGCTCCGACGCGCCATCGGAGCTGGTGCCGCTGCTCGTTGCCCTCAATTCCTTCATGGACCGGCTGCGCGCCTCGCTGATGCGCACCGAGGAGTTCATCGCCGAGGCCGCCCACCGGGTACGGACGCCGCTCGCCACCGTGCGCGCCCAGGCCGAGATCGCCCTGCGCAGCGTCAAGCAGCCCCATAACCGCCAGACCATGCGCGAGGTGATCCGCGCCGTCGACGAAAGCTCGCGCTCCGCCGGCCAGCTCCTCGACCACGCCATGGTCACCTTCCGGTCCGACAACCTCGCCCGCACCGAGTTCGACCTGGAGGAACTCGCCCGCGACACCATCCGCGGCATCGGCCCGACGGCGGACCTCAAGGACATTGCCATCCGCTTTTCCGCGGAGGCCGGCCTCGGCAAGGTAAAAGGCGATGCCATTCTCGTACAGAGCGCGCTTCGCAACCTCCTCGACAACGCGGTGAAATATTCGCCCGAGGAAAGCACCATCGAGGTCGCCATCGCCAGAAAGGGCCGCACGGCGCGGGTCTCCGTCAGGGACCAGGGCAGGGGCTTCGGCGACGGCGACGTGGAGCGCCTGAAGGGCCGCTTCGACCGCGGCACCAACGTTGCCGACGTGGTCGGCTCCGGCCTCGGCCTCACCATCGTCGACGAGGTCGCCCGGGCCCATGGCGGCAGCCTCGACCTCGCCTCCAACGAAAGGGGAAACGGCGCATGCGTCTTCCTTACCTTGCCGCTTGCCTGACCGGCCTTCTGGTGCTCGCCGCCGGGCCTGCCGCGGCGTTCCAGATCGAGGAAGAGCGGAATTTTCCTGTGGCCGACGCCACCGCCACGCTGGAGATCATCTCCACCGGCGACCTGGCCATCTTCGCGCCGCTGGTCGAGGCCTTCCAGGCCCGAAATCCGGGCATCGCGGTGCACTACATCACGGCGTCGAGCACCGCGTTGATGACGGCGCTTTACGAGGAAAGGGCGGTGTTCGATATCGCCATGTCCTCGGCCATGGACCTGCAGACCAAGCTCGCCAATGACGGCTACGCCCTGACCTACACGTCGGCGACGACGGCGACCCTGCCGGAGTGGGCGCGCTGGCGCGACCAGGTCTTCGCCTTCACCCAGGAGCCGGCTGTGGCGGTTGTCTCGAAAAAGGCCTTCGAAGGCCTGCCGATGCCCGGCAACCGCAACGAGCTGATCGCGCTCCTGCGCGAAAACCCGGAACGCTTCGAGGAGCGGGTCGGCACCTACGACGTGCGTTCCAGCGGCCTCGGCTATCTGTTCGCTACCCAGGATTCGCGCCAATCGGAATCCTTCTGGCGCCTGTCGGAGGTGATGGGCCGGCTGCGCGCCCGGCTCTATTGCTGCTCCGGCCAGATGATCGGCGACGTCGCCAGCGGCCGCCTTGCCGTCGCCTACAACGTCATCGGCAGCTACGTGAAGTTCAACGGCAATGACGACACCTGGATCGTGCCGTTCAAGGACTACACCAACATCATGCTGAGGACGGTGATGATCCCACGCACCACGCGCCAGCCGGACCTTGCCGGCCGTTTCGTCGACTTTTTGACGGCACCGGAAAATCGCCCGGCGATCTCAAACCTCTCCGGCCTGCCGCCGATCGATCCGGAAACGCTGGAAGTGGAAGCCGCGCTCCGCCCGATCCGCCTAGGGCCGGGGCTCCTGGTATTCCTCGACCAGATGAAGCGCCGCACGTTCCTCAGGGCCTGGCTCAGCGCCATGGTGCAGCCGTGATGATGCCAACGACAAACAGATGGCAAGTAAACTGGATTGCTTCGCTGCGCTCGCAATGACGGCGAAATGTTGATTTCCCAACGTTATCAACGTCATTGCGAGGAGGCCGACAGGCCGACGTGGCAATCCAGTCCTCCGGTCGCTGCCCCCAGCAGTATGGAGGTCAGCGGGCAAAGCCCGTGCTCGGGAGCGGGCAAAAACCCTACTCCCCCGCCTCTTTCGGCCCGGTATACGTCCAACGATACTGCGGCGGGGTCGGGCCCTTGTTGCGGCCGCCCTGCTGCATCTGCTCCCAGGCGTGGGCCACGGCGCCGACCGAGCGCGACAGGCAGAAGAGGCCGCGGGCGAGCGGGGCGGGAAAGCCGAGTTCGGCGTAGATGACGGCGGTCGCCCCGTCGATGTTCATCGGCACCGGCTTGCCCTTGCGCGCCGCGAGTTCCGCCTCGATTGCCCGGCCGATATTCGCGAAATCGCCCGAGCAGATGCCCTCGGAGGCCGCTTCGTCGACAAGTCCGAGAAGCCGCGGCGCGCGCGGGTCGACCGGCTTGTGGAAGCGGTGGCCGAAGCCGGGGATGAATTTGGTGCGTTCCGCCTGCCAGCGGTCGATCTCCGCCCCGGCATGGTCCGGTCCGCCGGCTTCCGCGATGGCCGTGTAGAGCTCCACCGCCTGCTCGCCGGCCCCGCCATGGACGTCGCCGAGCATGTTGACGGCATTGGCGAGCGCGTTGTTGAGGGGAAGGCCGCAGGTCACCGCCATCCGCGCCGTGGCGATGGACGGCGCCTGGGGGCCGTGGTCGACGGCGGCAACGAGGGCGGCTTCCAGCAGCCGCGCTTCGCCTTCGGTGGGCAGGGCCCCGCGGGTCATCAGCCAGATCATCTGCGGGAACGAGACATTGCCGATGAGATCCTCGATGGCGTGGCCGCGGAACCGGATCACCCCCGGTTCCATGTCGATGATGTCGGTGCGCCACCAGTCGGAGACGTCGCTCATATCACGCCCTCCTCGGCAAGGGCTGCGATCTCGTCGTACCCGAGCCCCAGTTCGCCGTAGATTTCCCCATTGTGCTGGCCGAGCGTCGGCGGCGGCGCCGGCACCTGCGGCGCCTCGCCATCGACCTTGACGCCGGTGCGCACCACCGTGACGTCGCGGCCGACGCCGGGAACGTCGTGGTAGGTGCCGAGCATGCCGCGCTCTGAAATCTGTGGCATGCCGAGGACCTCCGGCACGGTCAGCACCGCACCGGCGGGAACGCCGATGCGGTTGAGTTCCTTGGCCCAGGCGCGGGCCGGGCGCGTCGACAGCGTTGTTTCAAGCTCCGCTTTCAGTTCCTCCCGGTGCGCCTTGCGGTCCTCGCGGGTGGCGAATTCCGGGCGGCCCAAGAGGTCCTGGCGGCCGAGATGGTTGGCCAGCAACTGCCACTGCTCGTCCTTGTTGGCGGCGATGTTGAGGAGGCTGTCGGCGGTGCGGAACGCGCCCGACGGCGCCGAGGTGATGTTCTCGTTGCCGTGCGGCTCCGGCGCGACGCCGGCGTTGAGATAGTTGGAGACCACCCATCCCATGGTGGCGATGGTCGCTTCCAGCATGGAGACGTCGATGAAGGTGCCGCGCTCCCGGGCGTTCAGCGCCGCCGTGACGGCGAACGCCGCAGTCATGCCGCCGACGGTATCGGCGATCGGATAGCCGACCCTCAACGGCGCCGATTTTTCGTCGCCGGTGATCGACATGACGCCGGAGGATCCCTGGATGATCTGGTCGTAGGCCGGCCGGTGTACCCATGGCCCGTCCTGGCCGAAGCCGGAGATCGCGCAATAGATGAGCTTCGGGTTGACCGTCTTCAGTACCTCGTAGCCGAGGTCCAGCCGGTCCATGACGCCGGGGCGGAAATTCTCCACCAGCACGTCCGCCGTCTCGACGAGCCGCTTGAGCAACTCCTTGCCCTTGGGCGATTTGAGGTTGAGCGTCACCGATTTCTTGCCGGCGTTCTGGGCGAGGAACGAGACGCCCATGCCGGCGGCGTTGAGCTCGGCATCGGCGCCGAGCTGGCGGGCAAGATCGCCGCGGCCGACGGCCTCGACCTTGATCACCTCCGCGCCGAAATGGGCGAGCTGGTGGCAGCAGAACGGCCCGGCGAGCACGTTGGTGAGGTCGAGGACCCGGATGCCGGAAAGGGGTGTGTGCATGCTTCTGTCGTCTTGTCGTGAAGGAACGCGGCCGCACCAGCGGCCGCAAGGCAGCACCCTTCCCACACTCCGGCCGTTTCGCCAAGGGGGCCGGCTTTGGTTGCAGGTCGGCGTCGTTACCCGAACATGATCAGGTTGGAGCGCAGGATGGCGGTGAGGGCGACGGCACCGAAAAGCCCGAACCCTGCAAGCGATGTGAGGATGAGGCGCCTCCGGAACGGCGGCAGGGCCTCTTGAAGGCTCGCCGGCGTCCTCTTCAGCGACAGGGCGCCGAGGCCGAGCCCAGCGCTCGTTCCGACGAACAGCGGCAGGTAGAGCCAGTAGCCGATATAGCCGTATTCCGGCTTCAGGATGCAGAACGGGCAATGGTGGTGGAACTGCTCGTAGATATAGGGCGAGACCACCGAGATCACCGCCGAGATGCCGGCCGCGAAATAGACGAGGCTGACGGCCGCATAGGCGAGCCGTCCGGCGCGCCATCTCAGCGCCGCAAGCGCCAGCACGGCGATCACTCCGAGACCGCCGAACAACAGCCCCAGGGCAAACGCCGGATCGAGGCTGGACAGGTCGGCCTCCAGCCCGCCGGCATTCGGCACGAACACCCGCGAACAGCACGAGGTGATGACGTCGGCCCTCAGATTGTAGAAATAGGCGAACTGGACGGCGGCAACGGCGACGACGAGGGGGGAGAGCGCGATCAAGAGCCCGTATTTGAACCGGGTCAGCGGATAGTCCCGGCCGAGCCCGTCGGCGTGGTTGACGATCAGCCAGACTGCGGCGCCGAAGAACAGCGCCACCTTCAGGATCAAGGCCGGAAAGCCGTAGGCGTTGACATTGAGGGTGCCGATCGCGCACATCGCGCCGACGAAGAGCACCGACATCCGCTCCGCGTTCTCCGTAAAGAGGATCAGGGAGACGGCTTCGAGCGCCAGCACGAAGACGAGCGCGGTGGAGACCAGATAGGTGCGCTTTTCCAGGGCGATCTGGCCGGCATGGCCGCTCGCCACGTCCCATTTGCGCACCAGCCTGGCGGCAAAGCCGGAGGCCCAGACGAGGGTGACGAGGGACAGCGTCGAGGCCAGCAGGATGGCAAGGATCGGCGGGTGGAAGATCATGCCGCGTGTGCGCCCCTCTCATCCGCCGTCAGCAAGCCGTCTTCCAGCGTGATCACCCGGTCGACGATATCGGCCTGCCAGATGCGCGGGTCGTGCGAGGTCATGATGACGGTCTTGCCCTCGGCCCTGAGCGTCCTGACGATATCGAGGAACTGTGCCGTCAGCTTGGTGTCGAGATTGGCCGTCGGCTCGTCGGCGATGACGTATTCCGGGTCGTTGACGAGGGCCCGGGCGATCGCCACCCGTTGTGCCTCGCCGCCGGAAAGGTGCTCCACGCTGAGCCCGCCCTTGGAGCCGAGGCCGAGATGGTCGAGCAGCTCGTCGGCGCGCCGCGTCAGGGCGGCGTGGTCGAGGCCGAGCGGATAGGCCGGCAGCATGACGTTTTCCCGGGCGCTGAGGCCGCGGATCAGGTTGAAGCGCTGGAACACGAAGCCGAAGGTCTTGCGGCGGATCTCGGTGAGGAATTTCTCCGGCAACCCGGAGATCGTCTCGCCGTTGAGGGTGACCCTACCCGAGGTCGGCCGGGCCAGGCAGCCGATGAGGGTCAGCAGCGTCGTCTTGCCGGAGCCGCTCGGCCCCTTGAAGACGGCGGTGAGGTCGTTGCCGACCGTGATCCCGACGCCGCGGATCGCCGCAAAGGCGTTCTGGCGACCCTCGTTGTAGACCTTGGTGACGTCCTGGAGCTCGATCATCGCATCACCGTGTCCGGATCGGTAATCGCCGCCCGCCAGATCGGGATGATCGTCGCGGCGGTGTAGGGAACGATTGTGAAGAAGGCGAGGGTGGTCACCTGCAGGGGATCGATGTGCGGGGTCAGCCGGAAGTCGGGATAGAGCACCGCCCAGCCCTTCAGGACCGGTTCCAGCAGCCCGGCCTGGAAGAAGAACACATGGGCATAGGCCGCGATCAGCCCGATGAGGAACGCCCCGAGCGAGATCAGCGCGCCCTCCCAGAACTTTGAGGTGAGGACGTCCGAGGTCTCCCAGCCGACCGCCTTCAGGATGCCGATCTCCCGGCGCTCTTCCGCCGAAAGCCCGGACGCCTTGTCGAAGGCGAGGATCGCGAAGGAAAGGATCGCCGCGCCGAGAAGGGCGAGCAGCACGCCCTCGCGCCAGGTGAAGATGGATTCGTAGGTTCGGGCGATGGAGGAGCGGGTGACGAAGCGCGAATTGGGCACCGCCTTGGCCGCCTTGCCGAGGATCGTCGCCACTTCCTTTTCGTTGCGGATGGAAAGGGCAAGGTCGGTGTAGACGCCGTCCGGCAGGTCGAAGAGGGCGCGGTAGTCGGCTTCGGAAATCAGCACCAGGTCGGCGGCGACGAGCCCGGAACCCTCCGGCAGGCGCTCCTTGACGGTGAATTTGAAGAACCGGCCGGACGGGGCGATCAGGAACAGGTACTCGTTGCGCCCGATTGTCTTCACCCGGTCGATGCCGCTGCCGACGATCGCCTCTCCGGGGCCGACCGCATGGGTCGTGTCGCTCGCCGGCGGCACCATCATGGTGTAGTTGGCGCCGTTGCCGCGGTCGAACAGATAGCCCCAGAGCCGGCCCTCGGCGCGGCGCACGCCGCGAATGGCGGAAAGCGCCTCAAGGTGCTCGCCGGAGATCATGTCGTGCCGGCCCATGACCAGCTTCTGCACGGTGACTTCCGGCGCGTTCGCGAGCAACAGGGCCGCCTCGCGGCGGATCGCGCTGCCGAACAGCATCACCGAGGCGAGCACGAAGACGATGAGGAAATAGACGCCGAAGAGGACGACGTTCTTGACCTTGCGCCGCATCATGGAGGCGAGCGTGAAGTCGATGAGATAGCGCTGGCGGGCGACCTGGCGGATCATTCCGGGATCTCCTCATCGCTCGCGAACCGTGGCCCGGTGCCGAAAATGTGTCGCGGCGGCGCGATCAGCGAGCCGGACGGGAAATGGTCGAGCGACATCGGATGGTCCTGGAAGGCGGAGTGGAGGTCGGCCACGGACGGGTGGCGCGTGTAGCGCGCATCGGTGAAGAGCACGAGGTCGGTGAGGCCGAGATCGCGTACCAGCGCCGCATTGACCGCCTGCGATGCCGGCGGGGTGCGGGAGGCGACGAAGGCATGGAGCATGGCGACGAGCGCGAGGGAGGCGGCTGCGGCCAGCGCCCCGACCGCCACGTCGGACCGGCGCAGCGCGCTCACCCGTCGAACTTTCCGCTGTCGAGGCCGATGAGCATCGGCATCGTCACGTCGTCGAAGCGCAGCGTCTTCTTGCCCTCATGGTCGGTGGAGAACTCGGCCGCGTCCTCCGCACTCGGGTGCGGGATGAGGTCGTGGCCCATCGGGCTGAGGACGTCGGAGCCGAGGACGAAATAGGCGCCGCGGGCATCGATCCGCTCCGTCGAGTAGTAGTCGGTGACGCCCATTCCGACGATGTCGTCCCGGACCTTGCCCTTGGCGTATTTCGCCATGTCGAGCAGGTACTTGAAGAAGTCCTTGGCGCCGTCGAAATGGTCGGTGCTGCCGTCCTTGAAGAGGACGGTGGCGATCCAGTCCGGATATTTGGCAACGAACATGCCGCAGACGGGGCAGGTGTCGTTCGGGCCGGGGGGCGGCAGGCGACGGTCCTTCATGGGCGCTCCATGGATAAACTGAGTTTATGCATTAGGGCCGAATTCAAACTGGAA
>NZ_NPEV01000034.1:44232-59882 GCF_003258835.1 Rhodobium orientis | reverse complement strand
CGGCCTCCTCCGCCTATCCATGCCAAAAGTGTCAACCATCTCCCCGAACGCTGTAAGCCATCTCCCCGGGACATACACTTGGTCCGGGGTGACGACAGAGGGGGTGGTGCGGCATTGCCCCAAGCGCGGGGTGACCGGAGAGGGCATGGCGCGGCAGTCCCCCAAGCGCCATCGTGTCGTGGTCCCGGTTGTCCCTCACTCCGCGTCATCACCGGGCTTGACCCGGTGATCCATGATGCGCGGGCCGCGTGCTCCGGAAGTGGCGGGGCTCGACGACGCCGGACGCCATTGCGGCGCCGATCGGGGGACAGACCTCGTCCCGCAGGGCCTGCCGCACGGCCGAATGGACCACCGGGTCAAGCCCGGTGGTGACGCGGAGGTGGGGGCAAAGGGTATACCTGACCCGCGACCCAAAGCGCGATAGGGGTCGTCGAGAGTTTTCGCTCCGGCAGAGGGCAGCACCGCATTCCGTCCCTCATGCGTCATCGCCCCACCCCTACTCCGCCCACCGCACATCCGTCAGGTCGTTGGCCTGGATCGGGGCGTTTTGCCAGAGGCCCTCGACCTTGGCGTCCCAGACGCCGGTCTTGGCGAGCTGAAAGAGAAAGACGTTGACGCAGTCCTCGGCCAGCATCTTCTGCAACCGGCCGAGCTTTGCCTTCGCCTCCTCCGGGGCGAGGGTCGTCGCGTAGTCGTAATAGGCGGCGCGGAATTCGCGGCTCTTATAGTTGAAGTAGTAGCTCTCGCGGGCGTAGATCTCGATGTCGGCCGGCTCGGTGTGGGAGACGATGGTCATGTCGTAATCGGTGCGCTTGAAGACCTGGTCGAGCCATTGCGCCCACTCCACCGGCACGATCTCCACGTCGATGCCGACCTCCTTCAACTGCGCGGCGACGATCTCGCCGCTACGCCGGGCGTAGGGCGGCGGCGGCAGGCGCAGGGTCAGCTTGAGGGTCTCCGCGCCGGCGTCCTTCAGCAGGTCCCGCGCCTTTTCCGGGTCGTGCGGATAGCGGCCGGTCAGGTCGACATAGGCCGGATTGTGCGGGGCGACGTGGGAGCCGATGGGCGTTCCCTCGCCGAACATGGCGCCGTCGATGATCGCCTTCCTGTCGACGGCATGGGCGATGGCGCGGCGCACGCGGATATCGTCGAGTGGCGGCCGGGCGTTGTTGAGGGCGAGGATCGTCTCGCCCTCCGTGGTGCCGCTGACGACGGTGAAGCGGGGATCGGCCTCGAACTGCGGCAGCAGTTCCGGCGCCGGGAAATTAGCGAAAGCATCCAGGTCGCCGGCCATCAGAGCGGCAGCGGCGGCCGAGGGATCCGCAATAAACTTGAAGGTGGCGGCGGAAAGGTCCACCGGCTCGCCCCAGTAATCCTTGTTGCGGACGAGCTCGACCCGGTCGCCCTTGACCCAGCGTTTGAAGCCGAACGGGCCGGTGCCGACCGGATCGGTCCTGTTGGTGTCGGCCGTCTCGCTCGCCACGATCACCGCATCGCCCCAGCCCATGTCGAACAGGAAGGAGCCGGTCGGCGCGCTCAGCTTGACGACCGCCGTCGCCGGGTCGGGGCAGTCGACGCTGGCAATCGGCGCGAACAACCGCTTCTGGGCGTTGACGGAGTCCTCGGCGCGGGCGCGGTTCAGCGTGAAGGCCACGTCCTCGCAGTCGAAGTCGCTGCCGTCGTGGAAGGTGACGCCCTTTCGCAAATGGAAGGTATAGGTGACGTCGTCCTCGGCGATCTCCCAGCTTTCCGCCAGCGCCGGCTTGACCTCGCCATTGCGGTCGATGCGGGTGAGGCCTTCGAAGACGTTGGCGTAGACCACCTCGTCGATGGCCGCGGCGGCGGCGGCCGTCGGGTCGAGGTGCGGCGGCTCCAGCACCATGCCCATGGTCAGCGTGTCTTTTGCGGCGGCCGAGACCGTGAGCGCCGCGCCGAGGGCGGCGGCCAGGATGCGGGAACTGAGTCCCGTTGCGATGATCATGTCGAGCTTTCCCCGTCTTCTTGGCCCATTTCCCTGCGTCAGGCCGCATGATGACAATCCGGGCGCGGGCTTCAAGGCCTTTTCGCCGGCACGGGAAAGATCAGGCGGGCGGGGCGAGGAGCGTCATCGCCGCATCCGCCATGACCTTGGCCGAGGCGACCATATCGTCGATGACGACATATTCGTCGGGCTGGTGGGCGAGATCGAGGATGCCGGGGCCGTAGGCGATGCAGTCCTTGAGCTTTCCGGCGCGCACGATGTGCTTCTGGTCGTAGGTGCCGGGCGAGACGACGGCGGTCGCCGGCCGGCCGAGCACCGTCTCGATGCCCCTGGCGACCGCGCTCGCCACCGGCGCGTCCGGCTCGGTCATGGTCGGGGCGAAGGCCAGCACTTCGCGGAGGTCATAGGAAAAGCCGGGCCGTGTTTCCCGAAGGCCGTCGAGGAGCGTGCGGATCTCCGCCTCGACCTCGGCCGGGTCCTCCTCGATCAGATAACGCCGGTCGAGCACCATGCGGCAGCGGTCCGGCACCATCGGGCTCGGCAGGCCGGAGAAGTCGAGGCCCTGGCCGCCATGGATGGCGTTGATGTTGAGGGTCGAGGAGCGGGCGCCCTCCGGCACCACGGGCATGACGGTGGAGCGGGCTGCAAGTCGCGGCAGCAGGTCGTTTTCGATGCGCTCCAGCACGGCACCCATATGGCGGACGGCGCAGTTGCCGAGGAAGGGCATGGAGCCGTGCGCCGTGCGGCCGTGGGTCTCCACCTCGGCCCACCAGACGCCGCGGTGGCCGATGCAGACCCGGTCGACGTTGAGCGGTTCTGGGATGATGACGTGGTCGACCCGCGGCGGGGAGAACCAGCCGCGCTCGGCCAGATAGCCGACGCCGCCATAACCGCCGGACTCCTCGTCGACCGTGCCGGAGATCTCGATGGCGCCGCAGAGCGGCACGCCGGACTCCAGCATCTGCTCGACGGCGATAATGGCGGCAGCAAGGCCGCCCTTCATGTCCGCGGTGCCGCGACCATAGACCCGGCCGTCGATCTCCTCGCCGGCGAACGGGTCGACGGTCCAGCCCGCGCCGACGTCGACGACGTCGATATGGCCGTTGAAATGGAGGCACGGGCCGGGCCGGCCGGTCTCATAGCGGGCGACGACGTTGATGCGCGGATAGCGGTCGCTGTCGCCCGGCGTTCCCTCTGCGCGGACGTATGAGATTTCGAAGCCGCGGCGGCGCAGGCGCTCGCCGATCAGTTCCGCGCAAGGGCCATAGGCATCGCCCGGCGGATTGACGGTTGGCACACGGACAAGGTCGCGGGTCAGCGCCACCAGCGCGTCGCGGGCCGCGTCGATTCGTTCGAAAAGATGCTGCCTGCCGTCAGAATCCATGGAACCTCGTCGGGGCCGCGCCCGTTAAAGCCGTGAATTGGAAGCGGGCGTGTCAATCGGGCATGACGGTACGGAGAACGGAGACGGTTTTCCCGGTTTCCCGCTCTGGCATCAACGAATTGGCAGACGAGCTTCTGTCCCGTCCGCCCGCTTCCTTTTCCCCCACCTTACACGAACGGGCATCGACCGCGAGCGGTCGAACCCTCTGAACAACCGTGTTCTGCATGTCCTTCGCAAGGCCCGATACCAGGGTCGCCAGCGGCCGTTGAGTCCATTGGCCGGAACGCCGGTTGGCCAAACGTCAAATCCAGGCGATGCGGCAAAGGAAACCGCCCGGCGAAGAGGTCCTCGCCGGGCGGTTTCCGAATTGTGCGCCTGGTGACGGCCGGAGGCTACTTCTTCAGTGCCATCTCGATGTCGCGGAGCTGTTCCAGCTTGCGGGCGCGGGCCGCCTTGATGACGTCGTCCTTGGCGTCGGCAACGTCTTCCTCGGCGTCGCGGATCGACTGGGCGATGCCCTCGCGGTCGAGCTCTGCGGCGGGAACCGCATGCTCGGCAAGCACGGTCAGGCCGCCCGGGCCGGTGTCGGCGAAGCCGCCATAGATGAAGATTTCCTCGACGTTGCCGCCGACCTTCTTGACGCTCAGGTAGCCGGGGCGGATCGTCGACATGAACGGCGCGTGGCCCTTGAGGACGCCGAAGTCACCCTCGGTGCCGGGCACCACGACCTCTTCGACCTCTTCGGAAATCAGCAGCTTTTCCGGCGAGACGAGTTCGAACTGAAACGGTTCGGCCATCTAGCGACGATCCTTTCAACACGGGGGGCCGGCGCTGCCGACCCGCCGGGCGTGACGCGTTACGCGGCTTCCGCGGCCAGTTTCTGGGCCTTCTCGACCGCCGAATCCATCGTGCCGACCATGTAGAAGGCGGCTTCCGGCAGGTGGTCGTACTCACCGTCGCAAAGGCCCTTGAAGCCCTTGATAGTCTCGGCGAGGTCGACGAGGACGCCGGGCGAGCCGGTGAACACCTCGGCGACGTGGAACGGCTGCGACAGGAAGCGCTCGATCTTGCGGGCGCGAGCCACCGTCAGCTTGTCCTCTTCGGAGAGCTCGTCCATGCCGAGAATGGCGATGATGTCCTGCAGGGACTTGTAGCGCTGCAGGATCTCCTGGACGCGGCGGGCCACTGCGTAGTGCTCGTCGCCGATGATGCGCGGGTCGAGCATGCGCGAGGTGGAATCGAGCGGGTCGACGGCCGGGTAGATGCCCTTTTCCGCGATCGAGCGCGACAGCACCGTGGTGGCGTCGAGGTGGGCGAACGAGGTCGCCGGCGCCGGGTCGGTGAGGTCGTCGGCCGGGACGTAGATCGCCTGCACGGAGGTGATCGAGCCCTTGTTGGTGGTGGTGATGCGCTCCTGCAGGGCGCCCATGTCGGTCGCCAGCGTCGGCTGGTAGCCCACCGCCGAGGGGATGCGGCCGAGCAGCGCCGAGACTTCCGAACCGGCCTGGGTGAAGCGGAAGATGTTGTCGACGAAGAACAGCACGTCCTGGCCCTGGTCGCGGAAATGCTCGGCGACGGTCAGGCCGGAAAGGCCGACGCGGGCGCGGGCCCCCGGGGGCTCGTTCATCTGGCCGTAGACCAGGGCGCATTTGGAACCTTCGCCGCCGCCCTGCTTGTTGACGCCGGATTCGATCATTTCCCAGTAGAGGTCGTTGCCCTCGCGGGTGCGCTCGCCGACGCCGGCGAACACGGAGTAGCCGCCATGCGCCTTGGCGATGTTGTTGATCAGCTCCATGATCAGCACGGTCTTGCCGACGCCGGCGCCGCCGAACAGGCCGATCTTGCCGCCCTTGGCGTACGGCGCCAGAAGGTCGACGACCTTGATGCCGGTGACGAGGATTTCCGATTCCGTCGACTGGTCGACATATTCCGGGGCCGGCGCGTGGATCGGGCGGCGGGTGTCGAATTCGATGTCGCCGGCCAGATCGACCGGATCGCCGATCACGTTCATGATGCGGCCGAGGGTGCCTTCGCCGACCGGAACGGAGATGGCGTCGCCGGTATCGTGGACCTCCTGACCGCGCACCAGACCTTCGGTGGAGTCCATGGCAATCGTGCGCACGGTGTTCTCGCCGAGATGCTGGGCGACCTCGAGAACCAGGCGGTTGCCATGGTTGTCGGTCGTCAGCGCGTTCATGATCTCCGGCAGGTGTTCGTTGAACTTCACGTCGACGACGGCGCCCATCACCTGACTGACCCGTCCAACCATCTTATCGGTCATAATTACGTCCTCGTCGCTAAGCCGTTACAGCGCCTCGGCGCCGGAAATGATTTCGATGAGTTCCTTGGTGATCTGCGCCTGGCGCTGGCGGTTGTAGCTCAGCGTCAGCTTGTCGATCATCTCGCCCGCGTTGCGCGTGGCGTTGTCCATGGCACTCATGCGGGCACCCTGCTCGGATGCCCCGTTCTCCAGAAGAGCGCGGAAAATCTGCACCGAAATGTTGCGCGGCAACAGCTCGGTGAGGATTTCCTTCTCGTCCGGCTCGTATTCGTATATCGCGCCGCCGGTGTCGATCTCCACCTCGGTGTCGATCTCGGCCGGGATCAGCGGCTGGGCCGTCGGGATCTGGCTGATCACCGAGCGGAAGCGCGAATAGAACAGGGTGGCGACGTCGAATTCGCCCTCCTCGAACATCGAGATCACCCTGGAGCCGATGTCGGCGGCATGCTCGAAGCCGATCTGGCGCACGCCCCGGAACTCGAACTTGTCGTCGACCATGTAGCCGCCGAGGTCGCGCTTCAGGGCGTCGAAGCCCTTGCGTCCGACACACAGGATCTTGACGGTCTTGCCTTCCTTGATCAGCCGGAACGCATGCTCGCGGGCGAGCTTGGCGATCGAAGAATTGAAGCCGCCGCACAGGCCTCGTTCGGCGGTACACACGACCAGGAGATGGGTCTCGTCCCGGCCGTTGCCGACCATCAGTTCCGGCGCGCCGGGCTGACCCTCGAGCGAGCGGGCGAGATTGGAGAGCACCGCGCCCATGCGCTCGGCATAGGGACGGGCGGCTTCCGCCCGCTCCTGGGCTTTGCGCAGCTTGGCCGCCGCGACCATTTGCATGGCCTTGGTGATCTTCTGCGTCGCCTTGACCGACGAGATGCGGTTTCTGAGGTCCTTGAGGCTCGGCATATCCGCTTTCGTTCCGCGCTAGTCGTTTTTCCGCGTCGCGTTACGCGAAGGTCTTGGCGAAGGTGTCGATGGTGCTCTTCAGCGACGCCTTCAGCTCGTCGTTGAGCTCCTTGCGCTCGCGGATCTCGTCGAGCAGGGAGCCGTGTTCCTCACGCAGGAACAGGAGAAGACCCTGCTCGAAGTCGCCGACCTTGGAGACCGGCAGATTGTCGAGATAGCCGTTGACGCCGGCATAGATCACCGCCACCTGCTCTTCCGTCTTCAGCGGCGAATATTGCGGCTGCTTCAGGAGCTCGGTAAGGCGCGCGCCGCGGTTGAGCAGGCGCTGGGTGGTGGCGTCGAGATCGGAGCCGAACTGGGCGAAGGCCGCCATCTCGCGGTACTGGGCGAGTTCGCCCTTAATGGTACCGGCGACCTGCTTCATCGCCTTGATCTGGGCGGCGGAGCCGACGCGCGACACCGACAGGCCGACGTTCACTGCCGGACGGATGCCCTGGTAGAAGAGGTCGGTCTCCAGGAAGATCTGGCCGTCGGTGATCGAGATCACGTTGGTCGGGATGTAGGCGGAGACGTCGTTGGCCTGGGTCTCAATGACCGGCAGCGCCGTCAGCGATCCGAGGCCGTTGTCCTCGTTCAGCTTGGCCGCGCGTTCCAGCAGGCGGGAGTGCAGGTAGAAGACGTCGCCCGGATAGGCCTCGCGCCCCGGCGGGCGGCGCAGCAGCAGGGACATCTGACGATAGGCCACCGCCTGCTTGGACAAATCGTCATAGGCGATCACGGCGTGCATGCCGTTGTCGCGGAAGAACTCGCCCATGGCGCAGCCGGCGAACGGCGCGATGTATTGCATCGGCGCCGGATCGGACGCCGTGGCGGCGACGATGATCGAATATTCCAGTGCGCCGTTGTCTTCCAGCGCCTTGACGAACTGGGCGACGGTGGAGCGCTTCTGGCCGATCGCGACGTAGATGCAGTAGAGCTTCTGGCTCTCGTCACCGGTCTCGTTGATCGGGCGCTGGTTGAGGATGGCGTCGAGGATCAGCGACGACTTGCCGGTCTGGCGGTCGCCGATGATCAGCTCGCGCTGGCCGCGGCCGATCGGGATCAGCGCGTCGACCGCCTTGAGGCCCGTCGACATCGGCTCATGCACCGACTTGCGCGGGATGATGCCGGGTGCCTTGACGTCGACGAGGCGCATCTCGTCGGACTCGATCGGGCCCTTGCCGTCGATCGGGTTGCCGAGGCCGTCGACGACGCGGCCGAGCAGGCCCTTGCCGACCGGCACCTCGACGATGGCGCCGGTGCGCTTGACGGTGTCGCCTTCCTTGATGGCGCGGTCGTCGCCGAAGATCACGACGCCGACATTGTCGACCTCGAGGTTCAGCGCCATGCCGCGGATCCCGTTCGGGAACTCCACCATCTCACCGGCCTGGACGTTGTCCAGCCCGTAAACGCGTGCAATGCCGTCACCGACGGACAGCACCTGGCCGACTTCGGAGACTTCGGCTTCCTTGCCGAAGTTCTTAATCTGCTCCTTGAGGATTGCGGAAATTTCCGCGGCCCGAATGTCCATCAGCCGACCTCTTTGAGTGCGATCTTAAGGGAATTGAGTTTGGTGCGAAGGGAAGTGTCGATCATGCGGCTGCCCAGTCTGACGACGAGGCCGCCAATCAGGGCGGGATCGACCTTCCGGCTCAGTTTGACGTCCTTGCCGGTCGACTCCTTCAGGGCATCGCCGAGCGCGGCGGCCTGAGCGTCGGACAGCGGCTCGGCGGAGACGACATCCGCGGTGACCTCGCCGCGGTGGGCGGCGGCGAGCGCGCGGTAGCCCCGGATGACGTCGGGAAGAACGAAAAGGCGCCGGTTGCGTGCCAGAAGTCCACCGATGTTGGACACCAGACCGGATATCTCGGCGCGGCTGAACACCGCGGACAGCGCCTTGGCCTGTTCCTCGGAGGAATAGACGGGGCTGCGGATCAAGCGCTTCAGATCGGCGCTCTCGTCGATCATCTTGTCGAGCCGATCGAGGTCTTTCTCAACCGTTTCAATGGCCTTGGCATCTTCAGCCAGCTCGAACAGAGCAGTGGCGTATCTCTGCGCAACCGTCGGAACTGTCGATGAACTCTCAGTCAAGGGCTCTGTCTCTCACGCGGATCGTCACTGACGACTTCCAAAGCTCATCGCTAAAGTCTTGCAAGTGAAGACCTTTTCCGATCGCAGGAACGATTGGCAGGATTGTGCCCCGAAAGCCGGGCTTCGCATAGCACATGGGTGAGGGGCACGCAACATCGCCATTTCATTCCTTGGTCGTAAAGGGGGTGCATTGTTCCCGCTTTTCGGGCGAAAAAAAATGGCCGCGGCCGGACCGGCCGGCTGCAACGCCCGGTTTCGGTCAGACCCCGCAATCGCCCTTGACCGCGACGCTGGCGCGCCAGGCGCCGCGGCGGATGATAATGCGGCCTTCGAAGTTCTGGCTTTCCATCCCCTTCTCGCCCGGCTTCAGGCGCGCGACCATGCGCAGGTCGTTGTCGTCGAGGCCGCGGTAGCGACGCACCAGCACGCCCTTGTCGTCCGTTTGCTCGCCCCGAAAGACGAAGGTCTCCAGCGTACCGTTGACGACGGCGCGGGCGCGCGGACCCTTTTCCTCGCCCGATCCCTCGGCTACAGGGTAATCGGAGACGAAGACGAAGCGCCAGGTCGCCTCGTCGTCGAAGACGAACGCGGCCGCATCCGTCGGTGTCATGAAATTGCAGTACTGGGTGGCGTCGCCGCCGGTCATGACGCCAATGGAAAAGAGCGTGTCCGTTCCGGCAGCGCGCCCGGCGCCGGGTGCGGCAAGAACCATGGCGCCGGCAATTGCCGCGGCGAGCGTTGTTGTCCGGACCATATCCCGGTCCTCCCTGTCGGTCTGTCGTTGCCGCGATGATGGCACAGGAGGCGCTGAAATTCCCCGTCCAATAGTATTAGAGAAATGGCCCGGGAAGCGCCGCCTCACATGAAGCTGAGGGGCTCGACGTCGATGGCGAGCCGGACGCCCTTTTTCGGCACCGGGCCGGCAGCCAGCCAGCGGTGCAGATAGGCCTGGATGTCCGCCGCCCGGTCGGCATGGACGAGGAGGCGCTGGCGGTGGCGGCCTCTGATGACGGCGAGCGGCGGGTCGGCCGGACCCAGCACGTGGACGCCGTCCTGGTGCGGCGCGGCGCGGGCAAGCTCGCGGGCAAAGCCTTCGGTGAGGGGCCGGTCCGGACCGGTGACGAGAAGGCTTGCGAGCCGTGCAAAGGGCGGCATGGCCGAGCGCTCGCGCGCTTCCAGCTCGGTCGCATAGAAGCTCTCGCGGTCGCCGGAGACGAGCGCCCGCATCACCGGATGGTCGGGCATATAGGTCTGCAAATAGCCGACGCCGGCGCCGTCCTTCCGCCCGGCACGGCCGGTGACCTGGGAGATGAGCTGGAAGGTGCGCTCCGCCGCGCGCGGGTCGGCGGTGGAGAGGCCGAGGTCGGCATCGACGACGCCGACGACCTTGAGCTTGGGGAAATTGTGGCCCTTGGCGACGAGCTGCGTGCCGATGATGATGTCGCCCTCGCCGCCCGCGATCGCCTTCAGTTCCGCCCGGAGCCGCCTGGTGCCGCCCGGCATGTCGGAGGACAGAACGATGATGCGGGCGTCGGGAAAGTCCGCCGCGGCTTCCTCGGCAATGCGCTCCACGCCCGGTCCGCAGGCGGTCAGCGAATCGACGTCGCCGCAGGAGGGGCACGCCTCCGGCGTCGGCATGGAAAAGCCGCAATGGTGGCAGGTCAGCACGCTGCGGAACCGGTGCTCGACCAGCCAGGCGCTGCAGTCGGGGCATTCGAAGCGGTGGCCGCAGGACCGGCATAGCGTCAGCGGCGCATAGCCCCGGCGATTGAGGAAGAGGAGCGCCTGTTCGTCGCGGGCAAGCGCCTCGCCGACGGCCCGGGTCAGCGCCGGCGCCAGCCAGCGCCCGCGCGTCGGGCCGCCCCGGCGCATGTCGATCGCGTGGATGTCGGGCAGCGCGGCGCCGGAGGCGCGGTCCGGCAGCTCGATGCGGCGGTAGCGGCCGGTATCGGCGTTGTGCCGGGTCTCGATCGACGGCGTCGCCGACGACAGGATCACCGGGAAGCCGGCGATATGGCCGCGCACGACGGCCATGTCGCGGGCGTGGTAGGCGACGCGGTCGTCCTGCTTGTAGGCGGGGTCGTGCTCCTCGTCGACGACGATGAGGCCGAGTTCGGGGAACGGCAGGAACAGCGCGGAGCGAGCGCCGACAACGACCCGGACCGAGCCGTCGATGACGCCGCGCCAGAGCCGCACGCGCTGCTTCGGCGGTACGTCGGAATGCCACTCGCCGGGGCGGCAGCCGAAGCGCTCCTCGAAGCGCTGCAGGAATTCGGAGGTGAGCGCGATCTCCGGCAGCAGCACCAGCGCCTGGCGCCCGCGACGCAATGCCTCGGCGACGGCCTCGAAATAGACCTCGGTCTTGCCGGCGCCGGTGACGCCGTCCAGCAGCGTGACGGAGAAGCGCCGCTCGGCGACCGTCGCCGTGATATCTTCGGCGGCGGCCATCTGGGCGGGGCTGAGGTCGCGGCGGTTCCAGTCCGCCTCGGGCACCGGCGCCGGCGGAGCGGCCGGCAGCGGCACGATGCCGAGCGTGCCGGCGTCGATGAGGCCGTCGACGACGCCGGGGCTGACGCCGGCGGCCGTCGCCAGGCCCGTCTTCGACCACGAGGGATTCTCCTCAAAGAGATCGAGCACGCGGGCCCGAGCCTTGGTCATGCGCTCCGGCGGCGCGCCGGCAAGGCGGACGCCCTTCAGCGGCGGCTCCGGCTCCAGCGCCTCCGGCACCCGGAGGACCATCCGCAGCACCATGCCGGGCGGCGCCATGGTCCAGCGGGCGACCCAATCGATGAAGCGGCGCATGCGCCCGTCGATGGGCGGCACGTCGAAGACGTGGAGGATCTCGCGCAGCTTCGAGGGATCGACCGGCTTTCCGCCGCCGCCCTCCCAGATGCCGGGCTCCCAGACGGCGCCGACGACCTGCCGGTTGCCGAGTGGTATCTGGACGATCGTTCCGGGCTCAAGGCGCGTTCCGGCCGGAACCCGATAGCTGTAGGCCGTCTCCACGGCCACCGGCACCAGCACCGGAATGGCGGCAGCGGGCTCTTCGGGGGGCGGCTCAAGGCCCGGCAGGTGATCGGTCTGGTTGGGCACGCGGGCTCCGGCATTCGGCAATGACCAACGCCCGGCGGCGACTCAGCCGGCCGGGACGTCGCCAGAGGATAGCGGGCGGCCCGGCGGGATAAAGCCTCATGCCGGCCGCGTTAGATAAAACCCAAATTTTCGGGCATGATCGGCGCCGCCAATGCTGCACTTTGGAATTAAATACGGAGTAAACTGGTGACGAATTGTCAATGTTGCTCGCGTATGCTGCCGGTCTGGAAAAGCGTAGACGCGTCAACGTGCTCGTCGTGATTGTATACTTGGTATAAATATGTGGAAGGAGACATGGCAGAGCCGCTGATCACCGCCAGACCCGACCTTGCTGCGGAGGTGACCGCCTGGCTCGCCCACCTCGCCGGCACGCGGCGGCTTGCGGCAAAGACGGTCGAGGCCTACGAGCGCGACGTGCGCCAGCTCCTCTCCTTCCTGACGCTGCATCTCGGCGGCGCGCCGGGGATTGCCGATATCGCCGACCTGAAGCCCGCCGATTTCCGTGGTTTTCTCGCCGAACGGCGGCGTTCCGGCGCCGGCGCGCGCTCCATGGGGCGGGCACTTGCGGGCGTGCGCTCGTTTTTCTCCTTCCTGGAGCGGAAGGGCCTTGCCAACGCCGCGGCGCTGAAGGCGATCCGCACGCCGAAACAGCCCAGGACGCTGCCGAAGCCGATCGCGGCGGCGGCGGCGCGGCGCATGGTCGATGCGGACGAGGCCCTCGACGAGGAGCCCTGGATCGCGGTGCGCAACGCCGCCGTCCTGTCGCTGCTCTACGGCTCGGGCCTTCGCATCTCCGAGGCCCTCGGCCTCACCCGCGCCGAGGCGCCGCTCGACACCGTCGATTCGCTGCGGGTGACCGGCAAGGGCGGCAAGACGCGGCTGGTCCCGGTGCTCGCCGCAACGCAGGAGGCGGTCGCGGCGTATCTGCGGCTCTGCCCCTATGCGCTGGCCGAGGACGGGCCGCTCTTCGTCGGGGCGCGGGGCGGACCGCTGTCGCCGCGCATCATCCAGATCGCTGTCCAGCGCCTGCGCGGCGCGCTCGGCCTCAACGAAACCGCAACGCCGCACGCCCTTCGCCACTCCTTCGCCACGCACCTGCTCAGCGCCGGCGGAGACCTCCGGGCAATCCAGGAACTGCTCGGCCACGCCAGCCTGTCGACCACCCAGATCTACACCGCGGTCGAAAGCGACAGGCTCATCGACATCTACCAGAAGGCACATCCGCGGGCCTGACCAGGAAAGGACGGTTCTTCTTCCGGCCAAAAGGGTTGCGGTCGGAACGCTCCGTCGGGGACATACCGATGACACCATTTGCACGCAGCGCGATGCTGGCTGCCGCCCTGCTGGCCCTGCCGGTGGCGATGCCGGCCGGGGCCGAGGCCAACGACTGCAAGATGCCGCCGGAAGTCGGCACCTGGGTCCACCCCCGGCCGCGGGTCGGCGTGATCTCCTCCATCGAGGTGGAATATGAATGCGTTCGCGGCCGCTTCGAGGGCAACTGGCGTATCCGGGTCAAGAGCGAGTGCTCGCCGCGCGACTGCACCTGGGGCTGGGCGCCGGGCCAGCGGCTCGACCAGGCCCGGATCTACGCCGCATTCGAGGTTTTCTTCGGAACCCGCTACGTGACGCTCCACAGCTATGGCCACCGGATGCAGGTCGACGTGCAGGTCACCTATCACGACACCCGCAAGGCCGACGAACACTACCGTGTGGTGCTGGAACGGGATTGACGGGCGGCCGGCAGGTGCATGGATCCCCGGGTGAAACCGGCGCTAAACAATCTGTGATTTGTCGCCCAAAGATGCGTCATGATACTTTTTGACGCAGTCCGGCACAAATTCAGCGCCCCCAGACCGCGCGCTTCATCTTCCAGGCCGGCACATGACAGGAGGCACTGCCATGATCCGCACCACCACCACGCTTCTCGCCGCTTCGGCTTTCGCGCTCAGCGCCTCGATCGCCCTTGCGTGCCCCTACTCCAAGACCGACACCACGGCGTCCTATGACGTGAAGACGATGAAGTCGGCCAAGATCACGCCGCTTCCGAGCGCCAAGGGCGCCAAATCGGATTCGCTGGCGACCAGCGACGTGACGCCGACGGCGCCGGCCGAATAGGAAGCCGCGTCAGCTTTCTCCTGATCCAAAGTCTGTCCCGACAAAAAGGCCGGGCCGTCGTTTGACGGCCCGGCTTTTTGTTTTTTTGTGAGGACGCGCATTGACCGGACCGATGGAGCGCGCGGAAAAGCCCCGCGTGTCATATCCTCCGAGCGATCCGAACCGACGGTCGTCAATGCGCTTGTATTGAGCAACGCGCACTGACCGGTCCCGCGGCACCTGCCGGACAGCCGCGGCGATCGGGTCCTTGATGGGCCGGGCCGCGGGCTGTCACATGTGGATCGGTCGGTTGTCGACGGCCAGCGCCGCTTCCTTGACCGCTTCGGACATGGTCGGATGGGCGTGGCAGGTGCGGCCGAGGTCCTCGGCCGAGCCGCCGAACTCCATGATCACCGCCGCCTCGTGGATCATCTCGCCGGCACCGGCGCCGACGATGTGGACGCCGAGGACGCGGTCGGTCTCCTGGTCGGCGAGCACCTTCACGAAACCTTCGGTCTGGCCCATGGCCTTGGCGCGGCCGTTGGCGCTGAACGGGAACTTGCCGACGGAATAGGCGGTGCCGGCCTCCTTCAGCTCCTCCTCGGTCTTACCCACCGAGGCGACCTCCGGCATGGTGTAGACGACGCCCGGAATGACGTCGTAGTTCACATGGCCGGCCTGGCCGGAAAGCTGTTCGGCGAGCGCGACGCCCTCGTCCTCGGCCTTGTGGGCGAGCATCGGGCCGGCGATCACGTCGCCGATCGCATAGATGCCGTCGACCGAGGTCTTGAAATGGCCGTCGGTCTTGACCCGGCCCTTGTCGTCGAGGGCAACGCCGACATCGTCGAGGCCGAGGCCTTCGGTGTAGGGGCGACGGCCGATGGCGACGAGGATGACGTCGGCCTCGATGGTCTCGGCCGCGGCCTCGCCGGCCGCCGGCTCGATGGTGGCGACCAGCTTCTTGCCCTTCCTGTCGATGCCGTCGAGCTTGGAGGAGAGCATGAACTTCATGCCCTGCTTCTTCAGCATGCGCTGGAAATTCTTGGCGACGTCGCCGTCCATGCCCGGCAGAATGCGGTCGAGGAACTCCACGACGGTGACCTCGGCGCCGAGGCGGCGCCAGACCGAGCCGAGTTCCAGGCCGATGACGCCGGCGCCGACGACGATCATCTTGCCCGGCACCTTGTCGAGCGCGAGCGCGCCGGTGGAGGACACCACCTGCTCCTCGTCGATCTCGATGCCCGGCAGGCGGGCGACGTCGGAGCCGGTGGCGATGACGATGTTGCGGGTCTCCACGATCTCCGTCGAGCCGTCCTCATGGGCGACCTCGACCTTGCCGGCGCCGAGAATGCGGCCGGTGCCGTGGAAGGCCGTGATCTTGTTCTTCTTGAACAGGAACTCGATGCCGCCGACATTGCCGTCGATGGTCTCCTGCTTGTGCTTCATCATCGCCGGCAGGTCGAGCTTCGGCTTGGCGACCTTGATGCCGAAGCCGGCAAAGGAGTGGCCCGCCTCCTCGAACAGTTCGGAGGTGTGCAGCATCGCCTTTGAGGGAATGCAGCCGACATTGAGGCAGGTGCCGCCATGGGTGGCGCGCTTTTCGACGACGGCCACCTTCATGCCCAGTTGCGCGGCGCGGATCGCGCAGACATAGCCCCCCGGGCCGGTTCCGATGACGACGAGATCGTAGGTCATCCCAAGCAATCCTTCGGCTTGGCGGGCCGTTCCGCCCGCGAGGTCAGATCAATGCTAACAGACTTTTCCGGCGCAACGGAGGTGTT
>NZ_NPEV01000034.1:0-44222 GCF_003258835.1 Rhodobium orientis | reverse complement strand
GGCGGCGCGGCGGCGAATGTCGCGCCGCGCCGGCAGGGTCTAGAGGTCGAGGATCAGGCGCTGCGGATCCTCGATGGATTCCTTGACCCGCACCAGGAAGGTGACGGCTTCCTTGCCGTCGACGATGCGGTGGTCGTAGGAGAGCGCCAGGTACATCATCGGCCGCACCACGACCTGGCCGCCGACGACCATCGGCCGCTCCTGGATCTTGTGCATGCCGAGGATGCCGGACTGCGGCGCGTTGAGGATCGGGGTGGACATCAGCGAGCCGTAGACGCCGCCATTGGAGATGGTGAAGGTGCCGCCCTGCATGTCCTCGATGCCGAGCTTGCCGTCTCTGGCGCGGCGGCCGAAATCGCCGATGGACTGCTCGATGCCGGCGATCGACAGCCGGTCGGCGTCGCGCACCACCGGGACCACCAGGCCCTTGTCCGTGCCGACGGCAACGCCGACGTGGTAGTAGTTCTTGTAGACCAGATCCGTGCCGTCGATCTCGCCGTTGACGGCCGGGATCTCCTTCAGGGCATGGCAGACGGCCTTCACGAAGAAACCCATGAAGCCGAGCTTGACGCCGTGCTTCTTCTCAAAGAGGTCCTTGTATTCCTTGCGGAGCGCCATCACCGGGGCCATGTCGACCTCGTTGAAGGTGGTCAGCATGGCGGCCGTGTTCTGGGCGTCCTTGAGGCGCCGGGCGATGGTCTGGCGCAGCTTGGTCATGCGCACCCGCTCCTCGCGGGCCTCGTCGTCCTCCGGCGGGGTGACGCGAAGGGAAACCGGCTGCGGCGCAGGGGCGCTGGTCTGCGGCGCCGACGATGGCGCGGACTTGGCCGGCTTGTCGGCGGCGGCAAGCACGTCTTCCTTCAGGATCTGGCCGCGCTTGCCGGAGCCTTCCACGTCGGACGCGGACAGGCCCTTTTCCTCCATCAGCTTCTTGGCGGCCGGCGACGGCGGCATGGTGCCGTCCTTGCCGCCATCCTCGCCGTCGTCCTTGGCAGGCTCGGCCTTCTTTTCCGGTTCCTTGGCCTTCGAGGCCTCGGCCTTCTTGTCGGCCGGCTTTTCCTTGGCCGCAGCGCCGTCGCCCTCGCCGATGGTGCCGAGGAGCGCGCCGACCTCGACGGTCTCGCCGTCAGTGACGAGGATCTCGCCGAGGACGCCGGCGGACGGCGCCGGCACCTCGATCGTCACCTTGTCGGTCTCAAGCTCGACCAGCGGCTCGTCGACGGAAATCGCGTCGCCGGGTTTCTTGAACCACTGGGCAATGGTCGCTTCGGTGACCGATTCGCCGAGGGTCGGTACGCGGATTTCGGTGGCCATTTTCGTCTCGTCTCTTTTCTTCGGTGAGGGTCGCGTCGGCAGAATTCAGCGGCTGCCGCGCTATTCCGCAAAAGCCTCGTCAAGGAATGCCTGGAGCTGGGCCAGATGCTTGGACATCAGGCCGGTGGCGGTCGCAGCGGATGCCGCACGGCCGACATAGCGCGGCCGCGGATGCTTGGCATCGATCTGGCTCAAAACCCATTCCACATAGGGCTGGATGAAATACCAGGAGCCCATGTTCTTGGGCTCTTCCTGGCACCAGATCACCTCGGCCTGCGGGAAGCGGGACAGCTCCTGCAACAGCGCCTTGGTCGGGAACGGATAGAGCTGCTCGATGCGCAACAGGTAGACGTCGTCGATGTCGCGGCGCTCGCGCTCCTCAAAGAGGTCGTAATAGACCTTGCCGGAGGAGAGCACGACGCGGCGGATCTTGTCGTCGGCGGCGAGCTTGACCGTCTCGCCCGGACGCAGCTCGGCGTCGTCCCAAAGCAAGCGATGGAAGGTGGAATCGTCGGCCATCTCGTCGAGCCGCGACACGCAGCGCTTGTGGCGCAGCAGCGACTTCGGCGTCATCAGCACCAGCGGCTTGCGGAAGTCGCGATTGAGCTGGCGGCGCAGGATGTGGAAGTAGTTGGCCGGCGTGGTGCAGGCGGCGACCTGCATGTTGTCTTCCGCGCAAAGCTGCAGATAGCGCTCCAGGCGGGCCGACGAATGCTCCGGACCCTGGCCCTCGTAGCCGTGCGGCAACAGCAGGGTGAGGCCCGACATGCGCAGCCATTTGCGCTCGCCCGACGACAGGAACTGGTCGATGACGACCTGGGCGCCGTTGGCGAAGTCGCCGAACTGGGCCTCCCACAGGGCGAGCGCATTCGGCTCGGCCAGCGAGTAGCCGTATTCGAAGCCGAGCACCGCCTCCTCAGAAAGCATCGAGTTGATGACCTCGTAGCGGGCGCCGCCCTCGTCGAAGGCGGACAGCGGGCTGTAGCGCTCCTCGGTCTCCTGGTCGTAGATCACCGAATGGCGTTGGGAGAAGGTGCCGCGCTCCACATCCTGGCCGGAGAGGCGCACCGGGTGGCCTTCCTTGACGAGCGAGGCAAAGGCCAGGGCCTCGGCCGTCGCCCAGTCGATGTTCTCGCCGGATTCCAGAGCCTTGCGGCGGTTGCCCAGGAACCGCTGGATGGTGCGATGGGCCTTGAAGCCCTCGGGGATGGTGGTGATCGCCTCGCCGATCTCGCGCAGCTCATCCTTGACGACGCCGGTCTTGCCGCGGCGCGGATCGTCGATCGCCTGGGCCTGCTTGATGCCGGTCCAGCGGCCGTCGAGCCAGTCGGCCTTGTTGGGCCTGTAGGAGCTGCCGGCCTCGAACTCGGCGTCAAGGTGCTCGCGCCAATGGGTGCGCATGCCCTCGACCTCTTCGGGGGTGACGAGGCCTTCGGAGACCAGCTTTTCGGCATAGATGTCCGTGGTCCGCGGATGCTCGCGGATCTTCTGGTACATGATCGGCTGGGTGAAGGACGGCTCGTCGCCCTCGTTGTGACCGTGCCGGCGATAGCAGAACACGTCGATGACGACCGGCTTCTTGAAGAGCTGGCGGAATTCCGTCGCCACCTTGGCGGCGTAGACGACCGCCTCCGGATCGTCGCCGTTGACGTGGAAGATCGGCGCCTCGACCATCTTCGCCACGTCCGAGGGATAGGGCGAGGAGCGCGAGAAGCGCGGGTTGGTGGTGAAGCCGATCTGGTTGTTGATGATGACGTGGATCGAGCCGGCGGTGCGGTGGCCCTTGAGGGCCGAGAGGCCGAGGGATTCCGGCACCACGCCCTGACCGGCGAAGGCCGCATCGCCATGGATGAGGAGCGGCATGACGCGGGCGCGCTGCTCCAGCGGCACGGTCTCGCCGCGCGGCTGGTCGGCGTACTGGTCCTGCTTGGCGCGGACCTTGCCGAGCACCACCGGATCGACGATCTCAAGGTGCGAGGGGTTGGCGGTCAGCGACAGGTGGACCCGGTTGCCGTCGAACTCGCGGTCCGAGGAGGCGCCGAGGTGGTACTTGACGTCGCCGGACCCCTCGACGTCGTCGGGATGGATCGAGCCGCCCTTGAACTCGTGGAAGATCGCCCGGTGCGGCTTGCCCATGACCTGGGCCAGCACATTGAGGCGGCCGCGGTGGGCCATGCCGAGGACGATCTCGCGCACGCCGAGATGGCCGCCGCGCTTAATGATCTGCTCCAGCGCCGGGACGACGGATTCGCCGCCGTCGAGGCCGAAGCGCTTGGTGCCGGTGTATTTGACGTCGATGAAGCGCTCGAAGCCTTCGGCCTCGATCAGCTTGTTGAGGATCGCCACCTTGCCCATGTCGGTGAAGGCGACGCCCTTGTCCGGGCCCTCGATGCGCTCCTGGATCCAGCCCTTCTGCTCCGGCACGGAGATGTGCATGAATTCGACGGCGAAGGTCGAGCAGTAGGTGCGCTTCAGGATCGCCATCATCTCGCGGACGTTGGCGAACTCCAGGCCGAGCACGTAGTCGAGGAAGATCTTACGGTCCCAGTCCTCCTCCATCAGCCCGTAGGAGCGCGGGTCGAGCTCCTCGTGGTCGGGCCGGACCTGGAGGCCGAGGGGATCGAGGTCGGCGTGGAGATGGCCGCGGATGCGGTAGGCGCGGATCATCATCAGGGCGCGGATGGAATCGCGCGTCGTCTGGTAGACGTCGGCGTCGCTCAGCTCCACGCCGCGTTTCTGCGCCGCTTCCTTGACCTTGGTCTCGATGCGTTGCTGGGCCGGCGCCCAGTCGCCATCGAGGGCCGAGACCAGCTCGCCGTTCAGCGGCACCGGCCAGTCGCCCCGTTTCCAGGAAGCGCCCTTGGCCTCCTTCAGGACGTTCTGGCGCTCGTCCTTGAGGTCTTCGAAGAAATCCTGCCAGGCATCGTCGAGCGTTGCGGGCTCTTCCTGATAGCGGGCGTAAAGATCTTCCAGATAGGCGGCGTTGCCGCCATAGAGAAACGACGTCTGTGCGAAGGCCTTGTTCGCGTCCTGGCGTGCCATGGCTGATGCGGGGAGTGCCCGCTCCGTATGCTAGATGACGCGGCCCCATGCCGCGTCTCCCTCCTTGAGTTGCCTCCTGCCCCGGACGTCCGCTCCGGACCAGATGGCGGTCCGGCAGTTTCCTGGAACAATCCTAGACATTTGGTATATGGCCGGGCTTTTCTTTTGAAAAAGCCCGGCGCGTTGTTTTTTTTAGCCTTTCAAGAGCTCGACCAGCGTCGTGCCGAGCTGGGCGGGCGACGGGGAGACGCGGATGCCGGCCGCCTCCATTGCCGCGATCTTGTCTTCCGCACCGCCCTTGCCGCCGGAAATGACGGCGCCGGCATGGCCCATGGTGCGGCCCGGGGGCGCCGTGCGGCCGGCGATGAAGCCGACCATCGGCTTCTTGCGGCCCTTCTTGGCCTCGTCGGCGATGAACTGGGCGGCGTCCTCTTCGGCCGAGCCGCCGATCTCGCCGATCATGACGATGGATTCGGTCGCCTCGTCGGCGAGGAACATCTCCAGCATGTCGATGAACTCGGTGCCCTTGACCGGGTCGCCGCCGATGCCGACGGCCGTGGTCTGGCCGAGGCCCTCATTGGTGGTCTGGAACACCGCCTCGTAGGTCAGCGTGCCGGAGCGCGAGACGATGCCGACATTGCCCTTCTTGAAGATCGAGCCCGGCATGATGCCGATCTTGCACTCTTCCGGCGTCAGGACGCCCGGGCAGTTCGGGCCGAGGAGCCGCGAGCTGGACTTGTCGAGCCGCGCCTTGACCTTGACCATGTCCATCACCGGGATGCCCTCGGTGATGCAGACGATGAGCGGGATTTCCGCCTCGATGGCCTCGATGATCGCGGCGCCGGCGCCTGCCGGCGGGACGTAGACGACCGAGGCGTTGGCGCCGGTCGCCTCCTTGCCCTCGGCAACGGAGGCGAAGATCGGCAGCTCGGCGCCGCCCTCTACGCCGCCCCAGGTCTGGCCACCCTTCTTGGGGTGGATGCCGCCGACCATCTGGGTGCCGTAATAGGCAAGCGCCTGCTCGGTGTGGAAGGTGCCGGTCTTGCCGGTCAGGCCCTGGACCAGGACCTTGGTGTTCTTGTCGACGAGAATGGACATTACGCAGTCCCCTCCACGGCTTTGACGATTTTCTTTGCCGCGTCGTCGAGGTCGTCGGCGGCGATGACGTCGAGGCCGGAGCCGTTGAGGATCTCCTTGCCCTTTTCCACGTTGGTGCCTTCCAGGCGCACAACCAGCGGCACCTTGAGGCCGACTTCCTTGACCGCCTTGATGACGCCCTCGGCGATCACGTCGCAGCGCATGATGCCGCCGAAGATGTTGACGAGGATGCCCTTCACGTTGGGATCGGCGGTGATGATCTTGAAGGCCGCGGTGACCTTTTCGGCCGAGGCGCCGCCGCCGACATCGAGGAAGTTCGCCGGCTCGGCGCCGTAGAGCTTGATGATGTCCATGGTCGCCATGGCAAGGCCGGCGCCGTTGACCATGCAGCCGATATTGCCCTCAAGGGCGACATAGGCGAGATCGTGCTTGGAGGCCTCGATCTCCTTGTCGTCCTCCTCGGTGAGGTCGCGCAGCTCCATGACGTCGTCATGGCGGAACAGCGCGTTGCCGTCGAAGGAGACCTTGGCGTCGAGCACCCGCACATGGCCGTCCTTCATGACGATCAGCGGGTTGATCTCCAGAAGGCTCATGTCCTTCTCGGTGAAGGCCTTGTAGAGGATGCCGGCAAGCTCCTTGCCCTCATCCTTGGCGACGCCCTCGAGGCCGAGTGCGTCGGCGACCTTTTCGGCATCGGCGTCGGTGACGCCGGCTTGCGGGTCGATCGGGATGGTGTGGATCTTGTCCGGGGTTTCTTCCGCGACGGTCTCGATGTCCATGCCGCCTTCCGTCGAGGCGACGAAGGCAACGCGGCCGACGGTGCGGTCGACGAGCAGCGACAGGTAGAGCTCGGTGGCGATGTCGGCGCCGTCCTCGATATAGAGGCGGTTGACGACCTTGCCGGCCGGGCCGGTCTGCTTGGTCACCAGCGTCGCGCCGAGCATCTGGCCGGCGAATTCCCTGACCTCCTCGACCGACTTGGCGAGGCGCACACCGCCCTTGTCGCCGGCGGTGGCTTCCTTGAACTTGCCCTTGCCGCGGCCGCCGGCGTGGATCTGGCTCTTCACCACCCAGAGCGGGCCGCCCAGCGTCTTGGCGGCGGCCTCCGCCTCACCGGGCGTAAAGATCGGCACGCCGCTTGCCACCGGCGCCCCAAACCCCTTCAACAGGGCCTTGGCCTGGTATTCGTGGATATTCATCCGTTCGCTCCCTCTTGCGGAAGTGTGTTCTCTTTATTTACGAAAAACCCGTCAGGCGAGCGACGGCTCGATCTGCTGGCAGGCCTCGATCAGGCCCTTCACCGCGTTGACCGACTTGTCGAAGCCTTCCTGCTCGGCGCCCTGAAGCTCGATCTCGACGATCTTTTCGACGCCGCCGGCGCCGATGACGATCGGCACGCCGACATAGACGCCGTCGACGCCGTACTGGCCGCTGCAATAGGCGGCGCAGGGCAGGACGCGCTTCTTGTCCTTAAGGTAAGCTTCGGCCATGGCGATGCCCGACGCGGCCGGGGCATAGAAGGCCGAGCCGGTCTTCAGAAGGCCGACGATCTCAGCGCCGCCGTCGCGGGTGCGCTGGACGATCTCTTCCAGCTTCTCCTCGGTGGTCCAGCCCATCTTGATGAGGTCCGGCAGCGGGATGCCGGCAACGGTGGAGTAGCGCGGCAGCGGCACCATGGTGTCGCCGTGGCCGCCGAGCACGAAGGCGGTGACGTCTTCCACCGAGACGCCGAACTCCTCGGCGAGGAAGTAGCGGAAGCGGGCAGAGTCCAGCACGCCGGCCATGCCGACGACCATGTTCTTGGGCAGGCCGGAGAACTTCTGCAGCGCCCAGACCATGGCGTCGAGCGGGTTGGTGATGCAGACGACGAAGGCGTCCGGAGCGTGCTCCTTGATGCCGGCGCCGACCGAGGCCATGACCTTGAGGTTAATTCCGAGGAGATCGTCGCGGCTCATGCCGGGCTTGCGCGGCACGCCGGCGGTGACGATGACGACGTCGGCGCCGGCGATCCCGGAATAATCCTGGGTGCCCGAAAGCGCGGCGTCGAAGCCTTCGACGGGGGAGGATTCGGCGAGGTCGAGGGCCTTGCCCTGGGGCATTCCCTCGGCGATGTCGAACAGGACGACGTCGCCCAGATCCTTGAGCCCGGCGAGGTGGGCCAGCGTTCCGCCGATCATGCCCGAACCGATGAGAGCAATCTTGTTGCGCGCCATTGTCGTTTGCTTCCCTTTACGTAAAGTAGATATAGCGAGAACTTTCACTCTTCAGGTGTCCCTACTCCGAATGGGCAGTCGGTTCAAGTGAAGACGCGGCAAAATAACGAAAGAATCATGGGCCGGCGGCGGTTCCATGTCCATTCGATGAATATTCCGTTTTTCTTATTTTTAGAACGGGCGCGGCGGCGGGCGGGCGCAGGGTCGGGAGCGCGGCCTTCCGTATCAGGAAGCGGCGTCGGCCGGCTCTTCGACGGTGCTGTGCGGCAGCGCGATATAGTCGGCCGAGCGCATCTCGATGAGGCGCGAGACGGTGCGGTCGAACTCGAAGGCTTCCGTGCCGGTGGCCGCGCGGTAGAGCTCGGTCGGCTCCGCCGCGGCGGAGACCACAAGCTTGACGCGCGCGTCGTAGAGCGCGTCGATCAGCATGATGAAGCGCTTGGCCTCGTTGCGCTTAGCCGCCGGCAGCACCGGAACGTTCTCAAGGAACAGCGTGTGGTAGGCGTGGGCGAGCCGCAGGTAGTCGGCGGCGCCGAGCGGCCGTTCGCAGAGATCGGCGAAGGGGATGCGGGCGATGCCGTGGGAGACCCGCGGCACGTCGATCCAGCGGCCCTTGATCTCCAGCCGCTCGGCCCGTTCGTGGCCGCCGCCGGACAGGCGCTGCCACATATGGTCCATGGCGGCATCCGCCTCCTCGCCGAGCGGCGTGAAGTAGATCGGCTCGCCGGACATCATCTCCAGCCGGTAGTCGGTGCGGGAATCGAGCCGGACAACGTCCACATGCTCCTTCAGGAGCGGGATGAAGGGCTCGAAGAACTGCCGGTTGAGGCCGTCCTTGTAGAGGTCGTCGGGATCGACGTTGGAGGTGGCGACGACGATGACGCCGCGCTCGAACAGCTCGGTGAAGAGCCGGCGCAGGATCATCGCGTCGGCGATGTCGGTGACGGAGAACTCGTCGAAACACAGCAGCCGCGTGTCTTCGGCAAGGGCGTCGGCGATCGGCGGGATCGGGTCGGCGTCCTTGACCGTGCCGTCCTTGACCTTCTTGCGGAAGGCATGGACGCGCTCGTGGATGTCGGCCATGAATTCGTGGAAATGGCTGCGCCGCTTGCGCTTGACCGGAGCCAGATCGAACAGCAGGTCCATGAGCATGGTCTTGCCGCGCCCGACCTTTCCCCATACGTAAACCCCGTGCACCGTGGACGCCTTCGGCGCGGTGCGGCCGAACAGCCAGCCGAGCGCGCTCTTCTTGGTGGCAAGGCGGCTCTCGGCGAGGTCCTCGCAGAGTTTGTCGAAACGGGCGACGAGGGCGGCCTGGGCCGCGTCGCGCTCGATTTCACCGGCCCGCACGAGCGCATCGTAGCGCTCGGCCACGGTCGGCATAAGCGGCAGGCCTTCACTCACCGTAACAGGCTCCGGGTATCGGCGTCATGGCGGGCACGGCGCGGCCGGGAGAGGCCGCGACGCTGCCTGCACCGATAGACCCTTTGCCGGCGCCATGCAAGACGCGCACCCGCATGGCCGCTATTCGTCGCGGCCCGACCGGCATCGAGCTTACCGCTTTTGCGACCGGCGGCGTGACGTCGCGGCCCTTTCGCTTAGGCGGCCGGATCGAGGCTGATGCGCTTCAGGTCTTCCCAGTTCTCGCCGACGGCGATCATGCAGGTGCGACCTGACGTATTGGTCATCAGCACCGTCCAGGACCCGGTCTTGGAGACGTAGATCTCCATGACGCCGGAGCGCGAGGCAAGGCCCATGGCGCGCGGCGTTTCCTGGTAGCGCTTGGCCAGCATTCCAACGACCGTTTCGCGGTCGCCGCAGGGAACGACACCTTGAGCGATGGCCGCCGAAGACAGAGATACAAACGCGGCAGCGAGCGCGCAGATGCCGAACCGGTTCGCCAGTTTGAAAAGCATGGCGGTCTCCTCGGTTCGCATGTCGCCTCGCCGTCAACCCTGGGTCGGCGATCCATCCTTGCCTGGGAGGAGGCGGGATTTTGCCGGACCCTGTGCGAGGCCGATGGACCATGTTGGCGGGCGTTCGGTTAACGAGACCTTAAAAGCGGCAAAAGAAATTCCGTGGACGTAAGGATAATGTTTATACGGACGGGGATTGCCACGCCGTCGGAAATGGCCGGAAGGCCAGCCGGCCGCACCTCTCCGGCTTACCGGGAGGAGGCGCCGGCCCGCTCGGGCGCACGGGCATAGTCGATGGTCTCGAAGCGCATGGAGCGGGCATCGAACAGGAGCAGCTTGCCGATCAGCGGCTCGCCGACGCCGGCAATCAGCTTGATGACTTCCAGCGCCTGCATCGATCCGATGACGCCGGTGAGCGCGCCGAGGACGCCGGCCTCGGCGCAGGTCGGCAGCAGGCCGTCCGGCGGCGGCGCGGGGAAGAGGTCGCGGTAACGCGGGTTCTTGCGGCCGTCAGGGCCTTCCCTGAATGGCACGAGCGTGGTGATGGAGCCGTCGAAGGTGCCGACGGCGGCCGTCACCAAGGGCTTTTCCAGCGCTTCGCAGCGGTCGGCGAGGCGGTAGCGGGTGGCGAAGTTGTCGGTGCCGTCGACGACGATGTCGTAGGCGCCGATGATCTCGTCGGCGTTGCCGTCCTCAAGGCGCACCGGATGGGCTTCGACCGCCACATTGGGATTGATGCGTCGGAGCGAGCGCTCGGCGCTTTCCACCTTTTTCATGCCGACGGCGTCGGTGTCGTGGATCACCTGGCGCTGCAGGTTGGAGAGCGAGACCACGTCGTCGTCGACCGTTCCGAGCGTGCCGATCCCGGCGGCCGCCAGATAGACCAGCACCGGGGCGCCGAGGCCGCCGGCACCGACCACCAGCACCCTGGCGGCGGCGAGCTTCTGCTGGCCCGGCCCGCCGACATCGGCCAGCACGATATGGCGCGCGTAGCGCTCCAACTCTTCCTTGGAAAAGGTCATTTGCGACGCCTACTCCACATGTACGCGGCCGTCGGCCGTTTCCAGGTGGAAGGCGGCGGCCATCAGCGTCTTGGTATAGTCGGTTTGCGGCCGGTCGAAAATCTCCTCGGCCGGGCCCGATTCCACGACTTCGCCGGCGCGCATGACGATAACGTCATTGGCGAGCGCCCGGACCACCTTCAGATCGTGGGAAATGAACAGATAGGCGAGGCTGTGGCGCTCCTGGAGCGTGCGCAACAGGTCGACGACCTGGGCCTGGACGCTCATGTCGAGTGCCGAGGTCGGCTCGTCGAGCATGACGAATTTCGGCTCCAGCACCATCGCCCTTGCGATCGAGATGCGCTGGCGCTGGCCGCCGGAGAATTCGTGCGGATAGCGGTTTCGGGTCGCCGGGTCGAGGCCGACCTCTTCCAGCACCTTGGCCACCTTGGCGTCGCGTTCGCCGGCGGAGAGGTGCGGCGCGTGGATGGCAAGGCCTTCGGCAACGATGTCGCCGACGGGCAGTCGCGGGCTGAGCGAGCCGTAGGGGTCCTGGAAGACGATCTGCATGTCGCGCCTCAAGGGCCTCATCTTCTTCCAGTTCCAGCCCTGGATGTCGCGGCCGAGGAAGACGACCCGGCCTTGCGACGAAATAAGGCGCAGCAGCGCCAGGCCGAGCGTCGTCTTGCCGGAGCCGGATTCGCCGACGACGCCGAGCGTCTGGCCCTCGCGGACGGTCAGATCGATGCCGTCGACGGCCTTGATGTGGCCGACGGTCTTGCGCATCAGGCCGCGCCGGATCGGGAACCAGACCTTGACGTCGTCGGCTTCGACGACGATCGGCGCGGCCTCATTGCGGGCCGGCGGGCGGCCCTTCGGCTCGGCGGCGAGCAGGTGTTTCGTGTAGGAGTGCTGCGGGCGCTGGAAGATTTCCTCGACCGCGTTCTCCTCGACGATCTCGCCGCCGGTCATGACGCAGACCCGGTCCGAGACCTTGCGGACGATGCCGAGGTCGTGGGTGATGAACAGCATCGCCATGCCGCGGCTTTCCTGCAGCTCCTTCAGGAGCACGAGGATCTCCGCCTGCACGGTGACGTCGAGGGCCGTCGTCGGCTCATCGGCGATCAGGAGGTCCGGCTCGTTGGCGAGCGCCATGGCGATCATGACGCGCTGGCGCTGGCCGCCGGAGAGCTGGTGCGGATAGGCACCGAGGCGGGATTCCGGGTCCTTGATGCGGACCTGGTGGAGGAGTTCCAGCACCCGCTCGCGGGCGGCCCTGTCGCTCATGCCGCGATGGACCTTCAGGATCTCGCCGACCTGGCGCTCCACCGTGTGCAGCGGGTTGAGCGAGGTCATCGGCTCCTGGAAGATCATCGCGATGTCGTCGCCGCGCACGCGCCTCAGATCCCGCTCGTCGTTGTCGAGGATGTCCTCGCCGCGAAACAGGATTTTTCCGGTCGGATGCGAGGCGGAGGGATAGGGCAAGAGCTTCAGGATGGAGAGCGCCGTCACCGACTTGCCGGAGCCGGATTCGCCGACCAGCGCCACCGTCTCGCCCTTGGCGATGTCGAAGGAGACGTGCCTGACGGCCTCGGTCACCCGGCCGGACTGGGAGAAGTTGACCGAGAGGTCCTGGATGGAAAGGAGGGGGTCTTTGGTCATGCCGTCCTCCTCAAACGAACGTCTTGCGCGGATCGAAGGCGTCGCGGACGGCTTCGCCGACGAAGATGAGGAGCGACAGCATCAAGGATATCACGAAAAAGCCCATCAGCCCGAGCCAGGGGGCCTCGATGTTGCGCTTGCCCTGGGCGAGCAGTTCGCCGAGCGAGGGCGAGCCGGGCGGCAGGCCGAAGCCGAGGAAGTCGAGCGAGGTCAGCGTGGTGATCGAGCCGTTGAGGATGAACGGCATGAAGGTCAGCGTCGCGACCATGGCATTGGGCAGCAGGTGGCGCCACATTATGGTCGCGTTGGAGACGCCCAGCGCCCGGGCCGCGTTGATGTATTCGAAATTACGGCCGCGCAGGAATTCCGCCCTGACGACGCCGACCAGCGCCACCCAGGAGAACAAGAGCAGGATCCCGAGCAGCACCCAGAAGCTCGGCACCAGCACGCTGGAGATAATCAGCAGCAGGTAAAGGGACGGGATGGACGTCCATATCTCGATGAAGCGCTGGAACAAAAGGTCGGTCCAGCCGCCGAAATAGCCCTGGACGGCGCCGGCGGCGACGCCGATCACCGAGGAGCAGATGGTCAAAACCAGGCCGAACAGAACCGAAATCCGGAAACCGTAGATAAGCCGGGCGACCACATCGCGTCCCTGGTCGTCGGTGCCGGCCCAGTTGAAGTTGCCGAAGGTGCAGTTGGGGTCCTCGACGCCCTTGGGATATTTCTGGCAAAGCTCCTTGCGGTCGAGGAAGATCGCCGGCGGCGAGGGCGCGGGCACCGGGATCTCGTTGTTCACCGTGCGGTAGGAGTAACGGATCAGCGGCCAGAGCATCCAGCCATTGGTGTTGATCTCGTCCTGGATGAACGGATCGCGGTAGTCGGTGATGGCGTAAAAGCCGCCGAACTTTTCCTCCGGATAGTCGATCAGCACCGGGCTCAGGACCTCGCCCTTGTAATAGGCAAGGAGCGGGCGGTCGTTGGCGAGGAACTCCGCGAGCAGCGTCAGGACGAAGAGGACGAGAAAGATCCAGAGCGACCAGTAGCCCCGCTTGTGGGCCTTGAAGTTGGACCAGCGCCGCGCATTCAGCGGCGAGAGCTGAAAGCGGCTCTTTTTTACCTCCGCAGCGGGGGCGGTCTCCTTGAGGCTTGTCGCGTCCATCGCGCTCAGACCTCCCGGCTTTCGAAATCGATCCTCGGATCGATGACCGTGTAGATGAGGTCGGTGAGGAGGTTCACCACCAGGCCGAGCAGGGAGAAGATGTAGAGCGTGGCAAAGACGATCGGATAGTCGCGGTTGATCACGGATTCAAAGCCGAGGAGCCCGAGGCCGTCGAGCGAAAAGATGGTCTCGATGAGGAGCGAGCCGGCAAAAAACGCGCTGATGAAGGCGCCCGGGAAGCCGGCGATGACGATCAGCATGGCGTTGCGGAACACATGGCCGTAGAGCACCTGGCGTTCCGTCAGGCCCTTGGCGCGGGCCGTCATGACGTATTGCTTGCGGATCTCGTCGAGGAAGGAGTTCTTGGTCAAAAGCGTCGTCGTTGCAAAGGCCGACAGCGCCAGAGCCGTCAGCGGCAGGACGAGGTGCCAGAAATAGTCGACGATGCGCGCCGGCCAGCTCATGTCCGACCAGTTCTCCGATGTGAGCCCGCGCAAGGGGAACCAGTCGAAGAAGGAGCCGCCGGCAAACAGCACGATCAGGAGCACGGCAAAGAGAAAGCCGGGGATGGCGTAGCCGACGATGACGACGGCGCTCGTCCAGATGTCGAACTTGGTGCCGTCACGCACCGCCTTGGCGATGCCGAGCGGTATGGAAATCGAGTAGGAGAGCAGCGTCATCCACAGCCCGAGGGAGATGGAGACGGGCATCTTTTCCAGGATCAGGTCGATGACGGAGATGTCGCGGAAATAGCTCTCACCGAAATCGAAGCGGGCGTAGTTCCAGATCATCAGGCCGAAGCGCTCATAGGCCGGCTTGTCGAAGCCGAACTGCTTTTCCAGCTCCTTGATGAATTCCGGATCGAGCCCCTGGGCGCCGCGATATTTGGACGTCACCGCCTCGCCGCCCGATTGCGAGCCGGGCTGGGCCCCGCCGAAATCGCCGCCCTCGCCGCCGCCGATGCGGGCCGTGGCGGAGACGTCGGTGCCGGTGAGCTGGGCGATGACCTTTTCCACCGGGCCACCGGGGGCAAACTGGATGACGAGGAAGCTGACCAGCATGATCCCGAGGATGGTCGGGATCATCAACAGCAGTCGGCGGAGGATATAGGCGCCCATGAAGTTGCCGTTCGTCCGTGTCCAGAGCGGTGATCTTTATTGCGAATCAAGCCTTGCGGCCTTTTCCTCGTCGTACCACCAGGTGGTCTCAACGGGAAACTCGTAGCGCGGTTTGGTTTCCGGCCAGCCATATTCGTCCCACAGCGCGATGGTGTGGACGGGCTTGTACCAGTTCGGCACCCAGTAGCGGCCGGCGCGCAAGACCCGGTCGAGGGCGCGGCCCACGACGGTCATCGCCTCGCGGTTCTTGGCGTGGATCAGCTTTTCCACCAGCGCATCGATCGCCGGCTCGCGGATGCCGGCAAGGTTGTTGGAGCCGTCGATGCCGGCCGAGCGCGACGACCAGAGCTGGCGGATGCCCTCGCCGGGCGTAGCATCGAGGGCGAAGCGCCGGCCGACCGCGTCGAAATCGAAACCGTCGAGCCGGGCCTGGTACTGGGCCGCATCGACGAGGCGGATCGAGGCCGGAACGCCGATGAGGCGCAGGTTGTCCAAATAGGGCTGCAGCACGCGCTCGAAGGTCGGCGCGTTGGTCATGAACTCGATGGTGAGCGCATTGCCGCCCTTGTCGACCAGGGCGCCGTCGCGGCGGGTCCAGCCGGCCTCGGTCAGGAGCTGAACGGCGCGGCGCAGCTGCGAGCGGTCGCGACCGGAGCCGTCGGAGACCGGCGGCGTCCACGGCTCGCCGAAGACCTCTTCCGGCAGGCTGTCGCGAAACGGCTCCAGAAGTCCCAGTTCATCGGCAGACGGGGCCCCTTCCGCCTTCATCGGCGAGTTCTCGAAGAAGGACTCGGTGCGCACATAGCTGCCATAGAAGAGATTGGTGTTGGTCCATTCGAAATCGAAGGCGAGTCCGATCGCCTCACGGGTGCGCGGATCGGCGAATTTTGCGCGCCTTGTGTTGAAGAACCAGCCCTGCGCCCCGGCGGGCCTAAAGTCCGGGAACTCCTTCTTGACGACCTTTTTCTCGTGGAAGGCCGGGAAATCGAACCCGGTCGCCCAGGTCTTGGCGACGAAGGTCTCGAAGATGCGCGTGTTGCCCTTCTTGAAGGCCTCGAAGGCGACGGTGCGGTCGCGGTAGAAGTCGACGCGGATGCGGTCGAAATTGTTGCGGCCGACCGCCGAGGGGACCTCGTTGCCCCACCAGTCCCTGACCCGCTCATATTCGATATAGCGGCCGGCCTGGAAGTTGCCGACCTTGTAGGGTCCGCAGCCGAGCGGCACCTCAAGGGTGGATGCCGAAAAATCGCGGCCGTCCCACCAGGCCTTGGAGAAGATCGGCAGATCGGCGACGATCAGCGGCAGCTTGCGGGTCTGTTTGCCGGAAAAGCGGACAAGGGCCGTGCGCTCGTCCTCGGCCTCGACGCCCGCCATCTCTTCGATGGTCTGACTGACCAGCGGATGGCCCTTCTCCTTCAGGATGGTGAGGGAAAAGGCGACGTCCTCCGCCGTGATCGGCGTGCCGTCATGGTGAACGGCAGTCGGCCGGAGATGGAAGCGGTAGAGATTGCCGTCCTCCAGGATGTCGACGATCTCGGCAAGCTCGCCATAGACCGCGTCCGGCTCGTCCCAGGCGCGCGTCATCAGCCGTGTGAAGGTCATCTCCATGCGCGGCGGCGCATCGCCTTTCAGCACGAAGGAATGCAGCGTGTTGAAGGTCTGGGGGTTCTGGTTGTAGGCCCAGTCCGGCGGGCGGAAGCTCATCCGGCCGCCCTTCGGCGCATCCGGGCGGACATAGGCGAAATGGGTGAAGTCCGGCGGATAGGAAAGATCGCCGAAGACCGAGAGGCCGTGCAGGCCGGTTGCCTCGATCCCCGCGGCGGCGCGCGCGCCGGCCGGTATGAGGGCGGCGACGGCCGAGCCCGCCGTCAGCTTCATCAGCGTGCGACGGTCGATGCCGGGCATGGCGCGGGTCGTCATGTCGCCACTCACGAGGGCTTGCCCGTCTTTTCGGCCTTTTCCTCGTCGTACCACCAGATGGTCGGAAAGCCGTGGGTGAATTCGGGAAGCTTTTCCGGCCGGCCGAAGCGGTCCCAGCGGGCGGTGCGGTCGTAGTCGACATAGAATTGCGGCGTCATGAAGTTGTTCCACAGGAGCACGCGGTCCAGCGCGTGGGTGGCGGCGATGAGATCCTTGCGATCCTTGGCGAAGATGACCCGCTCGATCATGCTGTCGACGGCCTCGTCCCTGATGCCGGCGAAGTTGCGCGAGGCCGGGTTGCCGGCCGCCTCGGAGCCCCAGAAGTCGCGCTGCTCGTTGCCGGGCGACAGGCTCTCCGGCCAGGAGAAGGTGATCATCTCGAAATCGAAGGAGCGCAGCCGGTTGATGTATTGCGAGGTGTCGACGACGCGCATCTTCAGCTCGATGCCGATCTTCTTCAGGTTCTGGGCGTAGGGCAGGACGATGCGTTCGAAATCCGGATCGATGCCCAGATATTCGATGGTGAAGGGCTCGCCGGTCGCGGCGTTGACGAGCTGGCGGCCCTTGAACTCCCAGCCGGCTTCCTTCAGGAGCCTCAGGGCCTCGCGCAGGTTCTGGCGCAGCTTGGTCGGATCGCCGGCCACCGGATTGCTGTAGGGCTCGGTGAAGAGCTCGTCCGGCACCTTGCCGCGCACCTCTTCCAGGATTTCCAGCTCGCGGCCCTCCGGCACGCCGGACGAGGCCAGCTCGGTGCCGGCGAAATAGGATTGGATGCGCTTGTACTCGTTATAGAAAAGGGTCCTGTTCGCGGTCTCGAAGTCCCAGGCCAGATTGAGGGCGCGGCGCACCCGCCAGTCGGCGAATTTTTCCAGCCTCAGATTCGGGACGAAGGCCTGCATGATGCCGCTGGCCTTGTCCGGGAATTTCTCCAGCACGACGCGGCCGTCGCGCACGGCCGGGAAATCGTAGCCGGTGGCCCAGGACTTTGCCGAATTCTCGCTGCGCCAGTCGTACTGGTCGCCCTTGAAGGCTTCCAAGAGAACGGTGCGGTCGAGGAACACCTCGTAGCGGATCTCGTCGAAATTGTTCTGGCCGATGCCGAAGGGCAGGTCCTTGCCCCAGTAGTCGTCGACGCGCTCATAGGTGATCGAGCGCCCGGCGGTGAACTTGGCGATCTTGTAGGGACCCGAGCCGAGCGGCGGCTCCAGGGTGGTGCTGCCGATATCGCGCGTGTTGCCATTGGCGTCCTTGCCCGTCCACCAGTGCTTCGGCAAAACGTTGAGCTGGCCGACGATGTGCGGCAGTTCGCGGTTGCCGGTCTGGTCGAAGGTGAAGGTCACCTCGTGTTCGCCGCTGACCTCGGCCTTTTCGATGTGGCTGTAGTAGAAGCGCTGGGTCGGGTTCAGCTCGACCGTCTTTTCAAAGCTCCAGACCACGTCCTCAGGCGTGATCGGCGTGCCGTCGTGCCAGCGCGCCTCGGGGCGCAGGCGGTATTTCACCCAGGCATAATCATCCGGATATTGCAGCGCCTCGGCGATCTGGCCGTACATGGTCGAGGTGTCGGCCTCGTCGAGGGCGGTCGCGGCAAGGGATTCGTAGATCAGCAGGATGCCGGGGGCGGCATCGCCCTTGGCGAGGATCGGATTGAAGCTGTCGAAGGAGCCGGTCGAGGAGAGCCGCACGAGGCCGCCCTTCGGCGCATCGGGATTGACGTAGTCGAACTGCTTGAAGCCTTCGGGCCGCTTCGGCTCCCCGATCAGTGCCGTTGCGTGACGCCAGGGCGGGGCCCCGTCGGCATGGGCGTCGTCGGCATGGGCGATGTCGGCAGGGGCGGTCGCCGCCCCGATCGCGAGAAACCCGACGAGAGCGGCAGTGAGAGCCCGTGACAACGTCATGAATGCACCCGGTCCTTCCAATGGCTTGAACGACCCAAAGGGTCGGAATCTGAAAGCTAAGATAGAAACCGGTTCCGCCAAAGGACACCGGGAAATCGCAAAATGACGAAAAATTAAGGCGAAACGGGCGCCTTCAGCCCATCGCGGCGGCGTCCGCACGCCGATTCGGGCCGGCAAATGCGAAAGGCCGGGCACAAGGCCCGGCCTTCGATCGATCTTTTGAAAGGGCGCCCGGCTTATTCGGTCTTTTCTTGCGCAGCCGGGGCATCGCCGTCCCCGGACGTCTCTCCGGAGTTATCCGGGGAGCTTTCTGCGGGCGCAGCCTCCTCCGCCGGCGCATTGCCGGAGCTTTCCTCGGCCGCTGGCTGCTCAGCCGGAGCGTCGGAACTCTCTGCGGCGGCCGGCTCTTCTGCCGGGGTCCCGGACGCGCCCTCGCTGCTCGCGGCATCCTCGGCAGCGGGCTCTTCGGCCGGGGTTTCTTCCGCCGAAGCCGCCTCAGGCAGCGGCGCCGGCGTCGCCGCCAGCGTGCGCAGATAGGCGAGGATATCCGCCCGGTCCTCCGGCTTTTTCAGGCCGGCAAAGGACATCTTGTTGCCGGGCACGGCTTCCTTCGGATTGTGCAGATAGGCATTGAGGTTGGCATAGGTCCAGTCGTGCTCCGCGCCGAAATCGTGGACGGCGTTGGAATACGAAAAGCCCTCATGGGAGCCGGGCTTGCGCCCGACGATGCCGTAGAGGTTCGGACCGACCTTGTTGTCGCCGCCCTCATCGAAGGTGTGGCAGGCCGCGCATTTCTTTGCGACCTTCTCGCCGGCGGCCGGATCGGCGTCGGCGATCATCGCCAGCACATCCGCCTTCGGCGCTTCCTCGGCCGGCGCGGCAGGCGTATCGCTCGGCTCCGGCACCGCGATGGCGTAGCCGGGCGTTTCCGGCGCCGGCTCGTGGAAGATAAACTCGGCGATGAACGACAGTCCGAACAGCACGAACAGCGTCGCCAGCAGGCTGCCGATGACCTTGTTGATTGTGAATGAGTCCATGAATTCTTCGCTCCAGTCGGCGGCCGTTGAGGTCGACCGCTACTGTTTCCCCTAGCGTCACTTATTTGTTTTACGCGGCCTTCGGTCAGGCGATGGCGTGGCGGTACGCGTTTTTGCGCAGCCGGAAACTACAGGCTTTGCCCGAAGCTTGTCCATAGTATAAACGGCGGGACTGTCACGCAAAAACAACATATTCGGATTATTTAATGTCTGCATCCGCGCTCGTCCTCGTTCCGGCCCGCATGAGTTCCACGCGGCTGCCGGGCAAACCGCTTGCCGAGATCGCCGGCCAGCCGATGATCGTCCAGGTCTGGCGCCGGGCGATGGAGGCGGAGATCGGCCCGGTGGTCGTTGCCTGCGACGACGCCCGCATTGCCGAGGCGGTCGCGGCAGCCGGCGGCGAGGCGGTGCTGACCGATCCCGCCCACCAGTCCGGCTCCGACCGCATCTTCGAGGCGATCGGCAAGGTCGATCCGGACGGCCGGCATTCCGTTATCGTCAACGTCCAGGGCGACCTTCCGACCATCGAGCCGGAGGCGATCCGGGCCTGCTTCCAGCCGCTGGAAACGCCTGAGGTCGATATCGCGACGCTGGCCACCGAAATCACCGTGGCCGAGGAGCGCACCAATCCGAACGTCGTCAAGATGGTCGGCACGGAAGTCGCGCCCGGGCGCATGCGGGCGCTCTACTTCACGCGCGCCACCGCGCCCCACGGCAACGGTCCGCTCTACCACCATATCGGCCTCTACACCTACCGGCGGGCGGCGCTGGAGCGGTTCGTCTCGCTGCCGCAGAGCACGCTGGAAAAGCGCGAGAAGCTGGAACAGCTCCGGGCGCTGGAAGACGGCATGCGGATCGACGTTGCCCTTGTCGATACGGTGCCGCTCGGCGTAGATACTCCGGCCGACCTGGAGCGCGCCCGCGCCGCGCTCGCCTGACGGCCCCTCTCCCGCAACGAAAGCCTCGACATGACCAACGACGCCATCCTCGACAGTAACGATTGCATCGCCTTCCAGGGCGAACTCGGCGCCTTTTCCAACCAGGCGTGCGAGGAGGTGTTTCCGGGCATGCAGGTGTTGCCCTGCGCCACGTTCGAGGATGCGTTCCAGGCGGTCAAGCAGGGCACCGCGAAGCGGGCGATGATCCCGGTCGACAACTCGCTCTACGGCCGGGTCGCCGACGTCCACCATCTCCTGCCGGAATCGGGCCTCTACATCATCGGCGAGCACTTCCTGCGCATCCGGCTGCAACTGATGGCGCCGAAGGGCGCAACGCTGGAAGGCCTGAAGGCCGTGCACAGCCACACCGTGGCGCTCGGCCAGTGCCGCAAGTTCATCAAGCAGCACGGGCTGAAGGCGATGATCCATGCCGACACGGCGGGCTCGGCGGCGCTGATCGCGGAACAGGGCGATCCCACCGAAGGCGCCATCGGCTCGGAACTGGCGGCAGCGGAATACGGGCTCGACATCGTTGCCCGCAACATCGAGGACGCCGAGCACAACACCACGCGCTTCCTCGTGCTGTCGCGCCAGAAGATCGAAGCCGATTCGCTCAACGGGCCGGCCATCACCACCTTCTTCTTCCGGGTCCGCAACGTGCCGGCCGCGCTCTACAAGGCGATGGGCGGCTTTGCCACCAACGGCGTCAACATGGTCAAGCTGGAAAGCTACATGGTCGGCGGCACCTTCAACGCGACACAATTTTATGCCGACATCGAGGGCCACCCCGACGAGCGCAGCGTCGCCCTGGCGCTGGAGGAGGCGCAGTTCTTCTCAAGCCACCTGAAGATCCTCGGCGTCTACCCGGCGCACCCGTTCCGGCGGATGGAGCGGGAATAGGGGTTTTCGCGGCAGTTTTTGGCGCTCACGGCCGAGCGCTCGCTTACGCTCGCTGGCCTCCGCGAGGGCGGCGCATAGGCGCCGGCGGCCGGTCGGCCTTGCGAGCCCGTTGGGCTCGATTGTCCCAGCATCACACTCAGCCGTCATCCCGGTGCGAGTCGAGGGTCACAGTCTGGATTGCCGCGTCGGCCTTGCGGCCTCCTCGCAATGACGTTGTAAACGTTGAGAAAATCGTCATTGCGAGCGCAGCGAAGCAATCCAGTACGGCGGACGCTCAGATCGCCATGCTCTCGTGTCGCTATAACCAAAAGCAAAAAGGGCGGCCCTGAGGACCGCCCTTTCCAAATCCGTCGGAGAGGCCGCGCGCCTTACGCGTCGGCGGATTCCTCGGAGATTTCCTTGCCGGTTTCCTGGTCGACGATCTTCATCGACAGGCGGACCTTGCCGCGGTCGTCGAAGCCGAGCAGCTTGACCCAGACCTTGTCGCCTTCCTTGACGATGTCGGTGGTCTTGCCGACCCGCTGCGGGGCGAGCTGGGAAATGTGCACCAGGCCGTCGCGGGCGCCGAAGAAGTTGACGAAGGCGCCGAAGTCGACCGTCTTGACGACCGTGCCCTCGTAGATCTCGCCGACTTCCGGCTCGGCCGTGATCGACTTGATCCAGTTGAGCGCGGCGGTGATCGCCTTGCCGTCGGAGGAGGCGACCTTGACGGTGCCGTCGTCCTCGACGTTGATCTTGGCGCCGGTCTTCTCGACGATCTCGCGGATCACCTTGCCGCCGGTGCCGATGACGTCGCGGATCTTGTCGGTCGGGATCTGGATGACCTCGATGCGCGGGGCGTATTCGCCGAGCTCCGGACGGGCCTCGCCGATCGCCTCGGCCATCTTGCCGAGGATGTGAACCCGGGCGTCCTTGGCCTGGTCGAGGGCGATCTTCATAATCTCCTCGGTGATGCCGGTGATCTTGATGTCCATCTGCAGCGAGGTGATGCCTTCCGAGGTGCCGGCGACCTTGAAATCCATGTCGCCGAGATGGTCCTCGTCGCCGAGGATGTCGGACAGCACCGCGAAGCGGTCGTCTTCCTTGATCAGGCCCATGGCGATGCCGGCGACCGGGCGGCGCAGCGGCACGCCCGCATCCATCAGCGCCAGCGACGAGCCGCAGACGGTGGCCATCGACGAGGAGCCGTTGGACTCGGTGATCTCCGAGACGAGGCGGATGGTGTAGGGGAACTCATGGTGCGGCGGCAGCGCCGGGCGCAGCGCCCGCCAGGCCAGCTTGCCGTGGCCGATCTCGCGCCGTCCCGGCGAGCCGATGCGGCCGGTCTCGCCGACCGAGAACGGCGGGAAGTTGTAATGCAGCATGAAGTTTTCCTTGTAGGTCCCTTCAAGCGCATCGATGAACTGCTCGTCCTCGCCGGTGCCCAGCGTGGCGACCACAAGGGCCTGGGTCTCGCCGCGAGTGAACAGCGCCGAGCCGTGGGTGCGCGGCAGCATGCCGACTTCCGACACGATCTGGCGCACGGTCTTCAGGTCGCGGCCGTCGATGCGGTCGCCGCTGTCGAGGATACGTCCGCGGACGATCTCCTTCTCCAGCTTCTTGAACATCTCCTTGACCAGTTCCGGCGCAGGTGCGCTGTCCGGATCGGCGAAGAGGGTCTCGCCGGCCTTGTCCTTGGCGGCGGAAATGGCGGCGTGGCGCTCGGTCTTCTCGCGGATCTGGTAGGCGGCGGCAATCGCTTCGCCGGCCAGGCCCTTGACCTTGGCGTAAAGCTCGGAGTTGTCCGGCAGGTCGAGGGCGCGCGGCTCCTTGGCGGCCTTCTCGGCCAGCTTGATGATGCCGTCGATGACCGGCTGGAAGCCCTTGTGGCCGAACATGACGGCCTTCAGCATGGTCTCTTCGTCGAGCTCATGGGCCTCGGACTCGACCATCAGCACGGCATCGCCGGTACCGGCGACGATGAGGTCGAGCTTGGTCTCCGGCATCTCGTCGAGCTGCGGGTTGAGGACGTACTCGCCGTTGATGAGGCCGACGCGGGCGCCGCCGATCGGACCCATGAAGGGCACGCCGGAAAGGGTCAGCGCCGCGGAGGCGGCGACCATGGCGACGATGTCGGGATCGTTCTCAAGGTCGTGCGACAGAACGGTGGCGATGACCTGGGTCTCGCACTTGAAGCCGGGGGCAAAGAGCGGGCGGATCGGACGGTCGATGAGGCGGGAGGTCAGCACCTCCTTCTCGGTCGGCCGGCCTTCGCGCTTGAAGAAGCCGCCCGGGATCTTGCCGGCGGCAAAGGTCTTTTCCTGGTAGTGGACGGTGAGCGGGAAGAAATCGATGCCGGCGCGCGGCTGGTCCTCGGAGACGACGGTGGCCATCACCGTGGTCTCGCCGTAGGTGGCGACGACGGAGCCGTGGGCCTGGCGGGCGACGCGGCCCGTCTCCAGGGTCAGCGGGCGTCCGCCCCAATCGATCTCTACGCGTTGAATGTCAAACATGGTTGTCCTTTCGTGCATACATGCGTGCGGTCACGGGGCACGACGCACCACGGGCAAGACGGCGAGGCGCTCTCCCGGTCCGGCCGCTGCCGGATCGTCGGAAAAGCGTCTGGCTATCCTGCCCCATGGCTTGCCTTGCGTTCCGTGCAAGATTCCATGGCGGGCCCATCCCGCCACGGGACTTTTGTATCGGCGCGCGGGCGGCGATCCCGAAGGACCCGGCCGGATGCGGCGCGCCGATACGATTTGCGCCAAAGCTATACTAGCGGCGCAGTCCGAGACGCTCGATCAGCGCCCGGTAGCGGGCGTTGTCCTTCTTCTTCAGATAGTCGAGAAGACGGCGCCGCTGGCTGACCAGCTTCAGGAGGCCGCGGCGGGAATGGTTGTCCTTGCCGTGGACCTTGAAATGGCCGGTCAGGTTGACAATGCGCTCGGTCAGGATGGCGACCTGGACTTCCGGGGAACCGGTGTCTCCGTCCTTGGTCGCGAATTCGGTAACAAGCTCCTGCTTGCGCTCGGCAGTAATCGACATCGGGTACCTCCAAATCGGTCTTGAGCTACATGAACGCCCGCACAAACGCCTTTCCCGGCGCATTGCGGGCCGCGCCATCCGAGGCTTCCCAAAAACGATACCGAAAACGGCGGCGGCAAGCGGCGCCGGAGGGATCGTCAATGGATCGGATGGGCATTGACCCCAGGGTCGTCGGGCCAGGCCGGGATGTCGTCCAGCGTGGTCAGGTCGACCGGGATCGTTCGGCGGCGCCGTTCGATATCAACCGCAACGGTGCCGCAGCGACTGCCTAACGGAAAACACCGACAAAGGCCAGCGTTTTCTTTGCCGCGCGACCGGCCGCAAGGTCAGGGTTAAGGCCGGGTTGCGGGCAATCGGGAGAGCGCCGACGGCGGTTGCCGGGCCGTCCGCATCTGTTCTTAGAGGTTGAACACCCGGATCGGCCGCAACTCGCCGCGCTCGACCTGGCCAAGGGCGACGAGCTGGCCGCGGCAAGTGGCAAAGACCTCGCAGCCGGCGACCGGCGCGTCGCGGCCGCGCAGGATGACGCCCTGGCCGCGGCGCAGGCGCGCCGCCGCATTGGTGTCGACGGCGAGCTCGGGCAGGTCGGCGAGCGCCGTTTCCACCGGCAGCATCACCTCCTCGAACACGTCCGGGTCGAGCGGCGCAGGCCGTTTCGGCGCCTCGCCGTCCGCTTCTTCATCAGCCACTTCGATGGCATCGCCGGCTTCGGCGGCCAACTCCTCGCGGGCTTCGGCGGCGATCTCCTCAAGCTCGTCGAGGGTCACCATGTCCTCCTCGTCGAACGGGCCGACGAGGACCCGGCGCAACGCGCAGACATGGCCGTGGGTGCCGAGGCGCCGGCCGATATCGCGGGCGAGCGCCCTGACATAGGTGCCCTTGCCGCATTCGGCCTCGAAGACGGTGGTCTCGGCATCCGGCATCTCGACCAGGTCGAGGCGGTGGATCTCGATCGGACGGGCCTCAAGCTCGACCTCCTCGCCGGCTCTGGCGAGATCGTAGGCGCGGGCGCCGTCGACCTTGATGGCGGAGAATTTCGGCGGGGTCTGCAGGATCTCACCGGTAAATTCCGGCAGCACGGCGCGGATATCGTCCGCATCGGGCAAAACGTCGGAGGTGGCGATCACCGCGCCTTCGGTGTCGTCGGTGTCGGTCTCCACGCCCCAGCGCACGGTGAAGCGATAGACCTTCCGCCCGTCCATGACATAGGGCACCGTCTTCGTCGCCTCGCCGAAGGCAAGCGGCAGCAGGCCGCTGGCGAGCGGGTCGAGGGTGCCGGCGTGGCCGGCCTTTTGCGGATTGAGGAACCATTTCACCCGGCCGAGCGCCTGGGTGGACGAGAGGCCCACCGGCTTGTCGAGGATCAGCCAGCCGTCGACCTTGTTGCGTTTCTTCTTGCCCCGTGCCATGCGGCGATCCCGTCAGTTCTCGTCGTCGCCGGGCTCAAGGTCGTGGGCGACCTTCGGCGCCCTCAGCAAGCTGTCCACCCGGCTGTCGTCGTCGAAGCGGGTGTCGAGCTGGAAATGCAGCTCCGGGCTGAAGCGCAACTCGACCTGGCGATTGAGCTGGCCGCGCATGAACTTGCGATGCTTTTCCAGCGCCTTGACGACGGCGTCTTCGTCGGCGCCGCCGAGCGGCTCGACGAAGCAGGTGGCATGCTTGAGGTCCGGCGACATGCGCACCTCGGTGACCGTGATGATGTGGGTCTCCAGCACCGGGTCGATGACCTCGCCGCGCGTCAGGAGATCGGCGAGCGCGCGGCGAACGATTTCGCCGACGCGCAACTGACGCTGGCTCGGCATGCCGGCGGACGAGCTGCTGTGGTGTCTCATGGAAAACGTCTCTTGATCGTCCGGGGGCGGGGCGGGATGGAACCGCCACCGCCTCTTCCAATGTCTAAAAGGACTACGCCGCGGGCCGTCGGCCCGCCCGTCTCGGGAAAATCACGCGGCGGAACGCTCTAGAGCGTCCGCGCCACTTCCTCGACCCGGTAGCACTCGATGACGTCGCCGGCCCGCATGTCCTGGTAGTTCTCGAAGGCCATGCCGCATTCCTGGCCGGCCACGACGCTCTTCACCTCGTCCTTGAAGCGCTTCAGCGTCGACAGCTTGCCTTCGTGGACGACGACGTCGTCGCGGATCAGGCGCACGCCCGCGCCGCGCTCCACATTGCCGTCGGTAACCCGGCAGCCGGCGACCTTGCCGACCTTGGAGATGTTGAAGACCTCCAGGATCTCGGCATTGCCGAGCATGGTCTCGCGGCGCTCCGGCGACAGCATGCCGGACATCGCCGCCTTCACGTCATCCACCAGGTCGTAGATGATGTTGTAGTAGCGGATCTCCACGCCCTCGCGCTCCGCCGCCTCGCGGGCCTGGCGGTTGGCGCGGACGTTGAAGCCGATGATCGGGGCATGGGACGCCGCGGCCAGCGTGACGTCGGATTCGGTGATGCCGCCGACGGCGCCATGGATGACGCGGGCGCCGACTTCGTCGTTGCCGAGTTTGTCCAGCGCGCCGGAAATCGCTTCGACCGAGCCCTGGACATCGCCCTTGATGAGCAGGACGAAGTCCTTGCGGCCGTCCTCCTGGAGGCGGGTCATCATCTGCTGCAGCGAGCCGCGGGCGGTCATCGCCTGGCTCTTCTCGCGGCGCTGGCGCTGGCGGTATTCCACGACCTCGCGGGCGCGGGCCTCGTTTTCCACGACGGCGAAGCGATCGCCGGCCTCCGGCGTTCCCTGGAAGCCGAGCACCTCTACCGGCAATGACGGGCCGGCCTCGCCGACCTGTTCGCCGTGGTCGTCGATGAGGGCACGAACGCGGCCCCACTCGGCGCCGGCAACGAGGATGTTGCCGACCTCCAGTGTGCCGCGCTGGACGAGCACGGTGGCGACCGGGCCGCGGCCCTTGTCGAGCTTGGCCTCGATGACGATGCCTTCGGCCTCGCGATCCGGATTGGCCTTCAGCTCCATCAGCTCGGTCTGCAGCAGGATCGCTTCCAGGATGCCTTCCAGATTGGTCTTCTTCAGCGCCGAGACCTCGACCTCGAGGGTGTCGCCGCCCATGGATTCCACGACGATCTCGTGCTGCAGCAGCTCGGTGCGGACCCGGTTGGGATCGGCACCCGGCTTGTCGATCTTGTTGATGGCGACGATGATCGGCACTTCCGCGGCCTTGGCGTGATTAATCGCCTCGATCGTCTGCGGCATGACGCCGTCGTCGGCCGCGACCACCAGGATAACGACGTCGGTGACCTGGGCGCCGCGGGCGCGCATCGCCGTGAAGGCGGCGTGGCCCGGGGTGTCGATGAAGGTGATCTTCTGGCCGTTCTGCTCGACCTGGTAGGCGCCGATATGCTGGGTGATGCCGCCGGCCTCGCCGGAGACCACGTTGGCATGGCGGATGGCATCGAGCAGCGACGTCTTGCCGTGGTCGACGTGGCCCATGATGGTCACGACCGGCGGGCGCTGCTCCATGTCCTCCGTGGCGTCATCTTCGCTGAACAGGCCTTCTTCCACGTCGGCTTCGGACACGCGCTTGACGCCGTGTCCGAGTTCCTCGGCGATGAGCTGGGCAGTATCGGCGTCGATGATGTCGTTGATCTTCAGCATCTGGCCCTGCTTCATCAGCATCTTGATGACGTCGACGGCGCGCTCGGCCATGCGGTTGGCCAGTTCCTGGATGGTGATTGTCTCCGGGATGACGACCTCGCGGATCACCTTTTCGCGCGGCCCGCCCGCCTGGGCGGCACGGGCCTTTTCGCGTTCGCGGCGGCGGCGCATGGCGGCAAGGCTGCGGCCGCGCTCGGCCTCGTCCTCGAAGGCGCTGGTGATGGTCAGCTTGGTGCGCCGGCGCTCGTCGCCGCGGCGGGCGGTCTTGGTCTCGGCCGCACGCGGACGCTTCACCGGCTTCAGGGCGTCGCCCTCGCCCTCTTCCTTCTCGGTCTTTTCGGCCTTGTGGGCCTTTTCCGGCTTGGCGGCGGCGGCAGCAACCTCTTCCGGCGCCGGGCTCGGAACATCCTCGACGGTGCGGCGGGCCTCTGCCTCGGCGGCCTGTCGCGCGACTTCCTCTTCCTCGGCCTTGCGGCGGGCCTCTTCCTCTTCGGCCTTCTTGCGCGCCTCTTCTTCCTCGACCTTGCGGCGCGCTTCTTCCTCGGCGAAGCGCTTGGCCTCTTCCTCGGCGCGCTGGCGCTCCTCGGCCTCGCGGACACGGGCATCGGCCAGCGCCTGGGCGCGGGCGTCGACCTCGTCGGAGGTCAGGCTGCGAAGGACCACGCCCTTCTTGCCGCTGCCGCCGCTGTCCGCTGCCGGCTTCTTTTCGGCAACGGCCGGCTTTGCGGCCGGCTTCGGCGGCGCTTCGGCGGTAGCCGTCTCGGCCTCGCCCTGGTTCGGCATCACAAGACGGCGCTTCTTCTTTTCGACCACGACCGCCTTGGAGCGGCCATGGGAGAAGCTCTGCCGGACCGTACCTTGTTCGGTACGCTTCAACGACAGTGTCTTCTTCCGCTCGACGTGGATGGTCTTGTCGCCGGAGTTGTTCGAATCGCTCATACTATCTTCAGTCCTGTGGAGCCGCTTGGGGGCTTCCAATCTCGTCTTCCGTTCGATCAGCACCGTCGCGGTAGCGCGTCAGATCCCGGACGCGCCGGACCACTGCCTCGCTCGCCCGAGCCTCGAGCAGTGCTGCATGTATCACATTTGCCCGGCCCAATGCCAAACCCAATTGGTCCGAGCCGAAAACGCGGATAACCGGCGGTGTGCCGGTGTCCCCGAAACGGCGGCGCAGGGCCGCCATCATCTTGCGTGCGCCATCGTCCGCGGCATCGGCCGCAATGACGAGGGCGGTAAGGGCTTCCTTGCCGATCGCCGCCTCAACCTTGGCGAAACCGGTAACGATACTGCCGGCCTTGCGGGCCATGGACAGGCTCGACAGGGCGGCCGTCTCGATCAGCCGTTCGACGCGGTCGGCAAGGCCCGGCTCGACGTGAGCCTCGGCCTTGAAGGCACGGCCGAACAGCCGCTTCTTTTCCGCCTCGGCAACGCTCGCCCTGTCGGCGGTAACCCAGACGCCCCGGCCCGGCAGCCGTGCCTTAAGATCCGGGACGACCGAGCCGTCCGGCGCCAGCGCAAAGCGCAGCAGGTCCTCGGTGATCCGGGTCCGGCGTGTCACGATGCAGCGGCGCTCCTTCGGTTCGTTCTTTGGCGGCATGGCGGAAAGGCCAGATCCTCAACGGGGTCATCGGTCAGACGCGTTCCGCGTCGCCTTCGGCGGCCTCAGCCCCCTCGGTCTCGCCTTCCTCGCCGTCCTCCTCCTCGCCCGCAAGGTCCTCAGGCGTGATCCAGCCGGCCTTGATGCGGGCGTCCATGATCATCGCCTCGGCCTCGGCGCGCGACAGGTCGAAATCGCTGAGGGCGCCCGGATAGCGCTTGACCTCACCGTCGACCTTCTCGGTCCAGCCGACCAGATCGTCGGTGGCGCAGCCGGCGAAATCCTCGACCGACTTGATGTCCTCCTTGCCGAGGGCAACCATCATCGCGGTGGTAACGCCGTCGATCTCGCGGACCTCGTCGAGGACGCCGAGGGTCTGCCGCTCCTCGTCCTGGGCGCGCTCGATCTCTTCCAGGTGCTCGCGGGCGCGCTCCTGGATCTCCACCGCGGTATCCTCGTCGAAGCCCTCGACCGAGGCGACCTCGTCGGTCTCCACGAAGGCCACTTCCTCGACGGAGGAAAAGCCTTCGGAGGCCAGCAGCTGGCCGACGACCTCGTCGACGTTGAGGGCGTCCATGAAGAGCTGGGTGCGGTCGGCGAATTCCTTCTGGCGCCGCTCCGACTCTTCCTGTTCGGTCATGATGTCGATGTCCCAGCCGGTGAGCTGGGAGGCGAGCCGGACGTTCTGGCCGCGCCGGCCGATGGCCAGCGAGAGCTGCTCGTCGGGCACCACGACCTCGATCCTCTCGGCATCCTCGTCAAGCACGACCTTGGCGACCTCGGCCGGCTGCAGGGCGTTGACGATGAAGGTGGCGTTGTCCAGCGACCAGGGAATGATGTCGATCTTCTCGCCCTGCAACTCGCCGACGACGGCCTGGACGCGGCTGCCGCGCATGCCGACGCAGGCGCCGACGGGATCGATCGAGGAATCGTGCGACAGCACGGCGATCTTGGCGCGGCTGCCCGGATCGCGGGCCACCGACTTCACCTCGATGATGCCGTCGTAGATTTCCGGCACTTCCTGGGTGAACAGCTTGGCCATGAACTGGGGATGGGTGCGCGACAGGAAGATCTGCGGCCCGCGCTGCTCGCGGCGGACGTCGTAGATATAGGCGCGGACGCGGTCGCCGTTGCGGAACGCCTCGCGCGGGATCAGCTCGTCGCGGCGGATGATGCCCTCGCCGCGGCCGAGGTCGACGATGACGTTGCCGTATTCGGTCCGCTTGACGACGCCGTTGACGATCTCGCCGATGCGGTCCTTGAATTCCTCGAACTGGCGGTCGCGTTCGGCGTCGCGGACGCGCTGGACGATGACCTGCTTGGCCGACTGCGCGGCGATGCGGCCGAAATCGAGCGGCGGCAGCGGCTCGGCGATGAAGTCGCCGACGCGGGCGGCCGGGTTGCGCTCCTGGGCATCGGCCAGCGAGATCTCGGTGGAGGTGTTTTCCACCTCGTCGACCACGACCAGCAGGCGCTGCAGGCGCAATTCGCCGGTCTTGGGGTTGATCTCGGCGCGGACTTCCGTCTCAGACCCGAACCGCGAGCGGGCCGCCTTCTGGATGGCGTCCTCCATCGCCGCGATCACGATTTCGCGGTCGATGGTCTTCTCGCGCGCGACCGCATCGGCGATCTGCAAGAGTTCCAGTCTGTTCGCACTAATGGCCATGTCGTTGTCTCTCCTCGCGGGGGCGTTCGGGCGGTCGGCCGCCTCAAACCTCCGTGTCGCCGGCGTCACGTGCGCCGGTATCGTCGTCGGCTTCGCCCTGGCGCTTCTTTTCCGCCTTCAGCGTCGCTGCGATCAGTTCGTCGGTCAAAACCAGTCTCGCCTCGCCGAGATCCTCCAGGCGAAGCCACACCTTGTCGGTACCGTCCGGCGCCGGATCGGCCAGCGCCAATCCGAAGGTGCCGTCGTCGCGGGTCCCCAGGATCGTGCCGCGGAACCGCTTGCGGCCGTCCGCCGGCACTTCCATCTCGATCTTGCCGATATGCCCGGACCAGCGGTCGAAATCCGTGGCGCGGACCAGCGGCCTGTCGATGCCCGGCGACGAGATCTCCAGATGATACTCCCGATCGATCGGATCATCCACATCCAGAACCGGCGAAAGCTCCCGGCTGATCGCCTCGCAGTCCTCGACGGTCATCGAGCCGTCCGGCCGTTCGGCCATGATCTGCACCGTGCAGCCGTTGTGGCCGGAGATACGGACCCGAACCAGCCGGTAGCCGAGATCCTCGATCACCGGCTCCGCAATCGTGGCGACGCGGGCATCGAGCCCGGTCTCCGTAACGATCCTCGGTTCTTGTGCGGTCACGTCCAGATCCGACCCTTCTCTTGCTGTCTTTCCCGCGCCGCCGCCAGAGGGTGCGCCTAAACGAAAAAGAGCGGGTCCCCGGGGGGCCCACTCTCAACTGCTTACCGATGAAGCTGATTGAGAAATTGAACTCGGCGCAAATATACGCACTTTCGCCGCCGTTGCAACATCGGCGTCGACACCCGGCTGCGGATTCCGGCAAAGGGGGCCGGCGTCAGCCCGTCTCCGGGGCCGCGTCGGTGCGCCGGAAGTGCAGATATGTGGGGACGCGGCCCTCGCGGATCGCCTTGGCCTCGTAGCGGGTACCCGGCCAGTCGGCGAAGGGCCGGCGCCAGTCGTCGGCGCGGCGCGCGGTCCAGGCGAACGAGGGGTGGTCGCGGACATAGGCCAGCGTCCAGGCGACGTAACTCTCGATATCGCTGGCGACCAGAAGCTCGCCGCCAGGGCGCAGCACCCGGGCGAGCCGGTCGAGATTCCCGCGGCAGACGAAACGCCGCTTCCAGTGGCGCCGCTTCGGCCAAGGGTCCGGATAGAGCAGCAACACCTTCTGCAGCGCCGCGTCCGGCAGCCAGTCGAGCACCTCGCGGGCATCGCCGTGATGCAGGCGGATATTGGCAAGGCCGGTCGCGTCGATGGCGCTGACGGCCTTGGCCATGCCGTTGACGAAGGGCTCGCAGCCGATGAGGCCGATATCGGGGTTCGACCCGGCGCATGCGACGAGATGCTCGCCGCCGCCGATGCCGATCTCAAGCCAGAGGGCGCGGACGGCGGCGCCCGGAAAGAGGGACGCCGGTCGTTCGGGTGCAGGTGTTTCCAGGTCGAGGGCGAGGCGCGGCAACAGGTCGGCCATCAGGCCGGCCTGGCGCGGCCGCAGCTTCTTGCCCTTGCGACGGCCGTGCAGCGCGCCGCCGTGGCGGTCCTCGTCCATCGGACCGTCGCGGGACTCATCGCAAAGCTTCGCTGCCCGGGGCATGGCCTTTCTCCGGCCCGCGCCGGCCGCTGCCGGCGCCCGTTGGCGTTAGAGCATGCTGCATGTTTTCCGAACCATGCAACATGCTTTGGTTGGTTGTTTTAACGCGATTTCCTATCCAAAAAGTCTGCCAACTTTTTGGGAAAGCGCTTTAGACCTTGAGCGCGGTGCGCAGATCGTCGACGAGGTCGGTCTTTTCCCAGGAAAAACCGCCGTCGCCTTCCGGAATGCGGCCGAAATGGCCGTAGGCGGCGGTGCGCTCGAAGATCGGCCGGTTGAGCTGCAGATGGACGCGGATGCCGCGCGGGCGCAGGTCCATGATCTCAGCCAGAGCCTTTTCCAGCGCCTCCTCGGAGACCTGGCCGGTGCCGTGGGTATCGACATAGAGCGCCAGCGGCTCGGAGACGCCGATGGCGTAGGCGAGCTGGATGGTGCAGCGCTCGGCCAGTTCGGCGGCGACCACGTTCTTGGCGAGGTAGCGCGCGGCATAGGCGGCCGAGCGGTCGACCTTGGTCGGGTCCTTGCCGGAGAAGGCGCCGCCGCCATGGGGCGCGGCACCGCCATAGGTGTCGACGATGATCTTGCGGCCGGTGAGGCCGGCGTCGCCGTCCGGGCCGCCGATGACGAACTTGCCCGTCGGGTTGACGTGCCAGACCGTCTCGTCGGAAATCCAGCCCTCCGGCAGCGCCTCGTCGATATAGGGCTCGACCAGCTTGCGCACGTCGTAGGAGGACAGGTCCGGATCCACATGCTGGGTCGACAGCACCACGGAGGTGACGGCAACCGGCTTGTCGTTCTCGTAGCGGACGGTGACCTGGGACTTGGCGTCCGGGCCGAGCTTCGGCTCCTTGCCGGAGTGGCGCGCTTCGGCGAGCAGGCGCAGGATCTTGTGGGCGTAGTGGATCGGCGCCGGCATCAGCTCCGGGGTGTCGCGGCAGGCGAAGCCGAACATGATGCCCTGGTCGCCGGCGCCCTCGTCCTTGTTGCCGGAGGCATCGACGCCCTGGGCGATGTCGGACGACTGCTCATGCACGTAGCATTCGAAGGCGGAATTCTTCCAATGGAAGCCGTCCTGCTCGTAGCCGATGTCGCGCACGACCCGGCGGGCGATTTCTTCCATGGTGTCGGCGTTGATGGAGGCCGGACCCCGGACCTCGCCGGCAAGCACGATCCGGTTGGTGGTGACCAGGGTCTCAACGGCGACGCGCGAGACCGGATCGGCCTCCATGAACGCGTCGACAACGCCATCGGAAATGCGGTCGCAAACCTTGTCGGGATGGCCTTCCGAGACGGACTCGCTGGTGAAGAGATAATTGCTGCGGGACATCGGCGGGACTGCTTCTGGCTGGTTGTCACAAAATTATGGTGGGAGACCTCATGGGGCTCCCACCATTATCGCGGCTGTTTTGACAACCTTTCTTTGCCGGGTCAAGCAGCCGGCCGTCAGCTCACGGGTTCGTCGTCCGCCAGGGATTTCACGAGATCGACGATCCGCTTGCGCACCTTCGCATCCTTGATCTGGACGAAGGCCTTGTTGAGGGCGAGGCCCTCGGACGAAGACAGGAAGTCGACGACGTAGGTTGCCGGTTTTCCTTCCTCGAATCCTTTTGCTGCTTCCTCCGGCGTCCCGGGGGCATCCTCGAAGAAGAATGCGACCGGAACCTTGAGAACCGTGGCGATATGCTGCAGGCGGCTGGCGCCGATCCTGTTGGTTCCCTTCTCGTATTTCTGGATTTGCTGGAACGTGATACCCAAATGCTCGCCAAGTTTTTCCTGGCTCATTCCAAGCATCATACGCCGAAGCCGGACCCGGCTCCCGACGTGGATATCGATCGGGTTGGGAGATTTCTTACTGGGCATGTGGCCACCGTGTTTGTTTATCTTTTTTGCGGAGTCGCAGTTTTTTTTATGCCGATACGTCTCTCATTCGGGCTCGGTGACCGTACCCCCAAAACCGCATCGACATTGCATGCTGCGTCGCCTGCACGTGTAAGAACAGGCGCGCGCGATATTGAAACCATTGTTAGGAAAGAGTCAAACCATTCGGCGCATCCAACTACTGGAAGCGGCGGCGTTTTGAAAACATCGTTAAAATTGCAAGGATCGCACAAAGGCCGAAAATACTGATATCCCCCAGTCGCGAATAGGTCGTGTGCAAGTTAGCTGACGGTAAGGTGTTATCGATAACCCCGCCTAGATTTAAAGGTTGTTTCGCAATAATTCTCCCGTAGGGGTCGATTATCGCCGAGATGCCGGTATTCGCTGCACGCACAACCGGTACGCCGGCCTCCACGGCCCTCAGCCGCGCCTGCTGCAGATGCTGGTAGGGGCCGGGCGAATCACCGAACCAGGCATCGTTGGTGACGTTCAGGATCCAGGCCGCCGGCTGGTCCTCGGTATGCTCCGCGCCGGGAAAAATAATCTCGTAGCAGATCGACGGGGCGGCGGGCGGCGCGCCCGGGATCGTCAGCGTATGACGGGCGACGCCGGCGCTGAAGCCGCCCTTCAGGCGGGTCAACTGCTCCAGGCCGATGGCTTCCAGGAAATCCTGGGCCGGCAGATATTCGCCGAACGGCACCAGCCGCACCTTGTCATAGGCGTCGACGATGGTGCCCTCGTGGTTGATCACGTAGATGGAGTTGAAGTAGCGCCGGTTGGGGCCGACCGAGGCGGGCTCCGCCCGGACCGCGCCGGTGATCAAGACCGTTCCGGGCGGCAACAGATTGGCGATCGCGGCAAGGGCGTCCGGGTTCTCCGTCAACAGGAACGGGAACGCCGATTCCGGCCAGATCAGGTGGGTGACGCCCAAAAGACCGATCCGGTCGGGCGACGTCGCCCGGGCGCTGAGCTCCAGATAGCTTTTGAAAATCCGCTTGCGATTTTCCGGTTTCCACTTGTCGGCCTGGGGAATCGCCGGCTGGACGATGCGCAACCGGACGTCCTCACGGCGCTCATCGGTCGCACCCTGAAGGCGAACAGCACCGTAGCCGAGGACGCCGCCATAAAGGATCGCGGCAAGGGCGAGCACGAACAGGCGCTGGCCGCGGCCGGCCCGGTCCGGCGTACCGAGCAATGCCGGCGCGGCGAAGATGACGACGGCGAGCACGGCCATCGCCTCGACGCCGACGAGGGCGGCCGCCTGCATCTGCACGCCATTGGCGGCGAGCGTGTAGCCGAGGCCGTTCCACGGAAAACCGGTGAAGAGATGGCCGCGCAGCCATTCGGCAAGGCCGAAGGCGATGGCGAGAACGAAAATGCGGCCGGGCGATTCGGACCAGAACAGGCGCGCGGCAGCGGCGGCAAGCGCCCAGAACAGCGCCAGCCCGGCCGGCAGGGCGATCACGGCAAGCGGCAGCAGCCAGCCGAAGACCTCCGCCTCGACCAGGAAGGCGAAGCCGATCCACCACAGGCCGGCGAGAAAATAGCCGAAGCCGAAGCACCAGCCGAGGATGGCCGCGGGACGCAGGCGGGCGAGCCGGCCGGAGCGCGTGCGGTCGACGGCGCCGTCCATCAGCCAGACGAAGACCGGAAAGGTCAGCCACAGGACCGGAAAGAAATTGACCGGCGCCAGCGCCAGCGCCGATAGCGCGCCGGCGAGGAAGGCATAGAGCGCGCGGCGCCAGCCCCAGGCAAGGACGAAATGGTTGGCGATGGACTGGAACATGCCGCGGGACCCGAATCAGCGATCAGGGCCGAGCATTCAAAGAGGACAGGCGCCGGGTCAAGCGTCCTCTTGCCCGGCCGCCTCGGTGCGGCGCGTGCGGCGGCGGACCTCGCCGGTGCGCCGGCGATAGATGCGCAGCCGGCTGATGCGGCGCGGGTCGGCGTCCAAGACCTCGAACTCGAAGCCCGGAAGGGCGTCGGAGGCGATCAGTTCGCCGCGCACCGGAATGCGGCCGATCAGCGTGAAGACGAGACCGCCAAGGGTGTCGACGTCCTCGGCCAGGTCCTCCACGGCGAAGTCGGCGCCGATGGTCTCGATGGCATCGTCGAGATAGAGCCGGGCGTCGGCCACCCAGATGCCCTCGCCGGCGACCTCGATCTCGGCCTCGTCGTCCTCGTCGTGCTCGTCGGAGATTTCGCCGACGACCTCCTCGACGAGGTCTTCCAGCGAGACCAGGCCGTCGGTGCCGCCATATTCGTCGATGACCAGGGCCATCTGCATGCGGCTCGCCTGCATCTTCGCCATCAGGTCGAGCGCTCCCATGGAAGGAGGCACGAACAGCACGGAGCGAACCAGGCCGGTGCCGGACAGCGGCGTTCCGAGGTCGAGGCTGGCAAGGTCGAAGCCGGTCTTCAGATTGTCGCCGTTCTCCGCATCGCCGGCGTCGGTCGCCTCGGTGATGTAGGCCATCAGGTCCTTGATGTGGATGATGCCGCGCGGATCGTCCAGCGTCTCGAAATAGACCGGCATGCGGGAATGGCCGGATTCGCGGAACAGGCGCAAGAGGCTGCCGAGCGGCGTCTGCTGGTCGACGGCGTCGATGTCGGCGCGCGGCACCATGACGTCCTCGATGCGGATCTCGCGCAGGCGCAGGATGTTGCGCAGAAGCAGGCGCTCGACCGGAGAGAACTGGCCCTCGGCCGCCTCGTCGCGGGTCAGCGCGTCCTCAATGCTGTCGCGCAGGGTGCCGTTGTGCCTGAGGCCGATCATGCCGAGAAGACGCGTGACGATACCGTCGTCGAGCACGATTCCGTGCTCGGGTGCGAGGTCCTTGTCGCCGTTGCTTTCGGGTTGGCTGTCGGGCTCGGTGTCGCTCTCACGCGACGGCATAGGGAGCGGGTCGGGATCGTTCATTGGTCCATTGCAAAAGTGGCCGACGCATAGGGGTCTGCAATGCCCAGCGTTGCCAGAATCCGCGTTTCGAGCGGCTCCATCACGGCCGCATCTTCGTCGAAAATATGATCATAGCCGAAAAGATGCAGCAAACCGTGAACAATCAAATGGGTAAGGTGGTCGTCGAACGGAATACCCAGTTCCGACGATTCCCGGCGAATCGTTTCGAATGCAAGCGCGATATCGCCGATCAGCGGACCGACCGGCCGCACCGATCCGTCTTCCGGCGGCTCGTCGCCGGGAAAGGACAGCACGTTGGTCGCCTTGTCCTTGCCGCGAAAGCGGTTGTTGAGGTCGCGGATCGTCGCATCGTCGCAAAACAGCATGCTGACCTCGGAGCCCGGCACCGTCGCCATCTCCACGATCGAGGCCGCCGCCGATGCGGCGCGGCTGGCCAGCGCGTCCAGGTCCGGCATGCCGGCGCCGGTCCAGCCGCCGGTCTCGACCTGGATCTCGATCCCGAAGGGAAGCGCGCCTTCGGGGGCCGGGGCGGTCATTGCGCTCACCGGGCACCTTTCTGCGTTCCGGCGGCCTCGACGTCGCGGCGGCCGACGCCGTCATAGGCGCGCACGATGCGGGCGACCAGTTCGTGGCGGACGACGTCGACGTCGGTGAAGCGCACCTCGACGATGCCGGGCACGTCGCGCAGCACCTTCAGGGCATCGATCAGGCCCGAAGTGGTGCCCGGCGGCAGGTCGATCTGGCTCGGATCGCCGGTGACGATCATCTTGGAGTTCTCGCCGAGCCGGGTCAGGAACATCTTCATCTGCATGGCGGAGGTGTTCTGGGCCTCGTCAAGGATGACGACCGCGTTGGACAGCGTGCGGCCGCGCATGAAGGCGAGCGGCGCGACCTCGATCATGCCGGTCTGCAGGCCTCGGTCGACCCGCTCGGCCGGCATCATCTCGTAGAGCGCGTCGTAGAGCGGACGCAGATAGGGATCGACCTTTTCCTTCATGTCGCCAGGCAGGAAGCCGAGCCGTTCGCCGGCCTCCACCGCCGGGCGCGACAGGATCAGCCGGTTGGCATCGCCGCGCTCCAGGAGGGCGGCGGCATAGGCAACGGCAAGGAACGTCTTGCCGGTGCCGGCCGGGCCCGTGCCGAAGACGAGGTCGGAGCGGTCCATGGCCCTCAGATATGCATCCTGTGCCGGCGAGCGGGCGATCACCGTGCGCCGGCGCGTCGCCACCTGGGCAAAGCTGAGGCGGGCCTTCGGCTCCAGGGTCGGCAGCGGCAACTGCTTTTCGGCGGCGATCGCCAGGCGGATGGCGCCGTCGACGTCGCCCGGATGAACCTCGTGGCCTTCCTGCAGGCGCTGATAGAGCGCGACGAGCACGTGCCGTGCCTGCTCGCAGCCCTCGTGGTGGCCCTTGATGGTCACCTGGTTGCCGCGGGCAATGATGTCGACGCCGAGATGCTGCTCGATGAGGGCCAGATTCTGGTCGAACTGGCCGAAGAGATCGCTGACCAGCCGGTTGTCCTCAAAGGCGAGCACCACATGGCTCATGTCGGAGGCCGAAGCGGCCATGGCGACGTCGCCGGCGACCGTGGTCGGAATATCGGTGGTCAAGCAACGCTCTCCGCTGGGAGGGGGGCGGCATGGGGGATGCCGGAAACCGAGGCCCGCGGCTCCACAAGAGAGGCGAACAGGCTGTTGGAACCGATGGCGTCGACCCGGGCGGCGACGATCTCGCCGATGAGCTCTGCGGGCGCGTCGATCTGCACCGGCTGCAGCCAGGGCGAGCGGCCGGCGAGCTGGCCGGGTTTTCTGCCCGGGCGTTCCAGGAGGACGTCGATGGTGCGGCCTTGGCAGCCGGCGTTGAAGGCCTTCTGCTGTTCGGTGAGGAGCGCCTGCAGGCGGGCGAGCCGTTCGGCCTTTACCGCCTCGTCGACCTGGGTTTCCAGATCGGCTGCGGGCGTTCCCGGACGCGGGCTGTATTTGAATGAAAAGGCCTGGGCGTAGCCGACCGTTTCGATCAGCCGCATGGTGTCGTCGAAATCGGCATCGGTCTCGCCCGGAAAGCCGACGATGAAATCGCCGGAAAGGGCGATGTCCGGGCGTACTTCCTTGATGCGCTCGACGAGGCGCAGGTAATCGGCCGCCTTGTGGCGCCGGTTCATGGCCTTCAGGATCCGGTCGGAACCGGACTGCACCGGCAGATGCAGATAGGGCATCAACGCCGGCAGGTCGCGGTGGGCGGCGATCAGCTCCTCGTCCATGTCGCGCGGGTGGCTGGTGGTGTAGCGCAGCCGGTCGAGGCCGGGGATGTCGGCAAGGCGATAGAGCAGCCGGCCGAGGCCCCACGGCTTGCCGTCGGGTCCCGCGCCATGGAAGGCGTTGACGTTCTGGCCGAGGAGCGTCACCTCGCGCACGCCCGCATCCGCCAGCCGCTCGGCCTCGGCGACGATCTCGTCAACGGAGCGCGACAGCTCCGCGCCGCGGGTATAGGGCACGACGCAGAAGGTGCAGAACTTGTCGCAGCCCTCCTGCACGGTCAGAAACGCAGTGACGCCGCGGGCGCGCAGGCGCGACTCGCGCCCGGCCGGCAGGCCCTTGAACTTTTCTTCGGCGAAGAACTCGGTCTCCACCGGCTTGGCGCCGGCGCGGGCACTGTCCAGCAGGTCGCCGAGCCGGTGATAGCTCTGCGGGCCGACGACGAGGTCGACGACGGGCGCCCGGCGGACGATCTCCGCGCCCTCGGCCTGGGCGACGCAGCCGGCAACGGCGACCAGCGTCTTCTTGCCGTCGCGCTCGCGGGCTTCCTTGACGGTGCGCACGCGGCCGAGCTCGGAATAGACCTTCTCTGCGGCCTTTTCGCGGATATGGCAGGTGTTGAGGACGACGAGATCCGCCGCCGCCATGTCGTCGGTCTCCTCAAAGCCGGCCGGCGCCAGGGCGTCCGACATCCGCTCGGAGTCGTAGACGTTCATCTGGCAGCCATAGGTCTTGATGAAAACTTTCGCCGGTTTTGTCATTCGTATCGCTGTCGGCCGTGTCGCTGGATGCGGTCTTGTCGGTGTCGGAGGTTCCGGCCCGCGGCCGCCGCGGCGGCGTTCCGGTGCCACAAAAGGCACGGAGGTTTTGCGGGTCCTTGAGCCCTCCTCTACCCTTTTTTGTCGCCGTTGAGAATAGGGGGCGAGTTTGGCCCTCGCGTGACGGCCGGCTCAGGAGGCTTCTTTCATCATCGGCACGTCTTTCGGCGGCGCCTTGACGGCGGCCTCGCCCTGGCGGCCGGTGAGCGCCGCGGTCGTCATCTCCCGCACGGCCTTTTCGGCGGTGCGGGCGATCGCCTTGCGGTCGGAGTCGACGTCGTAGCCGATCGGCTCGCCCCAGGTGATCTCCACGTCGAGCGGGCCCGCCTTCAGCACCGCCAGAAAATGGGGCGCCATGTCCATGCCGCCGTACCAGGCAACGAGCGGGCGGTAGCGGCGGCCGAGCGGCACGCCGTGCAGCCGCGTATAGGCGATCGACAGCGGCTGGATCCAGACCGTCGTCCCACCCTCCTCGTCGATGGCGTGGCGCGCCGCGCCGATCAGCGCGGTGCGGAAGGGGAGCACCTCGTTGCCGTTGTTGGAGGTGCCCTCGGGAAACAGCACCATGGCATCTCCGTCCTTCAGCCGGCCGGCGATTTCCGTCGCGACGACGCCGGTCTGGGCGCGGCGGGTGCGGTCGACGAAGACGGTCCTCTGCAGCTTGGCGAACAGGCCGAACACCGGCCAGCCGGCGACCTCGGCCTTGGCAATGAAGGAGATCGGCATCAGGCCGGACAGCACGGTGATGTCGAGCCAGGAGGCGTGGTTGGCGGTGATCAAGAGCGGGCGCTCGTCGCTCGGCCGGCCGGTGACGCGAACGCGGATGCCGAGGAGCGTGCGCACGAAGCGGTGCCAGGCGACGGGGATGCGGCGGGCCAGCGACGAGCCGGTGCGCACGGCGAGCCACTGCACGGGAATCGCCAGCAGCGTCACCGGCGTCAGCACAGACAGGATAAAGACGGCGCGAAGGGTGCCCATCACCGTTTCCCGCCGGCGCCCGGCCGCATCGCGCGGGCGCTGCCCGGGAGATCAGTCGTCATCGAGGGGCAGGGCGTAGAGTTCGAGCCGATGGTCGACGACCTTGTAGCCGAGGCGCTTGGCGATCAGCTCCTGCAGGCGCTCGATCTCCTCGTCGTGGAATTCCACCACTTCGCCGGTGCGCAGATTGATCAGGTGATCGTGATGATCCTCGCTGACCGTCTCGTAGCGGGCGCGGCCGTCGCGGAAATCGTGGCGCTCGATGATGCCGGCGTCCTCGAACAGCTTGACCGTGCGGTAGACCGTGGAGATGGAAATGTTGGGATCGACGGCGACGGATCGTCGGTAGAGTTCCTCGACATCCGGGTGGTCTTCGGAGGATTCCAGCACCCGGGCGATGACGCGACGCTGGTCGGTCATCCGCATGCCCTTGGCGACGCACTGCTCCTCGATCCGCTGTTTCATCCCGCTGTCGTCCACGTCGACTCGACCTCGCATCTCTCGGTTCCGCAATTCCCCCGGCCGGTCTTCCCGGGCCGCACCCGACCCGGCCTTCCTATTCAAGGGGGCGAAATTGTTAATCTAACGCAGTTCCCGTTTCATGACGAGTGCGGTACTCCGTTCGCCATCTGCGTTTCCATAATAGCCGATCCGCTCACCGACTTCCCGGAATCCCAGACTCCGGTATAGACCGACTGCGGCGATATTGCCGACATCCACCTCAAGATACAACTCGGCGATCCGGTCGGCATAGAGCTTGCGCAATACCGCCTCGACGAGTTGCCGGCCGATGCCACGGCGCCTGCATGACGGCGAGACGGCGATGGTGAGGATCTCCGCCTCGTCGGCAGCGGTGCGCACCATGACGAAACCGACCGGCCGGACGGCGGCAAAGAGGCTGGACCGCCGCGCGGCAAGCCCTATCACGTTTTCCTGCCGCAAAAGTGCGGCAATCTCTTCCTCGCTCCAGGTGTGCTCGAAAGCCTCGGTGTGGATCTCGCTCAGCGCCGCGACGTCGTCCTCGGTCGCCGCGTCGACCAGGGTCGGGATCTGCAGCAGCCACCACATGGGGATCAGACCCGCGCAAGGCGGGCATCCGCCTGGGGTTTGGCGTCGGGCGCGCGCAGGTAAAGCGGCGCCGGCGGCGCGCCCGGAGGAGGCGCGGCGGCGCCGAGGCGGGCGACCGCGGCAATCGGCGGCGCGGCGCGGGCGGAAACGACCGTGACCGCCGTGCCGCAGGCATCGGCGGCGCGCGCCACCTCCTCGGCCGCCGAGCCGACGAGGCGGGTCCCGCTCGGGAGGTCTTTGGCAAAGTCGGCGGCGGAACAGACGCGCGGGCCGGCAGAGGGCGCTCCGGCCCCGTTGAGCTCGGCATAGATCTCGCCGCGCCGTGCATCGATGACGGCGGCAACGGGTGTCGCGTCGCCGCCGTCGCCGCGCCCGCTTTCGGCGAGTGCGGCGAGGGTGGTGACGCCGACAACGGGCTTTTTCAGGACAAGGCCGAGGCCGCGGGCGGTGGCAAGGCCGACGCGCACGCCGGTAAAGCTGCCGGGCCCGACCGTGGCGACGATGCGGTCGAGGTCGTTGAAGCTCAATTCGGCGTCGGCGAGCACCTCGCCGATCATGCCGATGAGCCGCTCGGCGTGGCCGCGCTCCATTGCCTCCGACGCCGTTTCCAGGCGACCGGCGTCGCCATCGTCGAGGACGGCCACGGAACAGGCATTGAGCGCGGTATCGATCGCCAACAAACGCATGATAACCGCCTTACCCGCACGGTAGATCGAAGTCGAGTCGGGCTTTCGACCAAGAGGTCGCGGACCCGGCAGCGCCCGGCGCCCGCCCGGGCACGCTCTGCGGCCTAGAGGATCCGGCAGAAATCCTCGAATTCGAGCCGCGGCAGGCGGTCGAACAGGGCCTCAGGATCGCCGTAGCCGAGATTGCAGATGAAGTTGGCGCGCACCTTGGTGCCGGCGAAGAAAGCGGCGTTGACGCCCTCCTCGTCGAAGCCGGACATCGGGCCCGCATCGAGGCCGAGGGCGCGGGCGGCAAGGATCATATAGGCGCCCTGGAGGCTGCCGTTGCGGAACGCGGTGCTCTCGATCGCGGAGTCGTTGCCGGCGAACCAGGAGCGGGCGTCCGCATGGGGGAAGAGCTTCGGCAGGTGCTCGTAGAATTCCAGGTCGAAGCCGACGATCGCGGTGACCGGCGCGGCGCGGGTCTTTTTCTTGTTGTTGTCCGACATCAGCGGGATGAGCTTGTCCTTGGCGTCGTCGGATTTGACGAAGACGATCCGTGCGGGCAGGCAGTTGGCCGCGGTCGGACCCCATTTCATCAGCTCGGCAAGGGCGCGCAGCGTGGTGTCGTCGACGTCGCGATCCTGCCAGCCATTGTGGGTGCGCGCCTGGCGGAAGAGCTGGTCGAGGGCGGCATCGGCAAGCGGCTCGTGGAACGCCTGATGGTCAGTCGTGGGCATGGCATTTTCCGTTAGATCGGGAGGTCCGGGAGGAGAGCACAGGAAAGCGGAAGCCGACGGGCGATGCAAGCACCCGTCGGTAAGTCTTGGGGATTCGGTGTGGCGCCCTGGCCGTAGCGCAGCTTGAAATCGAGCAGGCCGATGACCTGGGCCTCGCGCTCCACCGTGTCGGCGATGA
>NZ_NPEV01000033.1 GCF_003258835.1 Rhodobium orientis | reverse complement strand
GCATAGGAGGCGGCGGCGACCGGCGGCGTGGCATCGGCCAGCACCGCGAAATAGAGAACGAAGAGATGGATCGCCATCAGCGAGGCCGACGACTGCTCGGCCAGCAGCGGGGCACCGATCGCGGCGGTGACGATATAGGCCGGCGTCGTCGGCACGCCCATGCCGAGGAACAGGCAGCTCACGGCGACGAGCAGGACCAGGAGCAGCAGGGAGTCGCCGGCGAGCATCTTGATGATGCCGGTGAAGGCGATCAGGAGCCCGGTGCTGGTGAGGCCGGCGGTGATGATGCCGGCGGCCGCGACCGCCACGGCGATGACGCCGATCGTTGCGCCGGCATCGACCAGCGCGTTCAGGATCGTGGCCGGACCCATCCTGCTGTGGCTTCGCAGCCAGGCGCTCGCAACGACCGCGATCGTTCCCCAGAACGCCGCGAAATAGGGCGAAAAGCCCATGGTCATCAGCGTCAGGAGGACGACCAGCGGGATGGCGAAATGGATGTCCTTCAGGATGTCCCGCACGCCGGCGATCTCGTCCTTCGCCAGCGCATCGATGCCCAGCCGCTTCGACTGGAAATGGACGGACACGAAGATGCCGAGATAGTAGAGGAAGGCGCCGAGGATCGCCGACTGGACGATGCTGAGATAGGGAACCGAGATCATCTCGGCCATGACGAAGGCGGCGGCACCCATGATCGGCGGCATGATCAGTCCGCCGACGCTGGAGGCGGCCTCGATGCCGCCCGCGAGTTGCGGCGTGAAGCCGAGCCGCTTCATTTCCGGGATGGTGACGCCGCCCGTGACGACGACGTTGGCCACCGACGAGCCGCTGGTCATGCCGAACAGGCCCGACTCCACCACGGCCACTTTGGCCGGGCCTCCGGCATAACGCCCGGCAAGGAACGTTCCGAGGTTCATGAACAGGCGGCCCATGCCGCTTGCCTGCAGGAACGCACCGAAGACCAGGAAGGAGGCGACGACGGTGGCGGAAATCCCGGTGAGCTGCCCGTAGAGCCCGCTGCCGTTCATCAGATAGGTGATGTCGACGACCTGGGCGAACGGCAGGTCGCGGTAGTACCAGATGCCCGGCAGCAGATCGCACACGAACATGTAGGCGATGACGATGCCGACCAGGATCGAGAGCGCCATGGACAGTGCCCGTCGCACGGCCTCCAGCACGATGAGGGTCATGACCGTGCCGAGCACCAGCTCGACCGTCGTCGGGGCGTCGAGGAAGGGGCTGCGCGCATAGATCCGCGCGGTGTTCAGATAGATGTAGACCGACGGCAGCAGCGCCAGGAAGGCGAGCACGGCGTCGACCACGCTGGGGCGGGAGCGCGGCGAGGAGCGCCGGGCCGGATAGATCAGAAAGACCGGTGGCACGGCCAGCGCCAGGTGCAGGCTGGCGAGCTTCAGCGGCTCGGGAAAGCCTGCGAAGGTGAAGTAGAAGTGGACCGCGGCCGTCACCGCGAGCCAGCAGCGAACGATGTATCGCGTCGGGCCCGTCAGCTCTCGCATGTCAAGCTCCCCGTGCAGCGTCTCGGTTTCGGGAAACGCCGGGGGCGGTGCGACGCCGCCCCCGGCCGGCGGATCACTTCATGAAGCCCAGTTCCTTGTAGGCCTTGGCGGCGCCGGGATGCAGGGGAACCGGCTGGTTCTGCCAGGCCAGGGCCGGATCGTATCCGCTGAGGCCCTTATAGATGTTGGGGAAGCGGTCGCGGTTCTCGATCAGCGTCTTGGTCATCTTGTAGACGACGTCCTCCGGCACGTCCGAGGAGACGAGGATCAGCGCCTCCATGGTGGTGACGGAGAGGGCCGCGCCGCCGGCCTGGAGCTTCTGGTAGCTGGCCGCGGGAATCGTGCCCTTGCCGTAGCCGAAGGAGGTGGACAGGTAGTCCATCAGCTTGGGCGGGAAGGCGACGAGCTTGGCGTCCCGGCGGCCGGCCTCCACCTCAAGGGCGATGCCGGTCGGCGCGCTGCCGGCCCCGAACAGGACGTCGATCTGGTTGTCCTGGAAGGCCGAGACGAGCTGGCTGTAGGTGCCGTTGATGACGGTTCCGCCGCCCTTGGCGATGGCGTCGCCGTCGTTCTTGTAGAAGGCCAGGACCCGCTGCAGGGTCAGCTCTTCCGACGTCGCCTTCGGCGAGGTGCCGACGCGAATGCTCGGATCGGCGAAGATCTCGGCCAGCGAGCGGGTTTCGTCGGCATCGACGATGACATGGAATTCGGCCGGCGCCCAGGTGCCGCCCATCGACATCAGCTTGTCGTGGGGCTTGCCCTCATAGGGGTCCTGGCCCTTGAGGGCGGCGGCGGCGAGAAAGTCGATACCCATGCCCATCTGGCTGATCCCGGCCTGGATCGACGAAGGATTGTCGCGCCCGCCGCCGGGAACGACGCGGATCGCGATATCGGAGTTGTCCTCCATGACGATGTTGGACAATCCGGTCACGATCGTGAACCAGCTGCCACCCGGGGACCCGGCCGCCCATTCGACATTGGTTTGCGCCTGGGCGGGCATGGCGGCGCACAGCGCGGCGCAGACCGCAGCCTTGGCAAGTGCATTTCGGATGCTGTGGCGCATTCGTTCCTCTTTCTTCCTGGAAGCCGCGCCTGTGCCGACGCGGTCGTGGGGTTGCAGCAGTTGCGGATCAGGAGCGGTCCAGACCCGCGATCTTCAAGGCACCCTCCAGATCGGCCTTGAGGTCTTCGGCATCCTCGAGCCCTGCATGCAGGCGCACGAGCATCCGTTTTTCCGGCCATTCCGTCGCCGATCGGGCATGCGCCGGATCGCCGATCAGAACCAGGCTTTCGTATCCTCCCCAGGAAAAGCCCATCGCAAAGATCGAGAGAGCCTCGACAAAGCGGATGGCACTATCGGCGTCCTCTGTATCGAGGAGCACCGCAAAGAGACCGGATGCGCCGGAAAAGTCCCTCTTCCAGAGCGCATGTTCCGGGCTTGAGGCGAGGCCGGGATGGATCACCCGGGCAATGCCGGGATGGGTCTCCAGCCAGCGCGCCAGCGCCAGGCCCGTTTCGTGATGTTGCCGCAGACGGGCGCCGAGGCTGCGCAGGCCGCGCGCCGCCAGGTACACATCGTCGGGCGAGACGTTATAGCCGAGCCAGTTCGCTGCCTCGCGCAGCGCCCGGTGCAGGCTTGGGTCGCCGACCGTCAAAAGGCCCAGCACCGCGTCGGAGTGGCCGACCACATATTTGGTCGCCGCCTGCACCACGATGTCGACGCCGAGGTCGAGCGGGCGATGGAAAACGCCGGTCGCCCAGGTGTTGTCGCACATCGTCAGGATGCCGCGCTCGCGGGCCACCGCCGTGATGGCGGGGATGTCCTGGACCTCGAACGTCAGCGAGCCAGGGCTTTCCAGATAGACCATCCGCGTCTTCGGCGTGATCAGTTCGGCAATGCCGGCGCCGATGCGCGGGTCGTAGAAGGTGACGTCGACACCGGCCCGGGCGATGAACTTGTCCAAGCTGGTGCGGGCGGGCTCGTAGACGCTATCGACCACCAGCAGATGGTCGCCGGGCGCAAGGAACGCGACCAGCGGCAGCACGCAGGCGGCGAGGCCCGAGGGGACGCACAGCGAGGCCGTGCCGCCCTCAAGCACGCTGACGGCATCCTCGAAGGCGAAGACGTCCGGCGTGCCGAAGCGGCCGTAGAAGGTCGTGCCCTTGTCGAAGCGCTTCGCCTTGGCCTCGGTCAGCTCGGCGACGGTGTCGAAGAGGATCGTCGACGCCCGGGTGACCGGCGCATTGACGGTCGGGCCGCAGCGCCCGCTGTGCAGAAGGCGGGTCTGAAGAAGAGGCTCACGGGCGGTCGACAAGGCGGCTCCAATCCAAAATGGCGTTCTAGGCAGATATATTGCATGCCATTTTGCACCGCTCAAGCCTAAATTTTATGCATGCATATTAAATGGACGGGATTGGTCGGGCGAAAATGGGCGCGGCCAGGCAAGGTGCCATTCCGCATCGATCGCCTGTTTCAAATAGATGGCGAGACATATTGCGCGATGCTCGGGCTTGAACAGTTTTGATGAAAGTCAGTTGACACAGTTTGTTTGTCAGTAAACGTATATCGTGAGGGTTTCCGGAAAAAGAAGAAATAATTTGAAATGGAATGTGAGTCTTTGGCGGGAACGTTCCTCGCTGGGCGGCGTTCTTTTGCCATCGCTCTACAACGAGGAGATAGTGAAGATGTTGAAATTCGCCACCGCCACGTCGGCCGCCGTTCTGCTTGCCGCCGTCGCCGCAACGCCCGTCTCCGCCCAGGATGCGACCATCACCGGTGTTGCCGGCGGCGCCGTCGCCGGCGCGGTCATCGGCGGCCCTCCGGGTGCCATCATCGGCGCCATCGCCGGCGGCACGATCGGGGCCTCCGCCGACAAGGTCGAGGACAACGCCGAGGCCACCACGGCTCCCCCGCCGGAGCCCTATGTCGTCAAGGAAGTCCCGTCCCGCGTCGGCGTCTATGCGCTGGAGCAGCCGGCTCCCGCCGTAACGGTCGATGGGCCGGTGATCATCGGCCAGCCGCTGCCGTCGACGGTTGAGGTCATCCGGGTTCCGGACTATCCGACCTACGCATACGCCAACGTCAACGGTCACACGCTGATCGTGGACTCGCAGACCGGCAACGTCATCGGCGTCGTTCGCAACTAGCCCGGTCGCCCAAACCCCGACGATGCGCCGCTTCGGCGCTCTCGTCCAATCGGCGGGCGCATCGCCCGAGCCGGAGATTGGAAGCTTCTCCGACCCGAGAGTGAAAAACCGTGCGGACGGGCCGACTGGTTCGGCCCGTCCCGGCCGGCGATCGGGTCCAGGCAAGCGGTCGAGGGTGGCGGAGCCAGCCGCAGAGGGCCTGACCTTGAGGGCGGCGGGAGCGTTGCTAGCGTTTGGTGGAGGAGAGCGTCGATGCCGGAATGGCTATGACGCCATCCTATTTCTTATGAAAAGTGTCCGTTTAATCTTATCGGTTCGGTTAACCGCTTGGACAGGCCGGTTGTGTAGGCTGAAGATTCGTCGTCAGGGACTTCATCACTTGAGACCGGCCCGAAAGAGCGCGATCGATGAAAGAGACCTTGAAGGGCAAATCCCTGCGGTTCTGGATTACCGTCGGGATGATCCTCGCATTGGCACCGCTCGCGATATCGGCAAGCGTCGGCTACGTGCTGCTCGATCGGGGCGTGATCGCGCCCGTTCACGACGTTGCCTTCCGGCAACGCCATCAGATCGTTCCCGCCCAGAGGCTGGAGCTTCTGATCTGGAATACGCTGACGCCCGTCGATGAGTATGTCGAGGACGGCAATCCGCTCCACCGGCAGGCATATCAGAGCTTTCGCGCGCAGATCGAAGCCGGATTTGCCGGGCTTCTCGACGCGGTGGAGGAAGATCCCACAACGCAGACGGTGGTGCGAAGGGCCCGTGAGAGCTGGACCTCGGCCGATGCGCTGGCCACGCGCCTGATCTCGTCGCCGATTGACCCCGCCGACCCGCGGCGGATCGAAGCCATGGAGCGGTTTCATGGCGAAATCGTCGCGACCTCGGACAAGCTCCAGGCAGCCTTCGGCCAATTGAGCGGTGCCATCCAAAAAGACCATGACGTCGCCGTCCTGGCCTATGAGCGGTCGTTGTGGATCGCCGGCATTGCCGGCGGGATTTCGTTGCTGGCGATCATCTGCGGCGTGTTCATCATCGGTCGCATCATCGGCGCGAGCGTGGATCGTCTGGTCGCCGGCGCGGCGATTTTTGCCCGGGGCAACCGCGACCACCGGATCGACGTCCAGGTGCCGCCCGAACTGCGGCGCGTGGCAGACGAGTTCAATCACATGATCGGCCGCATCCGCGAGTCCGAAGAGGCCCTGGCGGCTTTGGCCCACCTGGACAGCCTCACCGGCCTCAACAACCGGCGCGCCTTCGATCAGGCGTTCCGCGAAGCCTGGGCGCGTTTTGAGCGTTATGGCGAGCCGTGCTGCCTCTTGGCCATCGACATCGACCGGTTCAAGCGCGTCAACGACACCTACGGCCATGCCGCGGGCGACGAGGTGCTGCGGACCCTCGGCAACGTGATTTCCCATCACAAGAGGCCGTCCGATCAGGTGTTCCGGATCGGCGGCGAGGAGTTTGCCGTCATTCTGCCGAAGACCGACCGCAGTGCCGCACGCGCCATCGCGGAACGCCTCCGGCGGGCGGCCGAAGCCATGCAGGTGGCGGTCGACGACAAGAGCCTTGGCGTGACCATCAGCATCGGCGTGTCCGAAGCATCCGATGACCTTGATCAGAACCGGGTCGTCGAGAACGCCGACGCGGCGCTCTATGAGGCGAAATCCAACGGCAGAAACCGGGTGGTCGTCAGCCGCCCGGCCGGCCTCTCCGACCAGAGCGCCGCCTGACCCGGACCGCGAACTCCGGCGCGCCCGCCGCCGCTATTGCCTCCACGCCCGCGCGGCGGTGGTCTCCGAGCATCCCGCCGGTCGCCGGCGAACCGATGCGACCGGGTCGTTCAGCGCATCCCCGACGTGACCGGCGGTAACCCGGCTTTCCAGTTGCGTGAGACCTCGCGCAGGCTTTCGGGGCCGCGACTATTGGCGACGGTCTCATCATGCCCGGTATCGGCCAGGTGCCGGGCGCGGGCTTGTCCGACCGTCGCTGCGCCCAGAATTCCGATATCCACTGGAGGTACTCCTTGAGACGGTATTGAAGCGAGAGCATGGGCGAGACGGCCAAACCGGATGTCGGCTCGGACCGCCTTGTCCATCCGGATTCACACCTGGTTCATGCCGCCATCGACGAACAATTCGACGCCGTTGACGAAGCTCGAATCCTCGGAGGCGAGGAAGAGCACTGCGCCGGCGATGTCTTCCGGCTGACCGATCCGGCCAGAGGGAATGTTGCCAAGGAATTGCTTCTTGATGCCCGCAGCCTGTTCGCCGCCGCCGAACAGGTCGTTCAGGCCTGCGGTCTCGGTCAGTCCAGGGCTAACGACATTGACGCGGATGTTGCGATCCTTCAGATCGAGTATCCAGCTGCGGGCAAAATTGCGCACTGCGGCCTTGGTTGCGGAATAGACGCTGAAGCTTGGCGTGCCCGCGGTGCCCGTGGTCGAAGAGGTCAGGATGATCGAGGCCCCGTCGCGCAGGAGCGGCAGCGCCTTTTGCACGGTGAAGAGGACACCTTTCACGTTGGTGTCGAATGTCTGCTGATAGTGCTGTTCGCTGATCTCGCCGAGCGGGGCAAAGGAGCCTCCGCCGGCATTGGCGAAGATCACGTCGATCTGCGCGTGCTGCTGCTGGACTGCGTCATAGAGGCGGTCGATATCGGCCAGAACGGACATATCTCCCTGCACGCCGGTCACCCGCCCACCGATGGACTTGACGGCATCGTCGAGCGTCGCCTGGCGGCGGCCGGTGACGAAGACCGATGCCCCCGCCGATGCGAAGGCCCTTGCCGTTGCAATCCCGATCCCACTGGTGCCACCAGTGACGACGACGACCTTGTTCTCGAAGCTATGTGTCATTTCACTCTCCTGCCTGACGGCCCGATTGCCGATGACATGGAGATACTCACGGAACGATCTTGCCTGTAGTGGGCAATTTTGGCACTTATCGTTCCATGAGGAGAACGATGAATGCAGCAGGATCTGAATGACCTCGCCTATTTCGCCGAAGTGGTGGCGCATCGCGGTTTTGCACCAGCTAGTCGCGCGATCGGTGAGCCCAAGTCAAAACTCAGCCGCCGCATCGCAGCACTTGAAGAACGCCTGGGTGTGCGGCTGATCGAAAGATCGAGTCGACGATTTCGGGTCACCGACATCGGGCAGCAATTCTATGAGCGGTGCCGTAGCATGCAATCGGAGGCGGACGAGGCCCACGCCTTGGTTGCTGAAGCCAGGGCCGAACCACATGGACTGGTCCGCTTCGGATGTCCTACCGGCCTCGTCGATGTCGTGGTCCCACTGATCACGGACTTCCTGTCTCGTCATCCCAAGGTACGGCTACAGCTCGTAGCCGCCGATCGGGCGCTCGACCTGATCTCGGAGCGAATTGACCTCGCCTTGCGCGTACGCGCAGCGTTGGACAGCGATGCTTCGCTGACGATGCGTACGATCGGCACCTCAATCCGAATTCTGGTCGCGACCCCAAGGCTTGCGAAGAACGTATATGAGGTCGAAGACCTGGACCAATTCCCATTGCTATCGACAAGCGATAGCGCGAATGAGGTCGAATGGAACATCGAAACCGACAAGGGAGAAACCCGCACGTTCCGAAAACAGGCTCGGATGGGCTGCACCGACTTTTCGGCAACGCGAATGGCGGCGAAAAGCGGTCTTGGTGTCGCGTTGTTGCCCGATCATGTCTGTCGCGCGGAACTCGCAGCCGGCGAGCTCGTGCGCATCCTCCCGGAATGGCGCGGGCAGAAAGGGATCGTTCATCTGGTCTTCACGACGCGACGAGGGCTACCGCCAGCTGTGCGATTGTTCATCGACCATCTTGCCCGCGGATTTCCGCAGAACGTGCTGAGCAACGAGCGGTGATTAACTTGAACAACAAGCGCCGCCGCACTGCATGTTTCATAAACCATTGAAAAACAATGATTTATGTTCCGCTATGGTCTGCTGTGAGGAGGGGTAATGGTGCCCAGGGGCGGAATCGAATAATTAATGCAAGCTATTGGTGTAACAACATATATTCATATTACAATATTCGTTTTTTACCCCTAATCTTACCCACAAATTGCAACGTACCGGTGGTTCGATTCCAAAATACACGTAATCTGCAGTTTTCTGCGCCGTGCTGATCTCGCGAGCGGCCATGATATAAAACATTTCAGAATCCGCAAAATGTTCAGTCGAATTCGCATCCTCAGATTGAGCACAGGGAACTTTCGCAAACCTGAGGTTTGGGCGGAGGGCGGTTGTTCGCTGCGATAGCAAACAAATATCTCAGACCGTGGGAAAGCAGCCGTTCGATCGAATTTCAATGAGAGACCGCCAAAAATGCGCGGTTCGAACACGTATGGCTGTAGTCTTTCCCGTATCGTGACCGGCCTAGAGCGCCTCACAGAGCCGCCCAGTCTGATTGATCCAGATGATAGCCGTAGCAAGGTAGCAAGAGCATGCCGAGCAATCAAAAACTAACCTGAAGTTTTCCATTGTGAAAAACGAATCTGCGGCAGAAGGCGTGTTCAGCTGACAGAAAGCTTGTTCCTGGAGACTTATTCTGAGATGCAATGGTCTCGGCGCGGGAGCTTGAACGGCAGCCTACGCGCGTGACCATATTTCTTCAAGTTGACTTCTTACATCATCGTCAGATGTGATCTTTCGAAGTTTCTTCTTTGAAAGGCCAAGGCTCTTATAGATACGCACGATTGCGATCTGCAACCGTAAGCATTTGTCCCAATTTTGTAACCAGCCAATGCTGGGCAGATGTTCCGCTAGTTGAGATTCCGTCCGGTAACGCAGTCTATTGCCGGACAAGGCCTTGTAGACATCGTCAAACGTATCCTGAACGATAACCGGTGCTGTTTCATCGGGTGTGATAAGCGCTTGAATGAGGAGAAAGACTTGAAAATCCAAATGATGAGACAAAGGCAGGTCGCCTTTGATGTGGTCAAGTCTCGACGACCAAACATGAAGGGGCACTTTCCGAGCATCTGTGCTCAGTAGCTGGCGACATACCAATAGCTGTGCCCGCGTCTCAACACTTTTGGCCACAAAATATACGATCTCTTTGCTATTGCCTTTTACGCATTCGATCCAATTCATCTGAACTGAGCTATGAGACCAATTCTTAACAAGTTCGTCCGCGAGTTTATCGACGACAGCCGCCGTGACCAGCTTTGGAGCTGCGCTATATACAGCTGAGATGAGCTCCGTATTGCTCCGAGAGAGCAGCCTCGGCACAAGGGTTTTCAAGGGTTTTGCGTTCTTCGGTTGCGCCGTTTCGAATATCTGAACAAGGCCTTCGTCGCTGATGTTTCCAATGCGATCGTCGTCCAGAAATGTGGGCGAAGAACTCACACAGCGAATGAAAGCTTTTTCGGAAACTTCGAGAAGCTGCCACATGAACGCTTGATCTTTGGCCGTCGCAACATGCTCAAAGACGCTCGCAGCAAAGTCGCTTTGATCGTTGCGGAGAGTCGTCAGCAACTTGGCGAGTTCAGTGCGCCGGTTAGTGAGCCATTGAGTGATCGTATCCTGACGGACCCTGCCGAGACTAGGAAATGACGATGCGTGGCGAGAGGACTGTATCCCGAGGGCAACGTCGAGCTGATCAAACTTTGGAAGAAGCGAATAGTCCGCATCCGTCAGTTGGGTCAGGTCTGACTTGAGGAGTTGGGCGCTTTGATACTCTGGAAAAGTTTTTCCAATTTCGGTAATCAGTGCCGCCGCATTTGTCGAGCCGTCCCAGGCCACGCTAAGCATCTGATAGATGCGAGCCAGAAACAAGAGGTCCTCTTTTTCGCCACTTGTATCAGCACCATAGCGCCACAAAAAGCGCCGAAACGGGGTCGTGCCACCGTTCACAATATCGCGGGAGACAAGATAGGCGATATTGTTCCACCATTCCTTCCTATTGAGATCTAGCGAAGGTATCGTGTCGGCCAGCTCTACCTCATAGCCACTGCGGCGCGATTGCTTGGCTGGAGAGAGCGGGGCGGTACGGAACGAAAAACGCCTTCGCAAAGCCGGCCATTGCTGCGACCAGAGAGCTAGCATAGCGTGCTCGAGGTTGTCGAACCGCTCAATCTGACCGGCATTGTAGATGCCTGCATATACGAGCTCGACCAGCCTGCGAACCAGCCGCTCGTCAACCTCGTCCAACAACTCGTCGCAGTGCGGCGTTTCAACGTCGACTTCATTTCTGTAGAAGGTAAAATCGTCCGTTCGGTCCGGCCGCTTGATGAAAGCTGCAAGGACCTTGAGGTCCGAAATGCGCGACAAGTCTGCCTCGGAAAGGACCAAAACATGCGTCCACACACACCCCGGTCGGGGCATTTCGGGCGCGCGCCAGGTTTTCAGCACCACATAAGATTTTTCGTCGCGCACCGGGCGGGCTGAGAGATATCCGTCGACCTTAGTTGGCACTCTTGAGTCCCAGTCGGTATCACCTAAGATCTTCGATGCCAGCGTTTTAGGAACACCCCGGCTGGACGCGAGAAGACGGTGACCACGATCGTAACCGAACAACATTTGCTGGAGACGAACCGTCTGTGACCGGGCGGGAGCGCTAGTCGTCATCTGCGCCCAACCACCGCAAAGGCAGCGTAATGTCTCGTCCGGGCTGGCCATTCCAGTGACAGATCACACGTTTCGCTGGGTCTTTTGCCAGGAGCGACTCGCGGGTATCCGCGGTCAGTACACCGCCCTGGGCGGAGACGCCGCAGAACCGGGTTTCATAAACCTCCACATTGTTTCTGAAGTATTGATCGAGGAGTGGCATTTCTCTGGCGACCCACTCTTGAGGTGAGATCCCATCGTCAAGGGTGACATCCCAAGCCGAAACGACAAGCACGATTCTCCTGTTGCGCCGGGTAAACGGAGCCGTTTGCAGCAGTTGAAGTAGGTCCACAATGCGCGTTTGTTCAGGAACTCTCCGGGCATCAAACTCCCGCGGAATATCGTCAGGCTCTGAACTCGCAGGATCGTCGTCATCGCCGTCAAAGGCATGGTCGAGAATGGACATCGTGTCATTGGCGCGGTCTGCGTTGACGAAGAACAGGATCCCGCCGTCCTCGTCGAGGTCACCGAATAGCCCCTCCTCGCAGTGCCGATCCGCAAATATTTCCTGAAATGTCTCTCCCGAAAAATCTGGGAGGGAGAGGACTATCTTGTCGCCTGTCTTGGTATCGCGGACGTGCAAGGAGACCCTCTGCTCGTCCGACAGGTAGGTCCGGGGCACCTCTTCGCAACGAAGCCACGCTTCGACGATCTTGTTGAGGTACTCAGCGTCCCCTGTGATTCTCTCGAGGGTTAGCGAGGTAGTCTCCGGGCTCGCTTCAATGACATGCCACAGCGCTGCAAGAAAGGTTGTCTTGCCGGACTCAGGATACCCCAAAATAATATGGCGCTGGCTGCTCATGCGCGGGCTCGCTCAATTGTTGCAAGGCGATCGAACTCGGTGGCGGGGCCTTCGTTCTGTTCGACGGCCCGAACCCGCGGTTCCGCAGCATCGATCCATGCCGACAGCAAGGCATCGCATCCGTCTGCGGGTTCATGTTCTCCCTTTGGATCACGGGCTGAAATCGCGAAATACTGGATCGTCGCGAGACGCGGCCCAAAATTGGTTCGCAGCCGATGCACCAGCGATTTTACCTGTGCTTCAATGGCACTACGGTTCTCGGAGCGTTCCACTTCATCGCGTTTTGTCACGACCAGGTGGAGATGCTGTGTATCGTTCAGGGCACATGAATCCAGCATTGCACGCACCATCCGGCCGGCAGTTCCAAGAACTTCATGCAATTCCTCTGGTTGGGCCAGTCGCGCACCATCAATGAGAAGAGTAACAACGCGGGCGACGGAGAGCTCCGGAAGCGCCACGAACGCATCGGGGTGGTCCATCGCGGAGCGGTATGTCTCTCCGGCTCGGTCCGATAGGAACAGATCGACCCTGCGGGCGCGATTCTCTTGGCCTACTAGCGCCAAGTGGTAGTACTGAAGCCCGTCTGAAACATAAGTCCGTTTGGTGTCCGGTGTCCTCGCACCTGAAACTGCGCGAGACAGATGCGCCAGCTTTTCGAATGCCCCCAGCGTCGTGCTCGCGACAAAGCTCCGATCGGCAAACGCACCCCGGAGGTACCTGTCGTAGAGTGAGCACAAGAGAGTTGACTTGCCGCTCGAAGTGTCGCCCATGATTGCGACTAGGCGCCCCGCGCGTTGCAGCTGTTGTGCATCAACATCCAGCTGCGAAAGCGGCTCGCCGTGTGGCAGGCGCACCTTTGAAATTTCTGGGTTGGCCTCCTGTAATGTGTCGGGGCTGCCCTCCGGAGGTTCAGGCCCATTGACAGGGTTTGGCTGGCCGAAATGTGGGCATGACTGAATGGGGTCGTGCCCTTCAAGGCACGAACCATCGATCGCAACTTCGCAGCCAAGAGTGCTGCAGGTTAGCTTGTCATTCAATGCCTAAACCCACTCTACTCAGTCAACGTCCGGAGCAGCAACGCCTCTCGGAAACTCTGAAGGGCAACCTCTTCGGCTTCAAACGATGTTTTGTCTGAGAGGCTGCCGTCCTCACCGTATTTCTTCTTCCAGCAGTTCGGGAGGCCAAGATCGTTCGCACGGCTCATCGCGTTATTCAGAAAACAAAGGTCACGCAGACCATCGATCTCCGAGGAGCATGAGATTACCTTGAGTTCGCTGTCCGAAAAGAGATTGGGCAACGCATCGACTCTGAATTTCGCCAGTTTACCATCACGTCCCTCGCCGAGTGCCTTCTTGATGAGGAACTCGCTGGCATGGGGGCCAAGCGGTGTTCTGCAACGTTTCGCAAAATCGAGGCCAATCATGTAAGCAGCTTTGCCCTCACTCATTGAAGCATAGGTCCGTTGAAGATCGCAGCTCTGACCTCCGATCAGCCACCAAAGCATGTCCTTCTCTTCGCGAAGATTTGCGATCTCGTCACGGAGCGGTTGGAGCGCCGCCGAGACTTGAGCAGCAAGATGTTTGTCCATCTCTCGGCTATCGACATTCAGCTTCTTTAGGACCGCATTGAGTTCGGTCGGATCTGCCGCTGTGATTAGATTTTCTTTCGATCCACCGAGGTCGTCGCTGAGCGCGCGCGCCCTAATTTGCTTCGGCGGTCCAGCACGGCGCTGTGAGATGGCCAGATCCCGGGCAGCTGCAGAAATAACCTCCACAAACTGGGGCCAAATCGCCGGCTCACGTCTGCCAGACGCGCTCGCTACCAGCACCGCAAGGGCCGCGACGGGTTTTTCCTCAACAGCAACCTCATGCGCCAGAAGCGCCATCGCAAGGATGGACACCTCACGCTTGTTGACGACCATCGAAAATGCCGGATCAGCATCGACAATCGGTTTTGAGAACCAGTCGGTGTCACGTGCCACGGGCATTCCAAAATAGAACCTTACGAGGTCGAGGATGCGATCCGCGTCCACAGCCTTTGAGATCGTATCAAAAGGCTTTAAGCGAAGGGCAATGTTCGTCGCTTCGGACGTGAGGCCAGCGTGGCCGTAACAATCGGCAAGTGAGATCTCCTTCAACGTCTATTCCTTTTTCTCTGCCACTTCGATGCCACCATTGGCTCCATCGATTTCAGTCTCGAACTCAATCAACAGACCTCTTTCGCGCGCCCGCAGCAAGACCTGCCGGAAGCGTTCATAGTCCGGCAGTTTCGTGTCCTCTTCCTCGAGAAGGTTCAGTTTTCCCGCTATGGCAAGCTTTTTGCTGAAGGTGAGTTTGAAGTACTTGAGGCTAAGCGCGCGCAACGATGTCATTGAGGCGTCCTCTTCGATTGCCGACTCATCAGGGATGGTGGTCGCTTTAACCAGCTGACTCCCTTCTGTTTCGGATGTTTCAACCTCTTTGGACTCCCACGGCTCCAAACGGATTGACTGAAAGAAATAATCTTCAGTCTTGTCTCGTTTTGCTGTGAATTGGCCGGGTCGATTTTGCCAGACCCGGACATGTGCAGTGACGTCAAGCCGCCGTTCGCCGTTTTCGTGGTGGACCGATAACTGCAGAAGGTTGTATCCCGGTTCCCATCCGCGCTCCGTGCGATCGGGGTGTGCAGCGCTGGCGGCGATGCGGACCCAGTCCCGATTCAGTTCTACGCGGTTGGTGTGCTCATGGCCAAACAGTTGGATTTGAGAGACATCTCCAAGGTGATCCGCGAGTTCTTGCCCGTTTGCAAGCCAGTTGTAGGGGTGATGACAGAAGACAAGGTGCGCAACGCCGTATTCGTTTGTCAGCGTGAAGCTGGCCGGATCGACGAATAGACTGCGCTCTTCGTCGGCGTGGCTAGACACAAACGCGGAGTTCAAGCCGGTCACGCAAAGCGTCGATCCATCGTTCAGCTTGTAGCGCCGCTCCGTTTTGGTCCGGTCAGGGGGCATAAGGCTGCAGAGGTATTGGCCAGCGAAGTTGTTGTAATTCTCGAGCGGGCCGTAGAGCTGTTTGCCGGTGTCTTCGTCCTCAAGGTACCCTCGCAGCTTGCCTCCCAGCAGCTGTGGCTCGGTGTTTTGGATGTCTTTATGGGCGGCTTGGATCATCGGTTTCTTTGCAACGTCTCGCTGAACGTCGTGATTGCCGGGAACGACAGATATCTCGCTGACATTGCATCCCACTTCGCGACACAGTTCTTCGAACCATGTTTGCGCGAATTGGTACTCCTCTCGATCGCCGGAATACGCGATATCTCCTGATACCAATATCGCATCTGGCGTAGTACCCAGCTGCTCACATTGCTGTTTGGCGTCCCGCACCAGTGTTGTTCGCAGATGGTGGTTTGGGTCCATTGCCGAACCGAACTCGCCTTTGCGGAAGTGGATGTCTGAGATGTGTAGAATCAACATACCTTGAACTCCCTGCATTCACTCCGATTATAGGGTGTGGTGGTTGGCACTCACTGGGTTGTTTGGGGTGATCAATAGTGCATCGTCGGTTGTTGATCCATCGGTATGGCGCTTTCGAGCGCCCGAGGCTGGTGTTACAAGGCATTTTGGGAAGAAATTTGCTGCGCCAGCATCAGTCTGGAAGCTTCACGTAGTTTGGATCCCTTCGACACCCGGGTTCACAAGCGCAGAGAAAGTCCGATGTCAGGGGCGTGAATGCCGCGACAAGCGCCACTGGTGAGTAGCGGGCATGGACCGAGAGTTCATTTGTCGCATAAGCCGAATTGTGCTCGGCAAATCATCACATCAAGTAATTGAACCCAATTCTTCCATCATGCTAACCTTGAGTTGCCCTGGGCGGTCAACCCATGGGGCATCGCGATGCTCCTCAGATTGAGGAGTATCGTGATGAGAATGCTATCGAAGCGCCAGGTGAAGGAGCTTGTCCTCTACTCGCCGCAACACATTGCGAGGCTGGAAGCAGCCGGCAAATTCCCCAAGCGGGTACAGCTCGGCAGCAACCGAGTCGGATGGGTTGAGGAGGAAGTGCTGGACTGGCTTCGAGCCAGGATCGACGCCAGAGATGCATCGCAAGACACTCCTTGAGTGGAGCGAGAGAGCCGGCCGGAACGCCGGCTCTCTTTCGTTTCGGGGAACGTTCTGGGATCGCAAACGTTGGGGATAGCCATGTACCGCCTGTATCCCCATCGCCTACCCCCAAACGCGACGGCGCATAGGCGAACATAGGCACAGAAAATCAGCGCCAAATTTCCGCGACTTCATCCCTTTCCATGCCATTCGGCGCCACTCCCGCGAACCCCACCCCGATCGAGCCGCAACTTCGCGCCCCCCCCCCGCATGCGCGGTTCCCACTATCCCCGCATCTGGATCGCAGACTCGCATTGGTTGTATTTTCCTTATAATCTCAATCAATGCAGATGCGGGGGGATATGATGAAGTTGCTCTTCAGACGAACCCAGTCGTCCGGCAAGCTCGGCAACATCGTTTTCGGGCTCTGGGGCAAAGTTGAACTGGACAACGACGAACTCGCAATCATCAAACGCTACCGCCTGGACAACGCCATCCTGATCGACGCTGGGCAGGAGCATCTGGTCCGCAATTCGGCGCTCACCGGGCTCCTGGTGTTCGCGATTGCCTCGATCGTCCTCCTGACGTTCGCCACCGCAAAAGCCGCGCTGTTCTTCGGGTTCATCGTCGGTGGCATCGCCGGCTATGTCTACTTCCACCAGAAGCGCGAGACGATCTTCGTGCGCGACCTCATGCACGGCCGCCAGTTCAAATGCGGAAGCGTTGTCGAGCTGGCTCGGAAGGAGGAGTGGCTCGGCCTCGTCACGGCGTTCCTCCGCCAGGTGATGGAGAGCGCCAAGCATTGGGGCGGGACGGAGACGCGGGACATCGAAGCCCTGCCAAAGGACGAGGCCCGCCGCGTGATCATTGCAGGGCTATGATCCATCTTGCCGCTCGCCTCCACGCCTTCATCAACGGCCTCTTCACGCCGTCGGATGCCGTCCTCACTCGCACGCTCCACGACAAAGTCGCGCGCCTCCTCGCAAAGCACGAACTGACCCATCCGCCGGGCCGCGCGCGCCTTGCCGAAGAGATCGCCGAGCAGGTGCTCGCGCAGGTCTCCTCAGACATTCAACCGAATGTCCAGGAAACGCTCTCCGACCTCATTGAGCGGATATTTGAGTATGAGGACATGTTCCGGCTTCCTCGCGTCGATTGGAGCGAGCGGCACAGCGTCTCCGAATACTGGGAGCTTCGGGACGTGCTCAATGTCCAGCGGAGGCTGCTCGAAGACTTCGACCGAACAACAGCGCTATTCGCGACCGCGCTCCTCAACTGCCTTGACCCGATCGTCCGGGCAGCGCCGGCCGTGGCCGAGCCTCGTCCCTCGACCGGAGACATCGTGGTGCCGGCGGACCTGATCCGGTCGATTGGCAATGTCGCGGAGATCACCGAGCACATCTGCGCGGTCCTGGTCGACGACGACCTTGCCGCGGCGCATCTCTTCGAACGCCATCAGAGAACCATCGAGGCGAACGCGATCGAGGCCTCCGGCGGCAACCCGCGCGATCCGCGCGGTTTCTCAAAACCGCTGAAGCTGCCCACTAAGTCGGACATTCGCGATCCGGAAACGCTCGTCGCGACCTATCTCGGCGGCACGCCGATACACAACCTGCTCATCGGATCGGTCGATTTTGCCATACCGACCCGGTCGCGCTTCGAGCACCACCACATCGTCGCCGGCAGCGGTCACGGCAAGACGCAGACCCTTCAATACCTGATCGCCGAAGACCTGAAGGCGGTCGCGCGCGGCGAGCGCTCCGTCATCGTCCTCGATAGCCAGGGCGACCTCATCAACACCATCTCGCGGCTGAAGCTCTTTGCGCCGGGTGAGCCGCTCCACGAGCGCATCGTCGTCATCGACCCGACAGACGTCGAGTGGCCGGTGTCCCTCAACCTCTTCGACGTCGGCCTGGAACGGCTCGACCGGTACTCCCAGCTCGACCGCGAGCGCCTCACCAACTCCATCCTCGAACTCTACGACTTCGTGCTCGGCTCGCTCCTTGCCGCCGAGATGACACAGAAGCAGAGCGTCATCTTCCGCTACGTCACCCGCCTCATGCTCTATATCCCGGACGCCACCATCCACACGCTCCGGGAGCTGATGGAGCCGAAGAGCGAGGTGACATTCGCCGCACACATCGCCAAGCTCCACGGCACTGCCCGGCACTTCTTCGAGACCGAGTTTCCCTCCAAGGAGTTCGAGCAGACCCGCAAGCAGGTGCTCCGGCGCCTCTGGGGCATTCTTGAGAACCGCACCTTCGAGCGCATGTTCTCGCATCCGCGATCGAAGCTCGATCTCTATGCGGAGATGAACGCCGGCAAGGTGATCCTTATCAACACGGCCAAAGACCTCCTCAAGGAGAGCGGCACGGAAATCTTCGGCCGGTTTTTCATTGCCCTCATCGCCCAGGCCGCCCAGGAGCGGGCGACGCTCCCGGTCCGGCAGCGCATGCCGACCATCGTCTACATCGACGAAGCCGCCGACTATTTCGACCGCAACATCGGCATCATCCTGAGCCAGGCGCGCAAATACAATGTGGGGATGGTGCTCGCGCACCAGTATCTCGGGCAGCTCGACCCCAAGCTCCAGGAGGCCTTTGCCGCCAATACGGCGATCAAGTTCGCCGGCGGGGTCTCGGCCAAGGACGCGCGCATCCTGGCCCCGATGATGGGATGCGAGGCGACACTCATTGAGGAACAGCCCAAGGGGAGCTTCGTTGCGTCCATCAGGAGCGTGACCAAGTCCGCCGTTCCGCTCCGGTTTCCGTTTGGCCGGATGGAAGCGATGGAACGGATGTCCAAGGAAGAAGCGCGCGAGCTGCGGGACGCGATGCGCTCCCGCTACGCCGTCCACTACACGGAGCTCGAAGAGACGGAGGAAGCGGCCGAACCGGAGGAGTGTGCAACGGACGATAGGGAGCCGACCGATGGTGACACGACATCGGCAGCCGAGCAGCAGCCGAACCAGCCGGCCGATAATCCCGACGACATAGACACCCGCCCGTCGCCCAATTGGTGAGCCCTTGACGATGCCCGGCACACAGCGAACGCCTTCACCCTACCACGCAGCGCGGCGGCGACACCGGGACAAGAGAAGTTCGACCGGCAAGCGGATCACGCTTCAGGATCGCGATCTTCTGTGGTTCCGGATGATCCACCGACATGGGCCGCTGTCTTCGTCCTATCTCCATACCTTCTCGAAAGGTACACATCGCAGCGAAAAGCGGGCGCTCGATCGCCTGACCGACCTCTACCACGAGGCCGAAACCCCGCATGGCGGTCCCTACCTCGATCGTCCCTGGCAGCAGTTCAAGACCTTCGACGCGCGATACCAGGACCTCGTCTACGATCTGGCGTCGGCCGCTGAAACCGCACTCAAGGAACACGGACTATGGAGCGACTACGCCGCCGCACCGTCCGGCCCTTGGCTTCACCGGTACATGGTGTCTTCCATCACCGCGTCGATCGAACTGGCAACCCTCGACGATGCCTCCCTGGCATACATCCCACAGGCGGAGATATTGGCGCGGGCAAAGACTGCGCTCCGCTATCCGGTGCCGCTTACCGACTCGCAAACCGGACGGAGGGAAACGCGTGACCTGATCCCAGATGCGTTGTTCGGGTTGGAATACAGGCAGCGAACCGGACGCATGTATCGGTTCTTCGTTGTGGAGGCTGATCGGGGCACCGAGCCGAGCAAGGCGTCGAGGTTCAACCGCAAGAGCCACCTGAGGAACCTGTTGCAGTACCGGGAGTACATCGGCAACGGCCTCTACAAACGGCACCTCAATCTTTCCGCACCCCTATTAGTGCTGAATGTCTCGACCAGTGAGCAAACGCAGGCACGCATGATCACGCTCGTGAACGAGCTTTCAGACCAGGGGATTTCATACCAGCTGTTCCAGACCTGCGAGCAGTTCGGCCGCGTCTTCACACCGCCGAAGCCGATGCCGCAGTTGTTGCGAGGCGAGTGGGTGCGGGCAGCCAGACCGTCACTGCGGATCGATCTGCCGTGACCACGCAAATCGTATGTGCAGTAGCTGCACATTAGGTGGTCTATCCGGGCCATCGACCACAACTATCATGATCGCAGAATGCCCGTGAGCACCGCTCGGTGGTGTCTGCCAACGCTGAATGGTCAGCGCTGGCACCGCACCACGGAGCAAGGCAATGAATGAAGTTACTCACCGAGATCGAGCCCAGATCATTGCGAAACTGAACGATGAGTTCAGAACAACATTGACTGGTGGCACGGTTCTCATGACCGCCGGCGTCGAAGCGCTCGGACCGCAGTTTGTCGCCAAAGCATTGGCGTCGGTACGCGCCTTCAACGAGTTCACGGAAGACAATGACCCGCATCGGGAGCACGATTTCGGTGCATTCAGTATCCGGGGGCAGAAGCTCTTTTGGAAGATCGACTACTATGATCAGTCGATGCGATATGGGTCGGAAAATCCATGTGATCCCGAAGCCACTTGCCGTGTTTTGACGGTGATGTTGGCTGAGGAGTATTGAACCACACCAACGTCATGCCCCGCAGGTACGCGGGGCACTTTTTATTTGGATGGGTGTCAACAGGGAACTCATGTCGCAATATGCTGCAACATTTGCTAAATTTAAGTTTGTCCACGTAGAGCAAGCCGTTTCCATATCATGGTACGGAAGAGGTTGTTTTTGCCCGGAGATGCCCAATAAATGGATTGGCATGTACGTGATCCTCACTACCGATGACCGGGATTATACGCCGCTATAGCACTCGGCAATGCATACTGTTTCCCCGCTCTGGTCGAGCACAAGTGAAACGCCGAACGGGCTTGAGTTTTTCGATGAAAAGTGCCAAAATGAGACGCTGGCGACACTCATCTGAACTTCCAAAGTTGTGATCGGGATGATCTGCCTACGTTGTTTGGCGCCGAAGAGCGAAGCTAACATTTCATTGGTCTTCCGAGACAGCGTCAAACGTCCGGTCTCGAGATCGACCGCTCTCTCTTCCAATAAGGCATTGATGAGGCGCGTGAAAACGCTTCTGTTCCGAACAAATAAACACTGAAGGTGAAGTTAGATCATGAGCATAGAAAATGACCTCCGTGCGAAAGAAATGCACACAGTGTGCCGAGGCTTGATCTCTGTGCGTGAGCTCAACCTCGACCCAGACACTTTCGATATAACTAGCGGCGACCGCTCGATATCGATTACAGGTCCGACTTGCACGATATGCAGCGAATGCTGTCTTTGCGAGACGGGCGGAGTGTGATCCGCTTCAGAAGCTTGCGAGCGGTCTGTCGGTTTACAGAAATGAAGGAAAGGCTAGAGCGTGCCCCGCTTAGACTATGTGCAGTGGGACATTACTTCTGTGTGCAACCTTGATTGCGCACACTGCCGGGAGAAACCGACAGCCTCAAGTCCGAAGTACGACCTCAACGCAAGCGAAATTCGGTCGGTTATTGATCAAATTGTCGCATTCAACACTCACACGCTTTCCCTAGCTGGTGGTGAGCCCTTGCTGGCTCGGCGGATATGGGACATTCTGGAATATTCTCAAGGAAAGTTCAAACGTCTTGTCCTCTCGACAAATGGAACACTTATTACATCCACTGTTGCCGAACGCTTAAGGCGGTATCTTACAAACGTTCAAATCAGTATCGACGGCCCAGACGCAGAGACACACGATTACATTCGAGGTGAGGGAACGTTTGCTAGGTCGATGACGGCGATCAAAGCGCTACAGAAGGTAGGTTTGCAAGTTGATGTACGTATGACAATTTGTCGGGAAACTGCGCCGCGTGTGCGTGATTTCATTGACCTCACCAAGCGCTTGAATCTTTGCGGCGCATATATGCGCCGAGTTATACCAAGTGGTAACGCCGCATCTGGGGGTAAGGTTGGCGAGCTTTCCAGCATTGAGTTACGTAGCGTGCTCGGCGATGCGATCAGCTATGGTAGATCAATCGGTCAACACGTCGCATCGGCCGACTATTTTTGCCAAATAACATTCAACGATGAACAAAGAAAAAAAGCTGAGCACACCCAAGCGATGGGTGGTAGCGTCATAGGTGGGTGTGCGGTTGGTATCAACAGTTTCTACCTCATGCAAGATGGCACTATTTCATACTGCCCGTATCTTCCAGTTTATTGCGGCAGCTTGCGGGAGAATTCTCTTGAGTATGTTTGGGAACACTCTGAGATGCTTAAGGTCGCTCGCGCCCTTCGTTACAATCTGAAAGGCAAGTGCGGCACGTGCAACTACCTTTACGCATGTGGCGGCTGTCGTGCCTACGCATATGCTAAAACGGGTGATATCCTAGCAGAAGATAGTGGTTGTTGGATTAAATAATAATTACAACAATTTGTTTTCCGAAAAATATTTAGTATTTATGTTAATATCCGGAGTATATGAATGAATATTTGAAGGAGTTTGTTGATAAAACTTACAGTTCTCCTGGAAATTTTATCGATCTTGGAGCTGGAAGCATGTGTGACGTGGAATCTCTACGTGCTAGCGGTTGGAGCGGGTATGGAGTGGACAAGAAAACAGGCACCGACCTTAACACGCCGCACTTGTTTCGTGGCGGCCCATTTGATCTTGTGTATTCCAATTACGTACTGCATTTTTTGAGAAATAAGGAGCAATTGTTCGAAACGGCTTACAACAATCTCAAAGATGGTGGTTGGTTCTTTGTCCATACGTTCCATAAAACTGACGAAAATATTAAAGGGTTCGATGAGTCTCAAATTATCAGAATGCTCAGTAAATTCGTCGATACTTCAACAAGGATTATTGAGCTATGGGACGATGAGGTGCGGCATAAGCACTGGCATGTAATATTGGAGGCGGTGGGCAAAAAGCCAATAATGTAAATTAGGTAATTTCGATAAAAAATCTATCTAAACTAGATTTTTTGACTGTAATATCTTGATGTCGCTATGATGCCATATTGCGCGGCCCGAAAACGGCTTGCTCGTCCGCCCATCAATCATCAGCTTCACGAACAGCTCGTAGTTGGCGAGATTAATCAGGTCACGCGGCTGTGGAAGGTCCGCCGCGAACTGCTTGGCCAGGATGCCGGCATCAGTTGCCCCGACCCGAAACGCCATGAGCGTCCCCACATTCCCCAAGATCGCTTCGAACGTGTCCTTGTCGATCTGCGATGTGTGTTGGTGCGCGAGGATGAGGCCGAGGCGGTATTTCCGCAGCTCCGAGAGCATGTCGGCGAAGGCAGCCGTCGTGAAGGAGTGGAACTCGTCGATATAAAGGAAGAACGGCCGCCGGTCGCGCTCTGCCAGCTCCTGGCGGCTGTATGCGGCAAGGGCAATTGTTGAAACGATCATGCCGCCGAGGATATTGGCCACATCGGCACCCAGTTGCCCCTTGGCGAGATCGACGATCAATGTTTGGCCTTCATCCATGATTTTGCGGAAGCGGAGCGGTTTTTCCGGTGCGCAGAGGGATTTCCGCACCGCAGGATGTGCCAGGAACGCGCCGAGCTTGTTGGCGATCGGCGCGATCCCGTCGGCGGCGGTCTTGTAGTTCATCTTGGGAAATTCGGTGGTCCAGAACTCCCTAACCTGCTCGTCGGATAATCCCGCGATCACCGTGCGCCGGAATGAACGGTCGAGGAACATCGGCATGATGTCTGCGAGCGTCGCGTCCGGCCGTTCCAACAGCGCCAGAAGTGCGTAGCGAAGCAGATGCTCCATGCGGGCGCCCCAGGCATCGCGCCATTGTTTTTTGAGCGTATCGATGAGGCCGGCCGCGACGAGATAGCGATAGCTGTTCTGCACCCTCGTGAGGGGATTGTATCCGTAGGGACAGTTGAGATCGGCGGGTCGCCAGACAATCGCCTCGGGGCACATGGCGGCCAGGCTTCGGCTCAAGTCCCCATGCGGATCGATGAGGCAGAAGTCTTGTCCGTTTTCCACGTCCTGCCGCATCATTTGGAGCATCAACGTAGATTTGCCGGTACCGGTCTGTCCGATGATGTACTGGTGAAACAATCGATCCAAGGCCTTGATACCGAAGGGCCAGTCCGGCGGCCTGCCGCGCGTTTGCGCCAACTGAGTGATGATCTCGCTCGCAGACCTCATTCCCCAATTATTCGAGGTCGCAGGCCAGTCTCCCAGACGGCATTCGGTGCAGTGGCCGCACCATCGGCCGTCTACCGTCGCGGCGGTGCTTCATCGAAAATGCACGTCGTGACGTTCTTATTTTCTGATGAAAAAATTGAAGAGTTGCGCGGCCTGGTGGAGGCGGAATTCGGCGAGCCGGTCACGCTCGAAGAGGCGCGGGTGATGGCCGACGATCTTTTGGAGTTCTACGAGCTGCTTTGCCGAATTGCCCGGAAGGATCGGTCGTAGTCGTCCAACTGTTTCAGCGCATCGGGATCGATCTGCTCAATGAGTGCGCGGGCTTCTTTCGCGACCTCTACGGTCTCCGGATCGGCAGCAAGTGTTTGCAGCCTTTTGCGCAAGCGTGTGCGTTTCTCGCACGCCGCGTGGTCCTTTCGAACGTCGTCTACGTCTCCCCGCAGATGTGAAAAACCAGTCAACAGACCGAGTTCGACGAACGGTTTCCTGGCTTGGAGTATGACTTTTTTGTCTTTGAGGATCGGGTTCGAACACAGGATTCTGAGCAGCGCGCGTTTGGTCTTATTGTCGGCTTCTTCAAACCAGCATTTGGCTTTGCTGCACAACAATTGAAGGATTTCGAGCGGTTCGAACGTGATTTGATCGTGCTTGGCGTTTTCGGCATTTTCTTCGGTCTTGGCGAGTTCTCGCGTGAGGATTTCCCTTTTCTCTGCGAATTCGTCGTCGCCTACCACTTCACGCACCCGCAAATCCGTCAGATTGGAAAGCTGCTTCTTGAGGCTCGTCATTCGGTCAGAAAGCTTCTTGGCGACCTCGGCCTTCGCATCGGCAAAGGAGTCCTTTGATGTTCGCATTGCTTCCATGAACCACGAGCCGATCTTCTCCGGCAGGCGAACGCCGTCGAGGAACGCGAGGACTTGGCGGTGCAGTTCCTGCTCTTCGATGGATGGCTGGGTGCATCGGGGCGTTCGATGGACCCTCGTGCAGTGGTAGTAGACGTACTCGCGTCCGCTTGGCTTTCGCTTTCGCTCGGCAGTCACGGACAGACCGCAGGCACCGCAGGTGAAGATGCCGCCATAGGAAAAGCTTCGCCGTTGCGGACGTGGTTGCGTTCGCTTCCCCAGAATCTGCTGCGCTCGTTCAAACTGCGATTTGGAGACCACCGGCAGATGGCGGCCCGGATGTAGCTCGCCCTGCCAGCGGATATATCCGGCATAGAACGGGTTGTTCAAAATGTTGTGGGTCGTGGAGAGCCCCAGCTTCTTGCCGCCGCGCGTTCGTACGGTTGGCGTGATGTAGCCCCATTCATTCGCGGCAACGCGGTGTATCTCCGCAACGGAGTAGTTGCCGGTGAGGAGGAGGCCGAACATCCGCCGTACGATTTCGAAGTGTTCGCCGTCCGGCACGATGGTTCCGGTCTCTCGGCAATTGCGGTAGCCGATTGGCGCCAGGTTCGGCTGCCAACCATTGCGGATTTTGGTCCGTTGCCCACGCTTCACGTTCTCGGAGAGGCTGTCCACATAGTATTTGGAGTAGCCGAAAATGATGTTCAGCATGAACTTGCCCTGCGAGGAGTTCTCGAAGGCGTAGGAGCAAAACAGGAGGTTCTTGAGCGTGCCCTGGTCGAGGGCGTAGATCACCCGTCCGCCGTCCATGGAGTTGCGGGCGAGGCGGTCTGGATGCCAGGCGATGATCCCTTCTGCCTCGCCGCGCTCGATCCGGCGCATCATCTCGTCGAAGAGTGGCCGGCCGGGTTGTTTGGCGCTGAAGGCCTCCTCGTAGCGGTCGACAATGGTGACCTCGCCATCACCCTCAATCAACCGGTCGATCTCTTCGTTTTGGGAGGCCAGCGACATGACCTGGCGGTCTTCCGCTTCCTGGGATTTGCGGCAGTAGATGAAGTATTTCATACATGCGGATCAATATCCTCGGACTCTAACAAATCCTCCGAAAGAGTCGAATCGTGCTTCCACGGCCATGTGCCGGAACGCATCATGTCTTTTGCGACTTGCCGGCAATATTCGAGGTGCCGCTCGACTTGCCGCGAGAGAGGAACGTGCTTGCGCATGCGTAGAGGGTAGCGTCTCGGCGAATGGCGGAAAGACCGCCTTTGGTGCGCGCACTGAACAGCGTGCCGTCTTGTGATGGTGTGCTGATCCGGTAGCCTTTCCGGCATCAGGGAACACGTGAGAGGGTAGCATCACCACCCGGTCTCGGTGGTCGGTGCGGAGGGGTTCCACCCCTCCGCCACGGAAACGATCATCGAGACCGGGTGGTGTGATGTGTCCTATCCGTCTCGATGTGCGCGTTGTGCACACGGTGTGGTCTAGGATGGCGGATTCTGTCCCGTACACTGGCACCGTATCAGCACATAAACATCATCACTTCTTATGTCCAAAGGCTTCGCTTTTGACCTGAAAGTGGCGCGCCACAAGTCGGGTCTGTCGCAGCGAGACTGCGCACATTTGCTAGACGTTCACCGCTCGAAGATTTCGCGGATCGAACAGGGTCACCATCCGCTCGGGGTGGAAGATATCTGCATCCTGACGCTCCTCTACGGGCGACCGTTTGAAAGCCTGTTCGGGAGCGCGTGTGAAGACGTGCGCCCGACGCTCCGCAAACGGCTGGCGACCTTGCCGGCCGAGACCGGACCACGGCTGAGCGGTCTCAATCGCACCCACACGCTCGACCTGCTCGCCGTTCGATTAGACACCCTAGACACACGCGACCATGGGGCGGCTTAGGGTCATGGCCGTCGCCGCAGGGACGGGACGGATCGGCTACGTGTTGTTTGTAGGAAAGACGTTGAAGCACTGGGCGATGTCCGGAAAGGCCAGCCGGTCGCCGGAGTTTGCTGCCGCGCAGGCCAAGCGTTGGATTGATGAGCTCCGACCGGATGTGGTGATTACGGAGAAAATCCCAGAGGGTTCGCGGAAGGGCGAGCGCACCCGGCAGGTGATCGCCGCCGTTGCTCGGGTGGCGCGCAACCGCGTCCTCAACGACATCGTCCTGCCACGGATTCGGACGTACAAGAACAAGTATGAAGAAGCGGCTGCGCTTGCCAAACGCTTCCCCGAGATCGGCCCCTGGATGCCGAAGCGACCGCCGATCTGGGAGAGCGAACCGCGAAATGCCGTCTACATCGACGCCCTGGCGCTGGCGCTCGGCATCATCGACGGATCGCCACACCAGTTCTAACGACACCATGTCCGCTTCATACCGCTGGCATCTCATCTTGCCGGCGGTTTTCCGTTTCATCCTTTGGTTCGACCGGGGCGCCCATCCTTTCGTCCCGACCCTGCCAACCGGATGAGCAAGGCGCCCGCACTCGGTCAAGGATGGCGAAGCCACCCGGAGGGCTTGTCCTTGAGGGAGCGCGGGAGCGTTGCTAGCGTTTGGTGGAGGGGGGGGGAGACCCCGGAGCTTGCCGTGTTCCCCATTCGTGCTACAATACACGCACTCAATAACAAACGAGATATGAGCTTAGTCAAAATGGCAAAAACGGCGATGATCCGTGCGCGGGTCGAGCCCGAGTTGAAAGAGGAAGGCGAAACTGTCTTGAAGCAGCTCGGCCTTTCGACGTCGGAGTTCATCAGCATGACGTTCCGCCAGCTCATCATGCGGAAGGGTCTGCCGTTTGACGCCCGCATTCCAAACGAAGAGACCGCTGCCGCTTTGAAAGAGAGTGCGGCGGACTACAAGGCGGGGCGGCTCAAGACGTACCGCTCGTCCGAGGCGTTTTTCAAGGAAATGGACGAGGAAGTCGCGGCGGAATCGGATAGCTAACGGTGTATGCGTCAGTCCGTTTTCACGAACAAATTTCGCAAGGACTACAAGCTGTGCGCAAAGCGTGGCTGGCGCCTTGGCCGGTTGCAAAACGCTATTCGTCTGATTGAAAATGATGCTGACGTTCCGGATGCCTTGCGGCCGCACAAATTGGCGGGAGCGTATTCCGGATATTGGGAGTGCCACATCGCGCCCGACTGGCTCCTGATCTATTGGCTCGATGACGAAGCAAACACCGTCGTGTTTGAGCGCACCGGCAGCCACGCCGACCTGTTCGGGTAGCGCAGCGAGCCCTTCGATGTCCGGTTGAATCTGGGCATATGCTCACTCGCCAAAGGTGACGCGCGGCCTGCACCCTTTCTCCTCGTAGAGGCGGTAGCTTTCGCGATAGAGTAGTTCGGGCTCGATCTTTCCGTAGGTGCCGTCCACCTGTCCGGCGATGCCTGCGCCGGATACGAGCGGCCCTACCAGACCCACGACCGGTATCGCGCTGACGGCCATCCCGGCGACCGTGGCGGCATCTCCGGTGGCCTGCGTCTGCTTGGACTTCTCCAAAGCCTTCAGCGAGGCCACCATGTGCTGGCGGAGCTCCGCGCAATTCGCGCGCTCGGTCTTGGCGGCAATGTTCTTCTGGATATCAAAGGCATTTGGTGCGGCGGATGCACACCCGGCCAGGAGGCCGGCAGCCACAATGAATTGAAAGCCCTTCATATGCGCCCCCCTTTTGAGCGTCTGGCCCGGTACCTCGCAACACGGAACCCGAGGCCGGCATCGATCGCTCACTCAACCTGAATGCTCGTGCGTACGATGGTCGGCACCAATTCGCCGCTTCCGGCTCGTTTCAGCGTGACGGTGATGTCCGCAGTGTCTGTGCCCGTGAAGCCCGGATTGGGTACGAACCGAATGCCCATCCTGCCGGCCGTTAAGAGCAGTCCGTTGTTGGGCGGCCTGGTGATGGCGACGCTGTGATACGTCCAACGACGTCCAACCCGGCCTATGTGGCGTGTGCGGCATGGCTGGTTCGCTTTGACCCGCATGCTGCCTTCCACCACGTCTTGCGTGCCCGGTGCCACAATGCGCCAGCGAAACCGGCAACTCGGTTCAGGCCCTTGGGGAGCTGCGTAAGCGGTTGGGGCCGGCTGCACCGTTTGTGGTGCGGCTTCCTGTTTCAGAAACGTTCCGTGAGCCGTCTGACCGCTTCGCTCGTACCGCCCCTGGAGCGATCCATCAGGCATCATCGTGTACGAGGCCTGCGCGCCATTCTTGAACGGATCGAGCGTCAAGGTGTTGCCGGTGATGTCGCCGGAGACCGGTGTGCTGTGTGCACTGAATTGGTCTCGTGCGGAGTCTCCAACCGCATACAACGCCGTCACGTGGCCCGTGGCGCTGACGGTTTGTACGGTGAGGTTGGCGTCGAGTGGTGGCCCTCCGGCAACGTCCCAACTGCCGGTCCAGACGCCAGAGAATTCCGCGACGTCACTCGGCACATCAGCGCTCGGTGCAACAACCGAGTGCGTGTCCGGTGTCGGCGCAGGTGCGGGCACCGTCGTTTGGCACCCCAGAAGTGCGACGGCCACCAATCCAATGACTATGTACTTCATATCCCCCGTTCCTCCAAAACCTCAGAATGGTCTACCGAAAGTAGAAAAGATATCTAATTACGATATATGATCCCGTTACAGCTTAACTAATCGGTATTCATGCTTTGATCGCAAAGTTGATTATCTGAACAAAATTGCTAATATTGTTCGATCGCGCACGAAAGACGCGAAAACAGCGTATTTATTATTGCTCATATGCACCGTGTCGTGTATGCAGGGAGGGCGTGGAGGCCGAGAAACGGCGGCACGCAGGGAGGTTGGGTGTCTGAACGAAATTAGCAATTTCGTTCGCCGCAGAGCGCCCCAAAGCCCCCAAACGCACTGGACCACCACCTACATCGGAAATGCTGCGACGCACGGCCATGCCCAGGCGGCGCGCCGGCCGCTTCGCGCGTGCATGAGTGCGCGATGATGCTCATGCAGCCAATCAACCACATGCAGCTCTACCGCCCCGATGGGGGGCGGAAATACCTGAACGCCGAGGAGCGCCAGCGGTTTCTGGATGCCGCGCATTCAATGGACGGCCGAACGCGGTCCCTCTGCCAAACCTTGCTCTACACGGGTTGCCGCATTTCCGAGGCGCTCGCGCTCACGCCTGCGTCCATTCAGGCTTCGATCGGCGTGGTGTCCATCCGTTCGCTCAAGAAGCGCGACCGCTTCGTTGTTCGCGAGGTACCGGTTCCGACGTCATTGATCGCGGAGCTTGAAGACACCCACCACATTGCGCTGATCCAGCAAGACCGCTCACTCGCCACGACAACCCGATTGTGGCCTTGGAGCCGGACGACGGCGTGGGGACGGGTGAAGCATGCGATGAGTGAAGCAGGAATCGCCGGTCCGCATGCCTCGCCGAAGGGACTGCGTCACAGCTTTGGGGTCCATGCCGTGCAATCCGGCGTGCCACTCAATCTGGTGCAGCGATGGCTCGGCCACGCCAACATGACGACGACGGCCATCTATGCGGATGTTGTGGGGAACGAGGAAATCGCGATTGCGGAGAGGATGTGGTCAAAAAACTAAGTTTTCTAGCCCACATGCACCCCAAAAAAGATTGCGCTACCCGTGTCACATCCGTAGGCTGCGAATGCACGCTCGACTTCCAAACGCGTGCGGCGCGACTAAAGGGCAGGTATGATTTTTTGAGTTAAAAAAACGCCATGTTTGAATATAAGCAAATCAACGTATTTCCTTTTGCCTATCTATTTCTGCTAATTGCTTCGCTCATAAAGATGTGGAATGGCTTTGATCTAGATACATTGAATATATTTGACAACCTTTTTTCCGACGAAGGCAAGCGTCTTGTGCCAGCCATTCTTAATTGGCTGCTTGTGTCTTTTGTCCTATATATATTTTCTTCCTATTTGTTACTGGAAAAAAAATCTAGTCAAAATATTGAATTTCAATTTCAGCCGAATAGATTTTTTTTATACGCTTCGCGTTACATTAGAGTTTTGTTGGTCTTGCTCCTCTCAGTAAAAATTATGACGCCATCGAACGCAGATTATATTTTTGTATTTATCTCATTTATTTCCCTTCTTTTGGTGGCCGAAAGGATTTTTTTACTAAATCTCTTAAAAAGGATAAAATTATCGGAAAATAGTTTGTACTCCGAAATTCAGAATGTTCCTATTACCGATATTTTTTGCTTTTTACTGGGGTTGCTTTCTATGGTTATATTCTCAACTCCCGTCATTGTTCAGGTTGAGTTCGTCATGGTCGCGTTCGTGACTTTTTGTGTGTTCATGATAGGATGTACAGGTGGTTCTTTATGGAGGCTGGCGCAGGCTTATGACGTATTGACAGGCATGGCGAGCAGCTTAACCGAGCCACCCAAAATTCGCCATTCAGCGCAGGAGGAATGAAATGCGTGCTCGACGCGATCCGATTATTCGCTATTTTACGGTAGGCGGAGCCGGATTCGCCAGCGAAGATTACATAATTATACTCATCCTTGACGTTGATGGTGGCAATGTCAATATATTAATATTCGGAAATCGCAATGATTGAGCAGCTCACTTACTTCTTTTTAGCGGTCCTGAGTACATACTTTTTGATCGCCATTTTTTCATATTCGTCAACAATTAGTCCTGCTGGCTTTTTCGCTGTAAAGAACAGAACAAGAGCATTGTTTTCAATCATTTTTGGCGGCGTGACGCTTGGAACTGGGTTTGCATACCAAACGACATCTGGCGCTACTTTTGGATTAGGTGCTTTTGTCAGCCCGTTAGGCGTACTTGCAGGTTATTTCGCATTGGGCTCACTTGAAAAGTTCATTTCGAGATTTGCTGATTCGGCAGGCGGACCGAAAGACGAACATCGACAATTAAATTTCTCCCGGTTTTTTGATAGATCATTCAATTTCAGCAAGATTATAATTTTTTACAACATAGCCAGAGTTGTTGTATTTGTTGCTCTTATAGCATTTGAACTCTGGATGTCAGCCACGTATTTGGCAGCGGTATTTGGCTTGGGAAGCCGGGGTTATGATATGTATTTTATTGCTCTTTTACTTGGAGGGCTGGCTATCGCCTATACCTCTATTGGCGGATTCCCTGCTGCTTTGAAGACGGATATTTTTCAAGGCGTGTCAATAATAATATTGTTGATAATATTGTTCTATTTTGGGGTTGAATCTTATAGCCCGCAGGATTCCACGGGAATTCTCGGTTCCGTCTATTCATTAACGCCGAGCTTAAGTTGGACATCTGCGGCTGGGCTGGCTGCAATCTTTCTGACAGCTTTATCTACGCAATTGTACAATATTATTAATAGCGTCTCTACAAGAACAAGACAAAGCTCCGAAAACTCTTTGACTTTTTGGATAAGCGGATTGTGCCAAGCTATTTTAATCTCTCTGATTGTTTTTCTTGGTCTAATCTTTTCATCAGGCGGAAACGTCGGTATGGACGGATTTTTCAGAGAAATACTCGATGGAAACGAGTTATATAGAATTATTGTTGGTGCAATTGTATTAATCGGCCTCACTTCCATAGTGTTCACTACGATAGACTCGGCAATCGTTGCTCTTTCTCAACTGACGGGCGATATCATTGGGCTGGACTCTTCTTCAGATAAGCCGGCAATATGGCCACGCGTACTATGTGTCGCAATAGGATTTATATCAACTCCGCTCGCTCTTGCGTTGTTATATCTTAAGACAGGAGTAATTGAAACGTTGTTCACAATTCTTACTCCTCTCGGGGCCACAGCGACCTACCTTTCGGCATCGATTTTCTTCAATCTTTCCAGAGGAAAAGTCAAAGGCTCCGGCCTGTATGATATCTTTGCGATGACTTATATTGTCCTAATATTCGTTCTTTCATCTCATGATTTGATCGGCAAAGATGGCTCTGGAGCGCCAGTGTTTACAATACTTGCGTTCGTTCCTGCCGTAATAGTCCTTTTAATTGGGCTGTTTTCCTACAAAAAAGCGATAGGAGAGTCTGGGTGAGATTATATCGAGATTGGCTGCCAACAAAAACAAGCGTCAATGGCGCTGCAATATCGTATTTTACCTTGTACTAAGAGCTCCATTTTCAAACCTTATCCAACAAATCCGCCCAGTCCTGCATCAGCACGACGCGCTGCTCCCAATAAGTAGCACGGTTGTAGGTGCGGCGGATGCTGTTCTTGTCCTGGTGAGCGAGGACCGCTTCGATGACGTCGGGATTATAGCCGCGTGAATTGAGGATCGTGCTCGCGGTGACGCGGAAGCCGTGGGCGGTGACTTCCTCTTTGGAGTACCCCATGCGGCGTAGCGCAGCGTTGAAGGCGTTGTCTGAGAGCGGACGGCGCTTGGAGCGGATGGACGGGAATACCAGCTCCGCATGCTCGGAGAAGGACCAGACGCCCCGTAGGACTACCAGGGCTTGCCGGGAGAGCGGGACGTCATGGGGCTGGCGCATCTTCATGCGCTCGGCCGGGATGTGCCACACGGCCTTGTCGAGATCGAATTCGGAGCGGACGGCCCCGCGCACTTCGCCGGGGCGCACGCAGGTCAGGATGAGGAACTGGATTGCGGCCTTGATGGTCGGCCAGCCGTCATAGTCGTCGAGGGCATTCAGCAGCACGCCGAACTTCTTCTCGTCGGTGATGGCGGCCCGCCCGGTGACCTGCGGGGCCTTGAGCGCTCCATGGAGTGGGATCGTTGGATCGCTCTCCGCGCGCAGCGTGACGATCGCCAGCTTGAAAACGGTACTGATCGTGCCCCTTAGCCTGCGGGCGGTCTCGCGTCGGCCGCTCTTTTCGATCTGTTGCAGAAGGTGCAGGATTTCAGCCGGCGTGATTTCGGCGATGGGTCGCTTGGCAAGCGGAGCTGCGAGCTTCTTCAAGAGCCATTCGGTCTTGGTGAGGGTGCCTTCCGCTGCGCCTTCCTGTTTCAGGCGTTCCAGGTACTCGTCGGCAATGAGGCCGAAGGTCTGGCGGGCGGCATTCTCGGCGGCGATCTTGTCCAGCCGGCGTTGCGTTGCCGGATTGATGCCGTCGGCAATCAGTTCCTTAGCTTCGTCGCGTTTTCGCCGGGCTGCGGCGAGCCCAATGGTAGGATAGCGTCCGAAGGAGAGGACGTTTTCCTTGTTGTTGAACCGGTAGCGCATCTGCCAGAGCTTCGAACCGCTCGGCTGGATCAACAGATAAAGGCCCAGCCCATCGGGCATCCGGTAAGGCTTTTCCTTCGGCTTGGCTTTGCGAATCGCGAACTCGGAGAGAGCCATTGTGGGTAACGCTCCGTGGGTAAGATCGCCATTACCCAACCGTTACCCACTTTTGCCCGAGAAACAAGGGTGCACCATGGTCATCTATGCGCACTGCATCTTTCATAAACCATTGAAAAACAACGATTTATGTTCTGGTATGGTCTGCTGTGAGGAGGGTAATGGTGCCCAGGGGCGGAATCGAACCACCGACACGCGGATTTTCAATCGCTAACCACATTTTCCCGCCGTTTCCCAGGGGTCGCTAGAGCGCTGTTTTAAAAAATATTTCGACGCCAAACCCGTCAATATCGCTCGGTGCACATCCTTGCTTTTCCCGATTTTTTGCTACCTATGTGCTACCTAGTCGTGAAAGGGCGTGCTTGCAGGGTTGTGACGAGATGAGCGTGAAACTAACCAAAAAAGTTGCCGATGCGGCAACCCCAAGGGACAAGGATTACGTGATCTGGGACAGCGTGGTCACCGGCTTCGGCCTGAAGGTGACGCCGGCCGGCAGCAAAATCTACATCCTCTACTACCGCAGCGAAAGCGGCCGGCAACGGCGCCCATCCATCGGCAAGCACGGTGCGTTCACGGTCGACCAGGCCCGGCAGACTGCCAGGAAATGGCTCAACGAGATCGCCTCAGGGAAGGACGTGAGCGCAGAGCGGCAGAGCAACCGACGGGCAGAAACGGTCGCCGAGCTAGCGGCTCGCTACCTCACCGACTATGCCGAAGCGCACAAGAAGCCCAGGAGCATCGCGACGGATCGCGCCAACATCGAGAACCACGTCGTTCCCCTCTTCGGATCGATGAAGGTAAAGGAAGTCACCCGCGCCGATATCGACCGCGTGAAGCTGGATATCCGGGGCGGCAAGTCTGCCCGGCGTTTGCCCGCCAGGCCGCGTGGCCGCCGCCAGATACGCGGTGGTAAGGGGATTGCCAACCGCGTGCTCGCACTTCTGTCGAAGATGTTTGCTTGCGCCGTCGATTGGGGATTGCGGGCGGATAACCCCGTTCTCGGCGTCAAGAAATTTGCCGAACAGCGCAAGGATCGGTTCCTCGATGCCGACGAAATCCACCGCCTCACTCGGGCGTTGGAGCGGGCCGACCGCGAGCAGACCGAATTGCCGGCCGCGATCGCCGGCATTCGTTTGCTCCTCTACACGGGGCTGCGCCTTGGGGAAGTGCTTGGCTTGCGATGGGACGACATTGACTTCCAGCGCGGCACCATTCGCCTTCGCGACAGCAAGACCGGTGCTCGAACGGTGCCCCTCAACGGCCTGGCAATGGACGTCTTACGAGACCACCGTGAAATCGGCGGTGGTGACTTGATCCTTGAAGGACTGACGGCGGACAAGCCAGTTGCCTTGACGCGGCCCTGGTACCGCATCCGCCAATCTGCGGGCATCGACGATACGGCCAACTTGCATTGCCTCCGCCACACCTTTGCATCCTGGGCAGTGATGAGCGGTCAATCCCTGCCGCAGGTCGGAGCGCTTCTCGGCCACAAGTCAGCGCAGACAACTCTGCGCTACGCCGACCACGCCATGGACGCCTTGCAATCCTATAGTGAGCAGACGGCGGATAGGTTTCGAAAGATCATCGACAACACGTAATGGCCGTTGAGCTCTTCATCGCAGTCAATGGCAGAGTTGGGCTGGGAGCGTTCTGTCACCGCAGGTGGCAGCAACGTCCGGTGGGCGGGCGTTTCGAATATGAGGGTGGCGGTATGGCGCTGCAGCAGCAGTCCGTGCCGCTTCATGATCCGGTAGACGCGCTTGTGATTGGCCGGCGACCGGCCGTTTTCGCCAGGCACCGGTTCACCAGCGCGGTGATGCGGCGATAGCCATAGGTGGGGCGTTCGTCGACGAAGCGCCGGAACAGCGGCAGCAAGACCTCGTCGTCAGCCTTGACGTATGACCCTCGGGTCTTGACCTAGCCGCGTTGAAGGTCGTAGAGCGTGGAACGGGAGACCTGGAGCGCCTCCGCGACCCGGCTCATCGGGAACCGTCCTGCCGGGGTTGCTTGTCAGCATCGCTTCGGCCTCTCCCCTTCTCTTGGTCCTCATCCTTCTTTTCCTGGGCTACAAGTTCATCCCCGGCTTCAAGCCGTTTTCGGCGCTGCTCGGTGCCATCGGCACCCTCTTGCGCGGGCTTGGCTATACCGTTGCGTTGCCGTTCGCGTTCCTGGCCGGCCTCATTCCGTTCGGCCAGCGCGGTGCCCGGTTCATGGCGTTTCATGAGCGGTTCGGTCTCATCGGTGGCAGAAAAAAGGGGCTGCTGATCGACGGCCGCCATTGACGGCTGTCGGACAAGGCCAGCTTAGAATCCATTGTCACCGTCGGTGGCATGGGGCGCGGCAAAAGCTCCACCTTCGTCATCTCCGACACCCGCGGCGAGATCTATCAGCGCACGAGCGGCGTCTCGCCCGGCGCGGCTACCGGATCAACGTGCTGAACCTAATGGATCTGAGCGCCAGCGATCGGTACAACCCATTCGCCCGTCTGACAAACTTCATCGATCTTTCCCAGGCCGCCGGCATTCTCATCCGTGCCGCCTATCCGAATCCCTCGGCCGAACAGCAGTTCTGGAATGCCGGCGCGGAGAAGCTCATTCGTGTCTTCGTCAACTGCCTCCACAATCTCGGCAATCCGGATCACATTAACCTGCCGAATGTCCGGCATCTGGTCGCCAATTTTGACACCCACCTGACGGCCGCGGGGCAGCTGTCCAAAATCGACCGCTTCGTGCTCAGCGCCACGCAAAACGATCCGGCAACCTTCACCGACTACCAGACGCTCGCCAACGGCAATGCCAAGACCATCTCCTCCACGGTCACCACGGCCGATGTCGCCTTATCCCCGCTCGGCGATCCGGCGCTAACCCGGCTTTTGGCCGGCAGCACACTGGATTTTACCGGCCTGCGCACCCAGAAGACCGCGCTCTTTATCCTCGTCCGCCAGCAACAGACGACGCACTATCTGTTCCTGCTCAATCTTTTCTACGCCGACCTTTTCGACAGCCTTTTGCAACCCACGGCGTCATCGACCGGCCGGTCATCTGCTGCTCGACGAGTTCGATCATCTGCAAATCCCGAATTTCCAGGTCTCTGCGACGGCGGCCCGGAAGTACCGCGTCGGCTCGTCGCATCGGCTAAAACGCCTCTTGTTTCGCTTTGACCTCTTGCGGGGGCCCCGAACGATCACACCGACGCTGGTCGCATAATGCTCTGAAATATATTTCGGTTTTTGAAATCGCTCGTGCTTTGGCGCGTCGGTTTGACAACGATAAGCGCTGCAGTTGAATTCTGATAGTGCCGCCGTCGAAGATAGAATCTGAGGTTGCGCGATTTGGCAACCTTAAGTAGCTTCATTGGCGGGTGAGAGAGCCGGCATGAAAGTCATCACGGGAACCTTTGAGATCGTGACGCCGATGTTCCTCGGTGGTGCCGACCATCAGGCAACGACGTTGCGTGCCTCCTCGATAAAGGCCGAATTGGTCTTCTGGTGGCGGGCTCTGCACGCCGCGAAAATCATTGCCGATGCCGAAGATGAAACACTTGGAAACGCGGAAGAGAAGCGGAGAAAGGGTCTTGAAGCACTGCATGCCCGCGAGGTCGAGTTGTCTGGCGGCCCGGGCGGTAATGTGGCGGCGCGTCAGAGCGCAGTGCTGGTAAGGGCGAATTGGGAGGAAAAGCCTCCCCTGTTCACCGCGGGCCGCCCAATTGCAGATGCCTTTGGACTCAAACCAAGCGGGGTTTTAAGCGGCGGCGTCAACTATCTCGGCTATGGCCTCATTTCGCTCAATGGCAACATCCAGTCCGCCAGCGACGATGGCAAGGTGCCCGCGAAATCCTGTTTCGGGGCAAGGGGCCGGTTCGTTGTCGAGTTCGCGTGCCGCCGGCTCACCGACCAGCAGATATGCGAGTTCAAGCGCACCCTAGAAATTATGGGTCTTCTGGGCGGCCTGGGATCGCGCAAGCGGCGCGGCTGGGGATCTCTGGCGCTTGAAAGGATCGAGGTGGAAACGGTGAACGGCCGTGATCGGTGTACGCCGGAGGTAATCTGGAGCGCGCCACAGACGGTGGAAGCCTGGCGAGGTGAAGTCCGAAAACTGGTTGACTTGAAGTCAACGCAACGCAAAGCCGACGACCTGCCACTTTCAGCTTTCGCGTTGGGGAGTTCCGTTCGAATTTGGAAAGAGGGGTTCGACACCGCGATAGAGGCCATAGATGCACTCGGTCACGGCTATCACCTCTTTCGTGCCTGGGGCGCTTCCTTCAACGGCCACATGATCGGCGGAAAGCCGGCTGAGCAGAACTTCAAGGCGGAGCACGATTGGTATGTCGATGATGGATTGGACTATGCCAAGCGAGGACGTCACAGGCTTCCGCGGAACCAGATGCCGCCGCGCGCCAATCTCGGCCTGCCGCTTCCGTATGATGCAAAAAAAGGAAAGGTCGTCGATGCCGACGCCCCGTTCGGCCGACGTGCCAGCCCGCTGATGTTCCACATCGCCAAGATTGGGAAGAAGTACTTTCCGGTCGCTATCCACATGGGCAATCTGTTTCTTCCCGAAACGGAAACCGACCAAGCGAAAAGCGTCAAGATCAGCATTTGCCGAGAAGGCGATCAGGAGTTCGAGCCCAATCGATCGGTTGTTGAGGGTTATTTGACGGGCGTCACGAAAAAGCAGTCTGCGAACCACCGTTACTTCGACGCCGATCCCGCCGAGAACTTTCTCGACGAGGCGGGGTCATGACGACGCGCCTGATGCACTTCACGCTCGGGCCGGTGCAGGGCTTCATCGCCGATGCTCGACGGCTAAGGGACTACTGGGCCGGCTCGTTCATCCTGTCGCTGCTTTCCGGCCACGCGATGGTGGCGGCGAAGAACGCGGGTGCAAGAATTCTATTCCCCCTCGTCGAGGGTGATCCGCTGTTCCAGGCAATTCTGGACAACGACAGCCAAGCGAACGTCTATGTCGGTTCTCTGCCCAACAGGTTCAAAGCCGATGTCTCGGAGTGCAGAGACGACATTCCTGAAACCTGCAAAAGAGCGATCGAAGCGGCGTGGAGCGACATCTGCCAGACCATTTGGGACCGTTATGTCGCGAGTGCTGCAGGCGAATTTCACGGAAAGCAGCCTCATGAGACCAATCGGACCAAACGCATCTGGAAACGCCAAACGGAAAGGTTTTGGGAAATTGCTTGGGTGGTCGGCGAAGACGATGGCGAGAACGGAACCTGGCTCGATATGCGCAAGAACTGGCGTCGGGTCGATCCGAACCGTGCCGAGCACGAGGATCTTTGCCGGGTCATGGGCATCTGGCAGGAGCTGTCCGGTGTTACGCGTTTCACCGATGGCAGCCAAGCGTCACAACGAGAGTTTTGGAATGCTGTTCGAAATACCGCACGTGTAAGTGCATTGGACTTGCCGGACGGCGAATATCTGTGTGCCCTGGCGCTGATCAAGCGGCTGTTTCCGGTACACCTGCAACGCACGGGCGGTAAGGACCATCCCCAATGGGGCGGGCCGGGCTTTCCTGGCGCAATTCCGTGGCGACCGGGCGCCGGCACTCTGGATATCCGCCACTGGCCGTCAACTTCTTACATTGCCGCCGTGCCATGGTTGAAACGGGCGAAAACACCCCTGATCGACGATCAAAAGAAAAGCCGATTGTTTCTTGCAGCAAAAAAAGCGCTGCAGGAAAACGAGGATCTCGAGCCCGACCATCGCAAGTTCATGGGCGAAACGGCAACCACGCTGTTCGGTCTGCCACCCGACCAACTGTTCAAGCTCGATGGGCACCTTCTGCATGACGTCGGAATTGTCGCTTTCGTCAAGGAACGTTTCGCGGATGACAAATCGAACGAAGCTGAAAAGGCGCGATCTGCGCTCCTCGAAGCGCTGAATGAAACCGCCAAGGCGATCGGCGGAGGGGCGAAGGGTCTCTATCCGAGCGGCTTTTTCGCTATTCTTCGCATGGACGGAGATCGTATTGGTGAATTGCTGGAGCATCACCAGGATACGATCAAGACCGGCCTCGCTACTTTCACTGCATCTGTGCGAGACTATTTCCACCCTGACTCTGAACAGGGCAATCCCTCCCTTGGCGCACTCGTCTATGCCGGCGGCGACGATGTGCTGGCCGTGCTGCCGGTCGACACCGCCATCACGGCGGCACGGGATATCCGCGATCTCTATCGAAAAGCCTTTGTCACCGCGTGCAAGAAGGACGAAGTCAAAGCGGCAGAGTTCACTCTGTCGGCAGCCATCGTCTATTCCCACTTCAAATCGCCGCTGACGGCCGCGCTGCGGCTTTCCGCCGAACTGCTAGACGAAACGGCGAAGGCGAAAAACGGACGCAACTCGATAGCTCTTTGCATTGCCAAGCCAGGTGGCGTCGCCGCTGAGTGGGTTTCGGTTTTCGCTGAACAGGCCAAAGCCGCAAGTGATGCCGCGTTGCAGATCGACGATGCGGCCTGTAACGGCTTGACGAAAAAGGTCGACGCACTTCTTTCCGGCGGCTTCTTCCACGGCCTGCGCGATCGCTACCTGTCGATCATGCCGGGCGAAATCGAGCGGAAGCAGGGGGAAGTGGCAACCGACGCGCTGTTGCGGGACGGGGGGGCCTTGCTGAAGGCGCTGATCGGTGCGGACTTGCGCCGTCAGTTCGGCAGCAATGTCTATAAGGACATTGACGATGCTGTGGCGGTTGATGCCGTCTACCGGATCCTGCGGCCTGAATGCAGGGATGAAAACGGCGATCCGGAACTGCAGAAAACGGTGGCTTTCGATGGTGGAATGATCGTGCGGTTTCTCGCCATGGAGCGACGGACAGCGGTCGATGCCGGTGGTAAGGAGGACGAACTGGCAGGAGTGCGCGATGGCTAACCTGTTGCGTATCCTGCCGATCGATACGTTGATGTTTCGTGATGGCCGGCCGTTCAACCAGGAAGACGAGGGTGCCGGCGCGGCCGAGAGCCTGTTCCCGCCACCGCCTCCGACGCTTGCCGGGGCGGTACGCCTTGCGATTGCGCAACGGGCGGGGTTTCCGAAACGAGACTGGCCAGTCGACCTTGTCGGCGATGGTGTCGATTGGCAGGATCAAGAAACATGGCTTGGAACACTCGCATTTGGCCCGTTGATGATGGAGTTGGGCGGCGAGTTCTTGCTGCCAGCTCCCGCTCACCTAGGCAAAGACAATCAAATGGCTCTGCGGCTCCTTCATCTTCCCGCCGAGGCTGAATTTGCCAGCGACTGGGCGATGCCGGATGGTGGGAGGGTTCTCTATCCCCGCGCGCCAAAAGGCGCGAAGGGCTTCAAGGCCCTTGAGGGTCACTGGCTGACCTTCAAGGGTATGGAGGCAGTGCTTGAGGGGAATACTCCCGACCAGGCCGACCTCATCAGATCCGACCGATTGCTCCGGCGTGAGAGCCGGGTTGGCATCGGGGTGGCGCAGGACTCACGCCGGGCCAATGACGGTCAGCTCTACACTGCGAGTTTCTTGCGGTTGTGTGACGAGGCCAATTTCTGCCTTGCGATCAAGGGGTTGCCGGATAGCTTATCGGCTTTCGTGCAGCGGCTCGGCGGCGAACACCGTCAGGCCGAATTTCGGCCGGATACGCTGGTGACGGACCTGCCGTCCTCTCCTTCCGGTACCGGGGCCTATGCGGCAATTGCTGTTTCGCCGGTGCTTCTGGCGGAGGAGCCGGAACCCGGAGCGCGCATCAACGGTCTGCCGGGCGAACTCGTATCGGCCTGTATTCCTAAACCGTTCATGCTCGGCGGCTGGGATTCGCGCACGCGCGGTCCATTACCGCTCAGACCCGTCATTCCGGCAGGGGTGGTGTTCTTCATGCGTTGCAGCGGCGATGAACTCCCCCCGCAGGGAAGGACTCGCGTGGGGCTGTCGACGAAATGGGGATTCGGTCATTGCCTGATTGGGCGTTGGCCGCAAAGCTGAGGACGCTGGGATGACGAAGACGGTGCTTTTGGGGATGGTTGCTGAAACACCGGTGCATGTGGGCATCGGCAAGGCGGCCGAGGCGATCGACCTGCCCGTTGCGCGAGAGAGCACGACCGGATTTCCGCATGTGCCCGGCTCAGGCGTCAAAGGGGCGTGGCGAGTTTGGTTCAACAATGCGGAAGTCCTAGAGGAGGCTACCCGACCCGACGATGATGGCAACAGTCGCACAGAACGCGTGGAGAAGGCCGCCACGCTTTTCTTGTTCGGCAAGGGCGGCGGCGAGGCCGCGAGCGACGAGGGCGCGGGAACCCTGCTGTTCGGCGAGGCGCGGCTGGCGCTCCTGCCGGTTCGCTCGACCATGGACAGTTTCAAGCTTGTTACCTGCCCAACGATCATAAATCGCCTCCTCAGGGACCGGGCGCGAGCGGGGCTGGAAAGCGCTACGGACGTTCCCGACGTGACAAACGGGCAGTATCACGGCGAGACGATCAGCCATGGTCAAGACCCGGTGCCGCTCGGGCTTGAAGAGCGCGAATTTAGCCACGGTGGCGAGACGAAAGCTGAACTGCGGAAACTCTTTCGCAACCTGATGGGCCGATCGGCGCCCAGCGAAGAGGCGTTCGGAAGAAAGTTTGTCGTCCTGTCCGATACCGATTTTGGTTGGTTCGCAACCTTCGGCCTGCCTGTCGCGATGCGCAATGCGCTCGACGAAAACAAGATCGTCAAAGGCGGAGCGCTTTGGGCGGAGGAAACGCTCGCAACCGACACGGTAATGTGGAGCATCTTGAGCGAGCGAAAGGCCGGAGCGGTCGACACTCTGCTGGCAAAATTCAAACGACCGGCGGATCAAGGCGAAACGAAAGACGACGAGGAAGAGGTGCTTATCCAGATGGGCGGCAACGAGACGATCGGCCAAGGCTGGTTCTCGGTCCGTGTCGCCGACGGAGGCAGCGATGCCTGACAAGCAGCCCATACCGACGCTGGACCAGCAACGCGCCGTTCACGCGCTTGCTTGTGTTCAGCGTGTCGAAGGAGCCGGCTTCAAAACCGAATATCGCGCCTATGTGCGGTCTCTCCCGTTGCTTCTTACCATGAACGGGCTCGGGCAGACACTTGCCCTTGAGCTTGCCGGCGCCTCGCGCAGCGGCAACATTGGCGACGGCCACGCAGCCCTGCTGTCGCACATCCTTCTGTGGCTTGCCGGTGGAGACAACGGCTGGAAGACATCGCCATATTTGACGGTCCGATTCGCGATCCCGAATGGTCCTAACAACGACGATGAAGTCAAGAAAAAGGCCGTGGCGCTGATCACCGCGATCATGCACGAGAATGAGCGCGACATGCTGCGCGCGCAACAGGAGCTCATGGCCTATGTGAAATGGCTGAAGACCTTCGCCGAGGCCTTGATCGCCCCCCCGGAACAGGGAGAGGCGTAACGCGATGCTGCCTCTTCCGGGAAATCGAAAGCTACCTGATCTCATCGGCGCTCAGGCAGCCAATGCCGGTCTGGTGTTCTACAAATTCGTCGATAAGTGGCACGAGAAAGAGGGTAAATTCGGCCTCCACGACGAGAAGAAGAACTGGATCAACAGGTTTGTCCGGGACGGTACCGGGCTCGGCCGTGCCGAAGAACTCGCGGCACATTGCGAGCGGATCGAACGCCTTGCCCGCGCGCTTACGCCCGATGGCGCGGACATCAAGCCGGTGCGTATGGAGACGGTGTCGCGCTTCGTTACCGGCATGGGCTATGAGCATGGCGTGGAGAACGGCTTTGTCTTTCATCACACGCTCGGAGTTCCCTTTCTGCCAGCTTCCGGCATCAAGGGGCTGATGCGCGCCTTCGCCGATCACTGGCAAGCACTAGGCGATGGCGGCGAACCGGACAGCCGAGATTGGTTCGAGCGCATCGTCGACCTGTTCGGCAATTACGGGCCGGCCCGCAAGGACGATCACGACGCAAAACGTGGCGTTACACGTGACCAGCGCGCGCCGCGCATGGGCCGCCTGATCGTATTCGACGCCTTGCCCGTCGCGCCGGTCAAATGTGCTTGCGAGGTGCTCACCCCGCATGACGGCGGCTGGCGCGCCAAGGGCGCGGAGCCGATGATCGACAAGGGAGCGCCCGAGGTCATCCTGTCCCCCGGCGACTGGCACAACCCGATACCGATTCCGTTTCTTGTGGTGGAGGAAGGCCAGACCTTTCTCTTTGCCCTCGGCCGGAGCCGAGGTGGCACGCTGGCGGACCTCAAGGAGGGCTACGCGCTGCTGGAGGCCGCCCTGGAATGGATCGGCGCCGGCGCCAAGACGGCGGTCGGCTTCGGGCAGTTCGTGAATGTGGCCAATGCCCCTTTGGCCGAAAATGACCGCGTTGTCATATCGCAAGAGCACCCGGCACCGAAATTGCGTGGTCGGACCGCAACGATAGCGACTCTGTTTCCGGCACAGGGCTTAGCGAAAGTTACGCTAGAAGGTGGCGGAAAGGGGTCCAACCAAGTGGTTAAGCTTGACCTTCTTTCAAGGACCGACGAACCGGCGACTGATCAATGACCACCTATTTCGTGACCCGCCATTCGGGCGCCGTCGAATGGGCGCGGCGACAAGGGATCGCGGCGGAAGCGGTCAGCCATTTGGATGTGGAGACGGTGAAATCGGGCGACACGGTGCTGGGCACCTTGCCGGTCAACCTCGTCGCCGAGATCAATCGGCGCGGCGCGCGTTACCTGCACTTGAGGCTTGATGTCCCGCTCCAACATCGCGGCCAGGAACTCACGGTCGAAGATATGGAAACGTTCGGTGCGAGGTTCGAGGAGTTCGAGGTGAAGAGGATCGGGCAATGAACATCCGCCGCTTTCTCGACGACTATTCGTGGCTGCTCGGCGCCTTGGTGGTGGCAATATTGTTTGCGCTCGCAAAATTCGGCACCGGCTTTTTTTCGGACGTTTTCAACAATTTTGCCGACCGGAAATGGTGGGCCGACAATGTCCTCGCCTTCGTCATTTTTACCGCTCTTGTCGGAACGGTGATGAACTTGCAGCAAACTGCGCGGGAGAAGCGGCGTCGAACGCAGTATGAGGGCTGGAAGCTCTTGATGCGTGACCATCGCGGCGAAGAACATGCTCAAGAAATGTTCTGGCAGGAAGTCGAGCGCTTTCTCGACAGCGCCTTCGAACGGTGGAAGTTCGTCAAATCGTTGTCGTCCGGAGCCTATTGGATCGTGCTTCCGACCATCGATGCAGCGGAAGAGGAAGAAACGAACTGGGTGTCGGTGTCGCGTGCTGAGAAGACGATTATCGTCGATTTCGAACGCGCGATCGCTTTTGAACACGCCGTAATGAGTTCGAACCGCAATCGGCCGAGCTGAAATAGGGACGACAGGGTAATGCGCCCGTCGTTATCGCTCGCAAACGCCCCCACTGAAATCCCGCCTCAGCACGGAGCACTGTCTTCAGCAGCCCCCGGCGCTTGAGGTCTGCCAACGGCTCGCCGGCTCGCTTCGCGACCGGTCTCTCCCTCTTTCCCAGCCGATGGCTGGGGAGTCGGCCGACCGCCGAAAGCCGACGTCCCGGCTGCGGCGCGGAGTTTCTATCCCAGCCGGTGGCTGGGGGGTCAGCTGACGCACAACACCACCGTCGGTGTCACGTGTTTGTTTCTATCCCAGCCGGTGGCTGGGGGGTCAGCTGACTCGTCGAGGAGCTCTACAACCAGTTTTCCGCGTTTCTATCCCAGCCGGTGGCTGGGGGGTCAGCTGACGTGTACTTCAAGTACGGCAACTGGCAGGCCGCTGGTTTCTATCCCAGCCGGTGGCTGGGGGGTCAGCTGACCCACCACCTCGGCCTGCTGACCACGGCCCTCCGTTTCTATCCCAGCCGGTGGCTGGGGGGTCAGCTGACATCACTACCGCCTCCCTCGCGGCGGCACTCACGTTTCTATCCCAGCCGGTGGCTGGGGGGTCAGCTGACTTACCCCTCGATATCACATTGCAGAACAATAAGAAACGAAGCCAAATTCCAAGGCAAGAGGATTCAAGTGAAATAAAAATAGAACAAAACATAAACAATTGTGCAGCTCTTTCCTGTATGTTACTTATTCTACAATGTAATTTATAATATCCAAAGCAAAATGGCTCAATCAAGGCGAACCAAGGGGCCCCGGCGGGTTCTCGTCGATGACAAAAAGGCGTTCGATGCCGCCTGCCGACGTTCGGCGTTGCGGGCGGCCTGGGCCAAGGTGTGGCAGAATGCCGGCGCCGCCGGCGGCGACCGGATGACCGTCTACGATTTTTCGGCTCGCGCGGAGGCGCGGATCGGCACACTCGCCAATGATCTGCGCGAGGGGCTTTATCACCCAAGGGCGATGCGCCAGGTCGACATTCCAAAACGCTCCGGCGGGGTGCGGCGACTGACGATCCCCTCGGTGGTCGACCGCATCATCCAGACGTCCGTCGCCACCGTCCTTATGCCGTTCTTCGAAGAGGAATTCGAAGAGGCAAGCTTCGGCTATCGTCCGGGCCGTTCGATCTATCAGGCCGTGGCGCGGATCCAGGCGTTACAGCGCGAGGGCCTGGTTCATGTGGTCGATGCCGATATCGACGACTATTTCGACTCCATTCCCCACGATCTATTGCTGACCCGGCTCGGCGAAAGCCTGACGCCCGGACCGCTGAGCGAGTTGATCGCGCTGTGGCTGTCCCATGGCGCACCGCATGGCCGCGGGCTTGCCCAGGGCTCGCCCCTGTCGCCGCTGTTGGCCAACCTTTACCTCGATCGCCTCGACGAGGCGTTCGACCAGCGCGGCGCACGGATCGTGCGCTTCGCCGATGATTTCGTGATCCTGACCCGCAGCGGCGACAAGGCGGAAGACGTTCTCAACGACGTCGCGGCCCTGCTCGGTGACTTTGGGCTGAAACTGAACAAGGAGAAGACCGACGTCACCGATTTCGTGCGCGGCTTCAAGTTTCTCGGCCACATGTTCGTGCGCTCGCTGGCGTTGAAGGTGGCGCCGGAGGAAGCGGACGGTTTCAGCGCCGAGAAAACCCTGGCGCAGATCGCGCGCGAAGATGCCGCGCAAGAAGAAGCCGAACGGGCGACGGAAGCCGATCTGGCGGCCAAGGAGGCCCGGGGTTATGCGCCTGGTTTGCGTAATCTCTACGTCATGCAGCGCGGTCGGCGGCTTTCGATCCGCAATCAGGCCTTCGCGGTCGAGGAGATGGTCGCGAGTCCCGATCCGCTTACCGGAGCCCCAGCGGAATGGCGGGAACTGATCGCGGTGCCGCACCAGCGGCTCGACAGGATCGACCTCGGCCCGCAAGTCGAGGCGACGCCGGCCGCGCTCGATCACGGCCTGGCAACGGCGACGCCGATCTGCTTTGTGGACGGTCGCGGCATGACGCAGGGCATTCTGGCGTCCAGCCTTCAGCCCCGCGCAAAGCGGCATCTGGCCCAGGCGGTGGTCGTTCTTGACGAGGACAAGCGGCTCACGCTGGCGCGGATTCTGGTTATGGCCCGGCTGCGCAACGAAAGGGCATTGCTACGCAAGCTGAGCCGCGAGCGCGAGACATTGCCGGTCGCGGTCACCAAGGCGATTGCGACACTCACCGGCCTGATCGGGCGCAACGACACCAGCCGCGTTCTCGGCGCGGCGGATGTCGCCGGCATCATGGGCTATGAAGGCGCCGGCACGGCCGCCTACTGGCCGGCGGTGTCGGCGCTCGCCCATGAGGACTTCCGGTTCGCTCGGCGGAACCGGCAGGACGACCCAGGCCCCGCCAATATCGCGCTCAATTTTCTCGCCTGGCTGCTGCATCGTGACGTCTCGATCGCCGTGCTTGCGGCCGGCCTGCATCCCGGTTTCGGCGCGCTGCACGCGGTCTCCGACGAGCGCGATGCATGCGTCTACGACCTGATGGAGGAGTTCCGCGCTCATCTGATCGAGGGTTTGTTCGTCTATGTCACCAATCGGCGCATACTGCGCCGGGACATGTTCGAGCGCCGGTTGGATGGCGGCTGGCACATGCGCCGCGCCGGCGGTGAGGCTTTGATCCGCGCCTATGAGGCCAGGGCAGGCGCGCCGATTACCTGGCCGCCGAAAACGCGGCGGGTCCGTTTCCGTCGGCTGATTGTCGAGCAGGCACATCGGTTCGCAGCCCATTGCGAGGATGGAAAGACCTATCGTCCATTTGAGGTGGACTATTGAGGTTAGAATGGCCGAGAGCGAACATACGATCGTCCTTTGCTACGACATCGCGCGGGCCAAGACGCGGCGGCGGGTCGCCGATTTCCTGGAAGATCGGTTGGTGCGGGTGCAGCAAAGCGTGTTCGAAGGCCGGATGACGCCGAGCCGCGCCTATAGGCTGTTTGATGCGGCGGCGGCGCTGGTCGATGATGGCGACAATCTCAGGCTCTATGTGTTGACGCGCGAAGGGTTGCAGAAGAGCCGGACGTTTGGCGGCGCACCGCTGCCGGAAGAGGGAGCATTCATCCTGCTATGACCGGTCAGGCCCTCAATAGTGCCTTGGCCCGCGGCGTCAGACCCGCATCGCTCAGCGAACTGGCGGCGATCTGGCAAACCGACGTTGTAGCGATCGACCTTGCCGGCATGGCCGGTTTCGCCGCTACCCCAAGCATTGGCAACAAGCTGCGCGGTGCACTCGGGCAGGTTTTGCTGGAAAGCGCGTCCGACGCGGTGCGCGATCGCCGGCCCTGCACCTGGCCGAGAACGTCGACGGCCGAAATCTTTTTCGGCACGCGGCCAACTATCCGGCTTGGCGATCACTCGAGCGAAATCGCCAAACCCTATGTCTTGGAAGCGCTGGTGGCAAAGGACGGAGCACTTCGGGTGCGACTGGCGGTTTTCGGCGCGGCCCGCGAGCGCACAGATGCTGTCGCCGACGCGCTGGTCGCCGCGATGCGCCAATCGGTGAAATGGCGCGAACTCGCCAGAGATGGATCGTTGTTCGTGCCTAAGTCAGTCGAGCCCGTCAAAGTGATCGTTTTCCGTGATCAGGCTCTTGTGCCGCTGACATGTCCAACCTCCAAACTCAAACTGGTCTTCCTTACCCCAATCGATGCTGAAAGGGGGAACGTTCTGACGTCCCCAACTCTCATTCTTGAGCGGATCGTGCGCCGGACGGCGCTGATGGCGCCCTGGTACGGCCTATCGTTGGCAGAAGAATACGATACGCTCATTGAGGCTGCACGGGCAGTTGCGATCGAAGACGTCCAAATGACGAGCGTCGAATGTCCTGCCCAAGGTGGTCATCGCTGGGCCAATGCACTTTCTCCGCCCGTTTCGATGGCGCTTTCCTGTCCGATCGAACAAATTCAGGCGGCTCTTCTTATTGGCGAAGTCATCCATGTCGGGCGCGGCGCGAGCCTTGGCCTCGGCCGCTATCACATCGTCTAACGGGCAAGATATCGCGAGGCAGCCTGTCACGGTCGAGTATACCCTGGTGTGACGTAACAACTCTCCGGTCAACGCCGTAACATCTGGGTTGACATCGACTATTTGTGACACTGTAGCCTTGGGCTTAAAGCTTGAGGTTACACATGACAAAAATCGGCTACGCACGCGTCAGCACCACCGACCAAGACCTTGAGGTTCAACGGGCCCGGTTGAAATCGGAAGGGTGCGAGATCATCCGCTCGGAGAAAATTTCAGGCGCCACGCTCGACGGCCGTCAAGAACTCAAAACCATCATCGACTTTCTGAGAACCGGCGACGAGTTGATCGTCACTCGCCTGGACCGTCTCGGCCGTGACACACGCGATGTATTGAACATCATCCACGATTGCGAGCAGAAAGGCGCGCTCGTCACCATTCTTGATCCGCATGTGTCAACGCGCGGCGAGATGGGCCATGTCGTGCTGACTGTGCTCGGTATGGTCGCCCAGATGGAACGCCGCTTCATCAAGGAGCGGCAGCGCGAAGGGATCGAGCGGGCGAAAGCAAACGGGGTCTACAAGGGTGGAAAACAGCGGATCGATCGCGCCAAGGTGTTGGCAATGCATGAGGACGGCACGTCGCCAACAGAGATTGCCAAGACCTTGGGGTGTTCCCGCATGCAAGTCTACCGGATTCTGAGCGTTGCGTAGCGTGCTTCAAGTTCGAGGCCGGCCAGGACGTTACCTATTGACGTCGACATCGGCGCGCCTCTCGCCGCGGACGACCCAGCCCCTTGCGGCAACGCATCTAATTGCCAGATTGGGCGGGCAGCAGAAATGCGCTGTGACTTGCACGAATGACCAAGTTGGACCCACTAGCGGACTGACTGCATTTGCGCAGCAACGTTGTAAAATCCGCCATCGCCATCAATATAATTGCGGATTAACTAAGGTGCTAGTCGAAAGTGGTTCGGTTTCAAGCGAACTGGGTTGGCTTGGAGCAGCTATATTTTCCAAGTTCAAAGCAGTGAACCCACCAAGCGCGGATACTCCGACTACGAATCCTGCGAGTTGCACAATTAATGAGGCGGTCTTCCATTTTCCCATACGCTTGCGGTATCGGGTGCCGTCTGCCTCTTTCCTTTCATAGCGTTGATAGCTCGCGTAGATGCGCTCCCAAGCTGCAAGCTGCACGAACCCGCCAAACATCGAACACGACAGTCCGATCCATCCCAACCAAAATGCCAGCGCGAACTCAACGTGAACCAAGCTTGGCCGAAAAGAGACAGAGAACGCGAACAGTGCTCCCGCGATGAACAAAAGTGATTTAATGAATTCAAGGCGGTAGGAATTGGCCAATGCGAGATCGCGGTGGATTGCTTCCAATGAATGATCATTTGGACTTTCCATGATTCGCCTTTATGCGGAACGAGTGGCAACTTGGTGCTGAACGCGCGGCGCTGTAGGGCCGTGGGTAGCGTATCCAATAACATGCGAAATGTGCAATATGATCCGATATAACTATGCCAAATCCTCAGACCAAACATTCGATCACAGCGACAGCTGCGACTCTGAATTTCGGCTGAGAATAGAGTTCTATCGAGCGAACGAAAAGCCTTATGGAGCCTTCAGTAACCTCTATCGTCGAGAGGTCATATTCGAAGGAACAAAATACCCTACCGCTGAACATGCCTATCAGGCAGGCAAGGCAGCTAAGCCCGCGGTGCGAGAATGGATTCTGAATGCCCCGACACCCGCGCTAGCTGCAATGGCAGCTCATGGCCTTTACACTTGGGAGGTCGTGCCGAACTGGTCGCAGATCAAGTTCGATAGAATGCGAGCTGTATTAAAAGCAAAATTTACCCAGCACAATGATTTAGCTCAGTTGCTTGCGGCCACCGGCGACGCTCAACTGGTGGAAGTTGCTCGCACGAATAACGCTGTTAATCGGCTCTGGGGAGAAGTCAATGGGAAGGGCGAAAACATGCTGGGGCGAATGCTAATGGAACTACGTGCTGAAATACGCGCGACGGGACGTGCTGAAGACGATTGCTGACAGCCGCGGGACACAGAACCAGCATGACCACTCCATATGAGGCCGAGCTTGAGCAGCTGAATGAAACCGTCAGAAAAGCTATTGCAGCTCCCATCGATGATCTCAAGCAAGGGATTGCGGCGACCAGTCAATCGAGTGTGATTGGCGTTGGCTCGGGCGGGTCTTATACTGTGGCCTCACTTCTTTGCAGTCTGCACGAGGCATATACAGGCCGGATTTCTCGACCCATTACGCCACTGGAGTTGATATGCAACCCAACATTGGCCTCCGGCAGCCCGCTTTTCTTCTTCTCAGCTGAGGGCAAGAATCCGGATATTATCGAAGCGCTCCAGCGCGCACGTCAGCATAGCTCTCGCGCCGTCCATGTTCTTACGAACCGGGAAACGAGCCCTTTAATGGGCCGAGTCGACGCACTGAACGATGTTACCTCTCACGTTTTCAGTTTAGTCGAGAAAGATGGCTATCTAGCGACAAACAGTCTCGCCTATAGCGCAACTTTGGTCGCTCGCGCCTTCAAAGAGCTTGATGGGCAGGGGGAGCTCGACCTCACCGATCTATCAAGCATCAGGTTTGGCCAGTTAAGCCTTCAGGAATGGGTTGATCGTTCACGCCGCTTTATGGCCGAAGCGCAGAGCCGGCGAGGCCTGATAATTATCTATTCACCTTTACTTCGTCCGATAGCGGAGGATCTGGAGTCAAGATTTTCTGAGTCCGCTCTGTTTTTCGTTCAACTCGCGGATTTTAGATCGTTTGCGCATGGAAGACACCTCTGGCTTACCGAGCGCCCTGAAGACACGGCAATACTCATCCTTTCAGAGCCAAACGTCGAGGGGCTTTGGGAGGACATGAAAACGCGTGTACCAAGTCAAGTGGTTGTGTTTGAGATGTCTGTCGGTGGGGCTTCGCCCTCGCACCTTATCTCCGGACTCATTGGTGGTATGTATCTGGTATCGGAGGCCGCGAATGCGCTTTGTAAGAATATTGCGAAGCCAATGATATCAGACCTTGGAAGACACCTCTACTATGCCGACCTTCAAGATCTTATACCACCACCGGCTGAGGAGGCAATTCGTGGTGAAGATTCGAAATACGAAGTCCTTGGCGCCCATTGGCCATCCGCTAAATCGAGCGGTAAGATTCGAAGGGCGCGTATTGAAGCCGAAAATTCGCTTCAAAAACAGAGGTTCAAAGCGATAGTATTCGACTACGATGGGACAATTTGCAGCTCTAGTGCGCGGGACAAGCCTCCTTCCGAATCCGTTTGTAGGCACATAGAAAAGCTCGCTGCAGCTGGCATTGTCATAGGCATCGCTTCCGGCCGTGGGGGGTCAATAGCCGAGAGTTTTGAAAAGCGTTTTGATAAATCGATATGGCCGCAGATCCGTCTCGGGCTTTACAACGGCGGCTGGATCGGGACAATGGGAACGTCAATTCTCCCGCATTCTGTTTCGAGCGACTTCCTGATACATGCCAAGCGTATTGTGACTAATCTTAAATCCTGTGGTGTCCCGATCCAGAACATACGCGAAAACCCACCTTATCAATTAAGCGTTCGCTTTAGCAACGGAGTGAGCACGGAAGACATGTGGTTCGTCTTTGCTGATGCTCTAAAACATGCTGGCCTTGAAACTGCGACGATTTCGCGTAGTAAGCACTCGATTGATATCCTGTCTGAAGGCGTCAGTAAGTCGCACCTAATTGCCAATATCATTCAAGAATGCCGTATTGATCCCTACGAGATTGTGACGATGGGAGATCTGGGCGCGTGGCCAGGCAATGATGCTGCATTGCTGCAACACAGATACTCGCTCAGTGTAGACTCTCCATCTCGAAGGCTGGACAGGGGTTGGAAGCTTGCGCCGAAACTGAAGCGCGATGTCGATGCCACCATATGGTATCTCGACCGCACTAAAATCTCCGGTGATCGTACCTTTCGCTTCGATATTTCAGGGGACGCGCCATGAAGGAGGTGAATGCCCAAGAGATACTGGCTCAAGTAATGGGCTGGATCGACTCCGAAACAGTGGTGAAGAACTCGACAAGACTGCAGTTTCTGTCCGAATATAAATATAATGAATACCAAAGATACGGGCCTGGAAAGCAGTTTATTGAGAGCTTAGCTCTATGGCTGAATCAATTTGAGGAACCTGATCGGCCTGTCGCCCTCTCCCTAATATTGGACAAACTGATATTTATTTCCGAAAAGGAGATGTCTCATCTTGTGAAAATCTCCTATCCCGACGTGATTGTTCAGGAACGGCTGAGGCTTGTTGCGGAGGAAGATGAGATACCGCTACATAAAGTTGAAGCGTTGTCCAGACATTGGCGTTTTGAAGAATTGCGCATTCGATCGCTGTATCTAGGGCTTAGCGACGGCGCTCACACAAATGAACTAAGGCGCGCAAGTAACGGGGCAATTAGCAATGAGCAAATATGGCAGGCCTATGAACTAGGTGAAGCGAAAACGGGAGATATGCTTGAGGCCTTGCGTAAAAATGTTAGGAAATTCAGATCGGATTTTAACAGGAGCGATGATGAAGAAGGGCGATTCAATCTTGTATGGCTAATTGATGATTTTTCAGGAAGTGGGAACACATATATAAGATATGACAATACAGAAAGAAGTTACAAAGGGAAAATAAAAAAGATATACGAGAGAATACACGAAGGCGATCTTGTTAGCCGAGAATACTATGAAGTTTACATTCTTTTATATGTTGCGACAAGGCAGGCTATAGATCACATTGAATATTGGAGTGAGAGATTCGCGGGGGAGCACGGTTTCAAGCCCCCAAAAGTAGTGGTTTTGCATCCTATCGAGAAGGAGTATGCGCTCACCGATCCAGAGGACTCGGACGTAATAAAAATTGCCAAAAAAGAAAAATACTATGACACACGCGCTAGTGATCGGCATATTGCAATCGGCGGAACCGAAAATGCAATGATGGGATTCGCCGATTGTGCGCTTCCTCTCGTACTTTCCCACAACACACCCAATAATTCCATTTATCTTTTGTGGGGGCCAGAGGAGTATGCCTTTTTTGGGCTTTTCCCACGCGTAAGCCGCCATCGTGAGACGTGATGGCCTATCGTTCTAATCCATTCCTTGAGCGGATGTCCGAGCGTACGACCTCCGATCAAGATTTTGCGCATCTTTTCTCACCTAAGATTCTCGAAAAACTTCACGAGGATTGTTTCGCGGGCGCTGTGCATGTTTTTCGGAGCCCTCCGGGTGGTGGAAAATCGACGATCATGCGTGCCTTTACCCCAAGCGCATTAAGAGCGTTCTGGAACGCGGGCCCTAGCCAGGTTGAAACTAGTCGTTTCTTAGTTGGCAGGGGCGTGATCAGCGAGGCCGAAGGGCCATTGATGCTCGGTGTGATGCTGTCGTGCTCTTCCGGTTTTGCTGATCTTCCTCCGGGGGCATCGGCCGCGGGCGACGGTGTATTCCGCGCACTTCTCGATTGCAGGATCGTGATGCGGGCTCTTCGAAGCCTCGAAGAATTCCTGAGCCACCTAGCAGCGGACCCACTTAGCGATGTTAGGCTGGATTATGTGGAAGAGGTACATGGATCCCAGTCGATTCCGCGCCTTTCCTCCCCTCACGAAATGCTTCGATGGGCCCGGGAGAAAGAGCGGCTCGTCTACGAATATCTCGATATATCCGCTCCAAAGACACCGGACAATTCACCTCCTGCTCATACCCGGTTCGAGGCAGTGCTTTGGCTTCAATCAGTGCGTTTTCTTCATAGGGACCGGGAGGTTGCCACTGTTCGATTGCTTATGATCGACGACGTTCAGGCGTTACGAAGAGGGCAGCGATCTCAGTTGTTGGATGAACTTGTTCAGTTGCGGCCACAAATTCCGATCTGGCTCGCCAGTAGGTCGATCGCTTTTGGTGACCGGTTCTTATCTCAAGGCGTGCGGACAGGCCGCGATATTCGGGAGTATCCGCTGGAGGAGATTTGGGGAGGTGGCAGCAATAAACAACAATTCATTAGTTTTGCTCATAACGTCTTAGATCGACGTTTTCAGATGCAATCTGTTGTTCCAGGTCAGTCTTTTTCTCAATTTCTCCAAGAAATACTATTTTCACAGGAAATTGAGGAGCTTTTCCAGGCGGCAAAGCGTCGGTTCAACGAAGTGACGGATGAGCAGTCGAAAACCCTTCGATACTCTGAGTGGATTGGCGAAGCCAAGGACCGGCGTGCCGGTCTCGAAGCGATAGTCGCCCTATACGCGACTCGCATCCTTATAGCCCGAGATAAGGCTAGCCGACAGCTATCGTTCGATATGAGCCCACTAAGTAGTTATGAACTTGAAGATAGAGAAAATGCGTCAATTAGGTCGGCAGCGGAAATTTTCGCACACAAAGAAATTGACCTGCCATATTACTACGGATTCGAACGCGTATGCGCCATGGCGACCAACAACGTCGAGGAATTGCTGTCTCTCGCAGCAGCCCTCTATGAAGGTATGAAAGCAAAGCAAGTCCTGCGCAGAAAAACCCACCCTGAGCTTCTTCCAGTCGAACAGCAGAAGCGCTTGAAGGACATTGCCACGAGTAAAAGGTCCTTCATAACTCGCAGCCACAAGGAAGGCTCAAAAGCGCAGAGGCTCTTAGACTCTATAGGGTATTTCTGCCGTGATCGAACTTTTCAGATAAACGCGCCCTACGCTCCTGGGGTAACGGGCGTCCGATTGCCGGCATCCGAGCTTTCGAAATTTGAACAACTAAACACTCGATCTGATGCGACCTCAGAAAGGTTGAAACGAGTACTTTTCGAATGTGTGGCTGAAAACCTGTTGGTAATGAGAGAAAGCTCTCCCAGCACTAACCGCGAAGGAGGTTACGTATTCTATCTTAATCGCACGATGTGCGCATACTATGATCTCCCTTTACAGTATGGGGGGTGGCAGGAAGCTACTGTTCAACGCCTGTCTAGTTGGATGGAAAGGGGCTATCAGCCGGTGGGGAGGCTTGAGCTCGGATAATGATTTGGCAGAACTACGTTTTCCGCAAAGGTTCCGCCGTTGAGGATCTTTGGGACGAAATCTATAATGACAAAAAGTCGGATGATTCAAAGTTTCAGCTGCTTTACATAGCTGGACTTGGTTTCGATGTGCGAGCAGTTGATGTCCTTCGTAAGTTTGTTGAGCGTCTGGCCGCGTCAGAAATCCCTATTGAGACCGCCACACTCTTGTTAGTTGAATTCCCAAACTACAATTTGGACGACGAATTAAAAGAAATAACACAGGAGAATGGGGCGAATTTTGAGGAAATATTTAAAAGCATTGGGAAGGTTAGAAGCATCAGCGTTGGAGCGCCCGAAGTCGACGATGACATAAGCTCGACCATGGCGCTTACGCAAGGTGTGCGGCAGATGTTGGACTCTTTAGAATGTATTACTGATCTCGTCATAGACGTAAGCTCTCTTCCGAGAATTGTGTATCTGTCGGTGCTCCTTTCCGTTCTGGCCCGAGTTGTGCCCGTCAAGAACGGAGATTGCTCACTTGCATCGGAAGTTACTGTACAGGTTCTCGTAGCAGAAGATCCTGCCCTCGACGGGAAAATCAGCGCTGAAGATCCCGCCAATGAACTCGTTTTTGTTCCAGGGTATTCCGAAGCATTTCAGTCGGAAACGCTGAGTGACCTACCGATGGTATGGTTTCCTATTCTGGGGGAAAACCGCTTAGGGCAGGTGCTAAGGATCGAGCGCAAAGTACCGACGTGGGCTGAAATCTGTCCTGTCCTTCCACATCCATCAAGCGATCCACGTCGAGGTGATCGGTTGCTACTAGAATACGATGATGCTTTATTTTCGAAACGGCAAACGCCAATTGGCAATATCATCTATGCGCACGAAGGCCATCCGTTTGAAGCATACAGGCAACTCCTCGAGGCCATGCAGCGATACCGAGATTCGCTGGGCGTAATCGGAGATAGTCGACTAATCGTGACGCCGCTTTCAAGCAAGCTTATCACAATTGGATGCGCATTGGCCTGCTTTGAGGCGAAAGTCACTTCCACCGGCGAGGGTTCAAGCGTTGCAATTCCGTATGCCGAACCCAAACGATATGTCGCGGACCCTGTTGTACTGCGAAATACCAGGCCGGACCTTTGCGCCTTGGTGCTAACGGGCGACCCGTATCGGGCTTAGATGTTTGATCCCAGGCTTTGATGGGGCATCCTTGTCACTCGAATCAAAGGATGCGCTATGGGCCAGGTTCACCATGGGAGCGCCAAAACGACTGCGGCGATCCGTCGAGCGATACAACATAGTCAAGAGAGCCTGAGAGTTCTGGCGAAGCGCTACGGGATCAACCAGAAGACTGTGGCGAAGTGGAAGAAGCGGTCCTCGGTGGCCGATCTGCCGACCGGTCCGAGTGAGCCGCAATCGACGGTGCTTTCACCGGAAGAGGAAGCCGTCATTGTCGCCTTTCGACGCTACACGCTGTTGCCGCTCGATGATTGCCTCTATGCTCTCTAGCCAACGATCCCGCATCTGACGCGCTCGTCGTTGCACCGCTGTCTGCAGCGCCACGGCATCGGCCGGCTGCCTAATGTTGAAGGGGACAAACCTTCCAAGAAGAAGTTCAAAAGCTATCCGATCGGCTACTTCCACATTGATATTGCCGAGGTCGGGACTGAACAGGGCAAGCTGCACATGTTCGTCGCCATCGATCGCACCTCGAAGTTCGCCTTCGTCGAGGTGCACGAGAAGGCGACCACAGCCATCTCCAGAGAGTTCCTGCTCCGGTTGATCGAGGCGGTTCCCTACAAGATCCACACCGTGCTCACCGACAATGGGATCCAGTTTACCACGCCCGGCGCCGGAGGTTCAGCAGTGCCGTTGATCAAAGAGGCCATAGCCAACGGAGAAATCTTCAGGGCGCACGCCTTCGAATATGCCTGCGCCACCAACGATATCGAGCATCGCACGACAAAGGCCAAGCATCCCTGAACCAATGGACAGGTCGAGAGGATGAACCGCACGATAAAGAACGCCACCGTCAAGCGCTTCTATTACGAGAGCCACGATCAGCTCCAGCAACACCTCGCCGACTTCGTCTCGGCCTATAACTTCGCTCGCAGGCTCAAGACCCTCAAGGGCCTCACCCCCTACGAGTTCATCTGCAAAGAATGGACCTCACAGCCGGAACGCTTCAAGCTCAATCCGCTCCAGAAAATGCCGAGGTTAAACATCTAGTGCGCGTTTCGACAGTCGGCAATCCTGCATTATTCCATGGAAGCGGTTAGCTTTCGGCCTTGATAGGGCCTAGATCTGTCGGGAGGAGACCTCGTGAATCGCGCTTCCATTCGGAAGTGAGGTACGCATTTTGAGTTGGCCGGGGCACTGATCGCGGGCTTTAGATCATTCCGCCAATGGGCTACCGCACGCGCATCCGCATCGGTTCGGGGTCGTTTACGGAGAGGTTGAGGCTACTTTCGCCGCTGCGGTCGCCAATGAGGCTTTTGTGGACTGCGGCGAAGCGCAGCCGAAAGTGCCATCACAGCCGAAACCAATTTCCCTGAATTGGAAGGCAAAGAGCCGGCTCGGCCAACCATTGGGCGGACCAAGACGAACGTCTGCAATGTCGACGTTTAAGGGGCTTTCCTACTGCTAATTGTTCCCAAAAAGCGGGCGCAGCCCTTCGACGGGTTTTTCGCCCTGAATGATGCCCTGCATCATCTGGAAGGTTTTCCGCTCGTCCTCGCTCATATTGAAAAGGGGATCACCCGGCCGGGTCGTGCGGTCAGGTTTTTGGAACGGTTGGAACCAGGATTCCACGGTGTCGGCATGGAATGATGCGAACGGCCCGAAGCCGCAGACATAGGTATTATTGGCGAAGAGAATGTCGGTGAAGTCGCCATTCTGCATAAGGATGATGTGTTCTACGGGCCAGAACGAGCCGAAGTTCTCGTCGCCAGCAGCGTTTCGAAACAAGTCGTCGACAACTTCGGAGCTATCTGTCCGATCGTTGTGGAGATAGCGAACCGGCGTTCGGCGAAAGGAGGCGTTTTCTTCGAGTTCCAGGAGTTCAGGAACGGCTCCAATTTCGGGATCATATTTCAGTTCCTGGCAAAGATGCGCTGGTGCTTTCTGGCGAAGCTCATGGGAAACGAGCAGATTCCTTAGGAGCAGGAGCTTTTCTCGTGCCGGGTAACGATCGCTCGCCTGAGCTCTGGCTTTATCCCTTTCGTCTTCCAGGATTCGGTGAGCTGCACTGATCGCAATCCGTGTGGTGTCGTCGTCGAGAAGCACAGTATCGGCAAAACCGCACGTTTGCTGGTGATCGCTGTAAAGCAGCAGCGAACGCCCGTCTGGCACCCGAAGAAAGTGAATCTGATTGATCTCGGCGATTGGCGTGCTGGGGGGCAATGCATTTCGGACGACATCCAATACCGCCTTTGCCTGCCGAGGATCGCTGGTGCTGTACCAATGGACCTTTTGCCGCCCGCGGAAGTGCTTTTCTAAGCTCGACCGCAATTCCTGCATTACAACGGGGGCAAGGCTATTCGGGAAGCAATTGTCAGCGCGTGCGGTGTTGTTCGTAAAAGCCGCAAACAAAATTCCCAATACCGCAAACGCCGATCCAACCGGGATACGGCCTACTCTGAACGCCGCAAGACTGCTCGCGACCCTCTGTCTAAGAATTGGTTCTCTCAATTGTTGTTGAAACATATCGCCCTCAATCGTTTGGGGGTGGGGTATCGTTTCTGCTTGATGTTGGAGAGGTGCCCTTGCTCTTGCGCGTCGAACGCCATGCAAAGAATGCAGAGATCGCAAGGATGATGCCGCCATAGGCCCAAATAGCCAGATCGCTGAACTCTCCGCTTTGCGACGCGGCAAAAGCAAGAACAGCGTGTCTTCTTAAGCTTCTTTCCGTGCTATATTTCACTGACGGGAGGAAGCGATGGCACAATCAGGAAAGAGGTTGGGA
>NZ_NPEV01000032.1 GCF_003258835.1 Rhodobium orientis | reverse complement strand
TTCGACACCCCCGAGCACCTGGCCAACGAGCTCATCGAATATATCATCTACTACAACGAGTTCAGGCCCCACCAGGCAATCGGAAACATCCCGCCAAAGACCTTCGCCGAACAAAAGAAAACCGAACAGCCATCACCGAATTCGTGAACTTGCACAGCAATGACGGCTGCGGCTTTTTTTACGCCCCTCGCCACACACTCAGCCGTCACCCCGGGGCGTGACCCGGGCCTATTGCCCCCCTCACGGTGGTATGTCAGTTGCTGGCAGGATCGGGAATCGGCGCGCATCGATGCCGGGAAAAGACCCGCCACGGGCTACAGCATTGGGAAGGGAAATGGGTCCCGGGTCTGCGCTTCGCTTCGCCCGGGATGACGACCGAAGGCGCCGAAAGGACAACCGAGGCCGAAAGGCTTCGCAAGGCCGAACGGCCGCCGGCGCCTATGCGCCGCCCCGTCGGAGGCCAGTGAGCGCTAGCGAACGCTCGGCCGTGAGACAAAAATCAAGCCTCGACCGAAAAGCCTGTCAGTTTCGCGTTCGGCATGAACCGGTCGTCGGCGACTGACGTGATCCAGCGCGCCGCCTTGGCGAAGCCGCCGAAGGTGAAGAGGTGGATGCCGGAAATCCGGCTGTCGGCGTCGCTGAGCATGGCCGCGGCGAGGTCTGAGATGACGTCGTCCGGGGCCCGCTCGCTGGCCATCTTGGTCAGCTTCAGGCCGGCCCTGGCGGCGAACCCGGCCGAGGCCTTGACGCCGCAAAGGGCGGCGAATTTGAGGAGCGTCGCCGGCTTCGTCGGCCCGGCAAGGCCGACGCGGATCGGCAGTTCGTTGCCGGCCGCGCGCATCTCGCGCTCCCAGGAAAGGATCGCCCTGGAGGAGAAGGAAAACTGGGTGACGACCTCGACCACGGTGCCGGTCTCGCGCGCCCAGACGTTCTTTTCCATCAAGAAGTCGCGGGCGGTCGCAACCGGAATATCGGGGTTCGGCTCCGGATGGCCGGCAACGAACACGCGGGAAATCTCATGGCGCTCCAGGAGGCCACTCTCAAGGACGTCGAGGCTGGAGCGGAACGGGCCGGCGGCCTTGGCCGGATCGCCGGCGATCAAGAGCACGTCCTCGATGCCGCCGGTCTCGCGAAAGCGGGAGAGCGCATCGTCGAGCTCGCCATAGCTGGACAGCCGCCGCGCCGCGATGTGCGGCACCGGGCGCATGCCGTCCTGGGCGAGGCGGGCGACGAGGGCGACGTTGTCGGCCAGCGCCGTGCCCGGCAGCACCGGCACGAAGACCGGGCTTTTCTCAGGCAGCACCTCGTTGAAGAAGGCGATCTTGGAGGCCGCGACCGGGGCGATTTCCAGCGAGAAATTCTGCGCCAGGCGGCGGATGACGTCGCGGGTGGTCTCGGCGACCGGCCGGGCGGAGGAGGCGGCAGAAACCGTCTCGTCGACGACGGCTCCGGTGGGCGTGAAATGCGCGTTCATGGCCGGTCTCCCCTCGGGGTTGGCGTTTGCCCGTCACCGCGACGCGATGCGCGATCCCCGAACGGTACGGGCAATTTCCGGCCCGACATATTCTCGTTGCGACGCATTTGCGACATTGTGAGGCATTGCCTTCTCCGCGAGCAAAAATTTTTGCGTCGCGCCGGGTCGGCAGCGCCAGGTATTGACGTTTGAGTGATTAAAATGAACGGACGCAGGCCAACCGCCGCCTCAGCGCCGGCGCCGGCGTGGCCGGTCGCGCTCCGCGCCGGGCTCGGCCGGCGGCGCCACCAGAGGCCCGATGCGGGCGACGATGTCGTCCGGGCTGGGCCGTCGATCGCGAACATGATCGTCGATCGCCTCACGCATCGCCGCCAGGTGCTCCGGCGAGGTGCCGCAGCAGCCGCCGATAATGCGTGCGCCGGAATCGACGGCAAGCCGCGCATAGTCGGCCATCAGCTCCGGTGTGCCGGTGTAGACGACGGCATCGCCCTGGATCTTGGGGATGCCGCAATTGGCCTTGGCGATGACCACGGGAACGGCGTTTTCCACAGCGCCCTCGGGCGTCATGCCGAGGACGGCGACGAGGAGGTCCGAGGCGCCGACACCGCAATTGGCGCCGAAGCCGGCGGGCGCCTTCGGCAGGTGGCTCGCGAGATCGGCAAGGCCGGCCGGCGACAGGCCCATCATGGTCTTGCCGGCGGTATCGAAGCTCGCGGTGACCGTGAACGGCAGCTCGCTCCGGCTGGCTGCCTCCGCCGCCGCCTTCATTTCCTCCGGCGCCGACATGGTCTCGATCCACAGGATATCCACACCGCCGTCCACAAGGCCTGTGATCTGTTCGGCAAACGCTTCGACCGCGCCCTCATAGGTGAGATCGCCGAGCGGTGCGAGCAGTTCGCCCGTCGGCCCGATCGAGCCGCCGACGAGCACGGCACGCCCGGCGGCATCCGCCTCGGCCCGGGCGAGCTGCCCCGCAATGCGGTTGAGCTCCACCACGCGGGTTTCCAGCCCGTGCAGCTTCAGCCGGTGCCGGTTGGCCCCAAAAGTGTTGGTGAGGATGATGTCGGCGCCGGCCTCGACAAAGGCCTTGTGCAGCGCGCGGACCTTTTCCGGCTGCTCCAGATTCCAGACCTCCGGCGCCTCACCGGATGTGAGCCCCATGTCGAAAAAGTTCGTGCCCGTCGCCCCGTCGGCAAGGAGCACGCCCTTGTCGGCCAGAAGCTCCTGCAGCGACGTCGTCGCCTCGCGCGCAGCCGATTCCGTCGTCACGCCCTGAGCCTCTCATTGTCGGGATCGAACGGGCTTTCCGGAATCACCGTCGCCTTGTGCATCTCACCCAGGATCTTGATCTCAAGCTCGGTGCCGATGACCGCCAGCGCCGGCGGCACCATGGCGAGCGCCAGGCTCTTGCCGACCCGCCAGCCGAAGCCGCCGGAGGTCGCCCGCCCGACAAGCGCGCCGTCCTTGTAGATCGGCTCCGAGCCGCGCGCGTCCGCATCCGTGATGCCGGAGACCTCCATGGTGACGAATTGCCACTTGAAGCCCTTCTCCTTCCAGGCGGCGAGCGCATCGCGGCCGATGAAGTCGACGTTCTTGTCGAGCCGCACGAACCGGTCGAGGCCGGATTCCAGCGCCGCATATTCGATGGAAAGCTCGCGCGGGATGAGCCGATAGGATTTCTCCAGCCGCATGGAATCCATCGCCCGGATCCCGAACGGCTTGATGTCGAATTCCGCGCCGGCCTCCATCAGGAGGTCGAAGATGGTGGTCTGCATCTCGATCGGATGGTGCAGTTCCCAGCCCAGTTCGCCGACGAAATTGACCCGGAGCGCATGGGCCTGGGCCGGTCCCACATTGATGAAGCGGCCGGAAAGCCACGGGAACGCCGCGTTGGAAAGGTCCTGGTCGGTAAGTTTGGCGAGCACGTCCCGCGACTTCGGCCCGGCCAGCACCAGCACGCCATATTGCGTCGTCACCTTCTGCAGCCTGACGCTTCCGTCAGATGGAAGCGCCTTTTCCAGATAGTCGTAGTCGTGGCGCTCGAAGGCGCCGGCCGAGACCAGGTAGAAGTCCCGCGGGCTCTTGCGGTAGATGGTGAACTCGGCCCTGACCCCGCCGTTCTTCGTCAGCATGTGGCAGAGATTGACCCGGCCGACCTTCTTCGGCACCCGGTTGGCGACGAGCCCTTCCAGCCAGTCTTCCGCGCCGGGGCCGGAGACCTCGAACTTGGAAAACGCCGACATGTCGAGGAGGCCGACCTTTGTCGAAACGTGCCGGCACTCGTTGCCGACATGCTCGAAATAGTTGGAGCGCCGGAACGACCACTTCTCTTTCACCTTGCCGGTCTCGTCGGCCGGGGCGTGATTGTGGTTGAGGATGACGTCGTCGACCTCAAGCTCGCCCGCCGGCACTTCCAGGTCGGCAGGGGCAAACCAGTTCGGCCGCTCCCAGCCATAGACGGAGCCGAAGACGGCGCCGAGCGCCTTCATGCGGTCGTAGCAGGGCGCCCGCTTCAGCGGCCGCGCCGCCTGCCGCTCCTCGTCGGGATAGTGGACGGTAAAGACGTTGGCGTAGGCCTCCTCGTTCTTAGCCCTCAGATATCCGCGCGAGGCATAGGGGCCGAAGCGGCGCGGATCGACGCCCGTCATGTCGATGGAGGGCTCGCCCTCGGCGATCCATTCGGCGAGCTGCCAGCCGGCGCCGCCGGCCGCCGTGATGCCGAAGGAGTGGCCCTCATTGATCCAGAAATTCTTCAGGTCCCAGGCCGGCCCGACCATCGGCGAGCCGTCCGGCGTGTAGCAGATGGCACCGTTATAGACCTCCTTGACGCCGACCTCGCCGAAGGCGGGCACCCGCTCCATCGCCGTCTCGATATGAGGGGCCAGCCGGTCGAGGTCTTCCTGGAAGAGCTCGTATTCGCAGTCCTTCGCCGGCCCGTCGACATAGCAGCAGGGCGCGCCGGCCTCGTAGGGACCGAGCAGCAGGCCGCCGTTTTCCTCGCGCAGGTACCAGGAGGAGTCCGACTCGCGAAGCACACCCATTTCCGGCAGTCCGGCCTTCTGGCGGGCGACGATCTCCGGATGCGGCTCGGTGACGATGAACTGGTGTTCGACGGGAATGACCGGCAGGTCGAGGCCGACCATCTCGGCGGTCTTGCGGGCAAAGTTGCCGGTGGCGGAGACCACGTGCTCTGAGGTGATGTCGCCCTTGTCGGTGGCGACCACCCACTCTCCGTTCGGCTTCTGGGTGATCCCGGTGACCGTCGTAAAGCGGTTGATCTCGCCGCCGCCGGCCCGTGCCCCGCGGGCGAGCGCCTGTGTCAGGTCCGCCGGCTGGATATAGCCGTCATCCGGATGCTGGATGGCGCCGAGAATGCCGTCCGTCTCGCACAGCGGCCAGATTTCCTTGACCTCTTCGGGCGTCAGGAAGTTGACGTTGATGCCGATGGTCTCCGCCACCCCGGCATAATACTCGTACTCGTCCATCCGGTCCCTGGTGCGGGCGAGGCGGATGTTGGAGACCTTCTTGAAGCCGACATTGAGGCCGGTCTCTTCTTCCAGCGTGTCGTAGAGCTTGACGGAGTATTTGTGGATCTGGCCGACCGCGTAGCTCATGTTGAACAGCGGCAACAGGCCGGCGGCGTGCCAGGTCGAGCCGGAGGTCAGCTCCCGCCGCTCGATCAGGACGGCATCGGTGATGCCCTTCTTGACCAGATGATAGAGCGTTGCGACGCCGACGACGCCGCCACCGATCACAACCACCCGTGCATGCGTCTTCATGCCGACCGCTCCCCTGTTTTCTGGCGCCCCGCGCCGAGCCACGGGACGCTGCGGCGGCCGCAATCCGCGACCGCCGCCCGCTGTCCGAAAGGTGCCCTAGCATTGCAATCCCGGGGCTTTCGAAGGTGGCTTGAATGCGACCTTGGACCCGTCTCAGACGACATGGGGGAACGTCGGGCGCGACGGGGCGCCAGCGCCGATCGCAATGCCCGTCTTTCCATGGCCGGCGAACTGATCTACATCGGCAGCCATGGCGCCACCCCTTCTGACCCTGCAAGGCATCCACCTGACCTTCGGCGGCACGCCGCTGTTCGAAGGCGCGGACCTTTCCGTCTTCGAGCGCGATCGGCTCTGCCTCGTCGGCCGCAACGGCTCGGGCAAGTCGACGCTTCTGAAGATCGCCGCCGGCATCGTAGAAGCCGACGACGGCGAGCGCTTCGTCAAGCCCGGCGTGACGGTCCGCTACCTGGAACAGGAGCCGGACCTCTCCGCCTATGGAACCGTTGCCGACTACGCCGGCTCCGGGCTCGATGCCGGTTCCGACCCGCACCGGGTGACCTATCTGCTGGAACATCTGGGCCTCGACGGCGCGGGCGACCCGAAGACGCTTTCCGGCGGCGAGATGCGCCGCGCCGCGCTGGTCCGTGCGCTGGCGCCGGAGCCGGATATCCTCTTGCTCGACGAGCCCACCAACCACCTCGACCTGCCGGCCATCGAATGGCTGGAAGACGAGCTGAAGCGCGAGCGCTCCGCCGTCGTCCTCATCAGCCACGACCGCCGCTTCCTGGAAAACCTCTCCCGCCGCACCTGCTGGATCGACCGCGGCACGGCCCGCACGCTGGAACGCGGCTTTGCCGAGTTCGAACCCTGGCGCGACGAGATGTTGGAGGAGGAGGAGCGCGACCGCCACAAGCTGGAGCGCAAGATCCACCGCGAGAACCAGTGGGTCATCCACGGCGTCTCCGGCCGGCGCAAGCGCAACCAGAAGCGTCTTGCCGACCTCCACGACCTGCGCGAGGAAAAGCGCCGGCTGACGGCTCGCGGCCGCGACGCCCGCGACACCGTGGAAATGACCGCCGCCGAGGCGAAGAGCTCCGGCAAGCAGGTGGTCGAGGCCAAGAACATCTCCAAGAGCTGGGACGGCACGCCGGCGATCAGTGATTTCTCCATCAAGATCGACCGCGGCGACCGCATCGGCATCATCGGCCCGAACGGCGCCGGCAAGACGACGCTGCTGCGGCTTCTGACCGGCGATCTGGAACCCGACGAGGGCAGCATCCGCTTCGGCACAAGGCTTGAGGTCGTCACCCTCGACCAAAAGCGCGAAAGCCTTCCGCCGACGACGTCCCTGCGCGATGCGCTGACCGATGGCGGCGGCGACATGGTCATGGTCGGCGACAGCCAGCGCCACGTCGTCAGCTACATGAAGGATTTCCTGTTCCGCCCGGAACAGATCGGCACGCCCATCGAGGCGCTGTCCGGCGGCGAGCGCGGCCGGCTGATGCTCGCCCGCGCGTTCGCCCGGCCGTCGAATCTCCTGGTCCTCGACGAGCCGACCAACGACCTCGACCTGGAAACCCTCGACCTGTTGCAGGAACTGCTCGCCGACTACTCCGGCACCGTCTTCCTCGTCAGCCACGACCGCGACTTCCTCGACCGCATCGTCACCTCCGTCGTCGCCGTGGAGGGCGGCGGCGCCTGGACGCTCTATCCGGGCGGCTACGGCTATGTGGAACGCACGATCCGGGCCCGCGAGGCGGAAGCGGCAAAGGCGGTGTCGGCGAGCACCAAAAGCGGCGACAGGGACAAGCCGGGCGAGGCCGCCAAGGCCCAGTCAAAATCTGGAGAAAAGCGCCGGCTCTCCTTCAAGGAGCAATACGCCCTCGACACCCTGCCGGGCGAGATCGCAGCGCTGGAGAAAAAGATCGCGGCCGAGCAGAAGCGGCTGGAAGACCCCGGCCTTTACGAGCGCGACCCGGAAGGCTTTTCAAGGATCGCCGACGGCCTTGCCAAGCTGCAGGGACAACTGGCCGAAAAGGAAGAAGCCTGGCTGGAACTGGAAGTGCTGCGCGAGGAAATCGAAGGGGCCTGAATCAGGCTCCCTGAACTGTCACGACGCCACCGCCTCCTGGCGCAGCGGCATCCGCCGCGCCCGCTCCACGTCCTCCGGCGGCACCGGCCGGGAAAACAGGTAGCCCTGCGCCTCGTCGCAGCCGGCCGAGCGCAGCATGTCGAGCTGGCCCCTGGTCTCCACGCCCTCGGCGACGATCTCCCGGCCGAGATTGTGGCCCATGGCGATGATCGCCGAGACGATCGCCTGGCTGTCGCGGTCGGTGAGGATGTCGCGCACGAAGGACCGGTCGACCTTGATGATGTCGACGGGAAAATGCTTCAAATAGTTCATCGACGAATAGGCGATGCCGAAATCGTCGATCGACAGCTTGAAGCCCATGCCGCGCAGCGCCTGCAGGATCTCCGTGGAGCGCTCCGGATCGACCATCAGCCAGCTTTCGGTGATTTCCAGTTCCAGATCCGACGGATCGACCCCGGTCCTGCCGATGATCTCCGCCACCGTGGTGACGAACTCCGGATCGGTGAGCTGGCGCCCGGAGATGTTGACCGAGACCCGGCCGAAGGCATAGCCGAGGCGGCGCCATTCGGTGATCTGCCGGCACACTTCGCCGAGCATCCACCGGCCGATCTCCACGATCAGGCCGGTTTCCTCCGCGACCGGGATGAACTGGGCCGGGCTGACCAGCACGCCGTCGTCGAGCTGCCAGCGGATCAGCGCCTCGTAGCCGGTGAGGCGGCCGTCGTCCACCGCGTGCTTGCTCTGGTAGTAGGCCCGGAACTGGTGCCGCGACACGGCCTTGCGCAAAAGCTTGGTGAGCGCCACCTGCCGTTCGGCCTGCTCGCACAGTTCGGTACGATAGAATTCGGTGCGCCGGTGCGGGTTCGCCTTGGCCGCGGCCAGGGCGAAATCGGCGCTGCGGATGATCGCCTGGGAATCGGCGCCGTCGCGCGGATAGATGGCGATGCCCACGCTGGCGGAGATCGTCGTCTGCTCGCCGTCGAGCATGAACGGCGTGCCGATCAGGTCGAGCAGTGCCCGGGCGCGGATGGCGAGCGGCTGCTCGGCGCATGCCGGGTCCTGCGGCACCCGGCAGATGACGGCGAATTCGTCGCCGCTGAGCCGGGCGGGGAAATAGTGGTCCGAGGGCAGCGTCTGCAGCCGGTCGGCGACGGCCTTCAGGAGCCGGTCGCCGGTCATGTGGCCGTAGCTTTCGTTGATCGCCTTGAACTTGTCGAGATTGAGCATCATCAGCGCGAAACAGGTCTCGGAACTGCGCGCGCCAGCGATGGTCTGGCTCAGTTTCTCGCTGAAGAACAGGCGGTTCGGCAGCTCCGTCGTCTGGTCGTAATGGGCGAGGCGGTTGATCCGCTGTTCGGCGAATTTCTCCTCGGAAATGTCGGTGAAGATGCTGACGAAGTGCAGGATGCGCCCGCTCGCCGGGTCGCGTACGGCCGTGATCGTCCGCCGTTCGCCGAACAGGCCGCCGGCCTTGTTCAGGCTCCAGAGATCCCCCTCCCAGCGGCCCTCTTCCTCGGCAACCCGCATCAGCTCCAGATAGAAGGTTTCGTCGTGCCGGTCGCAGGCGAGGATCCGCGCGTGCTTGCCGATCACTTCGTCAGGTTCGTAGCCGGTGATCTTGGTGAAGGCGCGGTTGACCTTGCGGATCTGCCAGTCGGCGCTGAAGATCATGATGCCTTCGTGGCTGTTCTCAAAGACGCTGGCCGACAGCTCGATTTCCTGCTCGATGCGCTGGCGTTCCAGCTCCAGCGCAATCCGGTTGGCGAACAGCCCGAGTACGGAATCGGTCCAGGGATGGCGCATCATCGGCTTGCGGCCGAGCACGGCGACCAGCCCCATCACCTCGCCGTCGGCGGTGATCAGCGGGGCGCCGAAATAGCTTTCGACCCCCATCTCCTCCAACAGGGAATCGGCCGGATAAAGCTTCTGCACGCCGCACTCGATGAACACGTTGTCGGCCTTCAGCGCGTCCTCGCAGGGCGTTCCGGCAAGCTCGTAGGTGATGTTCTTACTGCCGCGGCCACCCGCGACCACCGCCACGGTCTCGATGGCGGTCTCCGTGTCGTCGGTGAAGACCCCGCAGAAGGCGAAATCGGCCGAATAGGCGGCGGCAAGGTTCCGCAGGCATTCCTCGAAGAAGTGCTTGGGACGCGTTACCGGCGAGCAGGCAGCCGCAAGCGCGGCGAGCGCCGTCTGCATGCAGCCGTCGGCGGCCTCCTTGCGGCCGGCGCCCGCAATGACCGCAAACCGATGGACGGGTGTCTTTTGTCGGGGGACGCGCACGGAACGCTTCATCACCTACTCCGCCGTACCGACATCGCTTGATGCGACAACAACACTCCAATTCCCCAATCCCGGCACTGGTCCGGAGTTGCCGAAAGATGGAAAACCTATCCGTTGAATATTAACAATTGGCTGAAAAATATCGATAAACGTCGGTGGGATTGGTTTATTGATGGTATACAGAGCGCCGCTGACAATTAAAATCGAGTCAAACTCGCTGAGTAGTCCGGTCGACTCGAAGGCGCGACTCGTCTCTTGGCCGAAATGGATTTCAATTTGTGGGATTTATTTGTCTTGCGTAAAAGTATTCTGACTTCATCAGATACAATTTGGCTCTTGTTGAAACAACGTAGTATCGATTCAAAGAGATGCGGAAAAGATTTACATAAAAAAAGAGCGGTAATGCGTTTCCAACCGAACGCATTCCGCTCCGAAAAACGCGGCGTCTACTGCCGTAAGGCGGTCGATCCCGCCATCTGGCGAGACCGGATGTCAAAGGGTGCCGAAGGCGGCCAGTTGAGCCGTCCCCGGGTGGCCGTTCTTGCCTACGGTCCGGCGCCCTGATCGGCAACGATCCTAAAGCATGCCCGCGGTCGATCCGATGTCACGCACCATGCTTCAATTGTCTGTTCCTGCGTCTGTCCCTGTTCCGAAACCGATGCCCGGTTTCGGAAGGCACACCCTAGAGAAGCTGCAGGTTGTCGGCGGATTTCTTGCCGTTGCGGCCCTGGACCAGCTCGTAGGAAATCTTCTGGTTTTCGTCGAGGCCGGGAAGTCCGGCGCGCTCCACGGCAGTGATGTGCACGAAGGCGTCCGGGCCACCCTCGTCCGGCTTGATGAAGCCGTAGCCCTTGTCGCGATTAAACCACTTTACCGTTCCGGTCGGCATGATCGTTCGTCCTTGAAGTCAGTTGATGGATGGATCGCTGGCCGGAACTATCAAGCGGGCGAGTGTCGTCGACCGAATTCGGCGCAGATAAGTCGTCAGGGATCCGGGAAGAGCACAGCGCGTCGATTAATCCTCAGCAAGATCGCGCAAAAAGCGCTGTGGGTCCGCTGGCCGGAACCGAGACCGCCAAACCTTGCATATCAATTATTTTTTCGTTTGAGTTCAATGCAGTAGTAGAGCGTTTCAGTATTTTCACCAGCGTATCCAATATAGCGGCTTGCCGGGATTATGTCTACTGGCCAATTGCCGGCGCCCCCGCCGCTACACCTGCCCCGGACAGCAACGCAGCCCCCACGCGCGCCTCAAACCCGGACCTCAGGTCCATTCCGGCGGCGGCAGCACGTGATAGGCGTCGCGCAGCGCCTCCGACCATTGCCGCGAGATCTTCTGGAAATACGCGTTGTCGTCCTCGATCCGCACCTGGCGGAAGATCTTCAGGCCGTCCTTGCGATAAAGCACCAGGTCGAGCGGAAAGCCGACCGAAAGGTTCGAGCGCACCGTGGAGTCCATCGACAGGAGGGCCAGCTTGACGCCGTCTTCCAGCGTCGTCTCGCCATAGTCGAGCGCCCGGTCGAGGATCGGCTTGCCGTATTTGTGCTCGCCGATCTGCAGGAACGGGGTATCCGGCGCCGCACTGATGAAATTGCCGGCGGCGTAGATCTGGAACAGCCGCATGGTCCGGCCCTTGAGCTGGCCGCCGAGCAGGAACGAGGCGGCAAAGGGCGTGTCCTGGGCGCGCATCGCCTCGGCATCGTAGTCGTGCACCTGGCGGATCGCCCGGCCGACCAGCCGCGCCGCCTCGAACAGGCTCGGCACGTTGGCAAGCGTCGCCCGCGGCCCGTGCGGGTCCTCCGGATCGGGAATGCCCTCCGAGACCAGATTGACCACCGACTGGGTGATGGCCAGGTTGCCGGCGGTCATCAGCACGATGGTCCGCTCGCCCGGATCCTCCCACACGAAGGTCTTGGAATAGGTGGAGACGTTGTCGACGCCGGCATTGGTGCGCGTATCCGCCAGCATCACCAGGCCGTCCTTCAGCAACAGCCCGACGCAGTAGGTCATTGCCCGGAGCCCTTTCCCGCATGCCCGGCCCGCCGGGGCCGCAACATGTCTTATTGCGCACATATCCTATTGTGCACTTCCTATTGTGCACTGGCGCCGGTCTGGGCGACACGCACCACCACCGACATGGTTTCCTCGCCGCCGCCGCGCCGGACGCCCCGCACCGGCGCCGCCTCGCGATAGTCGAGGCCGACCCCGAGCCGGACGTAGTGTTCGGTCGGACAGACCCGGTTGGCGACGTCGAAGCCGACCCAGCCGAGATCCGGCACCAGCGCCTCGGCCCAGGCATGGGCCGCATCGTCGTCGTCGCCGGTGTCGTTGTTCAGCAGATAGCCGGAAACGTAGCGCGCGGGAATACCGAGCGTGCGCGCTGCGGCGATAAAGACGTGGGCGTGGTCCTGGCAGACGCCGGCGCCGTTGGCCAGCGCCTCGATCGCCGTCGTCGTGGCGCTGGTCTCGCCGCTCTTGTATTCGATCGCCTCGTGGATGCCGCCCATCAGCCGGTGCAGGCAGTCGAGCACGTTCTCCGATCCCGAGTCCGCCGCCCTGCCGAGCGCCCGGATCGCCCCGTCCGACTGGGTCAGCTCGGTCTCGCGCAGGTAGAACAGCGGCGGGAACGGCTCCACTGCGCCGGCGACCAGGCCGTCGGTGTTCTGCGTGTCGACCTTGCCGCGGACCCGGATGACGATTTCCCGGTGCGGCCGGTCGACGACCAGCGTGTGGGTGACGTTGCCGAAGCTGTCGGTGACGGCATGCAGCGCCCCGGCGACCGGCGAGGACACCGACCAGGACCGCACCACCTGCCCGTCGAAGGGCTGCGGTGTCAGGCGCAGGCTCTGGATCGAGTAGCTCGCCTCTTCCTCGTAGCGATAGACCGTTTCGTGATCGATGGTGATCTTCATGGGGTGTCGCTCAGAAATGGAAGCTTTGGGCGATGCTGACGCCGAGTGCGTTGTTGCGGGTGATGAACTTGGTCAGGTATTCGTGCAGCCCGCTCTGGAACACGTCCTCGATGTTGTCGTAGCAGAGTTGGGAATAGAGCTGGCCGGCGCGCCGGTTGCATTCAAAACGCTGGCCGTGGCCTTCCGCGATGGTGGCCAGGAACGCGTTGACCCGCGACAGCGAATAACGCAACGACCGCGGCATCTCCTCGCGCAGGATCAAGAGTTCCGCCACCAGCCACGGCTTGACCGGCTCGCGATAGACCCAGTGATAGGAGCCGAGCGCGGAAACCGAGCGCAGCAGCGTCGTCCACTGGTAGTAGTCGACCGAGCCGCCGAGGCTTTCGCCGGGCGGCAGCAGGATGTGGTACTTCATGTCGAGGATGCGCGCAGTGCTGTCGCCGCGCTCGATGAAGGTGCCGGCGTTCAGGAACGAGAACGCATCGTCGCGCAGCATGGTGCCGCTGTGGGCGCCGCGAAAGAGGCTGGTCTGGTTGCGCACCCATTCCAGGAACGGCGCCAGATTCTCGCGCTTCAGCGTCTGCAGCCAGTGGCCGCGGAATTCCAGCCAGGTATCGTTGAGGCTTTCCCACATCTCGCTGGTCATCGCCGTGCGCACGGCCCGCGCATTGGTCCGCGCTGCCCGGAGGCAGGCATGGATGGAGGAGGGGTTGTCCCCGTCCAGCACCATGAAGGCGATCGAGGCATCGAGGTCGGGCTCGCCGTGCTTGGCCAGCATCTCGTCCTCGCAGCCGGTGGCGATCGCAAAGGAACTCCACTCGTTGCGGGTCCCGCCATTTGCCGGGTCCGGCATCTGGCTCATGCGGTAGCCGACTTCCAGGATCCGGGCGAGGTTCTCGGCCCGCTCCATGTAGCGGCCCATCCAGTAGAGGTTGGCGGCGGTGCGACTAAGCATCGGCGCCTCCGTCGCCGGTCGTCCCGAAAGGCGGATTGAGCACCCAGGTATCCTTGGTACCGCCGCCCTGCGAGGAGTTGACCACCAGCGAGCCGGCGCGCATGGCGACCCGGGTCAGGCCGCCCGGCACTAGCCGCACCTTGTCGGCGCCGACCAGCACGAACGGCCTCAGATCCACGTGGCGCGGCGCATAGCCTTCCGCCACGAAGGTCGGGCAGGTCGACAGCGACAGCGTCGGCTGGGCGATGAATTCGGACGGATTGGCCTTGACCCGTTCCGCATAGGCGGCGCGCTCCTTGGCGTCCGCCTTCGGGCCGACCAGCATGCCGTAGCCGCCCGAGCCGGCGACCTCCTTGACCACCAGCTCGTCGAGATGGTCGAGCACATAGGCGCAATCGTCGGTCTTGTCGCACCAGAAGGTGTCGACGTTCTTCAACAGCGGCTTTTCGCCGAGATAGAAGTCGATCATGTCCGGCACATACATGTAGATCGCCTTGTCGTCGGCGATGCCGCCGCCGACCGCGTTGGCGAGCGAGACGTTGCCGGCCCGGTAGACGTTCATGATCCCCGGAACGCCGAGGATGCTGTCCGGATGGAAGGTCAGCGGATCGAGGAAGGCATCGTCGATGCGCCGGTAGATGACGTCGACCTTCTGCGGCCCGTGGGTCGTGCGCATGAAGACGAAGTTGTTCTTCACGAACAGGTCCTGGCCCTCGACCAGCTCCACGCCCATCTTGTCGGCAAGGAAGGTGTGCTCGTAATAGGCGGAGTTGTAGAGCCCCGGCGACAGCACCACCACCGTCGGGTCGCCGTCGCATCCCGCCGGCGCCACCGAATGCAGCGTCTCGAACAGGTCTTCCGGATAGCGTTCGACCGGCGCCACCGCGTGGTTGTTGAACAGGTCCGGGAACAGCCGCATCATCACTTCGCGGTTCTGCAGCATGTAGGAAACGCCGGACGGCGTGCGGGTGTTGTCCTCCAGCACGTAGAACTCTTCCGGCCCGGTGCGCACCAGGTCGATGCCGGCGATGTGGGTGTAGATGTTGCCGGGCACCGAGACGCCCCGCATTTCCGGCAGATACGCCTTGTTCTGCAGCACCAGCTTCGACGGCACCCGCCCGGCGGCGAGGATCTCGCCGTCGTGGTAGACGTCGTTGAGGAACATGTTGAGGGCCCGCACCCGCTGCTCCAGGCCGCGGGCCAGGAAATCCCATTCGCTGGCAAGCAGGATGCGCGGCACGATATCGAACGGGATCAACCGCTCGGGATCTCCGCCTTCGCCATAGACGGCAAAGGTGATGCCGATACGCCGGAACAGGGTTTCCGCCTCCGACTGCCGCACCTTCAACAGGCTGCGCGGCGCGGAGACCATCCATTCCGCTATCTGTTCCATTCCCGGCCGGGGTTGGCCGTTGGGCAGGACGATTTCATCGAAACTGACGAAGGGGTCGCTTGTTTCCTCGCTCATTCTTCTCCCGCGTTATACGCAAAACCACGATGGGGTGGAGCAAGTCCCATGCCACCGGTCGCTGCAGGCTCAATGGCCCGTTTTCGCGTTTTCGTCGGCAAGGTTAGAACAAATGTGCCCACGCGTTAACCGGGATTTGACCTGAGGTTCAAATTTTAGGCAAAGTTGTCCGGCCCCGCCCCATATATCGGTAGAAACGCACAGAGCGCGCGCAGGTTCCCGACGAGACGCCATCAACGGGGCTTGTCGCGAGCCGGAAAATCGCCAAAGCTTCGCAACTGGCCTTTCGCCCTCCTCCCAGGGGCAACAAAAGATGAAACGAGAATGACCGAGACGCACTCCGCGCTGCCCGTCTCAAACAACGTCTCCAGCAAGCTGACCGGAAAGCTGAAGGCGCTGTTGAAGGCGATCTATCCCGACCGGGACATCGACGCCCTGGCCCACGACGTCATCGAGACCTTCTGGGCGGACGGCAGGGGGCCGCGCCACCGCTCGCGCCAGCCCGGCAACACGCTGTGGTCGGAGCGCGACAGCCTCGTCATCACCTATGGCAACACGGTCGTCGACGGCAAGCACAAGCCGCTGGATGTGCTCTACAATTTCCTGCAGGAATATCTCAGCGGCACGATCACCGGCGTCCACATTCTGCCGTTCTTTCCCTACACCTCCGACGGCGGCTTTTCCGTCACCGACTATTATTCGGTGAATTCCGGCCTCGGCGACTGGGACGACATCCGCCGCATCGCCGTTTCCTTCAAGCTGATGTCGGACCTGGTGCTGAACCACGTCTCCAGCCAGAGCACCTGGTTCAGCGAATACCGCCAGGGCCATGCGCCCTACGACCGCTTCTTCTGCGAGGCGAGCCCGGACGACGACCTTTCCGCCGTCGTGCGCCCGCGCGCGCACCCTCTCCTGAGGGAGGTCGAGACACCGTCCGGCACCCGCTACGTCTGGTGCACCTTCAGCCACGACCAGGTCGACGTCGACTTCTCCAACCCGGACGTGCTGCTGGAATTCCTGCGCATCCTTCGGCTCCACATCGACAAGGGCGTGCGCATCATCCGCCTCGATGCCGTCGCCTTCCTGTGGAAGGAGATCGGCACCTCCTGCATTAACTTGCCCGAGACCCACGCCATCGTACGGCTGATGCGGGTGCTTTGCGACTATGCGGCCGAGCCAGTGGTGCTCCTGACCGAGACCAACGTGCCCAAGGACGAGAACCTGTCCTATTTCGGCAACCGCAACGAAGCCCACGCGATCTACAATTTCTCGCTGCCGCCGCTCCTGCTGCAGGCGCTCCTGACCGGCTCCTCGCGCGCCCTCAACATCTGGCAGATGCGCATGCCGCCGGCGCAGCTCGGCTGCGCCTATCTCAACTTCACCGCCTCCCATGACGGCATCGGGCTGAGGCCCGCCGAGGGCCTGATCGAACCGGAAGAGCTTGAGCGGGTGATCGAGACGGTGAAGGGGTTCGGCGGCCTCGTCTCCATGCGTTCCACCTCGGACGGCAAGCAGTCGCCCTACGAGCTGAACGTGTCGCTGATCGATGCCATGAAGGGCACGGTCGACGGGCCCGACGACTGGCAGTTCGAGCGCTTCATCTGCAGCCAGACCATCATGATGGGGCTGGAAGGCATTCCCGCCTTCTACATCCATTCCCTGCTCGGCACGCCGAACGACCTGGACGGCGTGGAGCGGGCCGGCATCAACCGCGCCATCAACCGGCGCCAGTGGGACTTCGAGGAACTGAAGGGGCTGCTCGCCGACAAGACGAGCCTGCACGCCCGGGTGCTCGCCGAACTAACAAGGCGCATCGGCATCCGCGCCGAGCAGCCGGGCTTCCACCCCAACGCCACCCAGTTCACGCTGCATCTCGGCGACCAGGTGTTCGGCATCTGGCGCCAGAGCCTCGATAGGTCCCAGAGCATCTTCTCGATCGCCAACGTCACCCGGGAGGAGATCTCGATCCCGGTGCTGGCGATCAACCTCATCGACGGCAAGGACTGGGCCGACCTTCTCACCGGCGAACGGATGACGACCTCGGCGGAAGAAATCGTGCTGGAGCCCTACCAGTGCCGCTGGATCGCCAACCGGGATCGGTGATTTCGCGCGAACGGCCGTATCTGGATTGCCGCGTCGGCCTTCCGGCCTCCTCGCAATGACGTTGAAATTATTGAGGAAATGTCGTCATTGCGAGCGCAGCGAAGCAATCCAGAGCAGCTTGCACCGATCGCCGGCAATGGCGCACCCACCGCGCCGCGCCTACCCTGCCGCGAATTCCTCGTTATCCGCCTTCACCGCGTCGAACAGCTCGCGCATGAGGTCGGAGTCGGCCGCCTGGACCCGGCTCCAGTTGGGGATGAAGGGGGCTTCCATCGGGTTCTGCAGGAACACCTGCCCGGCCTCCACGATGTTGGCGGCGAACAGCTCCACCGAGCGCTCCTCCACGTGGCGGTCCACATGGAGGCCGTTGATCAGGCCGTCATTGTAGTAGACCTCGATGAGGTCCAGCGCGATCCGGTAGTAGGTCGCCTTCAGGGTGCGGAAGATCTCCGGCGAGAAGATCACGCCGTCGATGGCGAGCTTACGGTAGATCGCCTTGCAGATATCCGTCGACATCCGCGACAGGCCCTGGGTCGCGTCGTCCTCCGACAGTGGCTGGTGCTTGTGGTCGTAGGCGTCGGCGATGTCGACCTGGCAGACCGCGTTGGCGGAAAGGTTCCGGTAGACCTCCGACAACACGCCGATCTCAAGGCCCCAGTCGGAGGGGATGCGGATTTCCGGCAGGATCGCCGTACGCATCGCGAATTCGCCGGCGAGCGGATAACGGAACGACTTCAGATAATCGACATAGGCGTTCTGGCCGATGACCTTCTTGAGGGCCAGGAGCAGCGGCGTCACCAGGAGGCGCGTCACCCGCCCGTTCATCTTGCGGTCGGCGATCCGCGGGTAGTAGCCCTTGCAGAACTGGTAGGGGAACCGCGCATTGGTCACCGGATAGACCAGCCGCGCCAGCATCTCCTTGGAATAGGTGACGATATCGCAGTCGTGGATGGCGATGACGTCGCAGTTCTTGGCCGACAGGGCATAGCCGATGCAGTACCAGACATTGCGCCCCTTGCCGGGCTCGCTCGGCGCCAGATCCATTTCGCCGAGCCGGGAATCGATTGCCTTCAGCCGCGGCCCGTCGTTCCACAGCACCACATGGTCCTGGGGCAGCCGGGAGAAATACTCCTTGGCATAGCGGTACTGGTCCTCGTCGGCGCGGTCGAGGCCGATGATGATCTGGTTGACGAAGGTGGCAGTGGAAAGTTCGTCGAGGATGTCGGAGAGCGCCTGTGCCTCGAGCTCGGAATAGAGCGAGGGCAGGATCAGCGAGATCTTGCGCGTCTGCGCATAGTGGTTCAGCTCGCGCTCCAGGTCCGCCGGATCGAGGGTGCCGAAGCGATGCAGCGTCGCCACATTGCCGTTCTGATGGTAGTCGCCCAAGGCCGTTCTCCGTCAAAGGGGGGAGGCAACATCCGCTGCCGCAAATCCTTACACCCCGAAATTCGTACCATTGATGACCGAAAGAAGGGATTCGTTCCAGCCCGAAGGCCCGGCAAGACGCGAACGGAGGATCCGCCCGGCCGCCTCGCCGTCAAGCGGCGGCAGGGGATCGTGGGCCGGATTGGCGATGACGATCCCGATGTCGGCAGCTTCCAGCATGCAGATGTCGTTCGGCGCATCGCCGAGCGCGATCACCGTCGGACCGGTGTCGCCGTTAGCATAGCGCGGCGCGATCTCGGCCATGCGGTCGGCCTTGTCGGCGCCGAAGGAGAGCGTCAGAAAGCGGCCGCCGCGCCGCGCCGAGACGCCGTGTTTGGCGAGCGCCGCCAGGAAAGCCTCGAGACCGGCCTCGTCGCCGGACCACAGGCCCGGCTCGGAAAACCGCCGCGCCTGCGCCCGGACCGCGCTCTCGGTACCCATGCCGGTGCGCTTGGCCACCTCTGCCGCCGTCCAGTCGCCGAAGCCGGCAAACGGCTCACGCAACGCCGCCGGCAGATCGTCGAGCACCGCCCGCAGCCGGCGATAGGGCGTCTCGCCGCCATCCTCTCCGGCTGCATCGCCGCCTTCCAGGATGCCGGCGCCGTTCTCAACGATCGCCGGACAGTGCGAAAAGCCGAGGGCATCGCGCAGCGGTGCGATCTCCGCGGCCGTCTTGCTGCTCGACAGGATGAGAGGAATGCCCCGGTCCTTCAGCACATCGAGGGCCGGCTGCGCCGCGTCCCAGCGATAGCTGTCGTGGTCGAGGAGCGTCCCGTCGAGATCGGTTACGACGATGAGGGTCATGGTGCGTCAGAGCCGCAACGAAAAAGGCGCGGCCGGATCGGCCGGCGCCGCAAGGTGGTCATCGCATCGCCGACGGCGCGACGCCTGTCAACCGCACAGCGGATGTAGGCCGGCCGCCTCGGACCGATGGTCGCAATGCCGGCTCGACCCGCGGCTGCCTATTTCGCCGGCTCCGGCTCCTTCGCCGCCCGGCGCTTCTTTTCCAGGTCGAGCTGGCTGGCGCGCACATTCGGCGACAGGGTCTGCTGCGCCTTGCTGACCGGCTGCTTGGTGAAGCCCTTCGGGCTGCCGGTCTCCTCGAAGTCGCGCTTGATCGCCACCGTGCTCGCCGCATAGGCGGTGATCAGTTCCGACAGCGAGCGCAGGGCATGGACGTGGATCCGCTCATAGCCGTGCGAGGCATCGACGCCGAAGGTGATCAGCGCGGTGCGCACATCCGCGCCCGCCTCGATCGCGCTTGCCGAATCGGACCGGTAGTAGCGGAACACGTCCTTCTGGAACAGGATCTCGTTCGACCGGCAGAGGTCGACCAGCTTCTTGGTCAGGTGATAGTCGAACGGTCCGGTCTGGTCGGCCATGGAGATGGTGACGCCAAACTCGTTGGAGTTCTGCCCCGGCGCCGTCGTACCGTTGTCGACGGTGATCATCGAGGCGACCTCGTGCTTGAGCACCGAGGAGGCGCCAACGCCGACTTCCTCGGCGATGGTGAACAGCCAGTGGATGTCGACCGGGGTCTTGACCTTTTCCTGCTGCATCGCCTTCAGCGCCGCCAGCATCACGGCGACGCCCGCCTTGTTGTCGAGATGGCGCGAGACGATGAAGCCGTTGTCGAGGAACTCGGGCAGCGGATCGATGGCGATGATGTCGCCGACATCGATGCCGAGCCGGGCAAGGTCCGGCGTGCTGCGGGCGAGCGCATCGACCCGCATCTCCACATATTCCCAGCCGATCGGATGCGCGTCGATTTCCTCGTTGAAGGTATGGCCGGAGGCCTTCAGCGGCAGGATGGTGCCGCGATAGGTGCCCTTTTCGGTAAACACCGTCGCCCGCGCCCCTTCGGCGAACCGTGCCGACCAGTTGCCGATCGGCACCAGCGCCAGCCGGCCGTTATCCTTCAGGAACTTCACCTGGGCGCCGAGCGTGTCGACATGGGAGACGATGGCCCTGGCGCCGCGCTTCTCCTTGCCGGGCCGGATCGCGCGGATGGCGCCGCGGCGGGTCAGCTCCACATCGAGCCCGAGCCGTTCCAGTTCCGCCGACACCCAGCGCACGATGGAGTCCGTGTAGCCGGTCGGGCTCGGCGTCTCGAGCAGTTTCCTCAGCGTGTCGGTCAGGTATTCGACGTCGATGCGAAGGCGTGTCATCGTCTGGGGGTCCTCTCCCGGTCTGGTCGTCGTTATCTCGTGTTCATCCTGGCCGGTGCCAGTTCCTGCACCGCCTGGCGCATGGCCGAGGGCATCGACAGCGGGAACAACAGGTCGATGAAGCGTTCCGCCGTCGGCTGCGGTTCGTGATTGGCAAGGCCCGGCCGTTCGTTGGCCTCGATGAAAGCATAGTCCGGGCCGCGTGGCGACGTCACCATGAAGTCGACGCCGACGACCGGGATCTCGATCGCCCGGGCGACCTTGACGGCCGCTTCCACGAGCGCGGGATGCACGCCGTCTGTGACGTCGTGGATGGTGCCGCCGGTGTGCAGGTTCGCCGTCTTGCGGACCTCCAGCTCGGTCCCCTCCTCCAGCACGGTGTCGAGGTCATGGCCGGCCGCCGCGACGACCTTTTCGGTCTCCGCATCGAGCGGAATGGTCGATTCGCCGCCGGTCGCAGCCGAGCGGCGCCGGCTTTGCGCCTCGATGAGCTGGCGGATCGTCCGCCGCCCGTCGCCGACGACGCAGGCCGGCCGGCGGATGGCCGCGGCAACCAGCCGGTAATTGATAACGACGAGCCGGAGGTCCTGGCCCTCCACGCACTCTTCCAGCAGCACCGTATCGGCGAATTTGCGCGCCGCCTCGATGGCCGCCTGCACGTCCTCAAGGTTCTCCAGCCCGACGAAGACGCCGCGGCCCTGTTCGCCGCGCGCCGGCTTGACGACGACCCGGCCGTGCTTGCCGAGGAAGGCGGCGATCGCCTCCTCGCCCGCATCGGCCGACATCTGCTCCGGAACGCGCACGCCGGCGGCCTCCACCATGCGCCGTGTCACGGCCTTGTCGTCGCAGATCGACATCGCCACCGCGGTGGTGAATTCCGACAGGCTCTCGCGGCATTTCACCGTCTGGCCGCCATAGGAAAGGCGGAAGAAACCGCCCGCGGCATCGGTGACCTCAACGAGGATGCCGCGCCGGCGCGCCTCGTCGACGATGATCTTGGCATAGGGGTTGAGCGCCTCGTCGATCTCCGGACCGGTGAACAGCGTCTCGTTGATCGGGTTCTTGCGCTTGACGGTGAACAGCGGCACCCGCTCGAAGCCGAGCTTTTCATAGAGCGCGATGGCCTGCTTGTTGTCGTGCATGACCGAGAGGTCCAGATAGGCCGCGCCCCGCTCGGCCGAATATTCCGCCAAGCGGCGCACCAGCGCCTCGCCGACGCCGGGCTGGCGCGCCTGCGGGTCGACCGCAAGGCACCACAGCGACGAGCCCTTTTCCGGATCGCCGAAGGCACGGGCATGGTCGACCCCGGTGACGGTGCCGAGCACCTCGCCGGTAACTTCGTCCTCGGCGACGAAATAGCAGATCGCCCGCGCATCGCGCTGGGCCCAGAAGAACTCCAGCGGCACCGGCACCATGCCGCGCATGGCGAAGATCCGGTTGATCGCATCGGCGTCGGCCTTCGACGTCAGCCGGCGCACGAAAAAGCCCGACAGCTGCCGGTCCGAGGGCCGGTAGGTCGTCAGGTCCAGCCGGAAGCTGTGCGAGGGATCGAGGAACACCTCCTGCGGCGCGTTTGCGAGCAGAACGTGCGGGTCCTTGATGTAGAAGGCGATGTCGCGCCGTTCCGGCAGTTCCTTCTGGAGGACCGAGATCAGCGTCTCCGGATCGGTGAAGGTCTGCCCGAAGATGAGCCGCCCCCAGCCGCAATCGAGGGCGTAATTCGTCTTCGGTGCCGTCGTCGGTTCGGCGGCGGCTTTGCCGGTCTCTGGATGGTCCATCGTTTCGGCCATGACGTTGTTCCTGAGTGATCGGGCGTCCTGGATGATCGGGATCAGATGTCGTGGGCCTGCAGCCACATCTCCAGAAGCGCCACCTGCCAGAGTTCCGAGCCCCTCAGCGGCGTGATATGGGCCGTCGGGTCGTCGAACAACCGGTCGAGATAGTCCTTCCGGAAGAGGCCCCGGTCGCGCGCCGCCTGATTGGTCAGCGTGTCGCGCACCAGATCGAGATAGGGGCCCTCGATGTATTTGAGCTGCGGCACCGGGAAATAACCCTTCTTGCGGTCGATGACCTCGCTCGGCACGACCTGGCGCGCGGCGTCCTTCAGGACCCCCTTGCCGTTCTCCATCAGCTTCAGTTCCGGCGGCACGGCGGCGGCGATTTCCACGAGTTCGTGGTCGAGGAACGGCACCCGCGCCTCCAGGCCCCAGGCCATCGTCATGTTGTCCACCCGCTTCACCGGGTCGTCGACCAGCATGACCTGGGAATCGAGCCGGAGCGCCCGGTCGACCGGGGTTGCCGCGCCGTCCATCAGGAGATGCTCGGCGACGAGATCGCGGCTGATGTCGGCGTCCGGCATCCAGTCCGGGGCGAGATGGCCCTTCAGCGTCTCGTGGCTGCGGTCGAAGAACACCTTGGCGTAGTCGCCGACGACGTCGTTGGTGTTGGCGAGTGGCGGATACCAGTGATAGCCGCCGAACACCTCGTCCGCGCCCTGGCCGGACTGCACCACCTTGATGTGTTTGGAGACCTCGCGGCTGAGGAGGAAGAAGCCGATATTGTCGTAGGAGACCATCGGCTCCGACATCGCCGAGATCGTGTCCGGCAGCGAGCCGATGAGATCGGCCGAGGGCACGAAGATCTTGTGGTGGTCGGTCTGGAAGGTCTTGGCGATGAGGTCGGAATAGACGAACTCGTCGCCCTTTTCCCCGTTCGCCTCCTCAAAGCCGATGGAAAAGGTCATCAGGTCCTTCTGGCCTTCCTCGGCAAGGAGCCCGACGATGACGCTGGAATCGACGCCGCCGGACAACAGCACGCCGACCGGAACGTCCGCCACCATGCGCCGGCGCACGGCGACCCTGAGCGCTTCCAGCACCCGGTCGCGCCAATCTTCGCGGGACAGGCCGGAAAGCGCCGGATCGCGCTCGTAGGGCGGCTGCCAGTAGAGCGTGTCGGTGATCTCGCCCGAGGCGGTGATCTGGCGCACGGTCGCCGGCGGCAGCTTGCGCACGCCTTTGAGGATCGTGCGCGGCGGCGGCACCACGGCGTGGAAGGTCATGTAGTTGTGCAGCGCTTCGGGATCGATGGTCCGGTCGATGTCGCCGCCGGCAAGCAGCGCCGGCAGGCTGGAGGCAAAGCGCAGCCGGGAACCGGTTTCCGAATAGTAGAGCGGCTTGATGCCGAAGCGGTCGCGGGCGAGCGTCACGGTGCCGGTGTCGCGTTCCGCGATGGCAAAGGCGAACATGCCGTGGAAGCGCTTGACGCAGTCGGGACCCCAGGCATGGAACGCCTTCAGGATCACCTCCGTGTCGCCGTGGGAGAAGAACTTGTAGCCCTTTGCGACCAGCTCGCCGCGCAGCTCCGGATAGTTGTAGATGCAGCCGTTGAAGACGATGGTGAGACCCAGTTCCGGGTCCGTCATCGGCTGCGCCGCCTTTTCCGAAAGGTCGATGATCTTCAGCCGGCGATGGCCGAAGGCGACCGGCCCGCGCGCCAGGATGCCCGTTCCGTCGGGCCCCCGCGGGGCCAGCGTTTCGGTCATGCGGGCGACGGCTTCACCGTCGGCAAAGCTGCCGTCTAGGCGGATTTCTCCGGCAATTCCACACATGCTGGACTGAATTCTCCCAATGTCTGCGATCAAACGAAGGGGCATCTGCCAAGGCCCGTGGAGCCGCTGGAGACGCCCTGTTTTTCCTGTCCGCCGCCCGTTCCTGGGCGAAGGTCGTCAATGGCCTCTGGCATCGCCCCGGCAACAACGCGATCGGCGCCCGGGCGTTCCCGGCGAGATGTCTCCCCGTAAACGTAAGGCGCGGGATATCCCGCGCCAGTCGGCAAATTCATTAGAATACAAATGATTTGAAATCAAATATTTTCTGGTGTAACGAATTGCCTCACACTCGGACAGGAGACCCTGACACGTGAGCGACCCGCTCGGCCCCGCCGGCGACAACGCCGCCAGACACGACGGATTTGCGGACGACACCGTGCCCGATCCGGCGCCGGACGCCGCAACGCCAGACGCAACGCCAGACGTCGGGGCCATCGACAACGCGGCCCATGTCATGAAGGCGATCCGCCGCATCGTCAGGGCCAATGACATTCGCTCGAAAAAGGTCGCCCGCGAGGCGGGCCTGACGATCCCCCAGATCGTCGTCCTGCAGGCGGTCCGCGATTTCGGCCAGTTGACGACGGCGGCGCTGTCGCACCAGGCCGATCTCAGCCCGGCGACCACCGTCACCATTCTCGACAAGCTGGAGGCCCGCGGGCTCGTCACGCGGCGGCGCAGCGCCACCGACCGGCGCATCGTCCGCACCCGCCTGACTGCGGAGGGCGAACGCATCCTGAAGGGCGCGCCGGCGCTTTTCGGGCGGCGCTTCGTGACGGGATTTGCCGACCTGCCCGAGGCCGAGCAGCAGCGCATCGTGGCGGCCTTCCGGGCCGTGGCCGATCTCGTCGACCCGCCGCTCGTAGAGGCAGTGGCCCGCGAAGGGACCGACCTCGGCTGACCGCGCCGGAGCCCGGTTATGCGGGAACGCTCTCCCGCGTCTGCACGCCGTGCAGGAACACCTGGATGCAGCGCCGGATGTAGCCCTCTCGGTCATTTTCGCCGGGCCAGTCCAGTTCGGCGCCGCTCACCTTTGCCGCCATCGCGCCGAACACCATGTCCAGCAGCATCTGTGCCGCCGCCTCGGTATCGTCGATCTCCAGGCGGCCGCACGCGCATTGCCGGTCGAGCCAGTCCGCGAGTTCCCGCCTTGCGCGGATCGCGCCGTATTCGCGCGCCGTGGTGTGCAGCTCCGGATATTGGCGGGTCTCGATGATGACGAGCCGGATCAGCGCCTGGCGCCTTCGGTTGTCATCCGGATCGATCTCGACGCGGAAGATGGTCTCCAGCGCAAGGTCCAGAGGCATGTCGTCATAGTCGCCCGGCAACAGCAGCATGCGCTGACGGTGCTTGTCGATGATCGCCGCGAACAGGTCGAGCTTGCCGGGAAACAGCCGGTAGAGCGTGCGCTTGGAAACCCGGCAGGCCCCGGCAATCTGGTCCATGGTGGTGCCGCCGTATCCATTGGCCAGGAACAGCTCATGGGCCTGTTCGATGATGATGCCGCGCTGTACGTTGTCCGGCATGGCCTTCGGACGGCCGCGCTTTCGGCGCCCGGCTCCCGAGTGCTGGTCTGCACCCCCCTCGTGGCTTTCCGGCAACGGTCGGGCAATCGAAGTCATTCGGTATTCCTCGCGGCAGTTGACATCGCCTCACCACCTGAATATTGGTAATCGAAGGTTTTGTAAATAAGGGTTCCAACCTTTGCGCCAAACAATCACGTGGCATGCCGGAGCACCGGCGCCGCGCCGTTGTGCGTTCGCCAACGCACAACGGCAAGCGGCCCGGGCGACGCTCCGAACGGGCCTTGTCGCCCTCTTCACCGCTGCAGCCCTGGTCGCGGCGACCGAATCATATGCCCAGGCACCGGGCGGCGGGCCGAAGCCCGAAGTCGGTGTCCTGACGCTGCATCCCCAGTCGGTGGCGATCACCGCGGAACTGCCGGGCCGCACGACGGCCTCGCTGATTGCCGAGGTGCGCCCCCAGGTCAACGGCATCATCCGCCGGCGCCTGTTCACCGAGGGCAGCGAGGTGGAGGCCGGCGCGCCGCTCTACCAGATCGACGACGCCACCTACCGCGCCGCCTATCAGAGCGCCCGCGCCACCCTGCAAAAGGCGCTGGCCGCGGTGCCGAGCGCCGAGGCCAAGGTCAAGCGCTACGAAAATCTGATCAAGCAGAACGCCATCTCCAGTCAGGAGCTGGACGATGCCAAGGCGACGCTGGCCCAGGCCAATGCAGACGTCGCGGTCGCCAAGGCCCAGGTGGAAACCGCCCGCATCAACCTAACCTATACGACGGTGCTGGCGCCGATCGACGGGCGGGTCGACGAATCGCAACTGACCGTTGGTGCCCTCGTCACGGCGAATCAGTCGACCGCGCTGACCACGATCCGCACCCTCGATCCGATCAATGTCGACGTCACCCAGTCGAGCACCAATCTGCTCAACCTCAGGAAGGCGGTCGAGGAAGGTCGGATCAAGCTGCGCGGCGACAACATCACCGTGCGCCTGAAGCTGGAGACCGGAACGCTCTATGCGGAGTCCGGCACTCTTGCGTTTGTCGAATCCTATGTCGACCGGACCACCGGCACCTACACGCTGCGCGCCGAGTTCCCCAATCCGGACCGGCTTCTGCTGCCCGGCATGTATGTCCGCGCGCTCGTCGAGGAAGGCATTGCGGAAAACAGCTTCGTGGTGCCGCAGCGCGCCGTCAGCCGCAGCACCAAGGGCGATGCGACGGCCCTGTTCGTGACCGAGGACAATAAGATCGAGCAGCGCATTCTCGAGACCAACTCGAGCGTCGGCAACAACTGGCTGGTCAGCGACGGCATTTCCGACGGCGACCGCATCGTCGTCACCGGGTCACAGTTCGTGCGCGAAGGTGCCGACGTGACGACCGTGGAGGTCGTCATCGACGAGACCACCGGAGAGGTGTCTGAACTGAAGCAGGGCGCCGCGGCGCCGGACGATCCCGCCACGCTCGCGCTCGCTGCCGAAGCCGGACCGAAACAGAAGCCCGGCGCGGCCAAGGACTGAGACCCGAATGTCATCTTTCTTCATCGACCGGCCGATCTTCGCCTGGGTCATTGCAATCGTTATCATGCTCGGCGGCCTGCTGGCCCTGAACACGCTGCCGATCTCGCAATATCCGGACATCGCGCCGACCACCGTGCGCATTTCCGGCACTTACCCCGGTGCCGACGCGCAGACGGTGGAGAACTCCGTCACCAAGGTGATCGAGAGCGGCATGACCGGCATCGACCACCTCGACTACATGTCGGCGACGTCGACCTCCATCGGCCGCGCGGAAATCGTCCTCACCTTCACCAGTGCCGCCGACCCCGACGTCGCCCAGATGCAGGTCCAGAACAAGCTGCAGCTCGTCACGCCGCAGCTTCCCCAGGCGGTGCAGGACAACGGCCTGACGGTCAACAAGTCGTCTTCCGGCTTCCTGCTGGTTATCGGTTTCATCTCCGAGACCGGCGACATGACCCAGACCGACCTGGCCGACTATGTGGACAGCACGCTGATCGACACGCTGAACCGCGTCGAAGGCGTCGGCGAGACCCAGGTGTTCGGTTCCGGCTACGCCATGCGGATCTGGCTCGATCCGGACAAGCTGTCGAAATACGCCCTGATGCCGGGTGACATCGCCGCTGCGGTGCAGTCCCAGAACACCCAGGTCTCGGCCGGCCAGCTCGGCGGCCTGCCCGCCGTCGAGGGCCAGCAGCTCAACGCCACGGTCACCGCACGCAGCCGCCTGCAGACCCCTGAGCAGTTCCGCAACATCATCCTGAAGAGTACCACCGAAGGCTCCATCGTCCGCCTCAACGACGTCGCCCGGGTGGAGATCGGCTCGGAAAGCTACAACACCACGGCGCGCTACCAGGGCCAGCCGGCGGCCGGCGTCGGCGTCAGCCTCGCCACCGGCGCCAATGCGCTGTCGACCGCGCAGCGGGTCCGCGACACCATCGAGCGCATGCGGCCGACCTTCCCGGCCGGCGTCACGGTGGTCTACCCCTACGACACCACCCCGTTCGTGCGCCTGTCCATCGAAGAGGTGGTGAAGACGCTGATCGAGGCCATCGTCCTCGTCTTCATCGTCATGTTCGTGTTCCTGCAGAACATCCGCGCCACCATCATCCCGACGCTGGCCGTCCCGGTCGTCCTCCTCGGCACCTTCGGGGTGCTCGCCGTCTTCGGCTTTTCCATCAACACGCTGACCATGTTCGCCATGGTGCTGGCCATCGGCCTCCTGGTCGACGACGCCATCGTCGTGGTGGAGAACGTCGAACGCGTGATGCACGACGAAAAGCTGCCGCCGCGCGAGGCGACGCGCAAATCCATGCGCGAGATCACCGGCGCCCTGATCGGCATCGTCACCGTGCTGTCCGCCGTGTTCATCCCGATGGCGTTCTTCGGCGGCTCGGTCGGCGTCATCTACCGCCAGTTCTCCGTCACCATCGTCTCGGCCATGGTGCTGTCGCTGATCGTCGCCCTGGTGTTGACGCCGGCGTTGTGCGCGACGATCCTGAAGCCGCCGCCGGACCATGCGACCCAGAAGGGGCCGTTCGGCTGGTTCAACCGGATGTTCGACCGCACCACCCGCGGCTACCACACGGGCACCGGCGCCATCGTGCACCGCTCGATCCGCTTCGTCGCCGTGTTCCTGGCGATCGTCGTCGCCGCGGTCTGGCTGTTCGAAAAGCTGCCGGGCTCGTTCCTGCCGGAAGAGGACCAGGGCTTCCTGATCGCCTCGGCCACCCTGCCGGCCGGCGCGACACAGGACCGCACCCTCGCCGTCCTCGACCAGATCGACGAGCATTTCCGCAAGAACGAGGCGGAGCTGGTCGAAAGCGTGTTCACCGTCGCCGGCTTCGGCTTCGGCGGCCGCGGCCAGAATGTGGGCCTGTCCTTCATCCGGCTGAAGCCGTTCGACGAACGCGATGGCCCCGGCACCTCGGCCCAGGAGATGGCCGGACGGGCGATGCCCGCGCTGATGCAGATCAAGGACGCCCGCGTGTTTGCGCTGGCCCCGCCCGCGATCCGCGGCCTCGGCAACACCAACGGCTTCAACTTCTACCTCCAGGACATCAACGGCGCCGGCCACGACAAGCTGATCGAGGCCCGCAACCAGCTCCTCGGCCTTGCCGGCCAGTCGAAGCTGCTCGCCAACACCCGGCCGAACGGCCAGGAGGACACGCCGCAGTTCTCGATCGACATCGACCAGGAACGGGCAAGCGCCTTCGGCATCGGTATTGCCGACATCAACCAGACAGTGTCGATCGCCTGGGGCAGCGACTACGTCAACGACTTCATCGACCGCGGCCGCGTCAAGCCGGTCTACCTGCAGGCGGACAAGGAATTCCGCATGCAGCCGGAGGACGTTGCCCGCTGGCATGTGCGCAACAGCGCCGGCCAGATGGTGCCGTTCTCGTCCTTCTCCGACAGCCGCTGGACCTTCGGCTCGCCGCGCGTGGAACGCTACAACGGCTCCTCGGCGGTCGAGATGCAGGGCTCCGCCGCCGCCGGCATCAGCTCCGGCGAGGCGATGGACGAGATCGAGCGGCTGATCGAGCAGTTGCCGGCCGGCTTTTCCTTCGAATGGACGGGCCTGTCCTACCAGGAAAAACTCTCCGGCAACCAGGCGACGGCACTCTACGCCATCTCCATGCTGGTCGTCTTCCTCAGCCTGGCCGCCCTCTATGAGAGCTGGGCGACGCCGCTCGCCGTCATGCTCTCGGTGCCGATCGGCTTCTTCGGCGCCGTCGCCGCCGCGCTCTATTTCGGCCAGACCAACGACGTCTATTTCAAGGTCGGCCTGCTGACAACGATCGGCCTTGCCGCCAAGAACGCCATTCTCATCGTCGAGTTCGCGCTCGCCCAGCTCGATACGGGCAAGCCGCTCGTCGAGGCGACCCAGGAGGCGGCCCGCCAGCGCCTCCGGCCGATCCTGATGACGTCCTTCGCCTTCATCCTCGGCGTGACGCCCCTGGCAATCGCCAACGGTCCGGGCTCCGGCGCGCAGAATTCCATCGGTATCGGCGTCATGGGCGGCATGATCGCGGCCACCTTCCTCGGCATTTTCTTCGTCCCCCTTCTCTTTGTCGTCGTTCGGCGTATCTTCCGCAGCGACAAGAGGCGCGATGATGCCTCGACACCTCCCCCCGCCGGCGATCAGAACCCGGCCGTCGAATCGCAAGGATGAAGACCGTGACCCGGTGTGCCCGACCCGAGACGTTGCCCCGAGCCGCATCTCCCGCCCCCCGCATGAGGCACGCTCCGCGGATGGCGGTCGCCGGTCTGACCGCGGCGCTGCTGGCCGGCTGCGCCGTCGGTCCGGACTACCAGACGCCGTTCCTGTCGATGCCCGACGGCTGGAGCCACGCCAAGGGCGACACGGCAACGCCGCGCCCGCCGGAGCTCGCCAGATGGTGGCGCCGGCTGCGCGACCCGCTGCTCAACCAGATCATCGAGGAGGCGGTCGCCGGCAATCTCGACGTCGCCGCCGCCAAGGCGCGCGTGCGCGAGGCCCGGGCCGCCTATCGCCAGAGCTTCGGCGCCATGCTGCCGGGCGTTTCCGGCAGCGGCTCGGCGACCAGCAACAAGAGCACCGGCGCCGGCGGCAGTAACGGCGAGCACTACAAGCTCTACCAGGCCGGCTTCGACGCGAGCTGGGAGATCGACCTTTTCGGCGTCAACAAGCGCGCCGTGGAGGCGGCCCAGTACGGCCTCGACGCGGCCGAGGAGGATTTGCGGGCAACGCTCCTCACGCTGGTCGGCGACGTCGCCGCCAACTATGTCGACGCCCGCGGCTACCAGGCCCGCATCGCGCTCGCCCAGCGCACCGCCGGCTCCCAGCGCGAGACCGCCGACCTCACCCGCAACAAGTTCGAGGCCGGCGCCGCCACCGCCCTCGACGTCGCCAACGCCTCCGGCCAGCAGACCGACACCGAGGCCAACATCCCGGCGCTGCGCGCCGCCTTCCACCAGGCTGTGCACCGGCTCGGCGTCCTCACCGGCAAGCCGCCCGCCGCGCTCGCCGACCGCATGAACAAGCCGAAGGCGATTCCGCGGCCGAGCTGGCCGATCCCCACCGGCATTCCCGCCGACGTCCTCATCGACCGGCCCGACGTGCGGCTGGCCGAGCGCCAGCTCGCCGCCTCCACCGCCCGCATCGGCCAGGCCGAGGCCGAGCGCTATCCCAAGGTCAGCCTGATCGGCAACATCGACACCTCGGCCCGCAAATTCGGCGACCTCGGCAAGTCGTCGTCGATAAGCTGGTCGTTCGGCCCGACGGTCTCCGTGCCGATCTTCAATGGCGGCCAGTTGAAGGCCGGCGTCGAAATCGCCGAAGCCCAGCGCGACCAGTATTTCCTCGCCTATCGCAGCGCCGTGCTGACGGCGCTGGAGGACGTCGAGAACGCCCTCGTCGCCCTGCGCCAGGAGCGCATCAAGCACGGCCGGCTGGCCTCCTCGGTGCAGTCCTACCGCAAGTCGGCAAGCCTCGCCCGCTCGCTCTACGACACCGGTTCGTCGAGCTTCCTGGACGTGCTCGACGCGGAACGCTCGCTCTATTCGGCCGAGGACGCCCTGATCGCCAGCCGCGTCGCCATCACCCAGGATTACATCTCGCTGCACAAGGCGCTGGGCGGCGGCTGGTCCGGAGAGGTCGACAGCTCCAAGCCGGAGGTCGTCGATGTCAACACCGGGCCGCATTTCGTCGATATCAGGCCCCGTCCCGCGCCTGCGCGGTGACAGCGCTGCGGACCTGACCGCACTCTCCCGCGGGGCGCCTCCACGGCCCGCGGGACAGATTGAAATGGAATTCACGCATCCGGCGCGTTCCTACGCGCCGACATGGAGCGGTCCGGCGTTCGCAGCCAGGCCGCAAGGAACCGAATGACGCCTGTTGAGAGAACTGACCTTGACGCAAAGGGAATAAACGTTGCCGGCCTGACGCTGCTGCTCGGCGCGCTGACCGCCTTTGCCCCCTTTGCCACCGACCTCTACCTGCCCGGCCTGCCGGAGATCGCGGCGAGCTTTCGCACCGATTCCGGCCACGTCCAGCTCAGCCTGTCGGTGTTCTTCCTCGGGCTGGCCGTCGGCCAGATCATCTACGGTCCGCTGATCGACCGCCTCGGCCGCCGCCTGCCGCTGCTCATCGGCGTCGCCATCTTCACCGTCACCTCGTTCCTGATCGCCTTTGCCCCGACCATCGAGGCCTTCGTCGGCCTCCGGCTGCTGCAGGGGCTGTCCGGCTGCGCCGGCATGGTCGTCGGCCGCGCCGCCGTCCGCGACCTGTTCGACGAGCGCGAGACGGCGCGGGTGTTTTCCATGCTGATCACGGTGATCGGCATCGCCCCGATCGTCGCGCCGGTGCTTGGCGGCTATGTGCTCACGGTCAGCCAGTGGCCGGCCGTCTTCGTCCTCTTGGGCCTGTTCGGCCTCGTCTGCCTTGCCGCGGCCGCCCGGTTCCTGCCCGAGACCCTGCCTGAGGACGAGCGCAACAGCGCCAATCTCGGTTCCATCGTCATGACCTATCTGCGGCTTGCCAGCTGCCGCGCCTTCATCCTGCCGGCCCTCGTCGGCAGCTTCGCCTTTGGCGGCCTGTTCTCCTTCATCAGCGGCTCGTCCTTCGTCTTTATCGAGATCTACGGGCTCAGCGAGCAGCATTACGGCTGGCTGTTCGGCATCGTCGCCGCCGCCCTGATGGTCGGCGCCCAGGTCAACCGTGCCCTGTTGAAGACGCTGGAGCCGCGCACCGTGTTTGCGATCGGCATCGCCGTATCCATTGCCGCCGCCATCGCCCTCAACCTCGCCGTCGCGACGGGCTCGCTGGTCCTCGTCGTCATGGCGCTCTGGGCCATCGTCGGCGTCATCCCGCTGATCTCGACCAACGCCATGGCCATCGCCATGGCCCAGAGCCGGGGCAATGCCGGCAGCGCCTCCGCCCTGCTCGGCCTCTTGCAGTTCGGCACCGCCGCCATCGTCAGCGCCGTCATCAGCACGATCCACAACGACACGGCCTATCCGATGTCCGGCGCGATCCTCGGCTGCGGTATCGTCGCCGGCATCCTGCTCGTCGTCTTTCGCATGACGGAGAAAAACCGCCGATGAGCGCACCGGCACGCAAACGATCCCTCGGCCGCCGGATCGGCGTTGCCCTCGTCGTTCTCGCCGTGATCGCAGCGGCGGCCTGGTTTGCCCGCCCCTACCTCGTCGAGGAGGAGGCGCCGGACGTCATGACCGCACCGGTGCGCCGCGGCGACGTGGAGGTCACCGTACTGGCCAGCGGCACCTTGCGGCCGGCCAAGCTGGTCGCCGTCGGCGCCCAGGTCTCCGGCCGCATCACGGCCCTGCACGTTGCCCTCGGCGACACCGTGACGGAAGGCGACCTGATCGCGGAAATCGATTCCGTCACCCAGGAAAATGCCCTGCGCACGGCCGAAGCGACGCTCGCCAACGTCCGCGCCCAGAAAGTGGAAAAGGAGGCGACGCTCACGCTCAACCGCCAGAGCCTTGAGCGCCAGCGCCGCATGCTCGCCCAGCAGGCCACGTCCCAGGCCGATTTCGAATCCGCCGAGGCCGCCGTCAAGACCACCGAGGCGCAGATCGACGCCCTCGCCGCCCAGGTCGTCGAGGCTGAGGTCGCGGTGGAGACCGCCCGCGCCAATCTCGGCTACACCCGCATCACCGCGCCGATGGGCGGCACGGTGCTGGCGATCGTCAACCAGGAGGGCCAGACGGTGAACGCGGCCCAGTCCGCACCGACCATCGTCGTCCTCGGCCAGCTCGACAGCATGAAGGTGGAGGCGGAAATCTCCGAGGCCGACATCGTCAACGTCAAGCCGGGCCAGCCGGTCTACTTCACCATCGTCGGCGACCTCGACACCCGCTATGACGCGGTGCTGGAATCGATCGAGCCGGCTCCGGACTCCATCGTCAACGATCCCGCCATCAGCAGTTCGTCCTCGAGCACCTCGTCGTCCTCGACTGAGGCGATCTACTACAACGGCATCTTCCATGTGCCGAACCCCGACGGGCACCTCAGGACCTATATGACCGCCGAGGTCCATATCGTGCTCGGCGCCGCGCGCGACGTTCTCACCATCCCGGCCGTCGCCATCGGACCGCGCGATGCGGACGGCAGCCGCACTGTCGACGTTCTTGAAACGGACGGGGAGGTCGCGACCCGCAAGGTCGAGATCGGCCTCAACGACAAGTCGGTCGCCGAAGTCCGCTCCGGGCTCGAGGAGGGCGCGCGCGTCGTCACCGGCACCCGGAGCGGCGAGACGGCGACCCGCGAGCGCCGCCCGCGCCGGGGCCCGATGGGGTTCTGAGATGACAGCGGACACAAAGCCGCTGATCGAGGTCAAGGGCCTGACGCGGGCGTTCCGCGCCGGCGAGGACGAACTGCTCGCCCTCGACCACATCGACCTGACCATCGAGCGCGGCGAGATGGTGGCGATCGTCGGTGCGTCGGGCTCCGGCAAGTCGACGCTCATGAACATCCTCGGCTGCCTCGACCGTCCGACCGGCGGCAGCTACCGCATCAACGGCCGCGAGACCGCCGAGCGTGACGCCGACGAACTGGCCGCCCTGCGCCGGGAGCATTTCGGCTTCATCTTCCAGCGCTATCACCTGCTCGCCGAACTGACGGCCGTCGGCAACGTGGAAATCCCGGCGATCTATGCCGGCCGCGGCGGCGAGGAGCGGCACGAGCGCGCCGTTGCCCTTCTTTCCCGGCTCGGCATGGACGATCGGCTCGGCCACCGGCCCGGCCAGCTTTCCGGCGGCCAGCAGCAAAGGGTCTCCATCGCCCGCGCGCTGATGAACGGCGCGGAGGTGATCCTTGCCGACGAGCCGACCGGGGCCCTCGATTCCCAGAGCGGCGAGGAGGTCCTGAAGATCCTCCAGGAGCTCAACGCCGACGGCAAGACCGTCATCATGGTCACCCACGACCCGGCCATCGCCGCCCACGCCAACCGCACCATCGAGCTGAAGGACGGCGTCATCGTTGCGGACACCCGGACCGACAGCGCCGGAACCGTGGCGTGCGCCGGCCGCGATGAAGGCGAAAAGCTGAACGCCGGCGCCCGCTCCCTTCGCGCCGAGGCGGCCCGTTTCCGAGAGGCGTTCAGGATGGCCGTCGTCGCCATGCGCGCCCACAAAGTGCGGGCGTTCCTGACCATGCTCGGCATCATCATCGGCATCGCCTCGGTGGTCGCCGTCGTCGCCCTCGGCGAGGGCTCGCGCCAGAAGGTGCTGGCCAACATCTCCAGCCTCGGCACCAACACGCTGGAAGTCTTTCCCGGCCGGGACTTCGGCGACGTTCGCTCGGGCCGCATCACCACGCTGGTGGTCGCCGACGCCAACGCGCTGGCCCGCCAGCCCTATGTCGCCGCCGTCACGCCGACGGTGACGACCAGCGACACCATCCGCTTCGGCGCCGAGGAGGCGAGCGGGCGCATCAACGGCGTCAGCGACGCCTATTTCGCCGCCGAGGGGCTGAAGCTCGCCTCCGGCCGCCTGTTCGATGCCGACAGCGTCGCACGGCGCAGCCAGGACGCCGTCATTGACCAGAACACCCAGTCGGCGCTCTTCAAGGACGGCGTCGACCCGGTCGGCAAGGTGGTCTTCGTCGGTCCGGTCCCCTGCCGCGTGATCGGCGTCGTGGAGCCGCGCAGCGGCGGTTTCGGCTCCTCCAACAACCCCTCCGTCTACCTGCCCTACACCACGGTCCAGACCCGCATCCTCGGCGACACCCGGCTGCGCTCCATCACCGTCCAGGTCAGCGACGACACCGACACGGACCTCGCCGAAAAGGCCGTCACCAAATTCCTCACCTCGCGGCACGGGACCAAGGACTTCTTCATCCTTAACACCGACGACATCCGCCGCACCATCACCTCCACGACGGAAACGCTGACGCTGCTGATCGCTGCCATCGCCCTCATCTCGCTCTTCGTCGGCGGTATCGGCGTCATGAACATCATGCTGGTCTCGGTCTCCGAACGGGTCGGCGAGATCGGGGTCAGGATGGCCGTCGGCGCCCGCCGCGGCGACATATTGCGCCAGTTCCTCATCGAGGCGGTTCTGGTCTGCCTGATCGGCGGCGTCCTCGGCATCGCCGCCGCCCTCGGCTTCGGCGCGCTCTTCAAGCTGGTCGGCTCCAATTTCACGCTGATCTATTCGACGACCTCGATCGTCGCCGCGTTCCTGTGCTCCAGCCTCATCGGCGTCGCCTTCGGCTATTTGCCGGCGCGCAACGCCTCGCGGCTCGACCCGGTCGTCGCCCTGATGCGGGACTAAGGGCCCACGGCAAAGAAAAGGCGGACCCGCGGGCCCGCCCTCTCGCCATGCATCGTCGAACCGCCTACCGGATAGTGAACCGGTTGCCGCCGTCGTCCACCGTCATCACGCCGCCATGGCAGCGGCCCTGGAAATCCCTGGCGATCCAGCGGTGGCCGGAAAAACTGTCGAGCGTCGTCGTCTCGCCCGGCATCAGCGCGGCGAATTCCACAGGCGTGCCGCCGGAATCGAGCCAGTAGATATTGACCGCCTGGTCGGCCCGGTTGGTGAACCGCACCTGCCGCCGCACATCGGACGACGGCGAGGGCATGGCGCCGGGCGCCGGACAGCCGGCGCCGGACCGCGCAGCATTGCGCATCACCGGAGGCTCTGCCCGCGGCTCCGGGGCAGCCGTGCGGGCATTCGGCATCTCGAACCGCTTCAGCTTCGGCCGCCGGGCCGGGCCGCCGTTCTGGGCGACGCAGTCCTCGGCCGCCGACAGCGCGGCGGCGGAACCGTTCAGCGACCAGCGCCGCTCGCGCCCGCCGAGCCGCACCCCGAAGACCCGGCCGGCGCGCACCTCATCGATGAAAGCATCGTCCACCCGCGTTGCCGCGCGCTTGCCGTCGCGCGAGCCGGCGAAGTCGGCAAACTGCGAGAAATCGTCGACGAAAAGGTCGCCCGCGACCTTGGTCCTGCTGCCGGTGCCCGGCACGCCGACGCGCCAGATGCGGCCGTTATAGCTGAAGATGAGGGCGCCGGCGGTGCGGCTGCGCAGCCGTGCCCGGCAGGCCCGGAATTCGCCGTCGCGGAAAACCGCAAAGACGACCCAGTCACCGAGGCGGGCAAAGCGCTCCGAGGCGGCGGACGCCGGCCCGGCCGCCCCGAACGACATCGCGCCGGCAAGTCCGGCGGTGAGAACCCCGGCAAGGGCTGCTGAGAAAACCCGTGTCATGAAAGCATCTCCCTAAAGCGAATTCCCGAATAGCAGGTTCGGATCAGAATACCCGCCAAAAAAGGCGGTTGGAGCATTTCAAGCGCATCAACGACTGCAAGGCATGCGCCAAAGGTGGGGTCCGAAGGACGCCTGTCCCTGAGGATATCCCCGGGCCGGGCCGCCTGTGCCGGACTGCCGCGGCCGGCGTTCCCCCGGAAGGAATACATGGGGTGGAAAGAAGATCGACCAAGGGGCCGGTGCGAAGGGGTCGGCCGCGCGCGCCAGGCCGTGAGCCGACCGAAATCTCCGCCGGCTTCGTCGAATGAATACAATTAATAAATCGTAGACGGTTTATGCGATTGGTCGGAACCGTTTGGAAAATATGCCGAATCTCTCATTCCGCCGCGCCGGCCGGCTCCAGGCGATGGACGCCGTCGCCGCCGAGGCGGTTTAGCGCGTCGCGGACGGAAGTGCCCGAGATCACCTTCTCCGGCGCGATGTCGGCCAGCGGGGCGAGCACGAAGGCGCGCTCGAGCATGTGCGGATGGGGCACGGTGAGCCCGGCCTCGTCGATCGCCTCCTCGCCGAAGAAGAGCACGTCGAGATCGATCACCCGGGGCCCCCAGCGGCTGATCCGCTTGCGGCCGAGCCGGGCCTCGATGGCAAGGCAAAGGTCGAGAAGCTCGCGCGCCGGCAGCGTCGTCTCCACCAGGACGCAGGCATTGACGAACCAGTCCTGGTCGGTGACGCCCCAGGGATCGGTCTTGAAGAAGCCGGACCGCGCCGTGACCGTAACGCCGGATGCGGCATCGAGGAGCGCGATCGCCCGCGCGATGGTGCCCGCCTTGTCGCCCATATTGCTGCCGAGGCCGATAGCCGCTTCCGTCATGTCAGAACTCACTGCCTTTCGCGAAAGATCTCGACCGCCACGAAGTCGAACATGCCGGCGATCGGCGCCTGCGGCTTGCGTACGGTGATGTCGACCGCGCTCACCGTCTCGAAGCGCTCCAGGATGCGCGCGGCGACTGTTTCCGCCAGCGCTTCCAGGAGATGGTAGCGGGATCCGGTCGCGACATCCTCCACGGTCCGGAACAGGCTCTCGTAGCAGAGCGCCCGGGAATAGTCGTCGCTCGTCCCGGCATCGCGCGTATCGGTCACGCAGGCGACGTCGAATTCGAACCGCTGGCCGAGCCGCGCCTCTTCCGCGTGGACGCCGTGGAAGGCGTGCACGACGATATTCTTCAGAACAATGCGATCAGCCATTCGGTTCCCCAGACAAGGGTCTTGTCACCAGATCGGCGAAGCGGCAGGCCTCCACGTGCTCCCTGACGTCGTGGACGCGGACGATGTCCGCCCCCTTGGCGACCGCCAGCACATTGCTGGCGAGCGTGGCGTTGAGGCGCCGGTCGACGGGAAGGCCGAGAAACTTGCCGAACATGGATTTGCGCGACGTGCCGACGAGGATCGGCAAACCGAAGCGCTTGAGGTCGTCGAGATGCGACAGGACCTGAACGTTCTGCGCCGCCGTCTTGCCGAAGCCGATGCCCGGATCGAGGATAATGCGCGAGCGGTCGATGCCGGCGATGGTGGCGATGGCCAGCGTATGGTCGAAGAAGGCCATCAGCTCCGACATCACATCAACACCGTCCTCGGCGGGATCGCGGTTGTGCATGGCGACGAGCGTCGCATCGGCATCGGCGACGACGCCGGCCATGTCGGGATCGCGCTGCAGGCCCCAGACGTCGTTGACGATAGCGGCCCCGGCCTCCAGCGCCCGGCGCGCCACCTCGGCCTTGTAGGTGTCGACCGAGATCGGAACCGAGATCGCCTTGGCGAGCGCTTCGATTACCGGGATGACCCGCGCGGCCTCCTCCTCCAGCGACACCTCCCTGGAGCCCGGCCGCGTCGATTCCCCGCCGACATCGATGATGTCGGCACCGTCCTCCACCATCTGCAGCGCATGGGCGTGGGCCATGCCGTGGTCGTCGAACCGGCCGCCGTCGGAGAACGAATCGGGCGTCACGTTGAGGATGCCCATGACGAGGGTGCGGTTGCCGACGGCAAAGCGTTCGCCGCCGATGTCGAGGAATTTTGCCATGTCGGGCAGGTGCTCCGGGTTGCGGCGCCGCGGACAGGAAGCCGGGTCAGCCAAGGCGCGAGCGATAGGCCGGGGGCAGGAACCTGTCAAGGAAGGCCCGGCGGGCCGTCAGTCGTCGGTGCGGTCCTTGTGCCTTGCCCAAAGGTCCGGCCGGCGCTCCCGGGTCAGCCGTTCGGCCTCCTCCCGGCGCCAGGCCTCGACCCGGCCGTGGTGGCCGGAGGACAACACCTCGGGGATGGTCCGGCCCTCCCATTCGGCCGGCCGCGTGTAATGGGGATATTCCAGGAGCCCTGTCTCGAAGCTCTCCTCCGTGCCCGACGCCTCGGCGCCCATGACGCCGGGAAGGAGCCGCACCACGGCATCGAGCACCACCATCGCCGCCACCTCGCCGCCGGACAGCACATAGTCGCCGACGGATAGCTCGGTGAGGCCCCGCGCGGCGATCACCCGCTCGTCGACCCCCTCGAAGCGGCCGCAGACGAGGACGGCGCCGGGCCCGCCGGCGAGATCGCGGACCAGACCTTGCGTCAACGGCCGGCCGCGCGGGCTCATTAGGAATTTCGGCCGGGGATCGCCCTCGGGCGCCACCGCATCGATCGCCCGGGCGAGCACGTCGGCGCGCATCACCATGCCCGGCCCGCCGCCGGCCGGCGTGTCGTCGACGGAGCGGTGCTTGTCGAGGGCGTGGTCGCGGATCAGTTCCGTCTTGAGCGACCAGGTGCCGGCCTCCAGCGCCCGGCCGGCGAGCGAGACACCGAGCGGGCCCGGAAACATCTCCGGATAAAGGGTGAGCACCGTGGCATTCCAGGTCATCTGAGCCACAGCTTCATGCCGATATGGTTGGGGGCAAAGCCGAGCCGCTCGAAGAACCGCGCAGCATCCGCGCGACGCCGGTCCGTGGTGAGCTGGACGAGCGCACAGTTTTTTGTCCGCGCCCGGGAGATCGCCTCCTCGACAAGCTTCTGACCGATGCCCTGGCCGCGTTCGCTTGCGGCAACCCGCACCGCCTCGATATGGGCCCGCGTGCCGCCTTCATAGGTGAGGCCCGGAATGAAGGTGAGCTGCAGGCAGCCAATCACGGTTCCATCCCGCTCGGCAACGAGGATGTCGTTGTTCGGGTCCGCCGAGATCGCCTCGAACGCGGCCCGGATCGCCGGATTGTCCGGATCGGCCGCGCCTTCGCGGGAAGCGGCAAGGGAATCGGCGGCGATCATGGCAATCAGCACCGGAAGGTCGGCCGCCTGGGCGCTGCGGAAACGGATGGTCATGACCCGGCGTCCGGCGAACGCTCCGCCGCGTCGTCCTTGTCCGTGCCGTCGTCGAAGAGGCCCGGCGGCGGCGCAACGACGACGCGGCCGGCGGCGACATCCACCTCCGGCACGGCTTCCAGCGTGAACGGCAGATAGGCGCTCGGCCGGTCCGCCGGCTTGATCTCCAGGAGATCGCCGGCGCCGAAGTCGTGGATCGCGATCACCTTGCCGAACGGCACGCCGCCCGCGTCAACGGCGTCGAGCCCGATCAGGTCGGCGTGGAAGAACTCGTCCTCCTCCGGCGCGCCGAGCTGATCGCGGGCAACGTAGAGCTCCGTGCCATTCAGCGCCTCCGCCGCGTTGCGGTCGGCAACGCCGGAGAGCCGGACGACCAGCACGCCCTTCGACGCCCGCCACTCGGTGATCGCAAAATCCCGCCCGTTGCCGGCCGAAAGCGTGCCGTAGTCGGCGATCGCCTCGGGCGGCTCGGTGAAGGATTTCAGGCGCACCTCGCCCTTGATGCCGTGGGCGGCACCGATCTGTCCCAGAAGGATGCGGTCCGGGTCGGCCATGGATCACCGCTTGAGCGTATTCCCGAACCGGAGGTCCGCGTCAGCGAAACGTGGAGACCGGTTTTCGGAAAAGAATACGCGTCAAAACAAAAAGCTAGAGCGTTTCGGGCGATTCCGTAATCGCGTGAACCGCTCTAGGCGGCGCGGCGCGCTATTACTCCGCGCTCGCCTCTTCGGCCGGGGCTTCTTCGGCCGGCGCGGCAGCGGCTTCCGCGGCCTTGGCGGCGGCTTCTTCCTCGGCCTGCTTGGCGGCGTCGATGCGCTCCTGCGCCTTCTTGCCGGGCAGCGCCTTCTGCGGATTGTTGCGCGCCGGACGGGTCAGGATGCCGGCGTCGGCGAGGAAGCGCAGGACACGGTCGGTCGGCTTGGCGCCGTTGTCGAGCCAGTGGCGAGCGCGTTCCTCGTTCAGGGTCACCCGCTGGCCGTCCTTCGGCAGCATCGGGTCGTAGGTGCCGATGCGCTCGATGAAGCGGCCGTCGCGCGGCGAGCGCACGTCGGCAATGACGATCCGGTAGAACGGACGCTTCTTAGTGCCGCCACGGGCAAGACGAATTTTAAGGGCCATTCAGGGTCTCCTGGTTTCGATTTCGGTGGTTGATCGGGTGTTACGATTGTCCGGACTGTTCCGGGGCGGGATGCCGGTAGAGGGTGGCGACATTCCCGAGAATGATGATGTTGCGCTCGGGGCGTGCGCCGAGCCGGGCGGCGACGCGCCGGGACGGGCCGTTGTCGTCGGCGATGCAGCTTGCCGCCGTCTGCCAGCCGAGGACGTCATAGGCATAGGCGCGCACGCGCAGCGCCGCCTCGGTGATCAGGCCGCGGCCCTGGAACTGTTTCATCAGGCCCCAGCCGATCTCCGGCTCCGGCCAGCCGTCCGGATACCAGAGCCCGCAATAGCCGGCGAACCGGCCGGTGGCCTTGTCCTCCAGCGCCCACAGGCCGTAGCCGCGCAGCGTCCAGTGGCCGACATAGCTGGCGATCCGCCGCCACACGGCCTCGCGGTTGCTCGGCCCGCCGATGAAGCGCGAGGCGGCAGGATCGGCATAGAAGGCGGCAAAGGGCGCAAGGTCCTCGTTGCGCCACTGCCGGAAGCGCAGCCGCTCGGTGGAAAGTTCCGGGATCGTCACTTCTTCTTGCCTTTTCCGCCGGGAAGACCCGGGAAACCGCCCATGCCGGGCAGCTTGCCGCCCGGCAATCCGGGAAAGCCGCCGGGCAGACCGCCCATTCCGCCCGGAAGCCCACCGCCGAGGCCGCCAGGGGGAAGCCCGGGCATGCCGCCGCCCTTGGCCATCTCTTCCAGCGCGGCCGGATCGACCTGCGGGGCCTTGCCGCCCATCATGCCGCCGAGAAGGCCCTTGCCCTTGCCCATCTTCTTCATCATGTCCGCCATCTGGCGGTGCATCTTCAGGAGCTTGTTGACGTCCTGCACCTCGGTGCCGGAGCCGGCGGCGATGCGCCGCTTGCGGCTGGCGTTGAGCAGCTTCGGTGCCCGCTTTTCCCTCACCGTCATGGAATTGATGATCGCCATCTGCCGCTTGACGATGGTGTCGTCGAGATTGGCCGCGTCGAGCTGCTTCTTGATCTTGCCAATTCCCGGCATCATGCCGAGCATGCCCGACATGCCGCCGATCTTCTGCATGTGACCGAGCTGGTCGGCGAGGTCTTCCAGATCGAACGACCCCTTCTGCATCTTCTTGGCCATCTTGGCGGCTTTTTCCGCGTCGATGGCTTCCGAGGCCTTTTCAACGAGCGAGACGATGTCGCCCATGCCGAGGATGCGGTCGGCGATGCGCGAGGGATGGAACTCCTCCAGCGCCTCGGCCTTTTCGCCGGTGCCGATGAGCTTGATCGGCTTGCCGGTGACGGCGCGCATGGACAGCGCCGCGCCGCCGCGGCCGTCGCCGTCCATTCGCGTCAGGCAGATGCCGGTAATGCCGACCCGCTCGTCGAAGCTCTTGGCGAGATTGACGGCGTCCTGGCCGGTCAGCGCGTCGGCGACGAGCAGCGTCTCGTGCGGCTGGGCGACGTCGCGGATCTCCGCCATCTCCATCATCAGCGGCTCGTCGATGTGGGTGCGGCCGGCGGTATCGAGGATGACCACGTCGTAGCCGGAAAGCCGGCCGGCGGTCATCGCCCGTTTGGCGATCTGCGGCGGCGTCTCGCCGGCAACGATCGGCAGGGTGTCGATGCCGTACTGCTCGCCGAGCACCTTGAGCTGCTCCTGGGCGGCCGGGCGGCGCGTGTCGAGCGAGGCCATCAGCACCTTGCGCTTCTCGCGCTTGGTAAGCCGCAGGGCGATCTTGGAGGTCGTCGTCGTCTTGCCCGAGCCCTGCAGGCCGACCATCATGATCGGCACGGGTGTCGGCGCGTTGAGGTCGATCGGCTTGCCCTCGGCGCCAAGCGTTTCGATCATCACGTCGTGGACGATCTTGATGACCATCTGGCCCGGCGTCACCGACTTGACGACCTCGGCGCCGACGGCGCGCTCGCGCACCTTGTCGGTGAAGGCGCGCACCACCTCCAGCGCCACGTCCGCCTCGATCAGCGCCCGCCGCACCTCGCGCAGCGCCTCGCCGACGTCCTTTTCCGAAAGCGCTCCGCGCCGCGTCAGCTTGTCGAAAATATCGCCGAGGCGATCTGACAGATTGTCGAACATGAGCTCTCGCTTCGCTCTGTCTTTGTCCGCCGCGCCGGGACACAAGGCCCGGGGAGCGCGGCAATGAAACCATCCATCGGCCAAACGCAAAACGCACCCGCGGGCGCAACGCGCTGGCGGGTGTTGACCTCCGGGGGCTCTTTATACCTTTTCGGGCCCCGGTCGGTTGCAGTCGTCGGCAGATGTCGAAAACCGGCGCGAAACTTATGGAGTTGCGGCCGCCGCGTCAAGCAATTCCCGAAAACCGGCGCAAAGTCCGCCTGAAGGGAACCCAGCTTGCGATCCGCCGCAGCGGACCGGTCACCGGTTTTCGTGGTCGGAAAACCGTGCGGCGCACCCTCGGAAAACCACCAAGGGGAAAAATGCAAGGCCTGCAACCCGCGTCATCACGTCCCTTCGACGCTCATGAATAAATTGTATAGAACTATGGACCATGCGGGAAAATGCGTCCAAACTCGACCTTTGAATTGCCGCGTTTTTTGCGCGTGCGCGTAGAGGCACCGGTGGCGCGCACGAGCCTTTTATTGTTACAGTCGTAACCGGACTGAACTCCCACCGCTCCCGCCCGTCGGAGCGGCAACAGGCAAGCAACGCACATGCGACTCACCCAGCAAACCGACATCGCCCTTCGCATCCTGATGTATCTCGCCATCAATCGGGACGAGAAGACCATCATCGACGATGTGGTCGTCAAATGCCTCTGCCCGCGGCCGCAGGCCGTGAAGGCGATCCAGTCGCTGCGCAACGGCGCCTACATCACCTCGCGCAAGGGGCGCAACGGCGGCATCGCGCTGGCCCGCGACCCGGCCGAGATTTCCGTCGGTGAGATCGTGCGCACGATCGAGACCGACATCATCATGGCTGAATGCCAGACCCAGCACCCGGCCCATTGCAACATCGTCGAGACCTGCCTGTTGAAGAACGCCTTCGACGGCGCCATGGGGCAGTTCATGCACCATCTCGACAACATCTCGATCGCCGACATCACCTCGAACTCCGAGGTGCTGTTCTGCACCGGCGGTCCGATGCCCCAGCCGCGCGACGGCGCCCCGGCCCGCCCGGCCGCCGCGACCATGTTCAAGTGCTAGATCCGGTTTAGGGTCGCACGGCACGACAAAGGCCGCCGGATTCCGAAAGGGGGCCGGGGCCGGTTCCTACCCGTAGTCCCGCGCGCCGAAGATGGCCGAGCCGACCCGTACATGGGTGGCGCCGAAGCCGACCGCCGTCTCGAAATCCGCCGACATGCCCATCGAGAGCCACGGCAATTCCAGCCCGTCGGCAAGCTTCTGCAACAGCGCGAAGTGGGGCGCGGCGACGTCCTCCACCGGCGGGATGCACATCAGCCCCTTGACGGCGAGGCCGAACTCCTCGCGGCAGCGCGTGACGAAATCGGCCGTATCGTCCGGCAGCACCCCGGCCTTCTGCGGCTCCGCGCCGGTATTGACCTGGACGAGGAGGTCCAGCGTCTGGCCCTGCCTCTCCATCTCCTCGGCAAGCGCGCGGGCGATCTTCTCCCGGTCGACGGTGTGGATGACGTCGAAGAGGGCGACGGCGTCCTTCACCTTGTTGGACTGCATCGGCCCGATCAGGTGAAGCTCCACGTCGCGAAATTCTTCGCGCAGGAGCGGCCACTTCTTCTGGGCCTCCTGCACGCGGTTCTCGCCGAACACAAGCTGGCCGGCCTGCAGCACCGGCCTTATGTCCTCGACCTCGAACGTCTTGGAGACGGCGACGAGCGTAACGTCTCCCTCGGGCCGGCCGGCGTCTTCTTCGGCCCGGGCGATCCGGGTGTGGATTTCCGCCAGCCGGCGAACGGCCTCCGCGCTCATCCGGCAAACCCGCCAAGCTTCAGGAACGCCTCTTCCTCGGCCGTCGTCTCCCGGCCAAACACTGCATTGCGATGCGGGAAGCGGCCGAAACGGCGGATCAGCTCCATGTGCTGGAACGCATAATAGAGCCCGTCCTTGTCGCCGATCCCCATCATCAGCTCCACGCAGCGCCCCTGGTCGTCGAGGCTTTCGGAATGCATGAAGGGCATGAAGAAGAACTTCCGCACCTCCAGCGGATAGCCCCGGTCGAACCCCTTGCCGAGCGCCATGTCGGCGATCGTCCGCGCCTTTTCGTCATTGGCGAAGGCCTTCGGGCTGTCGCGATGGACGTTGCGCGGAAACTGGTCGAGAAGCAGGATCAGGGCGAGCGCGCTGTGCGGCTTTTCGGTCCAGCGGTCGAGGGACCCGTCGGCGGCCCGCTCCATCAGCGCGCCGAACCGTTCGCGGATGTCGACGTCGAAACCGGCGTCCTTGGTGAACCATTTCGCCGGCCCCGCGCGGAACCAGAAATCGAGAATGTCGAGCGGGCCGGGCAGGGTGTCGGTCAAGGGGGAACTCCTCGGGGATAGCGGTATTTGGCGGCAACGGCCGGGACTGCACGGGACGGACCTTTCGGGTCCTTGCCGGCTGCCGGTGTCTGCCGTGAGGTGTCGACTCAGGACTTGAATGTGCCGGAAAATCCGGAGACCGCCAAGGGGTTGTCGGTCAGCGCCGCGGCGTCGGGGGTATCGACCACGGGCGTTCCGGCGATTGCCTCGAACATCCGCGAGACGAATTCCTCCGGCATGTCGCTGGTGATGAAGACGAGCCGCGTGCGGTGGTCGTCGTCGGGCCATTGCGGCAGCGTTGCCGGCGGATGGAACACCTCCTGGACGCCGTGGATGACCACCGGCCGCTCCGGGTCCTCCGCAAGCTTGACGATGCCCTTGACCCGGAGGAGCTTCGGCCCGTGGGCGGAGCGCAACAGGTCGATGAACATTTCCAGCGCCGTCGCCGGCACGGCCCGGTCGGTCGCCAGCGAGAACGCCCTTATGTGGTCGTCGTGCCGGTTGACGTCGTGGTGGTGATGGTGCCCGCCGCTATGCCCATGATCGTGGGTGTGCCCGCTGTCGCGATAGGCTTCCTCGTGCAGCCAGCGGGCAACGTCCGGGATCTTCCGCGTCGGATCGAACAGGCCGCAATTGAGGAGGGCCTCGGCCGTCGCACCCGCCGCATCGACCACCGGCGCCCCCGGATTGAGCGCGGCGAGGCGCTCGCGCAGCGCGTCGGCTCCGCGATCCTCGGCGATATCGGTCTTGGTCAGCACGATGCGGTCGGCGACCGCCACCTGCTTTACCGCTTCCTCGTGGGCGTCGAGCGTCGCCATGCCGTTGACCGCATCGACGGTGGTCACCACCCCGTCGAGCCGGTAGCGCAGCACCAGATAGGGGTGCAGCATGATGGCGTGGAGGATCGGCGCCGGATCGGCGAGCCCTGTCGTCTCGATGACGATGCGCGAGAGCGTGTCCAGCCGGCCGTTGTCGAGCCGGCGCAGGAAATCCTCCAGCGTCTTCACCAGATCGCCGCGCACGGTGCAGCACAGGCACCCGGAGGAGAGTTCCACGATGCCGTCCTCGGCCGCCTCGACCAGCATGTGGTCGAGCCCGACCTCGCCGAACTCGTTGATGATGACCGCGGCATCGGCCATCGCCGGATCGGAGATCAGGCGGTTGAGAAGGGTCGTCTTGCCCGAGCCGAGGAACCCGGTGAGGATGGTGATCGGGATCGGCATGCGGCGGCGGTCCGGCTGCTGGCTCATGCGCGGAACTCTTAGGATATTGAGAACTAACGCCGCGGATTGGGCCGCGGCAGCGGCTTGCCGTCGACGAAGGCCGGCGGCACCAGCTTCTGCGGCAACAGCACTTCGGGCCGGCCGGTGATGCGGCCGCTGCGCGAGAACAGGCTGACCGCCTTGGCGGCATCTTCCGGCGGCGTCACCGGGCGGATGGCAAGGGCCGGCGAATTGCCGGTGGCGATCCCGGGCGTGCGCAGCGGATGCGGGCTCGGCAGCACGTTGGAGCGGCCCCGGTGGCTAATCTGGAAGCCGTCGATCGGCTCCAGCGCCTTGGCCGGCAGGGAATCGTCGGCACCGCCCACATAGACCTTGACCACGGAGTAGGACTGCTGCGGACCGACCAGCCGGTCCAGCACCTCGTCGGCGGTGAGCTTGCCCTTGCCCTTCTTCTTCGGCGCCTTCGGTGCCGACACCATGCTCGCCCGGTCCGGACGCGCGGCGCCGAACAGATCGCGGCGCGGCTCGGTCGTCTTGTAGCGGTCGTACTGCTCAAGAAGATCGGCGATCTTCGGCTTGGCGCCGCGGCAATAGCCCTTCGGCGGCAGCGCCGGCCAGGTCCGGGTCGCCCGGATCGCATCGACGGACGTGCCGCCGCTGGAGAAGAACCCGCCACCCTTGCCAAAGCCGCGGTCGAGCAGCTTGCGGGCGATCGCGGCGCGCTGGTAGCCGGTCCGCGCGCCGAGCACGACGGCGACGACGCGCCGTCCGTTGCGGGTCGCCGAGGCCACCAGGTTGAGGCCGGAATCGCAGATATAGCCGGTCTTGAAGCCGTCGGCGCCGCGATAGTGGTGCAGGAGGATGTTGTAGTTCTTCATCGTCCGCTTGCCGAACGTGATCGCGCCGACGCGGAAATAATGGCCGTATTCGGGAAAGTCCCTGTGCAGCGCCCGCGCCAGGATGGCGTAGTCGCGGGCATTGGTGATCTGCGCCCGGTCCGGCAGGCCGTTCGGATTGGTGTAGTGCGTCGAGCGCATGCCGAGGCGGCCGGCTTCCCGGTTCATGGCGGCGACGAACGCCGCCTCGCTGCCGCTGACGCTCTCGGCGATTGCCACCGCCACGTCGTTGGCGGACTTCACCAGCATCATCTTCAGGGCATTGTCGACGGTCAGCACGGTGCCGACCCGGAAGCCCATCTTGGACGGCGGCTCGGCCCGCGCGTTGGCCGAATAGTAGACCGGCGAGGAGGGCCTCAGGAAACCGAGCTTCAGCGCCTTGAAGGTCACATAGGCGGTCATCATCTTGGTCAGCGACGCCGGATGCCACGGCCGCATCGGGTTCATGGAATCGAGCACCGCGCCGCTGCCGACATCCATGACCAGATAGGCGGCGATGTCGTCCTTGGCGCGCGCCGGCGCCGCCTGCGCCAAGGCGCACGCGATAAGGATCGCGGCGACGATCCCGGATCTCCTGGCGACCGCTGACGAACCGAACCTGAAATGCAAGATGCCGTGTCCTTTTTCCGGTATCCGGGCGCGGGGCTCCACACCCCGGCACGCAATCTGCTCCCCCCAACGGCCGCGACACACTAACGCAAACGCCGCCCGGATTGCAAAGGTATCCGCGGCGTCGGCGCAGCCGTCACCGGCGATCCCTAACGGGTCTTGCCCGCCGCCGCCGGCACCCTCGCCGCGCTGCGACCGGACCCCCGCGGCCGTCGGCCCAGGAACATTGCCCGACAGATGGCGCGTGAGCCGCCGCTTGGCAATGGCAAAGCGCAATTGGCCGGCGTTTCCACCTCTCGGCGCCGGCGCCGAAAGATGCACGCAATGCGCACTACGCATTTTTTCTTAACAAAAGCGGTTGGCAGCGGCGGCCAAATGAAACAGATTTGAAAAACAAAACAAAATAAACCGACCACACCATACCAGGGAGGACCAGACCCCATGCTGGCACGACGCACCCTTTTGAAATCCGTTCTTGTCGCCGCCACCGGCGCCGCGTTTCTCGGCGCGGTATCGCACACGCCGGTAAAGGCCCAGGAGGCCCAGAACTATCTGCTGGCCACCGCCTCGACCGGCGGCACCTATTATCCGGTCGGCGTGGCGCTGGCGACGCTGATCAAGGTCAAGCTGCAGCCCAAGGACAACATCAACATGTCGGCGATCAATTCCGCCGGCTCCGGCGAGAACATCAAGCTGTTGCGCGAGAACGAGGTCCAGTTCGCCATCGTCCAGGGCCTTTACGGCGCCTACGCCAAGAACGGCACCGGCCCGCTTGAGAGCGAGGGGCCGCAGAAGTCGCTGCGCTCCATCACCATGCTGTGGCCGAATGTCGAGCACTTCGTCGTCAAGAAGGAATACGCCAAGAGCGGCACCATCGACGACATGGAAGGGCTGGCCGGCAAGAAGGTGTCCCTCGGCAGCCAGAATTCCGGCACCCTCGGCTCCAACCGCACCATCCTCGGCAATCTCGGCATCGACATAGAAGAGGCCTACGACCTCGCCTATATGGGCTACGGCCCCTCCGCCGACGCCATGCAGAACGGCCAGATCGATGCGATGTCGACCCCGGCCGGCCCGCCGGTCTCCGCCGTCACCCGCGTTTTCGCGGCGATGGGCGCCAGCCTCAAGGTGCTCGACTTCACCGACGACCAGATCAAGCGCGCGAACGGCAATTTCGGCGAATTGTGGACCCGCTTCGTCGTCCCGGCCGGCACCTATCCGGGCCAGAGCGCCGACATCAACACCATCGCCCAGCCGAACTTCCTTGCCGTGCGCGACGACGTGCCGGAGGAAACCATCTACCTGATGACGAAGACGATCTACGAGAATCTCGCCTTCCTCAACGGCATCCATCCGGCGACCAAGAACATGAGCCTGGAACGCGCCATTTCCGGCCTGCCGCTGCCGCTGCATCCGGGTGCCCTGCGCTACTACGAGGAAGCCGGCATCACCATTCCGGACGCCCTGAAGCCGTAACGCCGGCCTTCAGCCGATATCCAGCGTCCGGGCGGGTTCCACCCGTCCGGACCGGTCGTCTCCGCCCGCCTGTCGCCCGCCGCACAGGCCGGGGAACGAGGTCGCAAACAGGATGTCCGACAAAGATGCGCCCAGCAACGGGCCCGATGGCGCTTCCGGCGGAACGGTTGCCGCCGCGCTTCCAGACGTCGCCATCATCGCCGACGAGGGCCGCCTCGAAGACCGCCGCTGGCAGGCGGTGTTCACCGCGGTCGCGGTTGCCGTCTCGCTGTTCCATCTCTGGGCCAACCTGTTCGCGACCCTGTCGACCCTGTGGCTCGCCGGCGTCCATTTCGCCGGCCTCGCCTTTCTCTGCGCCCTGCGCTTTCCGCTCTTCCATGTCGGCAGCCGCCGCGGCCGCAACGCCATCTTCGCGCTCGACGTCGTCTTCGGGGTGGCGCTTGCCGTCGGCACCATCGTCCTCATCGCCTCGGAAAACGCCATCTATGCCCGCGGCGTCCACCTGGCACCGCACGAATGGGCGCTCGCCTTCCTCACCATCTTCGGCGCCATCGAGCTGACCCGCCGCACCACCGGCTGGATCATCCCGGTCCTGATCCTGACCGCGCTGACCTACGTCACCTGGTGGGGCGACCATATCGACGGCGTCTTCCGGTTCGCCGGCCTGTCCGTGGAGACCGTCGTCTTCCGCTCGATCTTTTCCGACGAGGGCATGTTCGGCATGATCGGCCGCATCTCGTCGAGCTTCGTCTTCCTGTTCATCCTGTTCGGCGCCTTCCTGGTGCGCTCCGGGGCCGGCGAATTCATCATCGACATCGCCCGCGCCATCTCCGGCCGGCTCACCGGCGGTCCCGGCTTCATCGCCGTCATCGCCTCTGGCCTCACCGGCACCATTTCCGGCTCGGCGGTGGCCAACACCACTTCCACCGGCGTCATCACCATTCCCTTGATGAAGCGCTCCGGCTTTCCGCCGCGCTTTGCCGCCGGCGTCGAGGCGGCGTCCTCCACGGGCGGCCAGCTCATGCCGCCGATCATGGGCGCCGGCGCCTTCGTCATGGCCAACTACACCCAGATCCCCTATCTGGACATCGTCGCCGTCTCGTTCCTGCCGGCCTTCGTCTATTTCCTCTCCGTCGCCTTCTTCGTGCGCATCGAGGCCAAGCGCCACAACATCGTCTCCCATGACGACGACGCGCCGCGGGTGATCGAGGTCCTGAAGAAGGGCGGCCCGGCCTTCCTGATCCCGATCTGCGTCCTCATCGGATTGCTGGTCTACGGCTTCACGCCGACCTTTGCCGGCGGCTGGGCGATCCTTGCGGTCGTCGTCGCCTCCTGGCTGACGCCGAACCCGATGGGCCCGCGAGCCATCGTCGAGGCGCTGGCCATGGGCGCCCGCAACATGATCACCACCGGCGTCCTGCTGATCGCCATCGGCCTCATTGTCAACGTCATCGCCATGGCCTCCATCGGCAACACCTTCTCGCTGATGATTACCCAGTGGGCCGGCGGCAACCTGATGATCGCCATCGTGCTGGTGGCGCTCGCCTCCCTCGTGCTCGGCATGGGCCTGCCCGTGACGGCCGCCTATATCGTGCTCGCCACCCTGTCGGCCCCGGCCCTGCAGATCCTCATCGTCAACCAGATCGTGCCGCCGGAGATGATGCGCGCCGACATTGTCGCGGCCCTTGCCGAGGGCACCCTGTCGGAGGCGATAAAACCCTTCTTCATGCTCGCCGATCCATCGGTGATGGCAAAGCTCTCAGCACCGATGCCGCCGGCCGACGCCGAGGCGCTCTGGAACGCGCTGCCGCCGGAGGTCGTCACCCAGATCATGGCCCAGCAGCGCCTCGCCCTGCCGGTGGCGCTGACCACCGGCGCGCTGCTGTCGGCCCACATGATCGTCTTCTGGCTCTCACAGGATTCCAACGTGACGCCACCGGTCTGCCTGACCGCCTTTGCGGCGGCCGCGATCGCCAAGACGCCGCCGATGCTGACCGGTTTCACCGCCTGGCGCCTCGCCAAGGGCCTTTATCTGGTGCCGATCCTCTTTGCCTATACGCCGTTCCTCACCGGCACGATCCCTCAGATGCTGACGCTCTTTGCCATCGCCACCCTCGGCGTCTACGCCCTCGGCGCGGCCATCGAGGGCCATATGGAAGCGCCGATCCCCTGGCCGCTGCGCATCCTTCTGGGCGCCGCCGGCGTTGCCCTCGTCTGGCCCAACACGCCCTATCTGGAGGCCGCCGGCGCCACCGTCGTCCTTGCCATCTTCGCCTTCAACATCCGCGCCGACCGCCGCCGCAGGGCGGCGCCCGCCCGCTCGGCGTGAAGCCCGCGTTTGCCGAACGGCCGAACCGCGATAGGCTCGGGGACACACGCGAATCCCTGCAAAGAGGCCTTCATGCCGATCATCAACCGCTTCGCCGACCTGCACGAGGAGATCGCCGGCTGGCGCCATGACTTCCACCGCCACCCGGAGCTGCGCTTCGACGTCCATCGCACCGCCGGCATCGTCGCCCGCAAGCTGGAAGAGTTCGGCTGCGACGAGGTCGCCACCGGCATCGGCCGCACCGGCGTCGTCGGCGTCATCCGGGGCCGCACGTCCGGCTCCGGCAAGGTCATCGGCCTTCGCGCCGACATGGATGCATTGCCGATCGCGGAGGCGACGTCGCGCCCCTATGCCTCCGAGGCGGACGGCCTGATGCACGCCTGTGGCCATGACGGCCACTCCGCCATGCTGCTCGGCGCCGCCAAATACCTCACCGAGACCCGCAACTTCGACGGCACCGCGATCATGGTCTTCCAGCCGGCCGAAGAGGGCGGTGCCGGCGCCAAGGAAATGATCGACGACGGCCTGATGGAGCGTTTCGGCATCCAGGAAATATATGGGCTACACAATATACCGGGGATACAGGCGGGAAATTTCGCGGTGAAATCAGGGGCGATGATGGCCGCGACCGACCGGCTGACCATCGAGGTCGACGGCATCGGCGGCCACGGCGCCTTTCCGCACACCACCGTCGATCCGGTCCTCGTCGGCAGCCATATCGTCACCGGACTGCAGTCGATCGTGTCGCGAAACGTCGATCCACGTGAGGCCGCGGTCATTTCCATCACCATCTTCCGGGCCGGCGAGGCCGACAACGTTATCCCGCCCTCGGCGTACCTCAAGGGCACCGTGCGCGCCCTCGATGCGGCGACGCGCGACACCCTTGAGGCCCGCATTCGCGCCTATGTGACCGCGACCGCGGAGGCCTTCGGCGCCAGCGTCCGGCTCACCTACCAGCGCGACTATCCGGTCACCATGAACCACCCCGATCAGGCCGACCTTGCCGCATCCGTCGCCGAAAAGGTGGTTGGTCCGGCGCGGCTCGACCGCGACCCGGTGCCGATCATGGGCGGCGAGGATTTCGCCTGGATGCTGGAGGCCCGGCCCGGCGCCTACATCTATATGGGCAACGGCGACAGCGCCGGCCTGCACCATCCGGAATACGATTTCAGCGACGACGCCATCCCCTATGGCTGTTCCTACTGGGTGAGCCTGGTGGAAACGGCGATGCCCCTCGACTGACCTTTCGCGCCAATGGCTGCCCCCGGCGGGAGCGCATGCGATAAGCCCTTGGCGCCGTGACACGTTCTCTCCCCATTTCGCGGTCAAGTTCCCGTGAACGTGTAAAAGGGGTGCGAAGGAGAAAACCATGTTCGATACCGTCAGCCCGGAACTGATCCGCTCCGTGCACTCGCGCATCCGCAGCCAGATCCGCCGCACCCCCGTGCTGCACACGGCCCCGGGCGACTTCGAATTGCCCGCCCCCGTCGTCGTCAAGCTGGAGCAGATGCAGTTCGCCGGCTCCTTCAAGGTGCGCGGCGCCTTCAACACGCTGCTCAGCAACGAGATCCCGCCGACCGGCGTCACTGCCGCCTCCGGCGGCAACCACGGCGCGGCCGTCGCCTTCGCCGCCGACCGGCTCGGTGAGCTCGCCCGCATCTACGTGCCGGAATCCGTCGCCCCGGCAAAGGCCGACCTCATCCGCCGCTACGGCGCCGACGTCCACATCGAGGGCGAGACCTATGCCGACGCCGCCGCGCTGTGCGAGGCCTATGCCGCCGACACCGGCGCCCTGCTGGTCCACCCCTATGACAGCATCGACACCATCGCCGGCCAGGGGACGCTCGGGCTGGAATGGGAGGAACAGGCCCTCGGCCTAGACACCGTTCTGGTCGCCGTCGGCGGCGGCGGGCTGATCGCCGGCATCAGCGCCTGGTTCGACAACCGCGCCCGGGTCATCGGCGTCGAGCCCACCGGCTGCCCGACGCTGCACGAAGCCCTCGCCGAGGGCCGGCCCGTCGACGTGGAGGTCGATTCCGTGGCCGCCGGCGCGCTCGGCGCCCGCCGCTGCGGCGACACCGTGTTCCGGATCGCCCGCGACGGGGTCGAGGAGGTGCTGCTGGTCGAGGACGAGGCCATCCTTGCCGCCCAGCAGCGGCTGTGGCGCGACTTCCGCATCGCCACCGAGCCCGGCGGCGCCACGGCGCTGGCCGCGCTGCTCACCGGGGCCTACCAGCCGGAGCGCAACGAGCGGGTCGGCGTCCTCATTTGCGGCGGCAACGCCGATCTCGCCCAGCTGGAAGAGGCGCTTGCCCGGCCCGCGCCCCAGGCGAGCCCGGCCGGCGCCCGCGCGCCGTTTTCGGTGGAGCGGGTGGCGACCGACATCATCGCCGCCGAACTCCTGGCGAGCGAACTGATGCCCGACGCCCTGGAAAAGGTCGCCGAGGCGACTGCCGGCGAGGAGAGCGAAGCTGGCGAGGCCGCGGGGGCCGCCGGGACCGGGGCGCCCGCGGACGACGAAGGGCCGGATCTGGAGGACGTCTTTGCCGAGGCGCTTGCCGTCGGCGCACCCGATCCGGACGAGACCGCCGAAGGGACGGAAGAGGCCGATGCCGAGGTGGCGCCGGCCGACGGCGATACGCTCGCCGAGCAAGGCGCCGTGGACTTCGATGCGCCCGTCGAGGACGCCGTAGCGGACGCAGCGCCGCTCCATTCGGAGTTCGACCCCCAGGCAATGGCCGATAACCTCGCCGCCGCCCTCGACCTCGGCGCCTTCGACCTGGCGCCGGACGGCCCCGCACCCGACGAGCCCATGCCGGTCGTTGGCGAGGAGACGGAGGAGTCGTCCGAGGACGCTGACGACGACGATATCGAACCCGTCGGCGAAGAGCCCGCCCTCGTCGCCGCCGAGGCAGGGGAGCTTCCGGCCGAGGAAAACGCCGGTGCTGAAGGGCTCGTTGAAGCGGAAGCAGCCGAGGAGTGGGGTGCGAGCCCCGAGCCTGCCGAAGACGAGGCCTCCGGGGACGACACGTCCGACGAAGAGACCCCGGATAACGACGCGGGGGACGACGATGCGGGGGACGACACCGCACCCGGGAAAGACGACGACGACTGGCCGCGCGTCTCTCCCTGACCGGGGCCGTTTCGAACACGCACCTTCCGCAAATTTGCGGAAGGTGATTTCCGCCCCGCCTTGCCGGTGGGCCGTATACGCCGGCTTGCAGTCCGCCGCCATTCCGGCTAACCAACCTTCCAGAAAAACCCGCCAGAACGGCGCTCTCCCCAAGCGATTACGCTCCCAGGGGATGACGGCCCTAAAGGATGACCCGCACATGACCGACTACAATCTTCTGCTTCTCCCCGGCGACGGCATCGGCACCGAGATCATGGAGGAGGTCAAGCGCGTCATCGCCTGGTTCAACGACAAGACCGACCTTACCTTTACGTATGAGGAAGATCTGGTTGGCGGCGCGGCCTATGACGCCCATGGCGCGGCCGTCTCCGACGCCACCATGGAAAAGGCGCTCAGCTCCGACGCGGTCATCTTCGGCGCCGTCGGCGGGCCGAAATGGGACGGCGTTCCCTATGACGTGCGCCCGGAAGCCGGCCTGTTGCGCCTGCGCAAGGATCTGAAGCTCTTTGCCAATCTGCGCCCCGCCATCTGCTATCCGGCGCTGGCCGATGCCTCGTCCCTGAAGCGCGATGTCGTCGAGGGCCTCGACATCCTGATCGTGCGCGAGCTCACCGGCGGCGTCTATTTCGGCGAGCCCAAGGAGATCACCGACATCGGCAACGGCCAGAAGCGCGCCGTCGACACCCAGGTCTACGACACCTACGAGATCGAGCGCATCGCGGCCGTCGCCTTCGACCTTGCCCGCACCCGCGGCAACAAGGTCACCTCGATGGAAAAGCGCAACGTCATGAAGTCGGGCGTGCTCTGGAACGAGGTCGTCACCGCCACCCACAAGGCGACATACAAGGACGTTGAGCTGGAGCACATGCTGGCCGACGCCGGCGGCATGCAGCTCGTGCGCTGGCCGAAACAGTTCGACGTCATCGTCACCGACAATTTGTTCGGCGACATGCTGTCCGACGTCGCCGCCATGCTGACCGGCTCCCTCGGCATGCTGCCGTCCGCCGCCCTCGGCGCCCCGGACCCGACGACCGGCCGCCGCAAGGCGATGTACGAGCCGGTGCACGGCTCGGCCCCGGACATCGCCGGCAAGGGCATCGCCAACCCCATCGCCATGATCGCCTCCTTCGCCATGGCGCTCCGCTACTCCTTCGAACTCACTAGGCAAGCCGACCTCGTCGAATCCGCCATCGCCGCCGCCCTCGACAAGGGGCTCCGCACCGGCGACATCGCCGAGGCAGGTGCCCCGACGGTCACCACGGTCGAGATGGGCACGGCGATCCTCACGGAGATGGATCGGCTGGCGGGGTAGTTTTTTCGCGGGGTTTTTGGCGCTCGGTTTTTTAGCGCTCACGGCTGAGCGCGGGCTTCGCCCGCTAGCCTCCGCGAGGGCGGCGCATCAGCGCCGGCGGGCGGTCGCCCTTGCGAAGCCTTACGGCTTCGGGTTCGCGCTTATAGCAAAGCTCTCGTTGGCCTCCGCGTGGGCGGCAAGGTTTGTTTGCCGCTCACGCCAGGCTCGCTTCGCTCGCGGCTCCGCGGGGGGGCGGCGCATCAGCGCCGGCGGCCGTTCGGCCTTACGAAGCCTGACGGCTTCGATGGAGCCCGGACGTCAACGCTTGGCAGCTCGGCTCGGGTCTGCCACCGCCATCTCACCATACTCTGCGTCACCACCGGACTTGATCCGGTGGTCCATGATGAAGAGCGGCAAAAACTCCCCTAACAGATTGAAATCAAAGGCCTCATGGATTGCCGGGTCAAGCCCGGCAATGACGCAGGAGTAAATCGGCCCGCCCCATCCTGCCACAACCGCCACACACAGGGATCCATTGCCCCCATCCACACGGTACGCCAGCGCTCGGGGCACGGTCGCTCTGGATCGTTTCGTTCCGCTCGCAATGACGGTATTTACTCAATAATTTCAACGTCATTGCGAGGAGGCCGCAAGGCCGACGCGGCAATCCATGCAGCCTCGCCAAGCTGAATGCCTGCACAATCGCCTGGCTCTGTGGAAGGCCACCACCTTGCCTTGCAGACTCGCGTCGCCGCAGGCAGGATCGCTGGATGGCAGAAGACGGCACCGAAATACCTTTCGCCCAAGGCGAACCGCAGATCGAGGATCAAGAAGCGCTAGACGCTTGGCTCGACGCTCAGCCGCACGAAGTTTCGATCGGAGTTGGAGTTCGTGCGGCACTCCGCGTGTTCCCACTAGTCGCAATCGAATTAAATCCGAGAAACATAGAACCTACAGATAAAGAGGAAATTAGGGATATCTTTTCTGCGTTCGAAGCTTTAGCCACATCATGGAATGCGGGTATTTCTTTTAAAAGAAAATTGAATCCGGAACGTAAACCAAATATAGAAGCTTCTTCTGCTGTTTTTAATGCGGTGTTCAGCGAAAAGGGATATAATAAATTCTTTTCAGATCCGGGGATAAGCGAAGTACCGCTTAACTTCTTAGACGCTATTACTAGTGCCGCTTTTCAATCTTCAGCTGCTGCTAGGGCTATTTTTGAGCCGAATCCTTATGTAAATTTTGAGAGCTCGGACGATAAAGATTTAAATAAAAGTAGAAAAAATTCAATTTTTGATAGAATGCGATTAGATATCCAAGAACTAAAATCTAGAGAAACTCCGATTGGAAATAGTGGCATCAAAGAAAATGAGATACTAGTAGAAGTTCTGCTTCGATCATTGTGGGACAAAAATACCCCGGATTGGTTCCTGTTAAATTGGAAAAAGTTGAAGCGATACCTTCTTTCCAACGGCGATCATTGGGAAGTCTGGCTTGACTGGTTCGAAAGGCGCGTGCAGGGCGGGACGCGCGGCACAGCTATCGAACGCCTCTTTGTGGAGGTCCCTTATCAGATGCGGAATGCGGAGCCGGCCGAAATCAACGCCGAGATCGCGCGCCGCATCAGGGAAGTCGAAGCAGCCGAACCGCCCAACGACACCTCTGAAGCCCAAACAACTCACTACGATATTGGCGACACCGAGTCATGGCCCGAGGTCCTCAAAAGTATTGTCTCCGTTGTTGATTATGGCTGGAACGACAACCATCAGATCGCAGTCATCGCAGGCCAAGCGAACTTGGCGATGCTCAACCGGCCGAGCCGGAAGCATGACCACGACAGCCAGCGAGCTGCCTGCGACAAACTCGCCGAAAACCTGATTCGGCAACTGGCTACGGGCAGGTACAACGCACGAAGCGAATACGCGGAGGCGTTGACCCACTACCGCCAAGAACTGCCGGATGGCGTTGGTAGCGGCAATATCCACCTTGCGGACGCCCAGGCACGCATATTGCGAGATATGTTTGCGGCAGAAGCCGACATTCTGAACTTAGGACTAGCTACCGCGCTCAAGGCCTTCTTGGAGCATCACATTGGATTCCGGACCTTTTATGCTGAAGTCCCGGCTTTCTATGAAAACGTCAGGACCGGTGTCCTCAATGATCCACTCCCACTTGATGCGGTCGACAATATCGTCGACATCGTCCGCGAGAACACGCCGACAATGTTCGCAGACTCCGTCGCGCCGTCCATCGCTGAAGTCAAGGACGGGCCGGTGGCACCAACAATCGCCGTTGAACTAGATCCCGACGACATACGGACGTCTGCACAAGGCGAGTATCCCAAGCCACCAGCCGACCCGCTCGGTGAAATCAATGCCGAAATGGCACGCGACAAGGCCACTGCCGGCGCCGTCAAAGGGCTTTGGGAGGCCTTTTTGCGGGGTGAGAAGGTTTCCAAGAACCTGACTGGATGGAAAAAGGTCTATGACAGCTTGGCACCAAACATCACCGACATCTTCAATAGCCTCATCGGCAACGGGCCGCCGCCTTCTCCTTGAACCACCCCCAACCTTGACAGCCCCCGCGTTCCACGTCATGAGAAGCGCGCTGTAACAGAGGTTGCCATGCGCCCGTTCGATCGGATCATCGAGCAGAAGACGCCGTCCTGGGCCTTTCCGGGCGTTTCCGCGCGCGCGACCGTCAAGATCACCAAGACCACGAAAACCACTCCGACCGCCTGACGGCTCCTCTCGTCCGCCGATATCTCCCCCGGCGCGGCGCGGGGGATCGAAGAGCCCGTTCAATAACGGGCGCGGGGGAGAGGGAACGAGGAACCAGAACCATGGGTTACAAAGTCGCAGTCGTCGGCGCCACCGGCAATGTGGGCCGCGAAATGCTCGATATCCTGAAGGAACGGGGCTTTCCGGCCGACGAGGTCGTCGCCGTCGCCTCCCGCCGCAGCCAGGGCGTGGAGGTCTCCTATGGCGACGCCACGCTCCGGGTGAAGGCGCTGGAGCACGTCGATTTCTCCGACATCGACATCGCCCTGATGTCGGCCGGCGGCGAGACCTCCAAGGAATGGTCGCCGAAGATCGGCAAGGCCGGCTGCGTCGTCATCGACAATTCCTCCGCCTTCCGCATGGACCCGGACGTGCCGCTGATCGTCCCGGAGGTCAACGCCGACGCCATTTCCGGCTTTTCCAAGAAGAACATCATCGCCAATCCGAACTGCTCGACCGCGCAATTGGTCGTCGCGCTGAAGCCGCTGCACGACAAGGCGAAGATCCTGCGCTGCGTCGTCGCCACCTACCAGTCGGTCTCCGGCGCCGGCAAGGAGGCGATGGACGAGCTCTTCACCCAGACCCGCGCGGTCTTCGTCTCCGACCCGGTGGAAGCCAAGAAATTCCCGAAGCGGATCGCCTTCAACGCGATCCCGCATATCGACGTCTTCATGGAGGACGGCTTCACCAAGGAAGAGTGGAAGATGACGGCCGAGACGAAAAAGATTCTCGACCCGAAGATCAAGCTGGTGGCGACCTGCGTGCGCGTGCCGGTGTTCATCTCCCATGCCGAGGCCGTCCATATCGAGTTCGCCGGGCCGATCACCGCCGACGAGGCAAGGGACATCCTGCGCGAGGCGCCGGGGTGCCTCGTCATCGACAAGCACGAGCCCGGCGGTTACATCACGCCCTATGAGGCGGCCGGCGAGGACGCCACCTATATCAGCCGCATCCGCGAGGATCCGACCGTCGACAACGGGCTGGCGATGTGGGTCGTCTCCGACAATTTGAGGAAGGGCGCGGCCCTCAACACGGTCCAGATCGCCGAGACGCTCGTCAATCGCGGCCTGATCTCGCCGAAGAAGGACACGGCGTAAGGGACGAGTCACAGCTCTGCCGACATCCCGGGCGGCGCATAAGCGCTGCGCCGGGATGGCCTATGCGGCCCGGCGTTCGCGCGCTCTCCGTCAATGGATTGTTCGGAAAACCATGCCGAGTTGCCGATCCAATGGCGAAACTCGCGGAAAATCAGTTGATTAACCGATAGGCCGCACTGGATTGCTTCGCTTCGCTCGCAATTGTGCAAGTTCACGAATTCGGTGATGGCTGTTCGGTTTTCTTTTGTTCGGCGAAGGTCTTTGGCGGGATGTTTCCGATTGCCTGGTGGGGCCTGAACTCGTTGTAGTAGATGATATATTCGATGAGCTCGTTGGCCAGGTGCTCGGGGGTGTCGAA